>JAZQQX010000042.1:0-2790 GCA_045629325.1 Bacteroidaceae bacterium | reverse complement strand
GTCTGGACCGAGCGAGGCAAAGAGTTCATTCACGGATTGTTTAACAAGATGGTGGCCTGAATGCCACATCACTAAAAAAGGAAAGGAGGAAACAAAATGAACATCAGTTTTCGTATCCGAATCTTCAGTTATGTCCTGAACTTTATGTTCTGTGGCAGTGTAGAGAAGCAGAGTTACTAACAGCAAAAGTGAATCAGGGGGGGGAGGGCCGGTCACCCCCCACTTTACTTAAGCATCAAGGCTTTATAAGGCCTCTGACCAAAGTGACGAATTCTTTTGTCTTGGGCAACATCTCTTCTACAGATTCGCGGTCATAATCCTGAAAATCATCATAATCGGCATCCGAACGCGAATCAAACATACTGGAATAGAAATATGACCACTGCTTGTCCATCAGTCCCTCGCGTACCACACATTTTGAGAAGAGTGTCTTGACACCGGCATGCGACTTGACTTCGGTATGACCCATGCTAATAAGTAGAGCTGAAACAGAATGGAAACATGCATAATATAGACGATTAACAGCACTGTTCCAAAAACCATACCTGGCATTCATCTCTGCAACTTGTAGCAACTCGTCGACAGTACGAAGTTTATGTTCAATTTGCTCGTTGATCATATGGCCACTCTGTCGTGAAGAACATTTGTACGGAACAGGTTATCGTGTTTGTTCCATATCTCAAGGGTCTGTACATAGGGATTTATCTGTACATCGTCTTCTATTTCTATATTGTCAAGAACGGCACGAATGGCAATTCTGTCCGAAAGGCTCACGCGCGGTTTGTCCAAGAGCACGAGAAGGTCAATATCACTGTCAGCACGGGCTTCTCCACGGGCCTCGCTACCGTAGATCCACACCTGCATCTGCGTTTGCAGTCCTTGCAGAGCTGTGCTGATTTTCTTTATCGTTTCTTCTCGTCTCATAGACACAAAAATACCTTTCTGTGGCAAAATTAGTTTTTTTCGTTGAAAACTCCAAAAAAACCATTAAAAA
Source organism: Bacteroidaceae bacterium (assembly GCA_045629325.1). Taxonomy (GTDB): domain Bacteria; phylum Bacteroidota; class Bacteroidia; order Bacteroidales; family Bacteroidaceae; genus Physcousia. Next base: position 1,796 of record JAZQQX010000042.1, on the reverse strand, counting down.
CTTATTCTTCAGTTATTAACCAATCAACACAACACGCGAAAATGAAAATCGAAGCAATCGTCAAGGTGGTCAACCCTGCCAAGGAGGGTACCAGCCAGAGTACCGGTAACGAGTACAAGTATCAAACCATCGTCATCGAGTTCCCCGACGGGGAGAAGAAAGGCCGTCTGCTCGTGTCGCTCGGCACCCAGCAGGTAGAGAGTTTCCGCAGACAGGCCATTGCGGTAGGTAGCAAGGTCATCGTAGACCTCGAGTTCGCTACCGTCATCAACTTCAACAAGTTCGTTGAGAACCGCTTCTATGTGAGAGAGATCGTGGCCGTAAGCAACCTGCCCCAGCCCGGAGTGCCAGCCTATGCTGTATGAGCCACAAGTAACTAACAATCTAACTAACTAACAAACTAACAAATTGCCTTTTTCATCTCCCGATTCAGTTCGGGAGGGAAGGGGCAATTACTAAAAACACAAGCACTATTATGACAAGAGTAGATTATGAGAATGTTGACCTGCGTGTAGTTCAGCAGGGCAACGAGATTCACGAAGAGGGCATCCAGAGCATGCGAGGCCTCTTGAGTATCAACCACGACAACGGCATCGCCTCATTTGTTGAGGACTGCGCCAAGGTGCGTTCAAGCAAGAATCCCCTGTGGTGGAAGGGCAAGCATGTGAGCCTTCGCATCGACAAGGAAGGCAAGCTTCGTGGCACTTTCCGCATCGACATTCCTCAAAACGAGGATGCGCTGTCACAGCTGGTAACTCGCCTCGATGTTGACTTCGGCGGTGTGATCGCACGCGTCAGCACACTCGCCAAGGCAAAAAGTCCCGAGAAGGTCACCAAAAAGAGTAAGAAAAGCAACAAGCATGTTGCATAGTCATTAACCAACACAGTACACAAAATGAGTTGTTACCTTATTTTCTATCAGGATGGGGCGAAGATTGCTCGCCCCGTCTTCTCTCCCCAGGAGTACCTGGCGTTGAGAGACGGAGGTCGGCAGAAGGACCTCGTTGGCAAGGCTCGCTCTGGTGATGCCGAGGCCAAGAAGAAGCTTCTGCAGTTCAACTACAGCTGTATCCCGGGGGAGGATGGCAAGCTGAAGGGAGCGAAGACGATGTCGCCCACGCTGGGCATGGACATCGACTTTCATCCCGAAGATCCCGACTATGAGGAGAAGATGGCCAGCGTGCCCGACCTTGTCCTCTCGAAGAAGGATGAACTGGGTCTGCTGATGCTGGAGCGTAGCGCCACGAAGGGCTACCACCTCGTGTTCAAGCGTGGTGCCTTCCCCAAGTGCGATACGCCCCTGAAGAGTCAGGAGGCCAACCTCAAGTGGGCAAGCAATCTGCTTGGTGTTCAGTACGATGAGGGTGCGAAGGACATCACCCGTGTGTTCTTCACCACCACTGGAAGCAAGGACGATCTGCTGTTCTTGAGCGAAGAACTGTTCAAGAACGATGCCTACGACCCCACCCCCTGGGGTGGCGTTGAGCGTGGAGCGATGAGCGTGGAGCGAATAATACCCTCCGGTGATGCTGACACTTCCAGTAATCAAACTGAAAATACTCCCCTCCCTATGGGGGAGGGGCAAGGGGGAAGGGCTGTAGAGTCTGTAGGTACTCTCCCCTACGAGAAGATCATCCCCGCCCTCTGCCAGCTTCTCTGCGACACCTATCCCGATGTGCCTGAGGGTATGCGCAACAACACGCTCTTCGAAGTGGCTGTCAAGCTCCGCTATGTATGCGACTTCAACGAGGCGAAGATGAAGGCCCTGCTCTTTCCTGAGTACACCTTCGGTCTGC
>JAZQQX010000041.1:0-44214 GCA_045629325.1 Bacteroidaceae bacterium | reverse complement strand
TTTATTATATAGGGACAAATTATGTAAAATAAAGTTAAAAACGTTAAATTGCATGGTTCTTAAGAATAGAGGATGTTATTCAATTCCACTTTTCTACCATTTAAGACACAATATGCTGTGCATCAGTATTATACAAAAACTATAATTGCTCTTCCCTAGCTTCTATCACAATCGTTGGTAGTGTGACGAGCATAGGAGAGAAAGCTTTCAAAGGTTGCTCCTCCCTGGCCTCCATTATCCTCCCTGAGAGTGTGACTAGCATAGGAACTGAGGCTTTTTATGGATGCTCCTCCCTGACCTCCATTACCCTCCCCAAGAGTGTGACTAGCATAGGAACTGAGGCCTTTTATGGTTGCTATTGTATTGCCGTGAATGTAAATAATGATACTGCTTTCAATTTGGAGAGTTATGGTCTTACCACATACGATGCAGAGCAAACGGACGGGCTTCTAATAAAAAACAAAGTGGCAGTTTTTTGCAGGCCGTGGGCGACCTCCATTATTATCCCCAATAGCGTGACAAGCATAGGACAAAATGCATTCAAGGATTGCAACTTGAAATCACTAACCGTGGGTACAGGTGTAGTTAGTATTTCAAGTTCGGCTTTCACCTTTAGGCCCACCAAGACTATATGGTTGACGAATACCCCTCCCACTGGTTATCAATATGCAAGAGGAACCGTGAACTACGTAGCTAATGATCTGTATACAAATTTATCTAATACAAAAAAATACCCGCTGCTAAGTTCATTGTTTGTAGTTGATGGGGTGAAATATGCCTTGGTAAGCACTACCGAGCGTACTTGCGATGTCATAGACTGTACTTATGATGACACTGAGAATATCAAAATCGGTCCCACTGTGACATATAAGAATGTAAAGCTTACTGTAAAGAACATTAATGAATATTCTCTAGCCTTTAACGGGAAAATTAGAACTGTAGATATTGAGAATGATGGCAAGGTAGGCAATCATGCATTTTATGGCTGCTTTGGCTTACAGTTGGCCACAATAAATAATAATGGCGAACTCGAAGGTGAGGCTTTTAATGGATGCTCTGGCTTGCAGAAAGCTCTCATCTTCAACTCAGGATACATTGGTGAATCTGCCTTTGAAGGGTCGTTTAAGAATTCTTCAGATACATCTTTCGTGCATGTTGAGTGTACTAGCGATATCCAGCAGAGTGCTTTCAAGAATTGTTCTGGTATTAGGACACTTGAGGTAATGAATGGTGGAAGTGTAGGCGACAATGCCTTCTATGGTTGCTCAGGCTTGCAAAAGGCCATCATTTCTAATGCTGGATAATTGGAGCATCTGCTTTTGAAAATTCATTCAAGAACGCATCAGATACAACCTTCGTGCATATTGAGTGTGCCAGCGATATCCGGCAGAATGCTTTCAAGAATTGTTTTGGTATTAGGACACTTGAGGTAATGAATGGTGGAGTTGTGGGCGACAGTGCTTTCTATGACTGCTCTGGCTTACAGCTAGCCACTATACTGAACAAGGGTAATATCGGTACGTCAGCTTTTGAAAATGCATTTAAAGTGGATGCAAACAGTTCGTCTGTGTATGTTGCAAATGAAGGATGGGTTGGCAATGCAGCGTTCCGTAACAGCACTGGCCTCAAAAACATTGAAATACGAAACAAAGGCTACATCGGAAGTACTGCTTTCTATGGATGTTCTGGCTTACAAAAGGCAGTCATTTCTAATGCAGGATACATTGGAGCATCTGCTTTCTACGGTTGCTCCGGATTGCAAAAGGCTCTCATCTCCAATACTGGGTACATTGGTGAATCTGCTTTTGAAGAGTCATTCAAGAACGCATCAGATACATCTTTCGTACACATTGAGTCTACTAGCGACATCCAGCAGAGTGCTTTCAAGAATTGTTCTGGATTGAAGACACTTGAGGTGATGAATGGTGGAGCAGTGGGCAGCAACGCCTTCTATGGTTGCTCCAATTTGCAATCTGCTACCATAAAGAACAGTGGCGATATCGGCACATCTGCATTCCAAGATGCTTTCAAAGTTGCAACAGAAGAGTCCAGCGTCCTCATTGAAAATAAAGGCAATATCGGAAGCAATGCCTTTAAGGCGTGCTCAGGCCTTCAGACTGCCCATATCAAAAACACAGGCATCATTGGAGCTAATGCCTTCGAAGGTGCTTTCAGTGCAAAAATAGGTGCTTCCAGTGCCCATATAGAAAATGGCAGCTACATTGATGTAAGTGCATTTACCAGCGCAGGACTGAAATACGCCTTTATAAACAATAAAGGGGATATCAAGGACAATTCCTTCTACAGCAGTGTCAACCTAGATAGTGTAGAGATAAACAATACAGGAAAGGTCGGCATCTCCGCCTTTGATGGCTGTAGTAAGTTGCGTGTGGCGTTGTTGGGACAGACCGTCACTGGCCTTGGCAACTATGCATTCAGAGGTTGCAAGATGCTGGAGAAAACGATCATACCCGACTCCGTTCTTAGCCTAGGTGAATACTGCTTCGATGGTTGTACGTCACTCACCTATGCCAAGATAGGCAATGGGGTACCAACCATCTCTCAATACGCATTCCAGAACTGTGGACTGAAAGCCATTGAGATAGGTACCGGAGTGAAGACGATAGCTCTTCGGGCCTTCTCAAGTTGCTCAAGTCTCCCTGAGATAAACATTCCTCAGAACGTGACAAGCATTGGCAATTATGTATTCGCCGGTTGTAGTAAGTTGAGCCTCGTTAGTATCAAGGATCGAACGGCGACACTGGCTTTGGGGTCTAATGGCAGTTCTGCTCTTTTTTCCGCTTGCTCTCTCGACAGCGTGTACCTTGGTGGTAAGATCACCTACAATACGGGCTCAGGCTATGGCTATTCGCCCTTCTATCGAAATCTCTCACTTAGGAGTGTCAGGATCACAGATGTGGAGGATACTATATATGACAATGAGTTCTATGGCTGTACGGGCCTGCAACATGTAAGAATAGGGGACGGAGTGACAACAATCGGCAAATGGGCCTTCTCAGGATGCTCAAGCCTGCTCTCTTTCTCCTATGGTTCTGGCCTACAGAGTATCGGCCAAGAGGCCTTCTCCGACTGCGTGGGTGTGACCAAGCTTGTCAGCAACGCCGACACTCCGCCCGTATGTGGATCTCAAGCCCTTGAGGATATCAGCAAGTGGGAGTGTACGCTATACGTACCCGCAGAAAGCATAGATGACTATCAGGAAGCCGAACAGTGGAGAGATTTCTTCTTTATGGAGGCCACTTTTAGCAGAGGTGACGCGAACCACGACAAGAAGGTTAATCTTCTGGATGTAGAGGCAATCAAAAATCATATTTTGAGCGTTACCTCCCTTCCATTGGAAAACGGCGATATCAACGAAAATGGTGAAATTTGCATTGCAGACATCGCAAAAGTCATAGAGATCTGCAAAACACCCATAAATGTCACCTCTATAACTCTTTCAGAGACCACCCTTGAGCTTGATGTTGACGAGCTCCATACCCTTACAGCCACCATTGCCCCCAAAAAGGCTAGCAATCCTGAAGTCATTTGGGCGAGCAACAATTCCGGTGTGGTAGTTGTGAGCAAATCGGGTAATATAACGGCACTGAGTTATGGCACGGCTACCATCACATGCTCTGCTGCGGATGGTAGTGGAGTGGTGGCTACCTGCGAGGTGAGGGTTGCTAAGCCATCAGATTATAATGGCCACGATTATGTTGACCTCGGTCTCCCCTCAGGCCTCAAGTGGGCCACCTGTAATGTGGGTGCCAACAATCCCGAGGACTATGGCGGCTACTATGCCTGGGGAGAGACTGAGACCAAGAGCACCTACAGCTGGAGTACCTATAAGTGGTGCAATGGCACAAGCACTACCATGACAAAATACTGCACCAGGTCTTCCTACGGCACGGTAGACAACAAGACCACCCTCGATCCTGAGGACGATGTGGCTCACGTGAAATGGGGTGGTGACTGGCGCATGCCCACTTGGTATGAGCGTGAAGAGCTTCGTGATACCGACAACTGCACCTGGACTTGGACCACTCAGGGGGGAAAAAACGGCTATCTGGTAACCTCCAAGAAGAATGGCAACTCCATTTTCTTGCCTGCTGCCGGCTATCGCAACGACAGCTCGCTCACCAGGGCGGGCTACGACGGCTACTACTGGTCCAGTTCGCTCAGCACGAGCGGCTCGCTCGACGCGTACGGCCTCTACTTCGATTGGGACTTTGACAACTTGAGCTACTGCGATCGCATCTACGGTCAGTCTGTTCGGCCCGTTTGCCCGTAGTCCCAGAATTTACAACCTTTCACACAGGCAAAGAACATATCCCCAAATAGATTTCTGCTCCGAGGTGCTCATGGGTGGCCTCCTATAAAGGGCCACCCATGAGCACCTTAGGGCAGAAATCTTGCTTTTGTGGGAGAGTAAAGTTTCGAAAGGAGACGGCAATCCTTCTCCCCCTACCCCCCGAGTCCTCCTCGGATGCCATTGCGTTGCTCGAACCTCTTGCGCTTGGCGAGGGCTTTGGAGGCTTGGGAGGTGGACATGTGGGCTTGGACGCCATGGGCGATGAGGGCTTCGATGGCAGCGGAGAGGCGGTCGCGGGAGGCGATGTCCTCGGCTGAGGAGGCTGGGGAATATTCGGGGGGGGAACGGATGAGGAGATGGCGGTGAGGTGAGGGGGAAACCTTATCGTGTATAAGACAATGCTCTGCTCTCGCTATTTTGGACATTTGACATTGGACATTTGACAACACACCTTTCCCTCGGGGCTTTCTTTTTCGGGGGAGGGGTGAAGATTGTGGTCTAAAAAAAGAGGGCATCGGTTGATGCCCTCCTATAGTTGTCAGTATTTGTGCCTATTTGTATATCATTGCCAAAATTTCAGCCCTTGGAGTTGTCCAAGGGCTTCTTTGTATCATTTACTTTTGAAGACTACAGCCTCAGTGACTGAATCCATATCTTGAGGTCCTGCATCATCTCGTTGTGGTAACGGAATCGGCGTCCACATCCCCAGCCATGACCTCCTGAAGGATATACATGGATAGAGGCTTTCACGCCTGCTTTCTTCAGGGCAAGGTAGTACTCGGCAGAGTTGCGGGGAGGTACGAGTCGGTCATCATCGCTCAGGAGCATGATGGCAGGAGGGGTCTGGGGAGTCACTTGCAGTGCATTGCTGAACTGATCCTCCAGTTCCTTGGTTGCATCTTCGCCCACAAAGCAGTTGTGCGAGTCCATGTGGGTCACTTCCTTGTCCATCGAGATGACGGGGTAGAAGAGTATCTGGAAGTTGGGTCGGGTTGCCTCGTCGTTGTGTGTGGCTATGGTCGATGCCAGGTGTCCGCCAGCCGAACTGCCCATGATGCCCACTTTCTTGGGACTGATACCCCATTTCTCTGCATTCTCCCTGATGACGCGCATAGCCTCGGTGGCATCGCTCATGGGCACCTCTCTGTGACCCATAGGCATACGGTAGCTGAGCACTATGGTGGCAATGCCTTGCTTGGTGAGATGCTCTGCCCACTCGTGACCCTCTGCGCCATTGGACAGCACACGATAGCCACCACCGGGGCATACCAGTACGGCCATGTCCGTCTTCACCGAGTCTTCGGGCAGATACACACGGATGCTGGGTTTGAAGTTACGGTTGGCATCGTTGTAGGGCTGTGTCTTGTCCAGACCATTACTGTTGGGTAGTCCGTTTTGCCACAGGTCGATGTCGAAACTCTTGGGTTGCTGGGCCATAGCGCCGAGCATACTGCCAAGGAGCATGATGGAAAGGAAAATGCGTTTCATGATCGTTGTATATTGCTTGTATATTACTTGTATATTACTTTTTTATTGCTTGTTTATCAATTTTGAGGCTTCTCCTCGAGATGGTTCACGCAAACCTACTCACGCAAACTTACTCACGCTTACTCACGCAAACTTACTTATAGTATTTCAAGTATTAGGTGTTTTTCACTATTCACTATTCACTTATTTTATTGCAAATATACTCATTCTTTTCTATTTCTTGTACGATTTGCACCTTTTTTAAGAAAGAAATTCATTGATTTTGATGAAAAAGGTCTGAAATACATTATTATATAAAAAGGAATGGTTATTTTTGCAAAGAAAAGTGTTCGGTCTGCCTTTATATATATAAATAAGGTGGTCGGGATTTGTATTCTTATATTAGTCTATATCATGAAGCAACATTCTCTTCATTTCTCCTTTTGCAGTTTTTGTGTGCTATGCATCTGCTTGCTGTCCAGTCTCTCCGTTTGGTCGTTTGAGCGTGTCACTGTTTGGCCCAAGGGCAAGATGCCCCATGCACAGAGTCACCAGATAGCGGCGATGACCGACGAGGCAGGTCAGCCCGGTTTCAATGCCGACAAGCATCGTGTGGCCTATCTGGAGTGGTTCGACGCTCCTGCCAAGGAGGTGCGCAATGGTACCTGCATGATACTTATCTCGGGCGGATCGTATCAGAACTGCTGTGATGTGGGACTCATCCAACAGTGGCGCGAGGCCCTGACCAAGGAAGGTGTGCAGTGTGTCAATTTCGTTTATCGTACGCCCCGTCCCGTAGGTCTGCCCATCTATCAGACAGCTTGGGAGGACGGTCAGAGAGCCGTTCGCATGGTGCGCAGTGAGGCGAAGAAGCGTGGTTATGACCCCGAGAAGATAGGCGTCATATCAATGTCGGCCGGTTCGCATCTGGCTCTGTTGCTCGCCACAAGTTCGCTGACTCCCGCTTATCCCAGCGTTGACCAGCTCGACACCGTACCCTGTCACATCAACTGGGCCATTGTCAATGCTCCGGCCTATATCACCACGGATGCAGAGCAAGGCACGGCTGTCACGCGTCAGGGTTATGGCATCGATGTGAAGCTCACCAAGGTGCTGAAGTTCGACGCCAAGACCTGCCCCATGAGTCTGCACCATGGTGGTCAGGATGTCTATTCGCCCAATGGTAGCACGCTCGTTTATAGACAGTTGCGCCGTATGAAGGTGCCTGCCGAACTGCATCTCTATCCCAACAAGGGACATGGCGCTTACGGCCTGGAGCGTGGCATAGAGTTCATGCGTCAGATGGGATTCATGGGTCCTCTCCAGCCCGAGGTGGACCTGATGACCCGTTTCACGAGCGATGATGCACGAGCTGAAACCTGGAAGACTCCCGTGTGGCCCGAGGGTAAGATGCCCTGTGTGCAGGAGAATCAGGGCGAGCCTTACCTCGAGTGGCATATGCCCAAACAACTGAAGACCAAGGCCATACAGATCATCTATTCGGGTGGTGCATACAGTGGCAACAAGCCCGATGGCTTTGAGGTGGTGCCAGCACGCCGTTATCTCAATGAGAAGGGTATGGCTGTAGTCACCATGCGCTATCGTACACCCCGCCCCTCTGCCGAGGGTGGACTGGCCAAGCATACCTCTGCCTGGCAAGATCTCCAGCGTGCCATCCGTGTGGTGCGTAGCGAGGCTTCCAAGCATGGGCTCGACCCCAACCAGATAGGCATCATGGGCAGTTCGGCTGGTGGCCATCTCACACTGATGGGTGTCACCTCCTCCATGCATCAGAGCTACGAGGCTATCGATGCCATCGATCGTCTGCCGTGCAATGTGCAGTGGGGTATAGGTATCTATCCTGCCTATGTGCTGACCGACGGAGCAGATGGTCACAACACCACAGGTGGCAACGAGGACAGTGCCACCATCGTGCCCGACTTCAGTTTCGACCTCAAGACGGCACCCATGCTCTTCCTCCACGGCGATGCTGACGGCTACGCCTCGATGGGTTCGGTCAAGGTATGGGAGAAGATGCGCAGCATGGGTATCCAGAGTGAGCTCCACACCCTCTGCCTGCGCGAGCATTGCTTCCAGCGTACCGCATCTCCCGGTACAGGCAGTTACAACTGGCTCGACCGCATAGCCGAGTACCTTCACCTCAAATAAGCCCTCCCGTCTCTCCGCCCTTGCCTTTCTGCAAGCCTCCCTTCTCTCGTTCCTTGCGATACATCTCAAGGCCCTAAAAATAAAAAACTTAAAAAATAAATAAACAATGAAAAAGCTCTTTACAACTATGATCGCAGCAGCTGCGCTTTCAGCCTGCACCGAGACGCGTGAGAATCCTTTCCTCACGGAGTGGGACACACCTTATGGCATTCCTCCTTTCAGTGAGATCACCGTCGATGACTACATCCCCGCTATCAAGGCCGGTATCGAACAGCAACAGCGTGAGATCCTCGCCATCACCAGCAACCAGGAGGCACCAACCTTCGAGAACACCATCGTGCCTCTTGAATTCTCTGGTAGCATACTGCGCAAGGTGTCGGGCGTGCTTTACAACATCACCGAGACGGACAGGACCGAAGCGCTCGATTCAGTCATGGAGCTCGCCATTCCGCTCACCACGGAGCATAGCGACAACATGTCCTTCAACAAGGATCTCTATGAGCGCATCGCCACGCTCTACAAGGGCGACCAGAGTAAGCTCACGCGCGAACAGCAGATGGTGCTGAAGAAGCATTTTGAGGATTTCGAGCGTAGCGGTATTGGTCTTTCGGAGGAGAAGCAGGCTCGTCTGCGTGAGATCAACACGGAGATGGCTGGCAAGATTCAGAAGATTGGCAACAACATCCTGGCCGAGAGCAATGCCTTCAAGGAGAAGTTCGGCATCAGCGTTTCGGACTATCCCAATGCCATGACCACCACGGCCGACCGTGCCAAGCGTGAGGAGATGCTCAAGATGTACACCATGCGTGGCCACAACGCCAATGAGAACGATAACAGCCAGCTCATCAAGGATGTGATGGGTCTGCGCATTGAGAAGGCACAGATTATGGGTTACAACTGTCCTGCTTCGTATATCCTCGAACCCAAGATGGCTCACGACCCTGCCACCGTCGATGCTTTCCTGGGCGACATCATGAAGGCTGCAGTGGAGAAGGCCAAGGTAGAACTGGCCGACATGCAACTTATCATGGACGAGGACATCAAGGCTGGTCTCCTGCCTGAAGGTTCGAAGATTGAGGCTTGGGACTGGTGGTACTATGCGGAGAAGGTTCGCAAGCAGAAGTATGACCTCGACGAGGAGCTCACCAAACCCTATTTCAAGTTGGAGAATGTGGTGAAGGGTATCTTTACTGCAGCCAACACGCTCTATGGCATTCAGATGGAGGAACTCAAGGATGTACCTTCCTACAATCCAGATGTAGTAACCACCTACAAGGTGACAGATGCTGACGGTCAGTTGCTGGGTATCTTCACCACCGACTATCTGCCTCGCGACAGTAAGCGTGGCGGTGCGTGGATGAACAATGTGCGCGACCAGTATGATTACAACGAGATGGTGCGTCCTATCATTGTCAATGTGGGCAACCTTGAGGAGTATCTCACCATCGACGAGGTGCAGACCGTGTTCCATGAGTTTGGTCATGCGCTCCATGGTCTGCTCACCCAGTGCACCTATCCCAGCGTGAGCGGTACCAGTGTCACTCGCGACTTCGTGGAGGTCTTCTCACAATTCAATGAGAACTGGGCCTTCCAGCCAGAGTTGCTTGCACAGTATGCTATCAATGAGAAAGGTGAAGTTATACCCGAAGAACTTGTAAATAAGATAAATAACGCATTGAAGTTCAACCAAGGCTTTATGACAACCGAACTCTGCGCTGCGTCTATCCTCGATATGAAGTGGCACGAGTTGGAGAGCGTTGAGGGTCTCGACATCGATGCCTTTGAGAAGCAGATTGCCGATGAGATTGGTCTCATCCCGCAGATCGGTTATCGCTATCGTTCTACCTACTTCAACCATATCTTCTCGAGCGGTTACAGTGCCGGTTACTACGGTTATCTTTGGGCAGAGGTGCTCGACAAGGATGCCTTCTCTATCTTTGAGGCCAGCGGAAATGTGTGGAACAAGGAGTTGGCTACTAAGTTCAAGCAGACCTTCCTGGAGCGTGGTGGCACCGAGGAACCCATGGTTCTCTTTGAGCAGTTCGCAGGTCGTCAGCCCGACAACACCGCCTTCCTCCGTGGTCGTGGCTTGATTGAATAATTCCCCATGTCCAATCAATTATCTTTGTTTCATTTATATTCAGCCATTCTTTCCCTCGCTTCGCTCTGAAAGCGCCAACTCTCGGGATGCCGAGCACTAGTTTTAATAATTTTCACTTTTCACTTAAATATGTCACTTTCACCCACCATATTTTCCACCATTCTTCTTGCTTTCTCATGTGTCGCTCCTATGAGCGCCAAGAAGAAGGAGAAGTTGCAGGAGTTTAAGATCACCACTCGCGAATGTCAGCCCATCGATGGGTTTGGTGCCAGCGATGCATGGAGTTTCTGGCAGATAGGCACCTGGGAGGACTCATTGCAGACCCAGGTGGCCGACTGGCTCTTCTCTTCCGAGACCGACAGCAACGGCAATCCCAAGGGCATAGCGCTCAGCATCTGGCGTTTCAATGCCGGAGCGGGCAGTGCCACGCAGGGTGAGGATGCGAAGATCAATCGCGACACCCGTACCGAGTATTTCTCCAACCAGGTTGGTCAGCGTCGTTTCCTTCGTTTGGCCAAGGAGAGAGGTGTGCCCACCTTCCTCGCTTTCTTCAATTCGCCTCCAGTCAATCTCACCATCAACGGACTCGGCACCAACACCGGTCGTGGCGGTACGCTCAACCTGCGCGAGGACTGCTACGATGACTTTGCTCGCTATTCGGCTGATATGATCGAGACGGCAGAGCGTGAGGACGGCATACACTTCGACTATGTGTGCCCCGTCAATGAGCCCGATGGGCACTGGAACTGGCAGGGACCCAAGCAGGAAGGAACGCCCGCGTCCAACCGTGAGATAGCGCGTCTGGCCAAGGCATTCAGTCAGGAGTATGTGCGCAGGGGACTGACTTCGCAGATCCTCATCAATGAGTCGTCCGACTATCGTTGTATGATAGGGGAGTATCAGGCAGGATGGCAGAGAGGCAATGAGATACAATGCTTCTGGAATCCCGATTCGGTGGATACCTATGTGGGCAATCTGCCCAATGTGGCCCATATCATGGCAGGTCATTCGTACTGGACCAACACGCCCGTACTGCGTCCCGGCAACCGTCGCTACGACAAGGTAGGCCTCTATGGCTATCGCAAGGTGCTTGCCGATGAGTTCAATAAGTTGAAGGACAAACCCGTGTTCTGGCAGACCGAACTCTGTATCATGTCCAACGATGAGGAGATACACGGTGGTGGCGGTTTCGACTTCACCATGGAGGAGGCACTCTATGTGGCGCGCGTCATGCACTACGACCTCACTGTGGCCCAAGCCCAGTCATGGCAGTGGTGGCGCGCTGCGGGAGGTAACTACAAGGATGGCCTTATCCGTATGTATGTGCGTGGTGAGCGTACAGGAGGTGGTCGTGGTGCCAATGGTATACCCCAACAGCGTCGAGGAGCGGTGCAGAGCAATATGGTGCGCGACTCCAAACTCATGTGGACCATGGGCAATTTCAGTCGTTTCGTGCGTCCCGGTGCCATCCGTCTCGATGTAGAGGGTAGGATGGAGGTCGATGGACTGATGCTCTCCGCCTATCGCAATCAAGATGGCTCCCTCGCTGTAGTAGCCATCAATTATGGTAAGGAAGATGCTACAGTATCACTCAAAGGATTCGGCAAAACGGCTACCCCATATCGCACCTCCGATGTAGAAGGTGAGAATCTCAAGCGCCTCCCCGATATGAAACTCTCCTCCACCTTCCTCCCCGCCCGTTCTGTCACCACCCTTGTCATCGCGAAGTGACAGGGGAGGGGGCTATGTTGTCGTTTGTTGTGTCCCTTATGTGTAGCGAGGTGGTCATACCGTAAATTCATTTTGGACATTTGACATTTGACATTTGACAACACACCGATAGGTGGTAAAAATGGTAAATTATAAAAAATCGCGTATAGTGACGAGGCTTTGCCATTAGCGTGGCAAAGCAAAATCATAAGTATGGCTTAGTCACGCTTATGATTCAGGCATGCCACGCCTATGACTTTTTATGAATTCTTTCTATCGGTTTGGAATTAGTTTCTTCCAAATTAAAAGTATCCAGATGAGGAGCGTGATGAGGGCGAACCTTGTGTATAAAGTTGCCCAATAGAAGAGCTCGTTGTCTGTAATCCCATATTCCTTCAGGGGGTTGCCTCCAATCATGGGTTCGCTACCTATGCCCACGAGTTGACTGCTGGCGCCATTTATACCGATGGAATAAGTTGCAAATCCCCCAATTAGAAGTATCAAAATGGCAGGAATGATCATTTTGGGCGATTTTATGGCGATAACGATTATTCCCGCAAGTAGTGCTAATGTAAGGCATACGACACGAGCGGGTACGGATATCACACAGCAAGCAATAAATGCGGTGCATAAGAGTACTGATATTAACCACTTTAGATTCTTTAATGCTTTTCTACGATGATGCCGATGATGATGATATCCACTCATTGTTAGTAATTATTATCTATATTATTTTGCAAAAGTACATAAATTATGCTAAACTTACAAATGTATTTTTATGAATATAATCAAATGAAAATACTATACATAAAATTATTATATCGTATCGTATTCAAAATCAGATTAATACTATGAAATATCATATGTATACAATACATTCTATCAAAATAATATTTATAAAAATTGCTAATAATCCGATAATTATTCTTAACTTTGCTGTCAAATTACTTTAACCAAAATATTACAATCATATAGATATACACCCACCGTTCTATATGATACTTTATGATGAAAATGTATAAATATCTGCTTATCAGCTTATTGGTACATTGTAATCAATTTGAGACAGACAATTGAAATCCGATTGTGGGTGTATGGTTATAAAACGAGGCGTTATTTATGTTTGGATTCTTCTCTTGATGCATATTGTATGTTGTCAAGAGATAGAAGCGATTCAGCCTATGGCAGACTTGAATCATGATGCCTGTATACGCGCACAGGATCAAGCTCAGATGAGAATGATCATTCTTGCTCTCATCTCTCTGGCTGTCATATCCATACATGGTATCTCGATTTATTTTCTTAAGAAGAGAATCAAAAAGGAGCGTTATATAAACAGGGTGACCAGCCATTTCCTATATAATGCTTCCTGCTTCAACAATACCTTTACTGATATTACCTGTGTAGAGGTGAATTATCTTACCTTTCTTGATAACAAGCGAGCCCAGCTCAATGAACAGAAATACTTGAAGGAACAGTATCGTAAAGCATTCGATGAACTTTCAAATGAAGAAAAATTGGCAGGTTTGGCCCATAATGAGATTGTTCTGCGCTTTCACGAGATGGGACAAGGTTTGATGGCCAGACATATCCCTACATCTATTGAATGGATGGAATTTCGTGACTTGATATCGTATGCTCAACATGAGTTTTACTTATGGTTGATGTTGCACAGTTCTCTTTCAGAGCAAGAGTTTCGCATCTGCCTGCTCTCTCGCCTTCGTTTTACTACGAGTGAGGAAGCCACTCTGCTTGATGTTCAACCACAGCATATCACCGCCTTGAAGAGTGATATTGGGTTAAAGTTGTTTTTTGATTCTGATCCCAACTCGTTTGATGCCCGTTTGTCTATCTCTCGTTCCTTTGAGAGAAATAGATAATCGTTCTTCCTTGAAATGCTTTTCGTTCAAGGTTCGTCGCTCAACACTCAACGCTCAACACTCATCGTTCAACGCTCAACGCTTCACTTATCGAGCGACTGATACTTGGAGTTTTGCGACTTGTATTCGGGCACAATCTCCTTGAATATGCGGAAAATCTCCATGTCGTCAGCCGAATGAGAAGCCTCCATGAGACGGTTCTCATTGGCCACGGCCAGTTCGTAGGGATACTCGCGCACCTGAGCCACCTTGATCTTGGGATGAGGTGTGGGCATGGTCTGCTCCTCATCGTTGAGCACCTCCTCAAAGAGTTTCTCCCCAGGACGAAGACCCGAGAACTCAATCTCGATGTTCTTGGCACCCGAGAGTTTGATCATGCGACGAGCAAGGTCAAGAATCTTTACAGGCTTGCCCATATCGAAGACGAATATCTCACCACCCTTGCCCATGGTGCCCGCCTCAAGAACCAGTCGGCAAGCCTCCGGTATGAGCATGAAGTAGCGGATGATGTCGGGATGCGTGACACGCACAGGACCACCCTTCTTGATCTGCTCGCGGAAGATGGGGATGACCGAACCGTTGGAGCCGAGTACATTGCCGAAACGAGTGGTGACGAACTGAGTTTCAGGTTTTTCGAATTGAGAATTGAGAATGGAAAATGGAAAATTAGGGTTTGAATTGGAATTTGAAGATTGAGATTTGGCATCCTGAATGGCCTTGTTCAGACTCTGACAGTAAATCTCGCATATACGCTTGGAGCAACCCATGACATTGGTGGGATTGACCGCCTTGTCGGTGGAGATCATGACAAACTTCTTGGTGCCGTACTTCACAGCAAGGTCGGCAATGACGCGTGTGCCATAGATATTGTTCTGAACCGCCTCTGCAGGATTGTCCTCCATCATAGGCACATGCTTGTAGGCAGCCGCATGAAACACATATTCAGGACGATACTCCGCAAAGATCTTCTCCATACGGTCGGCCTTGCAGATGGAAGTGACGATGGTCTCTACCTGGGTAGGAGAGGGAGAAGAGGACTTGTCCGTGGTACTGAAGAAACTGTTCATCCAAAGACGCATGTCGTGCATGGGCGTCTCAGCCTGATCGATGAGGATGAGTTGGGAAGGACCGAACTGAGCCACCTGACGCGACATCTCCGAACCGATGCTACCTGCAGCACCCGTGATGAGAATACGCTTGCCCTTGAGCATCTCACCGATAGCCTTCATGTCCACCTCAATCTTATCGCGAGGAAGGAGATCCTCGATGTCCACCTCATGGAGCGTGCCCAAGCCAAGAGGACTGCGGCCGTCCCATTCCTCAGCCTCCGGAAACATCAGTATCTTGACACCCGCATTGACAAGACGGTCGGTGAGTTCGGTATTGTTACGGAAATTGACCGTCTGGAAAGGAGAAACGAGAAGAATATTGACATCATCGTGGCGCATGTGCTCAACGAGCATCTCGTCCATCTTCCTAACATGAAAACCCATGAGCCATTGCGAACCGAGGTCGTTGGTGGGATCGACAAATCCCGCAAGACGATAGCGGAGAGGGTCGGCCGTGGTGATGGCCTGAGCGAGGGAGAGACCGCCCGTGTGCACACCATAGATGTAAGCCTTAGGTAGGTGGTCCTGTATGCGATAGCTATCGTAAGCCGCACGAACAGACAAGCGAAGGAAGCTCATGAGGAGAGCCGAGATGCCCGCACAGGTGAGACCGAAAGGCACATTGGGCATCAGTATATAATCGTGGAGGTCGAGGCACCGGATAAGCATCTCTGCGCAGAAAAGACCCACAGAACCCGTGATGATGGCAGCAAAGACCCTACGAAGATCGTGAGTGGTGGAGTATCGAAGGATGCCACTATAGGTGTGAAATATCTTGAATCCGATGAGGTTCATCACCAATCCCAGGAACACACCATGGGTGATGGGACCAAAATGATCGATGAAAGCATTGGTGCCCAACTGCAGATAGATGCCATCGTAACCGCTGAAGATAACTATGAGGCAGTCGATAAAGAGTATGATGCAACTGGGCAATCTCTTGTGGGAGAAATACCAACGGAAGAAAAACGATACGATCTTCATAGTGGTAGTGTGTGTGTTTGTGTAAATTTGTGTTATTTGCGAAATTAAATAATATTTTTGTATCGTGCAAGAAAAACTATGAATTTGTTAGAAAATGTATGATTTTATTGACTGTATGTAATTTTCCTAAGTTAAATAATAAATTGTTGTAAATGAAAAAATCCTCGCACTTGGAGAGTGCGAGGACGGTGTATGGGGGATAAGAATGAACTACCAAGGGAAGGAGTCGGGATCGTTGAGTTCGCTCGACCGCCTGTTCTCATTGAGCGAGTTGATGCGTTGCATATCCTCCTCCGAGAGTGTGAAGTGCATGACATCAAGATTCTCAGCAAAATGATTGGGTTTGGCACGCGGAATGGTGATGAGATCGCGCTGGATGACCCAACGGAGCACCACCTGTGAGGCCGACTTGCCAATGCGAGAGGCAATCTCCTGGAGGAGCGGATGACCTGTGACATCGATGTCGCCCTGGCCAAAGGGAGCCCAACCCATCACCTGAATGCCATACTTGCGATTGTAGGCCACATTGGCCTCCTGCGACATGAAGGGATGAATCTCAATCTGGTTGATGACAGGACGAATCTCGGCATACGACATCAGTTCGTCGAGATGGTTGGGGTTGAAGTTGCTCACACCGATGGAGCGCACCTTGCCCGAACGCACGAACTCCTCCATGACGCGCCATGTGTGCTGGATGCAGTCCTTCACGGGCCAGTGGATGAGCAAGAGGTCGAGATAGTCCACCTTGAGACGGCTGATACTGTCCTCAATGGATTGACGAACAGCCTCTTCGCCCTCGCGCATGAAGTGTGTGTTGACCTTGGTGGTGAGGAATATCTCCTCACGAGGCACACCACTCTCCAGTATGCCCTGGCCCACCTCCTCCTCGTTGTCGTACATCTGAGCTGTATCGATGTGGCGGAATCCAGCTTCGAGAGCCATCCGGACATTGCGGACAGCCGTATCACCCTTGAGGGTCCATGTGCCGACACCCATCTTGGGTATCTTGTATCCGTTGTTGAGCGTAAACATTAATGCGAATTGAAAATTGAAAATGGAAAATTGAAAATGGAAAACGGGAAATTGAAAATGGAAAATTGAAGCCTCAAAATGGGAATGTGAATTACTTCAGTTCCTTACCGCATGAGAAGGCGTGATGGAAAGAGAAAGGAGACGGTTAGAACTCAAACTTCTCGATCTTCATCTCGCCACAGGCTGTGATCTGAGGAACGAGCAACTGGAAAGGCTCAGATGCAGAGTGAGCATCGAGAGTCTCCTGACTGGCCCATGTCTCGCATATCATGAAGATATTCTTGCGAGTGCCACTCTCAAACACATCGTAGGCAATGCAACCCTCCTGCTTCTGCGATTCAGCAACTAAGGCCATAGCAGCCGATAAAGCCTCATTGTACTTGCCAACCTTGGCCTGGAAAAAACAATTTAAACGAATCATAATGTCTATGTATTTGTATTTTAATGAATTAATTCTTGCAATCAGATGCTGTGCGAAGCTGTTCACTGGAGCATCTCCTTGAGACTCTGGTGAAACTCCGGGAAATACTCCTCGATGGCTACCGGACGACCGTTGCGATCGAGGAAACAATGGAGTGACGACCCCTGGCACACCAGTTTGCCCTGGCACATCATCTTGTAGGCAAAACGCGCCTTCAGCTTGCTCAGTTCGGCCACCGAGAGTTCCACCTCTATGATGTCGGCAAAGGTCGTTGGGCGCTTGTACTCGCAATTGACCGCCATCACAGGTGAGAACACGCCAGCCTCCTCCATGCGTTCGTAGCCAAAGCCCTTCCTCTCCATGAAGTCCACACGAGTCTCCTCCATGATGCGGATATAGTTGGAATGGTGGGTCACCCCCTGCTTGTCAGTCTCATAATACTGTACCTTGTGCTTGTATATCATATTCTTAATAATTACGATTGCAGCTATCCATATGCACCTACAGGCAACAGTCCTTGCCCATAAGCATCAGCAAAGATATAAAAAATATCTATATAAATATCATATTTTTAGCACAATAGACATTTTTTAATCATAATTGTTCTATTATGCAGATAATCGTAGACGAGAAACCTGCTACTTTATAATGTTTGTTTTAATAAAAACGGAGCAATGAAACCATTGCCCCGTGTCTAAATAATATGCGATCACAATATTACCACATGTCGTCCCATAGAATTTTATCTTCTTTCACATCGCCACCTCCTTCATAGTTGCCTATGGCTTTGTCGTCCGATACGGATATGTTTGATTGGGCTATCATCTGAAGGTTTGAGACCTTCTCGATGCATATGCTTGGAGTTATATATGTCTTTTTCACGATTTTGCTTGCTTTAATGTTGCTAAACTAATTATACTATTTCACCCAAACTTTCTGACCGTTGACGATGTTCAATCCCTTTTGCAGACTGTTAAGTTTACGGCCATTGATGTCGTATATCGAGATGCGATCTGCCGAAGCGTTGTCTGAAACGATTGCCTCAATGGTCTGAATAGCCGTTTCATTGTCCTCGAATACAAGACGGAATGCCTTGACAGAACTCTCATTAGGCATGGTGAGGTAAGCCTTGTAGGGTGAAAGGGTGGGTTGCTCACCGGGATAAACCTTGTAGAACTTCTGTCCGGCCTCTTGTGTCTGCAACACATAACTGTCTACTGGTAAGAGAGTTGGAACGAACACACCAGTGAGGAGCTCGTCCTGGAAGGGAGTAAGTACAACACGACCATTGTTGTAAGTGAAGGTTTGTGTGTCGCTCGTGGCTTTATATATATAAGGTACACCAGCCTCCATCTTTCCTTCGAGAGGATTGAGTATGATAACATCTTGCTCATCGCCCAAAGCAACCGTATAGATGTCAGCGCCTGTTACATTTGCATTAAAGGGAAGGCAGATAGTACCATATTTGCCCATTGGTGTATGGCGGATCTCATCCTGAACTCCCTTGTAGGAGAGCGTGAAATTATCCACAGCGAACCAGTCTCCAGTCAATGTTTTGAGGTTGATCACGCCTATGTTGACCTCTCCTCCAGTTGTGGTGAAGTCGAGTGTAACAGGGTGAAGCGAACCGTCAATAAGGGTAGGAGAGGCAGTAACACGAGCACGCGTTGTGACATCATATACATAGAGACCTACCTCGTCACCTTGTCCTCCTCTGTACAGAATATCTGCTCCAAGAGTATATTTTCCAGCAGGTAGTTGTAGAGTCTGATAGTAGTCAAATTTTGCATTTGAAGGTATCCAGTGCCAGTTTTCTATCTGTGTGTCACCCGTACCTGTGGTGTAATTGCCGTTACCTGCTTCGCGAGCATATTTGATCCAACCATTGGGTGTAGTTCCCTGGTTGAGATTGAAGATGGTGGGGTTGGCTATGAGGCAAGTCACATCAGCAGGTTGCGATTCAGATGCTTCTATGCAATCAATCTTCTCATAACTCATTGGTCCGGCCACAAACCACTGCTTTAGTCCAGTGTGTCTTCCTTCGTAGCCCATAGTGACCTCTGCCGGTTCAGCAAGTAAAAAGTATAGCGTGTTCAAATAGTTGTCGCCAGTAAAGGAGTTGGCCGCTTTCTCCAGATCATTGTTGCCTACATTACTAATAGTCGTCATAGGTGCAACATTTACGCTTCCGAGCATTTTCTCTCCACTCTTGGCAATCAGTTTGGTTGAACCGACAGTACCGTCACGGTACAATCCATATCCTGTCAGTTTGTATGTACCAGCGGGCAGGAACACATTTCTTAAAAGAGAGAAGTTGGTCTGTTCTTGATTCCAATATCCGGCATAGTTCTCTGTGACATGAGTTTCCTTGTTGGCAGTTCCGCAAGCATCAGCCCAATTTCCCACTTTCGTCCATGCCACATTAGAGCCCTCGCTCAAGTCCCAATTGCCCTCAACAGTTTTGTCTGCCAAAGAGCGACCCTTGTACACATAACGATAGTTTTGCTCAACGATGGCATTCAGCAATGCTTCTCCACCATTTCTACTGCTACCAATGTAGTCGGCATATACATATCCTGTTGGACCAGCGATACTTCCCTCATTGAGATATGATGCGATGACGGGGTTGGTGGCATTGGCATATGTGGAAGGGGAACTACCACCTAGCTTGTATGCACTACTGCAGAAATTGTAGTGGAAGTTCTTCTTCTCTATGTTATTGCTTGAGATTTGAAGCATTGACTTTATCTCTTCCTGCTTGCTGTTTCCGTTGGTGTTGTATTTATCCTGAACATTAGCAAAGCAAGTTCCACCAATGGCACAAGCGTAATTGTTGACGGTGTTGTCATCGGGCCAATTGGTGATTCGGGTAGTGTTAGTACATTCAGTACCCGTACGATTGATATAGCATATCTTTCCACGGAAGTCATCCAGAGTATAGTAACTGTGGTCGAGCAGTTTCATATAGGCACCATACTCGTTGTGACAAGCATTGATGACATCCCACATCTCTGCAGAACGGTCGGATCCTGCTCCACTTTCTTTTACCATTATTACCGAAATGGCTTCAGAAGGATTGTTCTTTACAAAGTCAGCCAATGTTTTGATGGCATCCACATATTTCACATTGGTATTGGTGATACCGTGATAGATGTAGAGATTGTCGGCCGTAATGGTAGTTGTATTATTATAGTTGGGACGAAGGTCGAAAGCACGCACACCATTGGCGAGCAAGGTTGCAATATCCTCTCCCTGACATTCTGAAGCAGAGATCATCCCGCTTGTTGCAGCATTGTGTGCTCCAGGCGTACTTACGAAACTGAAATATGTGTTTCCTGGGATGGTGGTCATCCACAGGTTGTTGGCTGTGGTACTGGTCATTGTCAGCGTTTTGCTTTCACCGGCAATGATCTTATCGTTGAAATCCTGTGTGTAGTATTTCCCGTCCGTTGTGTGTACGGTCACCATTACACCATGCTCAAGACTCACAGGCAGAAGGTAGGCTGTACAGGTCTTGCTGTTACCCTTCAGCATCACCACATCGCTCTGTCCATTGCTTGCATACACATTGGCACTGTTGCCAGCAGGAGTACTGACGCTACTGCCATTGAAGGTCATAGGACCCGCGATACCCACCTTATCGTTTGCATATACAAAGATACTGCTCACATTGCCACTAATGGCTGAAGCATCGATCTTGATTGTGGTCACATGACTGCTGATAGGCGCCTTGACATTGTCCAACTTTTCACCATTGCGATCTGCGGTCCAATTGACCAAGTAGGCAGGACTGCTGTTGTCTGTCATCTGTTGTTCTGCATATACGGTAGCATAGAACGAGGCATTAGCCACTATCTGTGCTTTCAATCCCCATGTGCCAAACAACAAAGCTGAAAGAAATAAATTAAATTTCATTGTTAAAATTTTAAAGTATCTCCCCCTGTCTATTTGCCGTTTTCGACTTGTATAGACAGGGGAGAGTGTGTAATTGTTTATGTCTCAAATTGTTATGAGAAATGTTTGGTGGGGTGTTTATGCAGTATTCAAATGGTTATTTCACCTTGAGGAGTCTTACACCATGTGTGGGGATGAGATAAGAGAGATCCTGGGTGCTGATGTCCTTCTGTCGCCAGAGGTCGCGTACAGACTTGAGTGACGACATGCCCATCTGACTGAGGTACTTCTTAAGATCTACGCGCTGGTCGTCGGCACCTACATTGAAAATGCCAAGGCAGATACTGCCATCAGAAACTTGGCCTCCTTTACTTCTATCACCTGTGCTTGCATAGTAGCAACGCTTGCAAGGAGAAGTGTAAACACAATGTTTCTCATGGTAATTTCTTTTATAATGTTAGTGGGTTATTGATTTTCTGCAATTGTATATGCTTTTACTATATATAAATAATGTTAGGGGTTGGTTTGAGTATTTTGTTTGTTCTGGAATTGGCCATCAGCCTTTCCCGTAAGGAATTGGCCTTCGCTCGTGATACCTTCGGCAGAGACAGTCACAGCAGACTGTCGGCCACAGTTGTAGAGGGTGACGGTAGCCTGTCCATTGCTGTCAAGTTTGAGGTCCGGATTCCAATAAAGGGTACGACGACGATCCTCGGTAGGTTCGGGCAATTTACGGTTGCTATAGTCAGGACTATAGAAATTCTCGCAGTAAGAGAAACCATGTATCACATAACGACGGTCACGATAGAACACGCGACGACCATCGTTGGGTAGGGGATAAGCAGCGATATAAGTGTAAGGTAGGTTGCTACCTACATAACGGTCATCACCATGGTGACGAGGAGCATAGTCGGTGTAGATCACAAACTTATCGAGTTTGAAGAAGTTGAAATCGCCCACTCTCACTTGCTGATGATCATCAGTGTTGTAGTATTGCTTCAGTTCGCCCGGCGACATATCTTCGACACGCTGACCCATTGATTGAAGGTTCGTTCTTCTGAACAACTCGTCCTCCTTACCTTCATTTACCAGCGAATCCATCTGTTGAGATGTGAGTCCGGTAGTGTCAAAACGGCGTTCAGTGGTAGCGCCATATCGTACTTCAATACGGCTCGAACGACCTCCACCCGATTCGTTAGATGCATAAGGATTGTCCAGACCATAATCGCCCAAATAACTGCGAACGATAAACTCCGGTGTAGGGCGCAATCCTGCATCTAAAGCATGATTGTATGCTTCGTATGCATCTATCATGAAGGCAGGTTCGGAGTCTTGGAATCTTCTTCGACCATTGCGCTTGGCCGTGACAGCCACCTCATTGAGCTCCGTGGTACCATCACTGAATCTACGACCTCTCGTACCTTCAAACTTTGGTGCAGGAGCAAGGTTCTTCTGGTGCCAAGCATAAGGTTTGGCATATCGGGGATAGTGTTCCGAGACATAAGGCATATAGTCGGGATCCTCGGCCTGTCGCTCCCATTCGGCACGCATGGAAAGATCGGCAGGCATGTCTTCAATATTGCGTGCCAACTGTATCCATGCATAGTTCTTCTTGCCCTTCCATTTGCTGGTGTCGGCAGCAGAGAGGAAGAAGTAAGCATCGTTGTAGAAGTCAGGCAACTTGAGGCGGAAACGATGATTCTGTGTACTCACCTCGCTGGCAATGGGTTTCAAGGTGTTGCCGTCTACAAGTTCAGCATGAACAGTGAGTTCCTTGGCCTCTCTGCGCTTTGACTTGCCATAGAGAGCCTGGAGATCATCGGTAGTAAGTTCGCGTGTCGATGCGATTGTTGTAGGTGTGTCATCGGGCAGTCCTTCAGCGGCTATTTGGTTCTCAAGTATATGTTCGTCACTGATATAGCCATTCACAACACCTTCAACTACTATATTCTTCTCATCCGGATGAACCAGTTCCCATTCACCAGGAACCGCCATCTCGCGCCACGAGAATCGACGCCAACCCTGGGTCATCATCAGAAGGTCGAGTGCCTGATTGTGCTCATTGTCATTTGCCTCAAAGTACCATTCGGGTTGTGGTATGAATCCCTTGATCTCACTTGAGAGAAGCATCTCTGTGAACATAGAACCAGTGTCGTAGAGATAGTCCTGATTCCATGAGTCGCGAACGGTGATTGAGATAGGTTGTCCTTTTGCCAGAGAAGGCTGGTCAGCCTTCACATTGAGTGTGATCTTCTCAAAGGGACGGTACTCATCGCGCAATCCGCTGATGGTGATATTAGGTTGTGTGTCTTCGGTATGATTCACAAAGAACAGACGGTCAGCCAGCACGCGACCCTCCGTGTCAAAGAGCGTCACCTGGTTTACACCCGTCTTGAGTTCCATGTCAAGCACCTTAAATTCACTCTGTTCGCTCTGCTCCTTCGTCTTGAGCGCCCACACATGAGAGAGTACACCCTCGTGCATGACGGTGATAGCCAGACTGTCGGCCAGAATATCGGGAGTATGCTGAACCTTGAAGCACCATTGGCTGTCATCGCCCAGTGTCACTTCGAGCGACACTCCGTTCTTCTGCACCTTGGGCCATTTGCCCTTGATGACCTCCCCGTTCTTTGCCTTGAAAGAAACCTTGGGCAAGTCACCCTTCTGAGGTGTGATGGTGAAGACACCTCGGCCACGATGAATGGTAGGTATGCTTCGACCATCTTCCAGTTCGAGCGTACCCTCGAGCCATTCGCCATCCTCATAGGTTGCCTCATAGGCCACCCTGCAAGGCAGTCCCTCCACCAGTTCGCCACCTTCCGGGTAGAAGTTGAGTAGCAACTTGCGCTTACGGTCAGGATCCTTCTTGAAGTAGCGCGACATGGGTCGTAAGGTCATGTCGTGGAAGAAGGTTCGGGGATCAGTAGGTTGATTGTAAACCGGAACCACTCTGCTGTACAACTTGTCATAGTCGCGGAAGAACTCGTGCATCTTGTCATCGCTTGTGAACCAGTCGTGAGTGGCAATGTATCCATGTTCCTTCTCATAAGCACCCCAATTCAACTGCCAACGCGTGTATGCGCGAATCTCATAATATCCACTATAGTAGTCGGGATCGAGATAGAAGTTGCCCTTACCTCGTCCATCCTTTAGGTGAATGAGTTTTCGTTCAAGCACATAACCGTCATGATTGAGCAGTTCGGCATACATCACATTGCTGATATCGCTGGGCTGACCATCATTGGTTCGACGGGCGTAAGCGGCGAACCAGATGGTGTCACCGATGAAGTAGCAAGTATTGTCAAGATGCAGGAACACCTTCTCCTGTGGGATACGCAGACCGAAGAGACGCAGGCGGTCCACCATCTTGTCCAGATGATCGTTGCCAATGTGCTGTTCCTGCTGTTCAATCTTGATTACAGCCTGCTGGCGAGCCAGTTTCTCCTCGTACGATGTACGCTGAATGATGCCGGCATGCTTCCAAAGCGTAGAGTCAAATCCCGCATTATCCATGGCAGAGAGCAAATTCTCCTTAACCTCCTTGGGCTTCTTGACCTTGATGTTGAGATTAGAGATATTGTGCAGGATGGTCTGTGTGTGCAGTTCCTCTGCACTGATGTCGCATGAAAGGTCCTCCACCTCCGTAAAACCATTGGCAGTGGTGTATTTCACATTGATGGTCATCTTCACCGGACGAGATACTGTGATGCCATTACGCTTCACATCGAGTATCATGTCAGTCACCTCACCCTCATAGCGAAGAAGTTGGAAATTAGACGCTTTGATGAAGAGTTTACCCACAAGGTAGTTCTTATTCTTCACACCCTCACCCTTCTGCATATTCATCACATACACCTTGCCTTCGATACTGTCCATCATCTCCTCACAGGTGATAGAGTAGAGTTTGCTGAAGTACGAAGGCTTGGCATTAGCTTGAAGAGGCAATGTGTGATTGCGCCAGAAAAGGATGTCGCGTATCATAGGGCCAGCCTCGAGCGCATGTTGGAGGTTGATGTCCTTCAGGGTAGGGCGTATCATGCCCCATTTCGTCATCTGTCCTCTTCGTCCGCTAATGATAGAAAGATTGCGGAGATTGACGGCAGAGTTCGACTCCAGAAAGGCTTCCATGAGTTCATCCTTGTTCTGTATCTGCGATGTCATACGGAAGAAGTAATTAGCCTTCTTGTTGTCCTTCTTGTTATATTCCTTATTCAGTTTTGTGACCGTATTCATCAGGATACTCTCCACGGGGAGCACGGTCAACTGATGCAAGGTTCGTTCAGCCGTCTCCATTTGGATCACCTTTGGCATTTCGCAAGCCTTGAAATTAAGAGGCTTGTATCCCACATAAGAGATACGGATGTTGTCAAGCGAGTCGGCCTGAATGGTAAAGTCACCCTCTGCGTTGGAGATGGTAGTGTTGTTGTTGGCCACATACACACTCACATAAGGTAGTGCTTCGCCCGTAAAAGAATCTTCTATATGAGCCGTGACCGTGAGCCGTTGAGCCCATGCCTGCACAGTGAGAAGAACCAAGAAGATAAGGGTTGAGAAAAGGCGTCTCATGGTATGTTTAGTAATTTGTGGGTTTGCAAGGAGAGTTGCCACTTGGGGTGGGCAAGGATATACTTTATAGTAGCAGAGATGATGGCGTCGTTGCGCTCATTATCTTTTACATCGCATGGTTGCAGTCTGAATTCCTTTGCAGGTATGTCGTCATATACAGACAAGTCTTGCCCTTCATTTTCATATACAACTTTTATCTCATCAATTCGTTGAAGTTTAGAATGATAATGGCATCCTTCTTCAACCTTTCCTTTAGGCGAACAAGTGATCCAGTCAATCTCTACTCCTTCAGGCAAGGGAAGTGTGCCGTTAGTTTCAATCTGTATGAAATATCCATACTCGTGAAGCATGCTTGTCAACCTCTCATTGAGTTGCATCAGAGGTTCGCCACCCGTGATCACGATGTGCCGGGAAGGGTAGCGACCAACAGCCTCGAGTATCTCCTCCTCCGTCATCTCGCGATGCTCCTCATGCTGTGTGTCGCAAAACCAGCATTTCATGTTGCATCCACTCAATCTCAAGAAGATGGCGGGAGTACCGGTGAAGTGACCTTCACCTTGGAGAGAATAGAATATTTCGTTGACTTTCATTTCTTGTATCTTGCCTTTTGTTCTTTTTCTTTACAACAAAGGTGTTTATTCGTCAATCTCGTAGGAAGCCACATTGCCCGTGCTTTCCTGCACATCAGCCCTGTAACAGTTGGGCACACGCTCCACAATCCAGTATGCAATGTTCTCTGCCGTAGGATTGAAGGGAAGTTTCTCATTGAGATTCGTATGGTCGAGGTAACCATGTACGAGAGCCTTGACATGCGTGAAGTCAACCACCATGCCGTCCTCGTTCAGTTCGCGACTCTTGCAATACACCGTGATGATCCAGTTGTGTCCATGCAGGTTTTCGCATTTACTTTCGTGATTGAGTCGGAGGTAGTGGCTACCCGAGACCTCCATGGTTTTCTTTACATAAAACATATTTCTTCAGATTTTAATTATAACCGTATTTTTTCGCAAAGGCACATATTATGCATTTTACTAAACAAAATTACGCAATGCCTTGAGTTCTTGCAAATTTATTTGATAAAATTTGTTCGCGTGCGTATATGTGCGCAAATATTTATTAGTTTTCCTTGCTTTTAGCGAAGTTTTTGTTATCTTTGCACGAAAATATAATTAAAAAACAAATACAATGAATATCAAACAAAAACTTACTTTGCTGAACTTCATGGAGTTCGCAGTTTGGGGAGCCTACCTGACAAGTATGGGTTCGTATCTTGCCGGCAACGGAATGGCCGAGAATATCGGTTGGTTTTACAGTATTCAGGGTTTTGTGAGCCTCTGTATGCCCGCTTTGATGGGTATTGTGGCCGACCGTTGGGTACCAGCTCAAAAGTTGTTGGCACTCTGCCATTTCCTGGCAGGTATGTTTATGGTAGGAGCCTGTGCTTATGGAATGTCTGCAGGCAGTGAGGTACAGTTTGGTCCTCTCTTTGCCCTCTATTCGGTGAGTGTGGCATTCTTCATGCCCACCATAGCCTTGACCAACAGTGTGGCCTATAGTGCACTGGACAAGGCAGGGCTCGACACCGTGAAGGCCTTCCCTCCCATCCGCGTATTTGGTACGGTAGGTTTCATCGTTAGCATGTGGATAGTCGACCTCACCGGATGGCAGAACACCGCCATGCAGTTTGGCTGGAGTGGTGTGTTGAGCATTGTGATGGCGC
Source organism: Bacteroidaceae bacterium (assembly GCA_045629325.1). Classification (GTDB taxonomy): domain Bacteria; phylum Bacteroidota; class Bacteroidia; order Bacteroidales; family Bacteroidaceae; genus Physcousia. The sequence goes on along the minus strand of JAZQQX010000041.1, from coordinate 16,846 downwards.
TCTATGCCCTTACGATGCCCGCATGTCCATTGAGCAAGAGTAGCGGTAAGGGTATAGTAGAGGCATTGGGTCTTAATGCTTTCAAACTTTTCCTCAACTACAAGATGGCGCTCTTCTTCATCTTCTCCTTCCTGTTGGGTGTATGCTTGCAGATCACCAACGGTTTTGCCAATCCCTTCATCCAGAGTTTCGGTAGCATTGCAGAGTATGCCGACACCTTTGGTGTGAAGCATGCCAATATCCTCATCTCTTTGAGCCAGATCAGTGAGACCCTCTGCATCCTCCTCATTCCCTTCTGCTTGAGCAAGTTCGGCATCAAGAAGGTGATGATGATTGCCATGCTGGGTTGGGTACTGCGCTTCGGCTTCTTTGCCGTAGGTGATCCCGGTATGCCTGGTGTCATCCTGCTCATTGCCAGTATGATAGTCTATGGTGTGGCCTTCGACTTCTTCAACATCAGCGGTTCGCTCTTTGTGGATAAGGAGACCGACCTCAACATCCGCAACAGTGCCCAGGGTCTCTTCATGATGATGACCAACGGTCTTGGTGCTACCGTAGGAACCCTGTCGGCACAGGCCATCATCAACAAGTATGTGTACAACCTCGTCGATGCTACTCCTCTTGAGACAGCATCCGGCTGGAGCACTTGCTGGTATATCTTTGCAGGATATTCGCTCGTTGTACTCCTTGCCTTTACCGTACTCTTCAAGTATAAGCACGAGAAAAAGTAATGGCCAAGGAACTCCGTTTCTTCTATACCCCTGAAGTCCAGAAGGGCGAACTTCCCCAGGAGGAGGCGCAACATGCCGTTCGTGTGTTGCGCCTTGGTGTGGGCGATGAACTCAATCTGATGGACGGCAAAGGCACATACTATCGTGCCGAGATAACGGTTGCCACCAACCACAAATGCCTCTACACCGTACTCGAGGAGCAACCCCAGGAGAAGGCTTGGCGAGGCCATCTGTGTATCGGTATGGCCCCCACCAAACTCAATGACCGTGTGGAGTGGTTTGCCGAGAAGGCCACTGAGATAGGTGTCGATGAGTTTGCCTTCCTTGAGTGCCAGTTCAGTGAGCGCAAGGTGCTCAAGACCGAGCGTGTGGAGAAGATCGTGGTGAGTGCCATGAAGCAGAGCCACAAGGCCTGGATGCCCGAGGTGGATGAGATGACGACCTTCAAGAAGTTCGTCACGGCAGAGAGAGCAGGACAGAAATTCATCTGTCATTGCTACGACCAGAGCGACATCGATGGTACAGCAAACCAAGGCGAAGACACCTGTTCCACCGTTCACAAGCCCCACCTGATGGATGTGATCAATGCAGACGAGGACTGTACCGTACTGATCGGTCCCGAAGGTGACTTCAGCGTGGAGGAAGTTCGTCTGGCACAGCAGAATGGCTATCAGAGCGTCTCGCTCGGAACGAGTCGTCTTCGCACCGAGACCGCTGGTCTGTGTGCCGTACATATGATGCAGATAAAGAAACAAAAATAGTATTCAGTAAGTAAACAAATCTCTAAAATACTTTATTTAAATGAACAAGAAAACTCTCATTGCCCTTATTGCTGTTGCCGTGGTTGCTGTGGCAGTATTGGCATATTTCATCTTCGGAGGTAAGAAGAGCGATGACTATTGTAGTGTGATTCCCGAGGATGCTGTTCTCGTGGCCCGTATTGCCCCAGTAGAGTTCCTGGAGAAGAACGATATCGAACTCGACGAACTGGCTGACAAGATGGGTGAAAACAAGCGTTTTGTCAAGATGGGCATGAGTTATCTTGAGGGCTCAGGTGTGGATATCACCCGTCCCTTCTATTTCTTCATGGACTCTCACGGCAGTGTAGGTCTCTGCTTTGCCGTGTCGGATGTCAAGGACTTCAAGTCTATGCTGACCAACGAACAGCGTGCCAATATCAAGGAGAAAGACGGATACTACCTTGTGAGTGAGGCCGGTTCGCCAGCATGCATCTGCTTTGATAAGAAGAAAGGTCTGATCTACGGCAATCCCTTCGGTCCGATGTTGGAGTCGGATGTGATTGAACTGATGGGTCAGGATGCTTCCAAGAGCGTGCTCTCCACCAATCTCTACAAGCAGTTGATAGCTTGCGACAAGAGTTTTGCGGTCAATACCGACTATTCATCCCTCTTGGATATTGCCAAGGGCATGAATCTTGATGCAGACCTCAACGCTTCACTTTCGGCCGTGTCGATGTTCGTACCCGACTGCAATGTCCTTTCCTCTTTCGACATCGAGGGCAGTAAGATACTGCTGTCAGCCGATATGTTCCCCAACAGCGACAAGGCAGAGCAAGACCTCAAGGAACTTCTTGGCAATATCCCCGTGATCAAGGGCGATATGGCCGACAAGGGTTTGTCCAATCCCATTGCCTGGCTTTGCTTCAACTTCCCCGGTCCCCGTATTCTTCAGTTCGTACAGCAGATTCCTGGAGCAGGTGAGGTGCTGGCACAGATCACCCAGCAGGTCGATATCACAACCCTGCTCAACAGTTTTGATGGCGATGTATCACTGGCCGTCAACAACACTTTTGCCTCCTCTCCCGAGTTCCTGATGATGGCCAACACGGTCAACAACAAGTATGTCAATGTACTCTCGTCGCTGGTCAACCTCAAGGGTAGCAATTTGGCTATTGTAAGCGATGGAGGAAGCAACTTCCACATCACGGAGAAGACCTACGATTTCAGTCAGGTGTGGAATGGTAGCCTTGCCAGCAATGATGACTTCGATGACGACGATGATGACTACTTTGACGAACTCGACGAACTGACTGATGACGATTATGGCTTTGACGAGGAAGATATCGTGCCCGACCTCACTGCCAACACCAATACGATAGCCTATCTCAGCAATACGGACAATGTCTTCGTGGCCACCAACAACGAGGCTCTCAAGTCCTTTGCAGGCAAGTCGTCAGAGGCCATGAGCCGTTTCAAGAGCGACATGAAGGGTTGCTACTTCTACAGTGTGATAGATGTGGCTGAGATAGCAAAACTCCTTGATAGCAACATGAATAGTATAACAGCCTCATTGGTCCGACCCATTCTCTCGCAGGTAGATCATGTCGTAGCCAAAGCCAAGGGCACTCATGGCGAGGTTACCGTTCAGTTCAGCAACGATACGAAAGCACTTGATGCTATCATCAAGATGGGTCAGTCATTATTTGATTTCAGTAAATAAAACTTTTCATCCCAATAAATGAATCAAATCCAACTTGTCCATACGCTTCCTCTGGTCTTTGAGGGGCGCAACGACATACAGAGCGATGTGTGGAAGCAGGATGTATGTTTCCGCAAGGGGCATCTCTATCTCGTTGAGGCCAATAGCGGTACGGGAAAGTCGTCTATGTGTAGCTATATCATTGGCTACCGTCACGACTATTCCGGCACCATACGCTTCGATGGGCGTGATGCCAGGAGTCTTTCCACCCACGACTGGGTAGAGATGCGCAAAAGGTCGCTCTCTCATATGTTTCAGGAACTCCGTCTCTTCCCCGAACTCACGGCTATGGAGAATGTGCTCATCAAGAACCAACTCACCGGTTTCAAGTCCAAGGAGGACATACTCCGATGGTTTGATGCCCTGGGCATAGCCGACAAGGTAGATGCCAAGATAGGGCGCATGAGTTTCGGTCAGCAACAGCGTGTAGCCATGATCCGTGCCCTCGTACAGCCTTTCGACTTCATACTGGTCGACGAACCAATCAGTCACCTCGACGAGACCAATAGTCGCATCATGGGTGAAATCATGATGGAAGAGGCACGAAAGCAAGGGGCTGGCGTCATCGTCACCAGCATTGGTAAGCATATCGACCTGCCCTACGAGGCAGTGCTCCGACTCTGAAGCAAATTTTGAGACTTTGCCTCGAGCTTGCTCTCTATTGACTTCGTCGAGTTTGCTCACGCTCGGGTATAATCAAGCACGCTTGTTATCCCTCTCGCTTAATCGCAACCTTCGGGTATATTGATGCAAGCATCATATCCCGCTCGCTTAATCGCAACCTTCAATTTTTAATTTTTAATTTTTTATTCGTAATTCGTCCCGTGAATTTAGTTTGGAAACTTCTTCGTCAGCACATTAGCGTGCCCCAGTTGCTTGGTTTCTTCTTTGCCAACCTCCTGGGTATGCTCATCGTGTTGCTTAGCATACAGTTCTACAACGACATCAAGCCAGCCTTCAGTCAGGAGGATGGTTTCATGAAGAGCGACTATCTCGTGGTGAGCAAGAGCATCACCACCCTGGGTGGACTCACAGGAGGCAACAGTGAATTCTCCGAGAGCGAGATACGCGACATCGAGTCGCAGTCGTTCGTCACACAGTTGGGTGGCTTCACTGCCTCACAGTATCATGTCACAGGTGTCTTTGGCATCGCCGGTATGTCGGCCTTCAGCACCGAGATGTTCTTTGAGTCAGTACCCGATGATTTTGTGGATGTCGACCACAAACTCTGGCGTTACCGTGAGGGCGACATCAGCGTTCCCATCGTGTTGCCTCGTAGTTATTTGGCTCTCTACAACTTCGGTTTTGCTTCCTCCAAGTCACTCCCCAAGATCAGTGAGGATCTGGCTTCCAACATCGACATCACGCTTGTGATGAAGGGCAATGGTCTGGAAGAGCGCGTTCGTGGTAAGGTGGTGGGGTTCAGCAACCGTCTCAACACCATCCTTGCTCCTCAGACCTTCATCGAGTGGAGCAACCAGCGCTTTGCTCCCCAGGAGAGCACCGCTCCCACACGCCTCATCCTTCAGGTGGGCAATCCTGCAGATGCCAAGATTGTAGAGTACTTCCAGGGCAAGGGTTATGACATAGCCGATGACAAGTTGGATGCGGGCAAGACCACCTTCTTCCTGCGTCTCATCAGCGGTATCGTCATGGCCATTGGTTTGCTTATCAGTGCCTTGAGTTTCTACATCCTCATGCTGAGCATCTATCTCTTGGTGCAGAAGAACACGCAGAAATTGCAAAACCTCCTCCTTATCGGTTATAGTCCCTCCAAGGTGAGCTTGCCTTATCAGTTGCTCACCATTGGCATGAATGCCTTGGTACTCATCCTGGCCATCGTGTTGCTCTATTTCCTGCGAGGATACTATATGGACATGCTCATGAGCGTCTTCCCCGAGATGGACGGTGGTAGCATCCTTCCCGCCATAGTCCTGGGTCTGATTCTCTTCGCCATTGTCAGCCTCTTCAATGTGCTGGCTGTTCGCAGTAAGGTAATGGCCATCTGGCGCAACAAACAATAACCCTCCCAAACCGTTCCTCGCGTTTTAATGCGAGGCCCAAAGAAACAAATGGAACAACTCACATCTCTATACAAATCATACACCGGTCACGATCCTCTTCACTGTGTGGCCATCACGGGTAGTGGCAGTAATCGCCAGTACTTCAGACTGACCGACTCTGAAGGTCTGAGCCTCATAGGAGTGGTGGGTACGAGTAGGGATGAGAATCATGCTTTCTGCTATCTCTCTCAGCATTTCACTCGTCGCAAGTTGCCTGTTCCCGAGGTACTGGCCGTGAGTGAGGATGGACTCCGCTATCTCCAGAGCGACCTCGGTTCGTTGAGTCTCTTCGATGCGCTCAAGGCTGGTCGTGAGGCTGGTGGACGCTATACGCAGGCAGAGCGCGAACTTCTGCGCAAGACCATTGCCCAGTTGCCCAACCTCCAGATTCGTGGTGCACGCGAACTCGATTTCTCACAGTGCTATCCACAGTCGGAGATGGACCGCACCAATGTGCTCTTCGATCTCAACTACTTCAAGTACTGCTTCCTCAAGGCTACCGGTATTGATTTTCATGAGATGAAACTGGAGGCTTCGTTCCAGCTCATGGCCAAGGATATTATCGACGACCCTCAGGAGGCATTCCTCTACCGTGATTTCCAGGCACGCAATGTGATGCTCGATGCAGAGGGCAATCCCTGGTTCATCGATTTCCAGGGGGGTAGGAGAGGCCCTGTGCAGTACGACCTTGCAAGTTTTCTCTGGCAGGCTTCGGCACGCTATGGAAGTGAACTCCGCAAGGAACTGATCGATGTCTACATCCAGTCACTCAAGCAATATACGGAGGTCAATGAGCAGAAGTTCCGCAAGCGTCTTCGCCTCTTTGTGCTCTTCCGTCTCCTTCAGGTTTTGGGAGCCTATGGTTTCAGAGGCTATTTCGAGCGTAAGAAGCATTTCCTCGAGAGCATCCCTCCCGCTATGGACAATCTCCGCGAACTCCTCGAGGAGGAGGATGGCTGTCCCTATCCCTATCTGCGCGAGGTACTCACGGCATTGGTTCGTCTGCCACAGTTTGAGTCGAAGAAGGCCGATCCCGTGAAGCGTGAGGATGGTTATCGTACCGCCGATGTCAATGTCTACAAGCCCCATCCTGCTGATGGTCCTGCCACCTTCTCCAAGTACGATGGCAAGGGTCCCCTCGTGGTCAAGGTGTTCAGCTTCAGTTTCCGCAAGGGCATACCCGAGGATGAGAGTGGCAATGGTGGTGGCTATGTCTTCGACTGTCGCAGTACGCACAATCCTGGTCGCTATGAGCCCTACAAGCAACTCACCGGCCTCGATGAACCCGTCATTCGCTTCCTTGAGGACGATGGTGAGATCCTCACCTTCCTCGATAGCGTCTATCGTCTGGCCGATGCCCATGTGGAGCGTTACATCCAGCGAGGCTTCACCTCCCTCATGTTCTGCTTCGGATGCACGGGTGGTCAGCATCGCAGTGTGTACAGTGCCCAGCATCTGGCCGAGCATATCCATGATAAGTTTGGCATTGAGGTGAGGATATGTCATAGGGAGCAGAAGATAACCACGGCCCTATTCCCCGCCTTCCCCGAAACGGGGAAGGAGCCTATATAGGAGACAAGGGGTGACGGAGGTGACGAAGATGATGAAAGATGATGGTGAAAAAGTAGATGATGAGAAGATGATGATGAAAAAGGTGATGATGAAATATATAATGTGAAGAACGAAAAGTAAGTTATGAATAAGGATATAATCAATGCGGAGAGGCATTCTTCCTGTGACGGAAAGTTGGAGGAGAATGGTAAGCAGGATTATAGATACAGCTATATGACTTCCTCGCCTGATTGGTATCCTTTGTTACTCGAAAATGCAAGACTGCTTCGTAGATATCCTACTCCTGCAGAGCGTATGTTATGGGCTTATATACATGATGGCGTAGATGGTGTTAAGTTTCGCAGACAGCAAATCATAGGTGACTTCATAGCCGACTTTGCTTCATTGAAACCCAAACTGGTTATTGAGTTAGATGGTGAATATCATCAGACTGATGAACAGAAAATAGCAGACATGCACCGCACCGATAGTCTTCAGAGGCAAGGTTTCTTCGTTATCCGTTTCTCTAATGAGGAAGTATTTAATGATATAAATAAGGTTAGACAAGAGATAAAAGATACTATTAAAGCCCTATCCCCCGCCCTCCCCGAAACGGGGAAGGAGCCTATATAGGAGACAAGGGGTGACGGAGGTGACGAAGATGATGAGAGGTGGTGATGATGGTGAAGATGATGATGAAAAAGGTGATGATGAAATATATAATGTGAAGAACGAAATATAAGTTATGAATAAGGATATAATCAATGCGGAGATGCCCTCTTCCTGTGACGGAAAGTCGGAGGAGAATGGTAAGGACTATAGTTACGGCTATATGTCCTCATCGCCTGCTTCTGTATCTGAAGAAGCTCCTTCCCCGATGCGGGGAAGGCGGGGGATAGGGCTTATATTCGCCGCAGGCCTCGGCACTCGTCTTAAGCCACTCACCGACACTATGCCCAAGGCATTGGTGCCTGTTGCTGGCAAGCCGCTCATTCAGCATGTGGCAGAGAAACTGGCTGATGCGGGTTTCTCCGACCTTGTGGTCAATGTGCACCACTTTGCCGATATGCTCGAGTTCTGGTGTCATGCTGCACAGTTGCAGACGGATGCTTTCACCTTCAGCATCTCCGATGAGCGAAAGGAACTGCTCGAGACGGGCGGTGCCATCAAGCATGCAAGGCCCTTGCTCTCCGATGCCGAGCGTTTCCTCATTCACAATGTGGACATCCTCTCCAATGTGGACCTGGGCGAGTTCTGGCAGGCTGGTGCCAATGCAGAGGCCACCCTGCTCGTGAGCCAGCGCGACACACAGCGCTATCTCCTCTTCGATGACGATATGCGACTGGTAGGATGGACCAACATCAAGACGGGTGAGGTGCGTACGCCCTATGCCTCGCTCGATGTAGAGGCATGCCACCGTTATGCCTTTGCGGGCATCCATCAGATGAGCTCGTCCATGCTTCCCCTCATGGATTCCTATCCTGATAAGTTCAGCATCATCGATTTCTATCTCGATCAGTGTAAGAGCCATACTATACGGGGATATATCCAGCCCAATCTCCACCTGATGGATGTGGGCAAGATAGACACGCTCGATCAGGCAGAAGACTTCATCGCACAGACATCCGTGAGTTAGTGCCACTTAGTATTTATCGTTATTATCCAAGCGAAATTGTATTTCGCGCCCTCATATAAGCATTCATATCATAACATTATTAATATATTAATTTTACAAGATGCAACAGAAAATTATCATTCTGGACTTCGGTAGTCAGACTACCCAGCTCATTGCTCGTCGTTTGCGTGAGTTGGACACTTTCTGTGAGATCCTGCCCTACAACAAGTTCCCCGTGGGTGACCCCGATGTGATTGGTGTCATCCTGGCAGGCTCGCCCTACAGTGTGTACGATCCCGAAGCCTTCAAGGTCGATTTGAGTCAGTTCATCGGCCGTCTGCCTGTTCTCGGCATCTGCTACGGCGCCCAGTTCATTGCCTACAACAATGGAGGCAATGTGGAACCTGCTGGTAGCCGTGAGTATGGCCGTCAGAATCTTACCACCATCGACAAGGAGTGCCCCCTCTTCCATGGTTTCGATGACAATTCGCAAGTGTGGATGAGTCATGGCGACACCATCACAGCCATCCCTACGGGTGCACAGGTGGTAGCCAGCACACCCCAGGTCACCAATGCGGCCTACTATCTTCCTTCTTTCCAGGGAGGTAAGCCCGTCTTCGGTGTGCAGTTCCATCCCGAGGTGTTCCATAGCGTGCAGGGTACGCTCTTGCTGAAGAACTTCGTGGTAGATGTATGTGGTGGCCGTCAGGACTGGAGTGCTGCCAACTACATCGAGACCACCGTCAAGGAGTTGCGCCAGCAGATTGGCAACGACCGTGTCATCCTGGGTCTCTCGGGTGGTGTCGACAGTTCGGTATGTGCCGTTCTGCTCAACCGTGCCATTGGCGACCAGCTCACCTGTATCTTCGTGGACCACGGTATGCTTCGCAAGAACGAGTTCACCGATGTCATGAAAGACTATGAGTGCCTCGGCCTCAATGTGATCGGTGTAGATGCCAGCGATAAGTTCCTGGGCGATCTCGAGGGTGTCACCGAACCCGAGAAGAAGCGTAAGATCATCGGTCGTGACTTCGTTGAGGTGTTCAATGCAGAGGCCAAGAAGATCACCGATGCCAAGTGGCTGGCACAGGGTACCATCTATCCCGACCGTATCGAGTCGCTCAACATCACCGGTAAGGTCATCAAGAGCCACCACAATGTGGGCGGTCTGCCCGAGGAGATGCACCTCTCGCTCTGCGAGCCTCTCAAGTGGCTCTTCAAGGACGAGGTTCGTCGTGTAGGCCGTGAGTTGGGCATGCCCGAGCATCTCATCACGCGTCATCCCTTCCCCGGTCCCGGTCTGGCAGTCCGTATCCTCGGTGCCATCACCCGTGAGAAGGTGCGCGTACTGCAGGATGCCGACGACATCTACATCCGTGGTCTCCGTGAGTGGAAGACAAAACTTACTACTGAAGAGGCCAAGCGTCTTCTTGCTGCCGGATGTCCCGCCGATCTTAACTCTCCCCTCGGGGAGTCGGAGGGGGCCGTTGAGGTTAGTCTCTACGACCAGATATGGCAGGCTGGTACCATCCTGCTCTCCGAGGTGCGTAGTGTAGGTGTGATGGGCGATGAGCGTACCTATGAGAATCCCGTTGCGCTCCGTGCCGTAACCTCTACCGATGCTATGACTGCCGACTGGGCACATCTGCCCTACGACTTCATGGCGAAGGTCAGCACAGAGATTATAAATAAGGTAAAGGGAGTCAATCGCGTTTGCTACGATATCTCCTCAAAGCCACCTAGCACCATCGAGTGGGAGTAAATGAGCAAGAAGAATAACAGTGCCTCCCTGGGCATGATCATCCTCTTGGGCGTGGCCTTGGCGGGTTATGTCTTCAAGGACTATATCTCCGTGGGCGATGACTCGGAGCTGGCCGAAGAGGCCGCTCTGGGCCATAGCTCGGAGGAGTCTTCGCTCGACGATCCCTCCGACCTGCCTTCCGACCCCTCTGTGGCCGACCTCACCTCCGAGCTCCTCTCTTCTACGCCTCTCGAATTGCCCCGTGGTGGAAAGAGCCATGGTATAAGGATAGCGCATACGGGCTTTGTGCTCGACTACGACACCATTCACCACACCCCCTTCTGGGTGGCATGGCAACTCACCAGAGAGGAGTCTCGCGGTTCGTACAAGCGCGACGGTGAGCAGTTCCTCGAGGACCATCTCGTGCCCGAGGCCCATGCAGTCCGTCCTTCCACCTATAGTGGTACGGGCTATAGCAGAGGTCACATGTGCCCTGCAGGCGATCAGAAGTGGAGTGCCGATGCCATGCACGATTCGTTCTACATGACCAACATGTGTCCGCAGACCTTCGAGCTCAACAAGACCTGGTGGGACATGCTGGAGCGTGCCGAGCGTCAGTGGGCGCGTCAGGAGGGTAGTGTGTACATCGTGTGCGGTCCCATCTACGATGCGGGTCGCAAGGAGAAGTCATTGCCCAAGAAGTTCTATGTGGGTATCCCTCACCGCTTCTTCAAGGTGATCCTCTCCACCCGTAAGGGACACGAGAAGGCCCTGGGCTTCATCTACCTCAATGATGCTTCCGAGCAGTACATGGAGCAGACCCTCTGCACGGTCGATGAGGTGGAGCGCATCACAGGCTACGACTTCTTTGCCCCCCTTGAGGACACGCTGGAGGACCGCCTTGAGTCGCATTCCGATCTCTCCGAATGGGGCGAACTCGAGCCTTATCAGTTCCGCGATTAGCCTTCCCGCTCATCGCTCATCGCTCGACGCTCATCGCTCCCCGCTCATCGCTCGACGCTCCCCGCTCATCGTTCAACAAAAGAAAAAGAGTTTATTAACCCTATATTTAACTAACTATTTTAATTTTCATTTTTATGAAACATTATTTACTAAAAACCAAATGTGCTTTGCTCGTGATGCTTGCTATGGTGGGCATTCAGGTAAGCGCACAGGAGACAGTTACCGTAGGTGCTAATGCTGTCCCCGTTGCCAATGTGCAGACTGTTGAGTCGACCGACGGTCCTGGTGTTACCTATTCAGGTAAGACGGCAACTTTCAGTGTAGAGGCTGTATGTGAGGCTCTCGGCATTGCTTCTATCAGCGAAGCCACAGAGTACATCGTCAATCCTACCACCTGGGAGTGTGTGGAGAACACCTCCGATGGTTGGCGCAATGGTGCCGGTGACCTTTGTGGTTGGGGCGATATCACCGAGGAGACTCGTGGCTACTGTGTGAAGATCAATGAGCCCGAGAGTGGTTTGGTAGACTACCTTGGTGCACACCACAATGGTGTGTGGAACCTTGGCGATGTCTTCACCGCATACTGGGGTTTTGTAGCCAACAACAAGGCTTCTCTCGTGAAGGTGGTTGTCAGCATCGAGGAGCCCAGCGTTGTACTCGAAGGTCAGAAGATCACTATCGCTGACACCCAGTATGTTGAGGTCAGCGACACTGCTGGCGTACAGTATGCTGGTCTCACTGCTACCTTCGATGTAGCCAAGGTTTGTGAGGCTCTCGGCATCGAGTCTATCGCCGATGCTCAGCAGTACATCCTCAATCTCACCACCATGGAGGCTGTTGAGAACAAGACTGACGGTTGGCGCAACGGTGATGGCGATGCTCTCGACTGGGGCGCTATCACAGAGCAGACCCGTGGTTACTGCGTTAAGATCAGCGATCCCGCATCAGGTGTCATCGACTATCTCGGTGCTCATGGCAATGGTGTATGGAATGCTGACGAGTGGTTCGTTGGTTCTTGGGTATTCGTAGCCAACGGTAAGGCTTACATCGTTGAGGTTGATGTTCACTTCGCAAGCAGTTCAGCTGTTCCCGACATGGAACTTCCCGACCCCGAGCGTCAGGTTGCCAACCTTCAGATTGTAGGCAACACTTCTGTCACTCTCGAGCGTTACTTCTCACAGGGCTTTGAGACCTCTCCCGTAACTGTTAATGCAAGCGACATGGCTGCTGCTCTCGGTGTAGACAAGGAAGGTCTGGCTGGCGTATTCAGCAAGATGATCTACATCGACCAGTACAGCGAGGGTACCAAGACTGGTGTCATGGCTCTCCTTACTGCTACCGATGGTTGGACTCGTCGCGTTCTCACTGCCGATGGTGATGAGACCAACGAGGATTGTGGTGCAACATATGGCGCTGACGATGAGATCTTCGTTCAGAAGATGGCATACAATGCAGAGACTGATGAGGTTTCGTTCGTAGTAGGTCAGATGCCTGGCAAGATGGCTGAGGGTGATGAGCGTTTCATCAATCTCCATGTTGTTTACGGCAACAAGGCTTATGTCATCAAGCTCAATGTCAAGTTCGTAGTTCCTCCCTTCAATGGTCTTGAGGATATGAATAAGGTAGGTGATGAGACCATTACCGTCAATATGGAAGCTGCTACCGATTACACACCTGTAACATTTACACTCGACCTTGACAACATTGCATCTCTCTTGGGTGCAGAAAATACTACTGATGTCCAGATGCAAGGTTTGACCGACCAAGGTGGTTTGAGCGACGAACATACAGCTAACAATGGTGGTTGGTGGTTTGATGCCAACGGTGCCGTTCACAACTATAGCGGTGGTGCTTTCTTTATTGAGCCTGCAGCAAGTAACACATGGACAGTATTCCATATAGGTCAGATGCCCAACACCAATGAGGGTGGCGAGGAGTATAGTGCAAAACTCTATCTCACATTTGGCGAAAATTACTATGAGGTTATCGTTAACCTTCATATCACTGAAAAAACTCAGGTTGATTCAGACGCACTCCAGGTTGTTGCTTCTCGTGGTATCACCATCAACCATACTCTCGACACTGGCTATGGTTGGAGTGAGGGCGTTCTTATCCCCAACAATGTGCTTGAGGAGACCATTGGTAGTACCGATGTAGTACTCTATGCACTTGCTATGGAGAGCACCGAAGATACTCCCGTATATACTAAAGACTATTCTTGCGATCCCAAGCCCGGTTTCTGGGTATTGAGCGACGGTCGTGCCACCACTTGGGGCAACTCAAGCGTATGGGGTATGTCTATCGTTCAGCAGAACAGTGCTGACGGTGTGGTATTCAACTGTATCCAGTATCCCGGTCTCACCTCGGTAGGCGACACCTATCAGGGTAAGTTCTATCTCGCCAATGCAGCGAACAACAAGATGCTCGAGGTCGTTGTCAACTACAACATCGTAGAGAGCGTTGAGTCAGTTGAGGTTATCGATGAGGAGGAAGTAGTACTCGCTGTTTCCGACGATGAGTTCAAGCAGGAGGTATCACTCGATGAGGTTGTTGCCAAGCTTGGCTTCGAGACCATCGATGAGATGATGTCAACCGCTTGCATGCGTGCCCTCAATGACGCTGGTGTATATGCCTCTGCTACCGAGCCCAGCAATGGTGTATTGGTTGACGACAATGGCTATGCTGCCGACGAGGCCAATGTAGGTATCTACTTCGATGGCAACAAGCTCTGCACCTATGTCAACGACTCTGCTCCTGAGAACTGGACTGCAAAGACCGACATCTGCCTTGAGCTCAATGGCAAGCGTTACATCTACCACCTCATCCTCGTCAGCGCCGATCGCTATGAGGAGACCGTTGCCATCCAGGGTGTACAGTCAGAGCGTCCCGCTCAGCTCTTCGACCTCCAGGGCCGTGCCGTTAAGTCAGCCCAGAAGGGTATCTACATCCTCTCAGGCAAGAAGATCCTGAAGTAATCTGTCCTTCCTATATATAAATAATGTGGGGTGCATCTTGATGGTGCACCCCACTTTCGTTTGAGGAACCCAGCTTGGCTATCCAACTAATCAAAATGTCAAATGTCAAATGTCAAATGTCAAACTTGCGAGAGCAAGTTCGAGGCGAAGGCCTCAAATGTCAAATCATGTCAAATGACAAGTTGACTGTTAGCGTAGGGATAAAAAAAAGGTGGCCTACTCTCGCGAGCAAGCCACCTCGACCTAAAAAAAAACCTATGTTCAAAAATCACGAGACTTTCTTATAGAGTGCCTGACCATCAATAGAGCCGACACGGGTGATCAGGTTGCTACCGATGAAACGATTGACCATCTTGTAGAGGGCCATACGCTTCTTGCCTGGCATGATACTCTCAAGGTCCATGATGGTGAACTCATCGGGCAGGTTGATGAGGGCCGAGTCACTCTTCTTGGTGGTGCTCAACACGCAACCCATGTAGGCAGCCTGGAGCTGATCGTGAATCTTCTTGCCCCAGAGCATGTACTGGGTGTCGAGGCAGTAGTCAGCTGCGTAGATGCCCATCTCGGTGGCCGACTTCACCTCACGGTACTGCGAGAGGTCAAGGGCGTTGCGCTTCCACTCCTCAAGAGCCTCACGCGCAGAGATCACGGCACGCTCTGCCTCGGCAAGCTGTTCGCAGGTAGCTGAAACATCAAGCTTCAGTTCGTTGAGCGTGGAGAGTTGAGCGTTGAGCGAAGCGTTCAGCTCATCTTCTTTGTCAAGAATGTCCTGCACCACATAGCAGAGGTGGAACACCACGCCGAAGGTGTGGGCAATGTCGGCACAGCGCTTACGGAGGTCGGCACGCACACGGTCGCGAGTCTGCTCACACTCCTTGCGGATGGTCTCAAGCCACTCGTTGAGCGCCTTGTCCAGACGAGGCGTGAGGACCAAGCCGGAGAGCTTCATCATCAGGTTGGAAGCACGGTCGATGTAGGCCAACTGCTCAGGCGAGTGCTGACGGTAGTTGGGCAGGGAGAGGAAGGTGTTGTCGGGCATCAGACAGTAGAACACACGAGTGACGGCACCGTCAGTCACATTCTTCCAGTGGTTGAGCGTCTGGTCGCGAGTAGAAGCCGTGGTGATGTTCCAGTTACAGCGTGTGCGCAGGTTGGGCGAGTCATCCACAGCCGTCTGCGAACCCACGAAACTGTTGTCGAAGAGAAGTCGCTCAAAATCCCTACGGTTGTAGTAACCCGCACCGTGAGTGTTCATACTGCCCAACTCAGGTGCGTAGGTGTAAGTGTGCTGATCCTGGGCACGCATCATCATGCGGATGTGCGCCTTGCGGGTCGTGTCGGGAGGCAGGATGCGGATAGGCAGTTCGGGGATAGCCTTCAGGTTCTCCTTGTTCTTGTCAAGGTCACGCTGTACGATAGCCTCATTGATGCGCTCCTGGTTGCGGTTGTCAATCTGCTGAAGGACATTCAAGGCGGGAAAGATGATGCTGTCGAGCATACCCTTACCCGATGCTGGAGGTCCGTCAAGGTGAGTCCAACCGTTGAGGCGACCCTCACGCTTCGTGCCGAACTTCTTCGTCACGCCCGTCATGAGCGTCATCAAGGCAGGAGCCACGCTGGCCAGACTCACGAAGCGATAGCCCGTAGGGATAGGCACGAGAAGCGTCTCGAGCCACTTGGGGAGCTTGGGCAGAACACTCTCATCGATGATGGAAGAAGCCAGCGAGGGATAAGGCATAGACTCCTCAGGCCACTCGTCCTCGTCAGCCTCACGAGCCTCGCCGTTGATCTTGGCGAGAATCTCCTTCAACATCTTGGGCATCATGCCACGCTCCCTCATCAAGGCACTGCGAATGGTGGTGTCCACCTCGCTCTCGGGCAGACCGAAGGTGTACTCAGGAAAGAGCAGAGCCTTCATCTTCGCCTCGTTGAAGTCGCATACATAGCGGAGCTTGACAGCCACTTCGAAGAGCGTGTTGTTGCGCATACCCTCAGGCACATCGGGATAGGTGTCGCAGAGAAGCTGGCAGAGCGCAGGAATGATCTTCTCGTAGGGGAGAGTACCTACAGACTCTACAGCCCTTCCCCCTTGCCCCTCCCCCATAGGGAGGGGAGTATTTTCAGTTTGATTACTGGAAGTGTAAGCATCACCGGAGGGTATTATTCGCTCCACGCTCATCGCTCCACGCTCAACGCCACCCCAGATGGTGGGGTCGTAGGCATCGTTCTTGAACAACTCCTCGCTCAAGAACAGCAGATCCTCCTTGCTTCCAGTGGTGGTGAAAAAGACACGGGTGATGTCCTTCGCCCCCTCATCGTACTGAACACCAAGCAGATTGCTTGCCCACTTGAGATTGGCCTCCTGACTCTTCAGGGGCGTATCGCACTTGGGGAAGGCACCACGCTTGAACACGAGGTGGTAGCCCTTCGTGGCGCTACGCTCCAGCATCAGCAGACCCAGTTCATCCTTCTTCGCCAGCACCATCTCGGGCACCTTCGCAAGCCACTCATCCAGGCTCATCTCCTCTTCGCCGGTGTCAGAATTTTTAACTTTTAACTTTTCACTTTTCACTTGGTTTCCCTTAGGGAAATCAATGTCCATGCCCAGCGTGGGCGACATCGTCTTCGCTCCCTTCAGCTTGCCATCCTCCCCCGGGATACAGCTGTAGTTGAACTGCAGAAGCTTCTTCTTGGCCTCGGCATCACCA
>JAZQQX010000040.1:0-9843 GCA_045629325.1 Bacteroidaceae bacterium | reverse complement strand
AACTCCTTGCCGCAAAAAGCACATTTTCTTGTCTTTCTCATTTGACTTCATTTTGATGGTTTTACATTCTGATTCATGTATTCCACCGTGAAGTCAACACTTGTCAATCATTGACCACGTTCGTCAACTCATTCCATGATGTTGCGACTATCAAATTCGGTCACTTCCTTACTCGCTTCCCTTCAGTCACTGAGTCAACCTTCGTCCATGCATGTAAACCTCTGTCAACTCCGTCCACGAAATAGCAAAATAAAAGCTCCCTAAATTCTCCGCGGTAGAAATACGTTGCAAAATTAAGCGGAAAATCGGGAACTACCAAAAAGCAAGTCTGAAGTGTTAAAATCTAATGTCTATTGATAATCAGTGTTTTACCTATGAGTATTTTTCGTTATTCATGGTTGTTTTAGGCTTCATAAATACAATCATAGAACATCTTGTCAGCGATGGTCTGAAGTCCTTCTGGAAGTTTGACCTCTGTCAGATTCTTACATCCGTTGAACATACCACTATTTATCTTATCAGGGCAGCCGAAGAAGGTGACAGTCTTTACACCCGAATTTTTAAATACATCCTGGCCAATTTCCTTCAATCCTTCACGCAGGTCGACGCTTTCAAGAGCTGGTGTGCCTTCGAATGCATTATCTCCTAAGCTTACAAGTGTACTGGGCAAATTAGCAGACTGTAACTTAGGACAATTGCTGAATGCGAAACTTCCGATCTTTGATACCTTATTTAAGTTAACATATTCCAACTCATTGCACTGATGGAAAGCCTGAGAGGGAATGGTGGAGAGCGACTTGGGAATGCCGACTTCCTTCAGTCCACAATTTCTGAAGGCTCCAACTTCCCACACAGTCAGGGATTCGGGAAGACTGATCTTGGTCAGTGAGGTACATCCCCAGAAAGCAAACATTCTGATAGTATTGAGCGAATTCGTGGGGATGCTGACACTTGTCACCTTGTTCAGTCCTGTAAAGGCGTAGCTACCTATTGTTGACACGCCTTCGCCCACGATGATCGACTTTATCTGGTCTTTGTACTGGTACCAGGGAGCAGTAGATGTTAGCATTGCACCATCATTTTTTTCATAATTGGTCATTGCGCCCGTTCCCTCTATCTTCAGTCCAAATCGCGAGTCGCATGTCCAGGTAAGACCGTCTACGCAAGTACCGCTTCCAAGATTGGGCTCGGTCTCTACCGTCACCTTCACATTGTCCAGGTAGAAGTTCACCGGTGCGGTATGAGCCACACCGTCCACGCTCTGGCCCAGGTTGAAGCAGATTGACTTCATGCCATCTCCTGACATTCCTTCCATCTCTTTGGTCACAACAAATGTGGTGCTGAAGGATTTCCATGAGGTGGTAAAGTCGAAGGTACGCATCTCCATCGGTACATTACTATTGTACTGACCTGGTTCTGCATGGCAATTCGTAGCGACGCTCACTGCGCTTGAAGCCTTGTAGTCAAACTCCACGGTCAACTTATCTCCTTCAAATACAGGTTCGCTAAAAACAATCCACATCTGTGCATCCCAAGCAAACTGACATCCAGCTGGAGCTTCCACCATCACACCCTTCGTGTCATTGTTGCCCTGTCCCCAATAGGGACTGGGGTACTCGATGCCCATATCCGTTTTCACCGCCACGCAGGTATTCTGATGTTCCATGTCACCACCGCTGACAACTTCAAATGTACTCTTTTGTGCCTGAGCCACTCCCACGCACATGCATGCCATTAGCATGATCCAAATTTTCTTCATTCTTTTTATCTTATTATTTTTCAATTTTCAATTTTGAGGCTACGCCTCGAGCTTGCTCACTATTGACTTCGTCGAGAACGCTCCCGCTCGGCAGAGCTCAATCCAGCTTGGCTTTGCTCTCGCTTACTCGCGTCCTTCGGCATAGTTCAAGCAAGCTTGACTCTGCCCTCGCTTATTCGCAACCTTCAATTTTCAATTTCTTCAGTATCTCAATGAGCCTGTTGACATCGGCGATAGTCACCTTGCCGTCACCGTTTACATCGCCCTGGATGTGTGTGCACTCCCACCCCTTCTCACAGGTGATGTTGGCGGTGCAGTCTGCTATTTCCTTATTTCCTTCTTCTCGGGTATAAGCATTCATCGTATTGAGGCTCACACCATACTCCCCTGGCGCCAGATTGCTGTCGGCTTTCAGGTAAAGCGTCACAACGGTTCCGTCGTTATCCACCATTTGTCTGGGATCAGTGGTAGTGTGATAGAACATCAGAGTAACCGAACGCTTGCTTTGCGCATTGACATAGAAGAACTCATCGGTACCTGTTGTGAAGCGACTGTTATTGACCTCATACTTAGGATTAGAACCCAAGTAAACAAAACTGAGTCCCTCTGGCAGATCCACGGTTACATTGAAACCTACAACAGTCAATGCATTCTTCAACTTCAGCTCCACAGCCACTTCCTCTCCGGCCTTGATGGTCGTGGGCGAGATATAGAAGGCGCAGTCTGCTTCTTGGTCGGTAGGCTCAGTGGGAACTGTATTTTCATACTCCACTCTATTTTGGAAAAATCCCCAGGGTACTTCATTACTATAGGCCTCTTTCGAACCCTTTGGCACGAGAAGATTAGCAGAGACCGTAAAAGTAGCCTGATCCATATCAAAGGAATCATAGTTGGCGGTTGGCGGCACAGTGCCCAGGCACTTCACAGTCTCAAGCGGGCAGTCCGAAAACGCTCTAGACTCAATTGTGGTGACGCTGGCTGGTATCGTAATGGATTTTAGCGAAGTGCACATCATAAATCCTGCATAAGGGATGGTAGTGAATCCATCTGGCAAGATGACCTCTGTCAGATTCTCACATCGTGCAAACACCTGCTGTCCTATCTGTTCGGGATAGCCCTCAAATGTCACAGACTCAAGTTTTGATTGATAAAATGCAGCCTCGCCGATGCCCTGTACAATTTTGGGGATAACGATGCTTTTAAGTCCCGTTAAGCTGAAGGCCGAATTGCCTATGGTCTCAAGCCCTGCTGGCAGAGATATATATTGCATCATCTTGCACTGATCAAATGCTTTGTCGCCGATTCTTGTCAAGTTAGAAGGGAGAGTGATACTCTGCAGGCTTCCACAAACATAGAAGCAATAATTGGGAATGGAAGTGATCTGATCAGGCACTTCGACATAAGTCAGACCACTTTGCCTGAAGGTGCCAACTCCAAGCTTTGTCAGCGAATCGGGCAACTTGATGTTTCTCAACGATTCGCAACCAAAGAATGCATATCCACCCAAGGTGGTGAGCGTATTGGGAAGCTTAACATTTTCCAGTTTGGGCAAAGCCATAAACGCGTAGTTGCCTATGCTTGTCACACCTTCATTCACTCGTATCGACCGTATCTCATTGTTATATGCAAACCACGGAGCAGTGGAGAAATATTCTTCATCATCATTAATGCCATATTTGTAGTCGTCCCTCATCGCGCCCTCTCCGTCGATGGTAAGCACACCGGTAGAATGGTTGAAGCTCCACTTCAGCCCCACTCCGCATTCGCCTGTCACCTCAGCATTTTCCCATTTGTACTTTTTTACCGACACATTATCTATATAGATAGTCACATCCTCCGTTCGGCTCATATTCATGTTGCCAAGCAAGAGGCAGATTCGCGACACGCTGTTGGCAGACCATGAGTCATCGTAGGGTATAGTCATGTTTGCAGCGAAGTTTTGCCATTCCTCACTGAACTCCAACACACCTATTCCTTTGGTATCATACAAATAAGTATTCGCATCCTGAAAGTTGGTAGGCACATTGATAGGCATCGATGCCTTGTAGTCAAAAGTGATGTATATCCTCTCGCCTGGCATGATGGCTTCGTTGAACACAATCCACATCTGAGGATCCCACGACTGCGTACTGCTAGCGGGACAAAACACCGCGATACCTTTCGTACCCTCCATTCCGGCACCAGCCACAGGCGCAGGATATCCCTTTTCTACCACATATCCTTCTGTATTGCACTGTACCTCTATGCAGGTATTCTCATCTTCCAGGTCACCGCCTGAGACTATATATTCCCATGTCTGTGCCTGAGCCATCCCCACGCACATCGTTGCCATTAGCATGATCCACAATTTCTTCATATCTTGTAGTTTTATTTATCTTTTAATTTTCAATTTGAAACCGTTTAGGCCTACTTTTCAATTTTCAATTTTCAATTTTCAATTTCAAAAGTATCTCCACGAGCTTGTCCAAGTCGTCCTTGTCCACCACTCCGTCACCGTTCACATCGCCCTCGATGTGGGTATCCACCCATTCATCAAAGTCCTTCTCGATGAGGTTGAACTGGCTCCACACAGGATCAGCAGCATAAGCATCCTTAGAGCCTATCGGTATATAGAGGTCATAGTAGCGACTAAATACTGATGTGTCCACACTGGGTGGGGTTGTTGCAAGGCAGTTGATGGTATTCAAATTATAATTGGCGTAAAATGCCTGGCTGCCGATGCTCTCAAGACTCTTGGGTAGGGTAATTTCTTCTAATGCATTGCATTCATAGAACATACCTACAGGGAGCGCGGTGATACCTTCTTCCAACTTCACCTTAGTAAGATATCGGCAATAATCAAAACATTTTTCACCAAAACTCTCAACACCTGCAGGTACAACAATTGATTCAAATTCCGCACCAAGAAATGCATAATTTCCAATCTTTTTCAATCCTTTAGGAAGAACGAGGGATTTGAGTGGCACATGAGCAAATGCTTTGTCGCCTATCTCCGTGACACCTGCTGGTATATCTATATGCTTCAGCGCTATACAATAGTTGAAACAGTTTTGCCCTATGACTTGCAAGGTCGAGGGAAGAGATACAGAAGTAAGATAATCAGAACTATCGAAGAGATCATTATTTAGCAAGGTTATGCCTTCGGGTATGGTCACTTGCTTTAGTCCACTGAAAACAAAGCAAGTTCTATCAATGGTCGTCAAGGTGGAAGGCAAATCGATATTCTCCAGGGCATAAGTGCACCTGAAGCAGTACTCTCCTAGTCTGGTCAAGCCTTCAGGGAGCTGCACGGACTGTATGTGGTCCATAAAATTAAAAGCGTGAGTGCCAATACTCGTCACGCCAGGACAAACCTCCACACGTGTCACCTTGTCGCGCCATTCGCCCCATGGCGCTCCAGTTACGTAGTAGCCACCTGGCAAGTTTACTCCATAGAAATTCTTCATCTCTCCCGTTCCCTCTATCTTCAGCAGTCCGGTCTTCGAGTTGAAGGTCCAGGTCACATTTGTACCACAACTGCCTGTGCTGATAGGACTAGGCTCCACCTGTCCCGTCACCACCACATTGTCCAGGTAGAATGTCGTAGATACCGCAAGGGCATTGTCAGAGGCATCCTGGCCCACGAAGATGGCTATGCTCTTCATGCCATTGGCTCCTTCCATATCGCTACTCACTTTTACTGTACCCGAAAAGTGCTGCCACTCCTCCGTAAACGACAAATTTTCTATGGCTTTCCAATAGTTATACATGCCGGGCTCGCCATGTGCCTGAGTGCGAACGGTCACGGGGCTCGTTGCCTTGTAGTCAAACTCCACCGTGATCTCATCCTCTGCATACACAGCTTGGTTAAACACGATAAATAATCCAGCATTCCAGGCTGCATCCATTCCGGCCTGTGCCGTCACGCTCACACCCTTCGTGCCATTCTTGCCCGTACCAGCCTCAGGTACCGCCATTTCTTGCACACCCGTCTCTGCATTCCTTACCATCACACAGGTGTTCTCACTTTCCATGTCGCCCCCACTGGTAAGCGCCACACTTGTCTTCTGTGCTTGAGTCATCCCCACGCACATCGCT
Organism: Bacteroidaceae bacterium; assembly: GCA_045629325.1. Classification (GTDB taxonomy): domain Bacteria; phylum Bacteroidota; class Bacteroidia; order Bacteroidales; family Bacteroidaceae; genus Physcousia. The sequence continues at coordinate 4,007 of JAZQQX010000040.1, read as the reverse complement.
GCCATCAGCATTGTCCACAATTTCTTCATGTCTCGTAGTTTTATTAATTTAATTGCATATTTTTGCAAATTTAAACATTTTTTCCTACACCACCAAGCATCTCCCTCAAAATCTCACTCTTCCCCCTTCCTCCCCTCCCTCTTCCGCTCCGCTCGGCGAGCTTGCGAGACGCTTCGCTCGAAGGGCAGAAGAACGCTCGACGCTCATCGCTCAACGCTCATCGTTCATCGTTCCCCGTTCAACGCTCAACGCTCATCGCTCCCCGCTCAACGCTACACGCTCATCGTTCAACGCCGTCAGGCCCCCTCTCTCATTTCCTTACCTTCTTTCCGTTGATGATATATATGCCAGGGCGTAGGGGCTGGGTGTGGCTGATGCGGCGTCCGGAGAGGTCGTAGACGGCTTGATGTGATGCAGGCAATGGGCTCTGTGTGGTTTCATCTATGGCAGATGCAGTGAGGTCCGATATTTGATAGAATGAGGACCATGTATCAGCCTGCCTGTAAGCTTCTACACTTGCCGCAGGGACATAGAGAATGCAAGATTGGCTGATAATATCAACGGTGAATGCCCTGGCTGCCTGAGGAGGAACGGTGGCAAGACAGGTTACCTCAGTGAGAGGAGTGTAACCGAAGGCATAATAAGAGATGTCTTGAAGTGTGGATGGCAGACAGAGTTTCTTGAATTTGCTTTCGTAGAATGCGTACGAATAGATGCTTTCCACTCCCTCTGGGATGGTCAATGTCTCGTCATTTAGAATGGCAGCAGCTATAATGGTCTTTCCATCTATGGTGTAGATGATGTTTCCTTCCGACTTATAGTACTTGTTGTCTTTATCTACATCCAGTTTTGTCAGATTCAAGTTTCCTGCAAATATGGCTTTGCCTATGTATTCTACACTGGCAGGTATGTGAAGAGAATAAAGATCCTTGCCCCAGAATACTTCGCTTTCTATCGTCTTGAGTCCCTCAGGCAGTTCTATTGTATGCAGACCGTAAGGCGGAGCATAACGACATATTTTCAGGGTAGTCTCAGGAATCTTGAGTGTATTAAGTACACATCTATCGAATGCGTTTTCAGGTATTATATCATCTTCAGTAATGCTATAGGTCACATACTCATCAGCATAGTATGCTTCGCCACCAGCCACGATGCGAGCTTTGCTGAGATCAAGAGAGAAGAGAGCCCGATTGACGTCATATCCGCCACACAATGATCTTAGGAATTTTAGGTCTGTGCCGTTGATAGGTCCAGTGACAGTAAGTTCCTTTATATCAGCAGGATCTTGGACAATGCTTGTCTGGAGTGTGCCTGCAGTTGTCACGTTCACCTGAACCATATACGGATTCTCCCAATTCTCAGATCCTGGTATAGCCTTGATCTCGTGGAATACACTCCATTCTGAGTCGGCCGCATATCTCTCCAAGGCATCGTATGGAACATATAGTGTACCCTTGGTATCCACACCGGTCTCGTAGAATGGATCGTATGAGAGTGGAGGATACATCGCCTTGCATGTGATAGTATTTATGCCAGAATATGCGAAACATTCAACTGATATTGATGTTAGTGTAGAAGGCAAAGTTACTTTCTGAAGTCTTGATGCACCCATGAAAGCCCTGTAACCAATTGATGTGACACCCTCTGGAACATCTATTTCCTCTATTTCGTCATTATAAAAAAATAAATATTCTGCAAGTGTTTCCACACCCTCGGGGAAGTGTATTTCCTTCTCATAGCGTGAATAATAGATTAACGTCTTTGTCTCCTTATTGTAGAGACTGCAATTTCCGGGAGATGAAAATACAGGATTGTCTTCTGCTACTTCAATTTCTCGTATTTCCGAACCTAAATCAAAACTCTCAATTTCCCTTACACTTGCAGGTATTGTAAGTTTGGAAAAATATAAATAACGGAGTGCCCCTTTTCTAATTGCAGTCACACCGTTTTCTATGATACATTCTCTGATATCATAGTCTTTGAACATATCACCTAATGGTGGGGTGATTTCAGCATTGCCAGATATTCTGAGTACTCCTCCATCGTCAAGCCTATATGACAATCCTTCAGAAGTGGTTCCTTGCATGATGATCTTACCTGTCTGCGGACAGAGTCCAGTGTAGAAATCACGGAGACTATAGTTGTCATAGCTTATGCTGCCGTTCGCCCACCATCCGCTGTTATTTCCACCCCATCCCATATTATAGTGATAAAACCAGTCGCCATAGCCATCGAGCACAAAGGCATGTGAGCCAAGATCGCCATCACCCGCAACAAGCACGGGCATATTGTTGTCTATGCTGTTGCGAGCCTCCTGCCAAGCTTCAGTCATGTCAGCGTTAGAGTCATAATTGTAATGCTTGTATCCTATGCCGTAAGAGAAATTCTCTGCCATGGCCCGGACCATATTAAGCGACGATGCTCCACTGCCACCAAGGTCATAGTCCATGTAGCAAGCTATGCCACATGCCAACAGTATCTTTGGCACCTCGTTTTTAGCTTCTTCGCTCCAATCACCTTGACGATAAGGTGTTTTAGGTATACAGGCCCAGTTGTAGGTATCTTGGCTGAAGTCTCTGCTAAGGCTTAGTTTGTGAGTACCTGACACATATGAATTTGATCCTTTACCCTGTGCTGGCCATTGGTGATAATGCATGATGATAGTTGCAGCAGTTGCCACGCATCCAGCAGGAACACCTGGCATAGGCGCATACCTCTCATCCCAGTAGCCATCGTCTTGATTAATGCATGCTGTCTCAAGAAGCACCTCTGTGGATATATCTCCCTTCGCCGCTCTTCTTACATATCCCTTCTGCTTTGCAGTCATCGTATTGGCCCGCGCTATGGCAGCATCGCGCTCATACTGAGCCAAAAACACCTCTGCACCCTTGTCGATATCTTCTTCATGGAAGTAGCCCTCATTGCTGTAGGCCAGGATATCGAGCGTATTGCTCTCGGCAGAAACGATGACAAATCCGGTGCTGTCAGCATAGTTGAAGATATAGTAGGCAGGATTCTCATCCTCTGTTATGCATACCAATGGCTTCTTCATGGCCGGAGCCATGCTACCGGACTTGCTGCCAGCATCTGAGCGCATCAAGCGCTGCGAGATGAAGCTCTGAGCCTTCGCCTTCGCCTCCTCTTTGCTTACGAAATCAGCATACACAGCCAATGGGCCTACAAGCAATGCCATCATGAAAAGCAACGACTTCTTCATAAGAGAAAGTATATCAATGTACATTAACAAAATTATGTTGCAAAGATACAACTTTTTACTATTTCTCTACCAACACTCCGCAAAAAACCGATAGAAATCTATTAAAATAAGTATTTTTATCCCCTTCCCCACTTGGCAAGTAGGAACCTAGAAAGTTAGGAAATTAAGGACTTACGAAACCACATTATTTTTTTGATTTATCACCGTAGGTGACATGCAAGCCGTCAGGCAGGCGGGAAACCTTGGCTGACTGATGGAAGCTCTCTTCTGATCAGGCAGATGAGACCAGCGCCAATGGGCATAGCCCACATGTCATCTACGGGGTATTTGTTGTATTTGTCCCATCATAGTAGCAACGCTGTGCGAGTCCGAGCGTGGGCAAGCTCAAGGCATAGCCTCAAAATTAGGAAGATGGGTGGTTAAACAAATACAGGAAATACCCTTTGTGATGGACAGACTCTGCGAGCCTTGTATGGGCTGTGAGTATGTGCTTTCAAAAGCGAGCTCTTGTCGCCCATTCGCATCATCCCATCCCTCCTATGGAGGTAGGCCCATCCCAAAGTAAAATACTTAAAAAAACAATCGAATGTGACAGATCTTAAGGAAAGGTTTGCAAACAACGATAATTCTAACCTAACTGCTTTAGTATTACCTTAAATCCGCAGCGAAATAATTAACTATTTTTATAAGTTCCTGAGCAACAAAAAGTTGCTCAGGATTTTGTCATGTCAATAATTTCACCTAAATTTGTGCTGCGAACCAAAATTCAACAAAATCATTGAATGACATT
>JAZQQX010000039.1:0-101448 GCA_045629325.1 Bacteroidaceae bacterium | reverse complement strand
GAACTGAGGAGCAAGCATGTTGACATCCTCCAGACAGTCACCACCGCAAAGGTAGTTGCAGAAGAGTGTTTCAACCACCTCGCTATATTGAAATGCGTTCCAACTCGCATCTCTCTTGCCAAGGCTCGAATCTACGAGTTTTCCGAGACCAAGACGCTCAAAAAGCTCCATGATCTTAAAAATTCCACCATAAGATGCTATTATTTCAGATTTTATTTGTACCTTTGCAATGTCATTCAATGATTTTGTTGAATTTTGGTTCGCAGCACAAATTTAGGTGAAATTATTGACATGACAAAATCCTGAGCAACTTTTTGTTGCTCAGGAACTTATAAAAATAGTTAATTATTTCGCTGCGGATTTAAGGGAACTATTAAAAATCTAAAATAACAATCATTATGAAAAAACTCTATTTCAGGAACAAGATGAGACTGCTACTCCTTGCCCTCGTGATGACGCTGGGTGGGCAGCAGATATGGGCCGAAGTGATCAGAGGCCAGTATCAATCGTGCAACTATGTGATTGACACTGAGACAGGCAAGATGACCGTCTCGGGCAGTGGAAAGGTAATGTATAATTTTTCACGAAATGACGGAGAACAGTATAAAAGCATCGTGAAGGAACTCGTCGTCGAGGAAGGTGTCACTGGCATCGACGTTTGGTCTTTTTCAGGCTTTGGTGAGCTGATAAGCGTCAAGTTGCCCAACACACTGACTACAATTGATCAACAGGCCTTCTCGTATTGCGAGAAGCTTACGATGATAAATATCCCCAAAGGCGTGACGGCCATTGGAGGTGGTGCATTCTATGGCTGTAGAGCTTTGTCTGCAATCAATCTGCCTGAAGGCCTCACCGAGATTGGTTCGGCTGCATTTTTCGGTAATACGCAACTGAAGGAAATCATCATTCCATCTACAGTAAAACGCTTGAAGACCAACGCCTTCATGGCTAGCGGCATATCGCTGATTATGGCTTATCCCTCATTGCTCAGTACCAATGCTGGCGATGCAGAATTCTATAGCTCCTTGCCTAGCAAGGGTGGCAAGATATGCATTATAAACGGAACTGGTAGCATACCCACCACGGTGACGAGCACCCTGCCGTCTAGTTGGACCATAGAGAATGCCCCCGTCCTCACGGGCAGCGCAGGCCCCCAAGCCACCTATTGGCTCTGCCCCACAGCCGGTCTGCTCACCATCAGCGGTACGGGATAAATGATTAAAAACTTATATAATGTCCAAGACTTTATCGACAACCGTTTGGCCGTGAAGAAGATCGTGGTGGAGGAAGGCATCACAAATATTGGCTACCATGCCTTTGATGGAATGGAGAATCTGCAGAGTGTCTCTCTGCCCTCTACGCTGACGAGCATTCAGGAAGGGGCTTTCAGTGAATGCAAATCGCTGACGAGCATTATCATACCTGAGGCAGTGACAGAAATTTTTAGCGGGGTCTTCAACAAATGTACTTCACTGCAGGATGTCACTTTGCCAAGCACTGTCAGCAAACTGGGTTCTAGCGCTTTCTCTGGCTGTACATCGCTGAAGTCCATAGTGCTTCCCAGTGGCATCAACAATGTACCAGCTTGGTGCTTTTATGAGTGCACGGGCCTGGAGTCGGTAGTCATCCCAGAAGGCGTGAAGCAAATAAATGAGCGTGCCTTCTATAATTGTGATGCTCTGCAGACGTTGGCATTGCCCTCAACCCTGGAAGGGTCCCTTGGCACCTCCTGCTTCTACTCTTGTGGTTCTCTGGAGTCGATCGTCATTCCCGAGGGTGTGACGGAGATTGGCGAGAGTGCCTTCGTTAGTTGTGATGTGCTGAAGAGCGTCTCATTACCCCATTCGCTTACTCGTATCCACACGAATGCTTTTCGACATTGTATTAAACTCGAGTCGATTACCATCCCGGAGAATGTAATATTCCACACCAGTGACATGTCGATCTTCTCTGATTGTAGCGCTCTGAAGTCGGCCACCATACTGGGTGAGACACCTATCATCCCTAATGGTCTATTTGAGTGGTGTAAAGCTTTGGAGGAGGTGAAGATTCCCTCGAGTGTAACAGAGATACATACCCTTGCATTTTTGGAATGTGAAGCGCTGAAAGCCATTGACCTTCCTGCCGGATTGACATCTCTTGGACAGAATGTATTCTTTAGCTGTAAGAGCCTGCAAGAAATAGTCTTTCCCGCAGGCATCACTGAGCTTCGCATGGGGGTTATCCAGAGTTGCTCGGGACTGAAGTCCATCACCTTCCTAAGCCCAACAGCTCCCACTGTGGGGACAGGTGCCCTTAAGTATCTTGGCAATACGGGTACTCTCTATCTTCCTGTGGGCTATGGTGCTGACTACCAAGATTTCAAGGACACCTACCTGGAAGGCTGGACGGTGCAGAATTTAGGCAAGGTTGGTCTTGACGCCTACTGGACCTACGATGAAACCGACCACGTGTTGAAGATCTTTGGTACGGGTGCAATAGACAAGAGCAAATTCTTCAGCACAGCGGACAGAGATGCCTTCACGGCGCTGGCAAGCACTTGCTATAAGCTTGAGATAGGTGAGGGCATCACATCTATCCCAGTCAGTGCATTCATCGATTGGAGCCAGATGATGGAAGTAAGCCTTCCTTCTACACTTACCAGTATCGGCAACACCGCCTTCCGCTACTGTTACTCGCTGCAGTCCATCACCCTTCCCGAGGGACTGACCAGTATCGGACAATCAGCCTTCCAGCGCTGTGAGCATTTCGCATCCATCGACATACCAGCCAGTGTGAAGAGCATAGGGAATGGTGCATTTCAGTATTGCTCCAACATCACGGAGATCATCTTCCGTGGCACCACTCAGCCCACCACACTGGGCACGAGCATCTTCTCCAGCAGTGTTCCCACCAACGGTGTGCTGCTCTACCCCAACGGCGATGCAGCATCATTTGAGGGAGTTGTTAGTCAGGTGCCCTCTTCCTGGATCAACGCCAATGGCATGTGCGGCACCTCTGCCTACTACCGCATCAGCAAACCTTCTAAGACCAGCTACCAGCTGAGCATCCTCGGTCAGGGTAAGGTGGATAGCAATCCCTGGCTCAGTGATGGCAGCAAGATCACCAGCATCAGTATCGGTGAGGGCATCACAGGCATAGGACAGGCCATGCTCGGTGGCATGCCCAAGATCACCAGCATCACCTTCCCCAGCACCTTGACCTCGCTCGATGCCAATGTGCTCGACCGCAGCTACGACGTGAAGGAACTCGTCTTCCAGTCCGTCACACCTCCCACCATACCTTCCAGCTGGCTCAATATGGGTATGACTTGGACCGGAGAGGTCGTTTGCCCCTTGGCTGGCTTTAATAACTATAAGAACTCAAAGCTCCTCCAGTGGCTTCAGGGCAACTGGTCGGTATCCACCGGCGGCCAGTGGGGTGGCAACCTCAGCTGGAAGTTCAACTCTGGTACAGAGGCTCTCACCCTGACCGGTGTAGGCGGGGACATGCCCGACCTCATTGACGGACGACAGCCTTGGTATACGCTCAATAGCCAGATCCGCAAGGCAGTCATCGACAACTTCACCAGTGTGGGTAAGTACGCCTTTGCGCACAGCTCCATCAAGGAGATACAGTGGCCTAGCAACCCCGTGAAGCTCATCGACTACCGCAGCTTCTACTACTGCAACTCGCTGCGCGAACTGACCCTCCCCGCACAGGTGGACCTCGTAGCCACCGATGCTTTCGAGACCTGCGCTCAGATCTACTCTCTCACAGTACCCGCAGGTGTCAAGGCCCTCGGCCAGGAGTTCATGCCATGCAGCAGACTTACGCATATCAAGTTTGAAGGACAGCAGATGCCTCAGCTCAACGCAGACTGCGGCATTCAGAACAATTCGCACAAGACCTTTGCTCATCCTCACATCAAGGGTGCCGTATCATTCCCCGCAGGAGCTGATGCCAACTACGCAGCCCTGTGGGACGAACTCCCCGAGATGTGGAGAACGGCCGACGGACAGCTCACCGACCACATGGCCTACACTCTGCGCCACGGCGTGCTGAGCCTCTATGGCCACGGCACCACCAGCCAGCTTCCCACCAACCTCGGTGGCACGGAGCGTAGCAGCATCGACGTGCTCAACCTCTGCCAGGGCATGCAGATGGACAATGAGGCTACCTTCTTCCAGGGCATGAAGGCCCAGGGATGTGTCATCTATGATGACGGCACTTGCTTCACAGACCAGACCAAACTGCCCAGCGGATGGACTACCCTGCCCAGCAAGACCGAGGTGGAAGTAGCAAGGTTCGAAGAAGACGATAAGGGAAGCTATACCTCTACTTGGCAGTTCGACCATGGTTTGCTGACCTTCAGTGGTAATGGGCGAGTAATCATTCTATCTAGTCCAGGCTGGCACAGCTATGCTGGGGCCATCGAAAAAGCAAAACTCGACTCTATGTGTACCATCACTACCCTTGAAGGCAAGATCTTTGACGATTGCAAGGCACTCACAGAGCTTAAACTATCTAACAATGGCCGTACGCTGAAAAACCTCGAGATCAATAAATTGTCCGATACTAAGATCGAAAAGCTCACACTGCCAGCGGGTCTCACTTCTCTTAGGTCTAGTTCCCTGCACAACATGACCAGCCTTAAGCGTCTCAATATAGAGTGTCTGAACCTCAAAGTTATTCCTTATAGCGCAGAGTCTTTCTATTCGCTTTATGGCTGCTCTGCCTTGGAGGAGATCAACCTTGCAGGTGACTATTATAAAGAGACATTCTATGACTTCCTGAGTACCGATGCAGGCAACAACCTCGTCATGGGACTCGCTCAACCTACTAAGCTCCTCATCAACGGCAAGGAGATACATACGGTCAAGATCAGTGCCAGCGAGACGAAGAACCGCATGTTCAACAACCTTTCAAACATCCGCAACGTGGTATTCGACCATTTGGGTACCAACATTGTGGGCGATATCTTCAGGGGCAGTAGCGTGAAGCATGTCACGGCATATACCCTGTACCCCGACAATATCCCTGCCAGCAGCGGCCTCTACACCACTGGCATCACGCTGCATGTACCAGTCGGAGCCAAGCAGGCCTACAGCAACTCAGCTGGATGGAACAGATTCTCTAAGGTCATCGACAATGCCTACAGCTTAGCACCGACCCTGGCCGAAGAGAATGAGCAGACATTCAACACCACGACCTCAAGTCGCGATTTCTTCCCCGAGATAGTCGACACAGATGATGAGTACGTGCTGACTCTCTCTCCCACCAACATGGCTACCATCGAGTGGAGTGACATCATTCAGCGCGAATATATGGCGTGGAACGGCAAGGCCTGGAACGGAACCGGCGACCTCAGCGTCACGCTCAACGTGGCTCTCAAGAACAGCCCCAACCTGATGACCAGCGTACGTTTCAACATCGAGACCGACCGCATCATCCTTGATCCAACGTCCGACTATACCCGCACCGAGGACATGGAGATCGAGCACCTGGGTATGGACCTGCCTCCCATCGAGTACGGCTACTTCAACAGCTGGATGCCCATCTATCTCCCCATCGACGTCGACGTACAGGAATACCCCGAACTGAAGTTTGCTGAGATCTACGCCATCAGTCCTCTCCAGGATACCAATGGCGACGGCAAGGTCAACATGGAGGACGATCCCATGATGATACTCTGTCCGCTCAATGTTGTCGGCGACATGCTGTATGCCAACACGCCCTATCTCTACAGCGGACAGGCCAGCACGCAGAGCATCTATCTCAATGCGGCCAACCATACCCTCTATGGTGCTATCCATGAGCCCTACGACCTTGCTACGGCCCACAACACCTACTTGCTCAACGGTCTCTACACCAACACCACCGTGAAGGCCGACGACGACAACTTCGTCGTAGATCCCGAGCACGGAGAGCTCACCTACTGCGAGCAACCAACCTCAATGAAGAGCTTCAGCTGGTACATGCACGTCACTGGCAAGAACTATGCCGGCACCGAGGCCCTCGAGGCCATGAAGGCTAAGCCCATGAAGATCGTCACCATGGGTGAGGACATCGACCAGGAGACCGCCATACGCATCGTCAAGGAGCAGCAGGGCGCTCTCATGCATAGTCAGTACATCTACAGCCTCGACGGCAAGCGCATACCCGCCGGTGCCAACCTCCCCGCAGGTATCTACATCAAGCAGGGCAAGCGCATCGTGGTGAAGTGAAAAGAGATTATCGACAATAAAATCAGAAAGTTATGAAAACGATGAAAGACAACATAAAACTCATTCTCCTGGCCCTGCTCCTCTTCGTAGGACAATCGGCCTGGGCAGAGATAGTGGGAGGATACTGCGGCGATGGCATGCGCAGTGGCACATTCAACCAGAAGGCCTATGAATCTATGCAGTGGTCCTTCAACACCGAGACTGGCGAGCTATACATCTGGGGCTCCGGCTACATGGGATATGAGAATGATGTATACCAGTCGGCCTGGCACGCTTATCTCACACAGATCAAGTCGGTGTATATCGACGGCTATGTATACGACATCAGAGCCTACGCCTTCGCCGGCTGTACCAAACTGACTGATGTGGTGGTAGCCGTACCTGGTATTATGGAAGCATGGGGCGCTCATGCCTTTGAGAACTGCAAGAGCCTGAAGGACTTCACCTATCTTTCTCCCGACCAGCCAGATGATATGCCCAACTACTATACCAACACCACTTGCTTCGACGGTGCCAGCAAGGATATCACCCTGCATTGCACGGAGAGCTTCATGGCCAACTGTGGTGACTTCTGCTTCGATTCAGATGGTGTCTTCCCTGGCTGGAAGCACGATACTCACCTGTCTGGCAAGAACCGCTTCGGTGTCACCTGGGACTATGAGGACCAGACCCTTACGCTGGGTGGCGTGGAGACGCTCGGTTATGAGAACTGGGTAGATGAGCCTGTATGGCAGGATCTGTTCAACGACTATGAGATGACTACCAAGCTTGTCATCGGTGGTGGCGTTAAGACCATAGATGATTACTCTTTCAGTAATGCTTCATTCCAGGAGCTGGTACTCGATGAGGGTGTCCGTACCGTTGGCGAGTATGCCTTTGGTGACAACTATTCGCTCCAGAAGGTAACTCTCGCCAGCTCGGTATCGACTATCGAACCCGACGCATTCCTCGATTGTGAGGAGCTGTCCTACGTTCAGATCAATAACATGAATAAGGTGTATTTCTACGAAGGTTGCTTCAGTGGCATCGCAGAGGAAGGTCAGATTGTCATCCCCGTGGGTGCCTATGATTACACCATTGCCGACTTGCATTATGCGGGGTTCCCCTTATATGACAAGAACAACAACCTGACAGACAACTGGACCAAGAAGTACACCTACGATTCTCCCAACCTGTCGTTGCAGCACGGTCTGGCCTACGACGTAGAGGAAGAGCGCGACATGAAGAGTCTGTCATATGTTAGATACATAGGCCGAAGCGAAGTGGGTAAGTGGCTCCCTGTGTGTGTGCCATTCTCCTTCTATGAGCCCGGTACCAGCCCTTCTTACGACATTGCCGAGATACATGGCATCATGCCTACGAAGGACACCAACCTCAACGGACAGATAGACACCAACGACGAGATGCAGCTCGTGCTCACTCCCTTCTCTGGTATCAGTCAGCCCAATGTCTGCTACATGATTCGTCCCAAGGTGGAGGGTGGCTTCACCCTTAGGTCTATAGCAAGCAAGAAGCTCTATCCCGCAGAGCAGACCACCGTGGAGCTCTCTACCTCACGCAACAGGTTCGTCATCACCAACGTCTATGAGGATCATGCCATCAGCCAAGATGACAACTACTTCTGCGTACGTGGTGGCTTGCTCGTGCATCCGAAAGAGGGTGCTGTCGTGGAGCCTTTTGCCTGGGTACTCCGTGCCGACAAACGCAACGTAGCCGGACAGCGCTTCATCGCTGAGATGAAGGAGCAACCCCTCAAGGTTGTCCTCATGAATGAAGACCCCGAGGGGAGCAGCATCTCCAGCATCACCAACCTCATCGACGACCTCAACAGACAGTTGAAGACCGTCAGCGTGGACATGATCAAGGATGCTGTAGATGAGTTGCTGGAGCGCTAATGCTCACACGCTTACATTACATAATAATCCCGGGTCACACTCGTTTGTAGCCCGGGATTTGGTTTATATCAAGCTTACTTCGTTGAAGTAGTGATCTTGGCAGGAAGGATTCTTATGGCTCGTTTGCCTACGCCCATTTCTCCTTGAGCCAACGGCGAACGGGAGTGTCGAAGAGTTTCATTGCGGCATAGGCTATGAGGATATCGGCCACATAGATGCTGATGGCGCCTAGGGCCTGACTGCCGGCACTTGCATCGGGGTTGCGGTCGAGCCAGGCGAGGAAGAGGTACACGAGGGGATAGTGGGAGATGTAGAGGGGATAGCTTATCTCACCGAGGAACTGGCAGAGCTTGGTGGCCTTCTTGCCAGAGAGATGGCTTCCTGCACCGATGCTCACCACAAGGGGGAAGACGATGAGGGCACAGCAGGCATTGAAGATGCCGTCGAGCAAGGGATTGGCACGACCACCTACATAGGGGGTGCAGATGATGGCCACGATGATGAGCGAACATACCCAGAATCCACCTTTCACCTCGATGTATCGGCCGAGGCGTGACAGGAGAATGCCCACGAGGAAGGGATAGCAGAGGCGCGTCATGGCGATGTAGAACTGCTCGCCGGTGAGTGCAAATCCTGCATTGAGCGAGAGGGGCACATCGTCCCAGGGTTGGAGCAGGCCAAAGAGGTTGAGTGAGAGGGAGGTGTCGAGCACGAAGATGGCTGCCACGAAGGTGAGCACGGCCAGGGCAACGGTCTTGAGACGACGGAAGATGAGGGCATAGAGTATGTTGCCTATATACTCATAGAAGAGCGACCACTCTGGCACATTGATGCTGGAGAGCTCTTCTACACCTCGCAGATTCCACGAGTTGGGCTGGGGTATGAGGAAGGCACTCAGCAGGGTGGAACCGAGAAGCATCCACACCGTGGTGTCGGGTATCTTGCTGTAGGTGGGACAGTCGCCGAAGTAGAAGCAGAGCAGACCGATGAACGAGCCTACGAAGACCATGGGCTGGAGACGGATGATGCGTCGCTTGAAGAACTGCCATACGCTCATGGCTTGCTGTTGTCCGGTGGGCTTCCAACGGTCGTCGTAGGAGTAGCCGATGACAAATCCGGAGAGCACGAAGAAGAAATCGACGGCCAGATAGCCGTGGTTGAGGTACTTGTCGACTGGGTCGTAGGAGAAACACTCGGAGAGATGGAAGGCCACTACCATAAGAGCGGCGATGCCACGGAGGCCATCGAGAAGGTCGAAACGAGGTTTGGAGTTCATGGGATGTGTGTGGACCCTGCCATGAATGGCAGGGGACGGTTTTAGGGGTTTAAGGTTTTTTGCTTGCTCGTCTTGATGGTGGCGGCATAGGCGCTATTGCATATACCCAGGATGGCAGAGATGAGGAAGAGCGTCTCGATGCCGAGCACATTCCACACCCAACCGCCAAGGAGGGCAATGAAGATGGTGATGAGATGGTTGACGGAGATACCCGTGGAGATGGTGGCACGCATCTCCTCCTTCGAGTCGCTGATGTCCTGCACATAGACATTGCTCGCCATGGAGGCCAGTGAGATGACGGAGTCGAGCACATAGTTGATACAGCACACGATGAAGGCGGTCTGCATGGAGAAGATGTGGTGGGCATAGCCGTAGAAGAAGCACACGATGACGAGGATGAGCGTGTCGGCTATCATCACGGTCTTGTAGCCGATGCGGTCGATGATCTTGCCTACCACGGGAGCGAGCGTGAAGCATGCTATGGCGGAGATGGCATAGAGCAGACTGATGACTCCTGCATCGGCTCCATAGAAGAGGATGAGCACATAGGGACCAAAGGTGAAGAACACCTGCTTGCGGGCTCCGTAGAACACCTCGAGCATATAGTACTTGCTGAACTTACGACGGAAGTAGAACCGGCTCTTCGACTTGTCCGTGACACTCTGTCCGCGCAGGCGAAACGACACCAGCATGGCCAGTGCCATGAAGATGGCAGCCACGAGGAAGGTGGGCTTGAAGAGTGTCGTGGATGCTACCAGGGCAAAGGCACCGATGACGGCTATATAGCCCAGCAGGTTGCCCACCTGATAGATGGAGTTCTGATAGCCGAGGGCCTGGCCTCCACGCCCCTCGCGGGAGTATTCGAGCGAGAGCGTGTTCTTCATGCCCAACTGTATGTGCTCGCCGGTGGAGTAGATAAACACGGCCATGATGACGAGCATCTTGGTAGGAGAGACGAAGGTCTGGAGAAGCATGCCGACAACCATGATGACCATGCCTATCTTGTACATCCTCTCGGCCGATGAGCGGTAGAGGATGGCGAGGATGAGCATCAGGAGCAGTCCCGGCAGTTCGCGGAAGAACTCCGTGATACCACGGTCGAGCTCGTTCATGTGTACCACCTCGGCCATGTAGTTGTCGATGACGCCCTTGTATAGGCCGAAACCGATGGCAGAGAAGAGCAGTGAGAGAAACAGCGCTCCGTAGCGCGTGTCGGGCTTGAAGATGTCTTTGAATGTGAGTGTCATGATCAGTCTGGGGGTGTATGTGAGGGAGACCCTGCCATGAATGGCAGGGAACGGTTGCTGGGGTGGGTGAGGAGCCCTGCGGAAAACCGCAGGGAACAGTGACGAGGGGCGTTATGCTTCTACCTTGAATACGATGCGAAACGAACCTTCGTTGTAACTGGTGCTGGTGATGCGGAAGTGGCCTATCTCCTTGGTGCTCTCTACATGCTGACCGATGCAGGGACACACATCGTACTGCCCTATGCGTACGAGACGGAGCGTCTCGCTGGCATCCTCGGGCAACTTGTCGAGCTTGACGCCCTCGGGGATGGTGTCGCGCGTCACAAACTCATAGGTGACGGGGAGGTCTTGCTCGATGAGACGGTTGAGGCACTGCTCTATCTCGGCTATCTGCTCGGGTGTGGGACAACTGGGGAGGTCGAAGTTGATCTTGCTCTTCTTGCGCTCGATGTGTGCGTTCTTGGAGCGCTCACAGCCAAACATGCGCACCATGGTCTGATTGAGCAGATGCTCGGCGGTGTGGGAGGGACGGTGCTCGTCCTTGTTGTGCTCGTTGAGGATGGGTTGGTCCATTGCTTTGGGGGTATGAGGGCCCTGCCATGAATGGCAGGGAACAGTTACTGGGAGGGATTACTGGATGATCTTCTCGATCAGCGGGGTGGGCACATCGGGTAGGATAGTAGAGAGATGGTCCACGATGCGCTTGCGCGACTGTCGGGGAGTGCGCCCTTCTACGGCCTCGTGGATAGCACCTCGGGGAGAAGCGGGGTCGGAGAGGAAGAGGTCGGGATACATGGCTTCGGGTGTGCAGTAGCGTGCCACTCCCCAGCCGTAGGTCTCACCTTTCTTTGACACGAGATATTCGAAGTCGGCTATACACACATGGGTGCCCATCTGCAGGTTGGCTATGAGCGAGTCGAAGGCCATGCCGTTCTTCTTGTTCACGATGGGGGCAGAAGGGTCGTCGGGATTGAACTTGCTTCGCTTGCGAGAGAGTGTGAAGCCACTGGCCACCTTGAGTTGTTTGGAGAGCATCGACTCCTCGCGTACGAGCACCTCGTGGATGTGGCGTGCATCGGCATCCATCTTCTTCAGGGGCAACTGTGAGCGTCGCCAGTTGATGAAGTCGGGCAACCACTTCAGACTCACATAGCCGGCCTTACCCTTGAAAAACTTGCCGTAAGCCGACTCCCAATGGCTGATGATGGGTCCCTTCCATTGCCAGGGTCCCTCCATGAAGTCGTCTCCGAAGAGCAGTTCGGGAGGCGTCATCTCCTCAATGGAGAAGCCTTTGATGCCGTTCTTGAAGAAGGGCAGGAAGCCCCATTGCTGGATGAGTTGCTCCAGTTGTTCTTGCCTCTCGATGCTGATGCTAAATCGGTCCATATGCGTGTAGAATGCCGTTACAGAGTCCAAAGTTACACATTATTTATGTAAAAACAATATGGTTGTTGTGGATTTCGTTAAAAAAACTTATTGGGCACTCTTGACCATTGTCAGAAGTGCCCAATAAGCGACAAGCCGGCTTGAACCATGCCGGAGTTCCTGGCTTTTGTATCAGTGTATGCCCAGCATCGTCTTGATGGTGATGATGGGGTGATAGAGCATCATGCGAGGACCAGAGTAGCGCATCACCTTGCGGATATTCTCGCGCATCTCGGGTTCGTAGCAGTGTATGGGACAATACATACACTTCTCTTTCTTCTCGCCAAAAGTACACCTGTCGAGCTGTTGGTGGGCATAGTCGCGCAGTTGGCTACATTCAGGACAGAGCGTCTTGCTCTTGTGCTGTCCACGGCAGTAGATGCCTATCATCAGTTCTACGGTCTGTTTTTCTTTTTCTATTTTGGTCATAGTGTTGCAATGAGTTTGTCGAGCAGAGGTATGAGCGGAGCGATGTCGTCCATGGTGAGTCCCTTCTCTTCCATGTTGTGCATGAGGCAGGCAGGTATGTCCTTGGCCTTCTCCTTCATGGCCTTTCCCTCTTTGGTGAGTGAGATGATACGCTGGCGGTTGTCCACCGATCCCTTGGTGCGGACGATGAGTCCCTGCTTCTCCATGCGCTGGAGGAGAGGAGTCACGGTGTTGGTCTCCAGTTTGAGACATTCGGTGATCTCGCTGATCACGCGGTTGTCCTGTTCCCAGAGCACCATGAGCACGAGGTACTGGGTGTAGGTGATGCCCAGTTCGTGGAAGAAAGGCGCGTACGACTGCGTCACCAAGCGTGCCGCCGTGTAGAGACGGAAGCACACCTGATTCTGCAGTTTCAGTTGCTCGTATACCATTCTGGTTTACTTGTTGTAGTTGTACTTCTCGCACATGGCCTTACGCTCATCCTCGGGGAGAGAAGCGATGAAGCCCTTCCAACCTGGGCAGAAGTTGATGTGCCAACGCCAGAAACGACCAGCGAGTGAACGAGGATTCTTGTCATACTTGGCGCGCAGTTTGCAGTTTGCGCATGGTTTTTCTTTTGCCATAGTGAAAATGTTGTTTATGTGTTAGTAAAAAAGTATATTGTTCGCTTATCACGCATTGGCTCACTCGTGCATCGAGGCATGGGCGCCATACAGCAGAGAAGAAGGCGCCAATCTTGATAATCTCGCGCACGACAGAACATAAATATCTTGTAAGATGTTTATTATCAATACATTGTTATGTCCAATGCAAAGTTAATACTTTTATACATCATCGCAAGCGATAGGCTGTATTTTTTTGCAATAATTGTGCAAGAAAACCATATGAAGCCCCTCTGTTAGCCCCCATTTTAAGCAAAGCGCCCCCCCTTTTAAGGCACTATGACGACCCTCTATGCACCCTAAAAACCTCTTTTTTACCATAAATTAACCATTATTTTGTGGCATTTTTATCAGAAAAATATAACTTTGCATTGTGAAAATCAATTCAAATATTCAAACCAATTAATTAACCAATAAAAGTATTAAGATTATGGCAAAATGGATTTGTCCCGTTTGCGGTTATGTTCACGAGGGTGACGCCGCTCCCGAGAAGTGTCCACAGTGCAAGGTACCTGGCAGTAAGTTTAAGTTGATGGATGAGAACAAGAGTCTTCAGTTCGTTACCGAGCACGAACTGGGTATCGCTGATGCTATCCCCGCTGGTGCAGAAGGTGACTTCGTGCGTCAGGGTTTGAAGGATCATTTCATGGGTGAGTGCACCGAGGTTGGTATGTATCTCGCTATGAGTCGTCAGGCTGACCGTGAGGGCTATCCCGAGGTAGCAGAGGCATTCAAGCGCTATGCACTCGAGGAGGCAGAGCATGCTGCTCGCTTCGCAGAGATGCTTGGCGAGGTGGTTTGGGACACCAAGACCAATGTAGAGAAGCGTATGTTGGCCGAGGAAGGCGCATGTGCTGGTAAGATGGAGATTGCAAAGGTGGCCAAGCAGCTCAACCTCGATGCTATCCACGACAGCGTACATGAGATGGCAAAGGACGAGGCACGCCATGGTGCTGGTTTCCAGGGTCTCTTCAACCGCTATTTCAAGAAGTAAGTAGTGCCCTAATCAACTTACACACCATTTCGCCCTGCTCATTTTCCTTGTTTTCTGGCAATGCCAGTTGTGGGGAATGAGCAGGGCGAATCGTTTTATTTCCTTTATTTTTTGACTATCATCTTCTCTTCAAACCACCGTTGAGCCACGGATAGGAAAAGATCGTGTCCGGAGGCATTGAGATGGGCCGTATCGTTGGTGGCCTGGAAATACTGCTTGCGGAAATCATCCTCGCGTACGCGTATCACACACTTCTTGCTGTAGTTGTTGAGTACGGGGATGTGGTGTTTACGGCACACCTTCTGGATGGCACTCACCACCTCTTTGAAGCCGGGGCGATCCACATACCAGGGTGTGACGAAGCCGATTCGGGCCTTGGGACAATGTGTCTCAATGCCCCGGAGCATCACCTCGAGCGAGTCGCAGAACATCTGCAACGAATCCTTGTTGGTGCCTACCTTATCCGCATCGTTGTGACCAGCGATGATCAGTACATAGTCGGCCTCGCGATCCATCTGCACATAGCGTTGCCACATAGCCGGACCGAAGTTGAAGCGCCCATCGTGAGTGCGATCAAAGGCAATGCACGAACCGTTTCGGCCATAGTTATTGTACTCCATACCCAGTTGGGTGGCCAACTTATAGTGCCAGGTCTCCTCCTTGGGTCGACGGTGATTGGCCACATAACTGTCGCCTATCACATTGATCTTCAAGCCTCCTCCCATCTCTGCCTCTCTACCCGTCTCCTGGGCTTGGATGGCAGAGGTGAGGGTCAGCAGTGTCAGTATCAACCATAGGTGTTTCATACCTTATCTCTTTGGGCTGATGGTGATTTCTCTGTCGTACGAAGCGGGCTTCACTCTGTACTCATCAAGCACATACACGCAGGTACAGCCCACACCCGTGGTAGCATAGTCCAGATTGAGGGTGTAGCGGTCGGCTTGAGGCTGGAGCTGATAGGTGAACTGGCTCTTGGTGAGGTTGTCTGTGGTGAACTCGTAGGCATTGAAGTTGAAATGCTCGTTCATGGCTATCTGCACACCGTGGCCTGCCTTGTTGAGGAGTTGGAGGTAGCGTATGTCGGTACGCAAGGCATGATCCTGTGGTAGCAGATAAGGCTCATACATATCCTTCACGGTCTTGCTCCACACACCTACGGGATAACCTGTCTTACGGTCGGGATAGTTCTCCTCGGGACCGCGTCCGTACCAAGTGATCTGGTCGAAATCCTTGGCAACAGAAGTGGTGAATCCGATGCGGGGGAGCATCTCGGGCAACTTGCCCTGTGGACTCAGGTGATTCTTTATCTTCACCGTACCGTCATCGTAGAAACTATAGGTATAGTCGAGTACGAAACCAGCGAGCTGAACACCGGAGATATAGAGGTCGAGTTGTCCGTAGGAAGAGGCACCCACCTGTACCAACTGATGTACACGAACGGTGGTCTCATGGTCGTTGTGTGTCATGGTCACCTCGGCAGGACGGATGCGAAGTTGGTTCACCCCCTTGCTGTAGAAGAGCGACGATACCATGTTGCCGTAACCCTCCACATAACCGCCATTCACACGGAAGGCATCCCACGAGTCAAACTCGTTGGCAATGGGAGCACGCCAAAGATTGAAGCTGATGGGCTCCTTCAGCACGGACTGTCCTTCTACCTCAATCTGTTCTAGGTTGCCAGTCTCCTTATTTATAATGTAAGCGAAACCTGCACCGCTGATGCTGATCTGCTTGTCGTCCTCCTTGGCATTGATCTTGGCCGAAGAGCGCTGAGGTACTGGAGCGGGGAGGTTCCAACTGGTCAGTTCCAACTGATCCCAAGCTACCTCGTGTCCGGCCTTTGCCCATACCTCATTGTTCTTCAAGGCCGAGGAGATCATGATGCGGTATTCCTTGCCAGGCTGGACGTTGGGCTTGTGATAAGGTATTTTCACCACTTGCTTCTGCTGGGGAGCTGTGTTGAACTGTATGTCACCTTCCTCCAGCACATCACCGTCGGCCATGAGACGCCAGTGTGAGGCATAGGGAGTGAGGTCGGTGAAGAAGAGACGGTTGGTTACCTCTGCCTCGCCCGTCTCTGCATTGAGCAAGCGTACGCTGATGGGCTGGGTGGTCCATTTCATCTGGAGCATTTCGGGCTGTACTGTTCGGTCGGGCCAGATACAACCATAGGTACGCATGTTGGCCGCTATGGTGAAATAGGTACCTTCATCACCGTTACCGTCGAATGTGAGATATAGCACGGCATCCTCAGGCTTGCCTTCACCATCGGCGAGGCACTTGTCGTAGATGGCCACATTGTCCATCTCAGCCTGAGCGGTGTAGGTGGTCTGTGCATCCTGTGCATGATTGCCGGCAATACGGCCGATGTTGATGGGGTAGGGGAAGTTGCTCAGGAGTTTGCGCTCTCCACCCTGCTGGTTTCTTCTACCTCCAGGACCTTCTGCTTGTCCGATGGTCTCGGTGCCAAGCAGTTTGCCATCAATATAGAGCTTCATCTCCTTGCCATCCCATGAGGCAGTGACATGATGCCAGTTGTCCAACCATCCTTCGGGGAGATCCACATCGAGGCGGTGCATTACGCCCGAGTGTAGGTAGAACTGCAACTTCTTCTCACCCTTCTGCACTACGCCAAACTGTGTGCTACCCTTGGTCACATAAGGCGCACCCTCGTGAATGCCACAGAGTTTGCCGGGCTTCACATCGAAGCTGATGGTGAGGGCACCTCCGTTCAGTTCCACATTGTCGGCACGATACACCTCTACCCACTCCTCGAGTCCGCTGAGTTTCAGTACACCTTTCTCAACCTTGGCTCCCGACATGAGGTGAGCGGGAGTCTTGAAGGGTGAACTGTCGGTGAGGGGACGGATATGCTCCGTCAGACCGGGGCTCACATAGTCCCATATAGCACCTCCCATCAGTCGGGGATGACGGCGTATCACATCCCAGTACTCATCCATGGCACCTCCGGCATTACCAGCCACAGAGAGGTATTCGTCCATGAACGAGGGACGGGCATCTTCGCGCTCTGGCGTCATGGCCGTGTTCATCTCCAACTCATAGGGAGTGGGGTAGCGTGGACCGATGATGTCCTCACCGGGGTGTGCATAGGCATTGCCTCCATACATGAAGTAGCGTGTGGGATCCAGACGCTTACCCTCCTTCACTACTGCTGTGATGTTGGGACCCTCACCACTCTCGTTACCTGCACTCCAGAAGAGTACACAGGGGTGGTTGCGGTCACGGAGCACCAACTTCTGTACGCGCTCCAGGTACATGGGAAGGAATCTCTGGTCGTTGCTCAGATGCTCAGTAGCATGAGCCTCCGTGCCGGCTTCGTCGATGATGTACAGACCATACTCATCGGCCAGTTCAAGGTACTTGTTCACGGGAGGATAGTGCGAGGTGCGCACACCGTTGAAGTTGTGTTGCTTCAGTATCTCCATGTCCTTGCGTATGGTAGCCTCGTCCATGGCGTGTCCGTTCTCGGGATGTTGCATGTGCGAGTCGATGGCATTCAGTTTGATAGGTTTACCGTTGAGGTAGAACACCTGGTGGCGTATCTCTGTCTCCTTGAAGCCCATGCGACTGCTGATCTGCTGTATGGTTTCGCCCGACTCACCCAACAACTCCATCTTCAGGGTGTAGAGTACGGGAGTCTCGCAGGTCCATTTCTCTGGATTCTTGATGAGCGACGAGAGCTTCACCGTCTTCTTCTGCTTGCCATCCACGGCTATTTCCTGGCTCTTCATCTCCTTCACTACCTTTTTCTGGGCGTCAAGGAGAGTGGCACGCACGGCATACTTGCCTCCTGCCTCTGCATAGTTCTTGATGTCGATGTCCAACTTAAGGTCGGCATCCACATACTGATCGTCCAGGTCGGTACGCACATACCAGTCGAAGATGCGTGTCTTGGGTGTGGCATAGAGCGTCACATCATCGAAGATACCTGCCAGACGCCAGTAGTCCTGTCCTTCAAGATAGTAGCCGTCACTGTACTTCAGCACACACACAGCCAGCATATTCTTGCCAGGCTTCACATAGTTGGTCACATCGTACTCGGCAGGTTCCTGTCCACCTTCGTTGTAGCCCACCTGCTTACCGTTGATCCAGATGAACGACGCACTCTGTGTCTTCTCCAGCCGAAGGAATATCTGCTGACCCTTCCAGTTTGCGGGCAGGTCGAAGGTACGGCGGTATGCACCCGTAGGGTTGTACTCTCTGGGCACGAAGGGAGGATTGGCCTTGAAGGGAGCAGGTACATTGCGGAACTGTGGGTCGCCATATCCCCTCATCTCCCAGTTGCTGGGCACATCTATGCGGTCCCACTTGCTATCTTTGAAGTTGGGGGCAAAGAAATTCTGCGGAACCTCCTCAGGGGTACTGTAGAAGTGGAATCGCCAACTTCCATTGAGCGACAACTGCTTGTCGGCCACATAGTAGGCGTGTCCTTCTTCCTGATTCTCCTCAAACACACTCGTATTCTCTATGTAGTCATACAGGTGTGTGAGGTACTGTGCTTGCACGGGCATCATGCTTCCCGCCAAAGTAAGGGATAAAAGTCCCTTCTTAATCCAGTTCTTCATCTTTTATAGTTTTTTATGATATTATCCTTGTAAAGTATATGTTGGTCTATCTTTTTCCTTTTTCTTTCTCTTTCCCGTTTTCAAAAGGCTTGTATCCCATCCAGTCTATTTCCACCTCATAGGGGTACTTGGGCTTCTCTACCGACTGGGGATTGGTATCCACGGGCCAGTTGTCCGTGTGCCAGAAGTTCAGGCGATACTTCGTCTTGTTGGTCGGTATGCCAGTGAAGTGAGGGGTTGACCCGCGGTAGTCCCACAGCACTATGCGTTCTTGCGTCTTCGGGTGGAGTATCCACCACACGATGCGGTCGGGCTCCCAGTCGAAACCGTAGGTATAGAATGCCTTTGATGCATCATATCCCTCTATCGCGGGCACTGTCTCTGGCATACACTGCTCACCTGTCAACCTATGGTTGCGGTTGCCGTCTATGGCAGAACGGTAACTGGTGTTGAGTATCGTCCCCGTGGCCAGGTTGATGATGCGACCCACGCGTTGCAGGTTGTCGTCCTTACCCGTCCATGTGCCGATGTACACCAGCTGAGGGTCGGCTATCAGCCACTCCCAGTCAATCTCGCTCAAGCCAGCCTCCCGTTCCATATTGTAGGTGAAGTAGCCCACCACGGCTCCTACATTGGGTTGCACCTTTGTTACATCGGGCACACGCAGACGGGCCGAATAACTGCCGAAGTGTGTGTAGTCCCTCGACACGATTTCCGGTCCTTTCCCTGCTCCGGCCGGATCATTAGGGTCTATGCGGTATGTCATCACCTTCGTACCCTTCTCGCACATCGACTCCGATGCGGGAAAGTACCTCATCTCCCTCTCCGCATCGCGTCCCCAGTGTGTCTGTACGAAATATTCCGACTCCTGTGTCTCGAAGTGCTCCACGAATGCATCGTGAAACCTCACTTGCGCCTTCCCGCTCAGGGTCAGTCCGCAGAGCACCGCCATTAGCCACAGTCCCTTTTTCATTCTTATTGCCTTATTATATTTTCTCTGATAATAGCGTTATATATACTCTATTGGTGCATTAAGAGTCTTCTATCCCTAATATATGGTACACCGTGTTCGAATGTTATATTCTTCTTCCCATCTTCACCACTTGAGATACCCGTGTTTCTCCTTGTACCACAACTGCCACCCGTTGACCAGGTTCTGCCAGAGGACATAGGCACCGGGGGCTACGGCCGCAAGGGGATTGAGGAAGGTCATGGTGAGCCATATGCCCACCACGGTGTTCTTTTGTCCCAAAGCCTGACCGGCACTGATGCTGTCATTCCAGAAACTGCCGATGAACTTGCCCAGGCTGAACTGGATGAGACAGACGAAGAGGGGTGTGATGAGCAGGAGCCAGAGCACCCAGCCCGACACCGTACTCTGGCTGATGTTGTCGAGGGTTAGACCGGTGACAACGGCAAGGTTGGCACACCAGATGTAGAAACCGAGGTTCTTGAACTGATTGAGCCAAGCAACGAACTTGGGAATGACCTTGCGGGAGAGCAAGGCCAGGAAGAGTGGGACGACAAGGATGGAGGTGACATTCCTCAGTACCATAAGCATGGCCGAAAGGAAAGTGATGTCGGCTCCGCGCTCCACGATGGGGAAGAAGAGGGGGATGATGACCATCGTCACAAGGTTGGCTATGATGGTAAACACCGTCAGCGAACCGATACTGCCACCCAACTTCTCCGTGATGACCACCACTGCCGAGGCTGTGGGGCAGATGAAACAGATGAAGATGCCCTCGAGGACGAGTTTGGTATCGGGATTATCTCCGAAGAGCAGGATGAGCCAAACTATAAATCCTGCTATTGAGGTTCGCACCATTTGGATCACGAAGTGCCACACCCGAGGGCGGAGTTCGGAAATCTTTATCTTGCAGAAGGTGACATACAGGATGAAGAACAGACCAATGGGCAACCACTGCTTGAGCCACGGGCTGGTGAGTTCGCTGATGGGAGAGAGAGCCTCCACATGAGTGAACAGTTCGTAGCCACCTGCTCCCACAATCATGGAGAACAGTAGCGAGTTCTTCTTTATGGTTTCAAAAAGTGACATTCCTTTGAGGGAGAAGGCTCACTCCTTATGCCTTGATATAGTCTAATATCTGCTCGGCATGGATCTTGGTCTTGATCTCCTTGGGAGTGAAGATCTTCTCTATGATGCCTTCCTCGTTGACAAGATAGGTAGTGCGGAGAATTCCAATGGTGCGACGCCCACATGCCACCTTCTCACCCCAGCAACCCAACTCCTGAAGGAGGGTAGTCTCGGTGTCGGCAATGAGAGGGAACTCAAGTCCTTGGGTCTCGGCAAATTTCTTCTGCAGAGCCTGCTTGTCCTTGCTCACACCAATGATTTCATATCCGGCCTGTGCCAGTTCTTCCTTGTGTGCCTGCAAACTGCATGCCTCGGCGGTACAGCCACTGGTGTTGGCTTTGGGATAACTGTAGAGCACCAACTTGCGACCTCTGTAATCGCTACTCTTTATCTCGCGTCCGTCCTGGTCCATGCCCAGGATCTCGGGTATTCTGTCTCCTACTTGCATAGTATATGTTTGTCTGCTTTTATTATAATAGGTATGTTCGCTATTTCTTCAGCTTACGCCACTTGTGCGTGAAATCATTTTTTATCTGATAAAATGCATGGGCGTCCAAGGCTCCTTCTCTGCCACATCGGTGGTAGGTACACCGTTGATCTTCTTCAGCATCCAAGCCATGTTGTTGGCCAGTGTACGCATGGTCTGCATGCCCTCGATGTCTTGTGCCGACTCGCCTTCTGCACGACCATAGGCGATATTCCAGTATTGCGAACCGATGAGAGGCATGTTGCACATCTGGAAAGGCATTTGGAGTGTCTGGAATGCAGCCGTTGCACCACCTCTGCGACATACACATACGGCCGCAGCGGGTTTGCCTTGGAAGTTGGCCCCACCAGCATAGAGCATACGCTGCTGAAGGGCCTGTGCCTGGGCAGCAGGTTGTCCCCAATATACGGGGGCTCCGATGATAAGGGCATCACATTCACCCATCTTGGCTATCACCTCATTGCATATGTCCAGGTCGCCAAACACACAGCGCTTGTCGCCATTCTCCTTGCACTTGCCACACGCTATGCAACCACGCACGGCCTGATTGCCAATCCATACACATTCCGTCTCGATGCCCTGCTTCTCAAGCTGTTGAGCCACTTCTGCCAGGGCGGTATAGGTATTTCCCTCCTTACGGGGACTTCCGTTGATAATTAATACTTTCATGGGTGAGTTTTCTTATATGATTAAAAATTACATTGCTATTTCCTCTTCATCCTTATTCCCCCCCCCCCTAGGGGGCAAGGGGACTATTTCTGTGCATCCTTGAAGGCGTCCATGATATGCGTGGGATGTCCCTTGCTGTCGAAGGCACCCAGTTTGTATTGGCGCGGACTGCATTCGGGTTCCCAATAGAACACACCGTGACAGTGTCCTTCCGTCTCGTTCTTGCTTTCTGTCAGCACTCTCATCAGTTGCCTGTATCCTTCGTCTATCACGGCCTGATTGCGTTCGTTCACTTCCATGCCCGTCTCCACAATCATCACATCCGTTCCGTACTTCTCGCTCACATACTTGATGTTTTGCATACACTCCGTGATCACGGTGTCGGCATTGTTGCGCTTATGGCCATCGAGTGCCCAGTAGGGGTAGAGCGACATGCCTATCATGTCCCATTTTGCTCCGCCCTGTTTAAGCAGGTCAAAGTTCCAGTCGTAGAGGTTCTTGTTGAATCCGTCGTCCAGATGAACGATGCAGATGGCCTTCGGACAAACCTTCTTGGCAGCATCGTATCCGGCACGGATAAATCCGGCATACTGCTCTGGATTGCGCTTGGCATGGCCCATGCTGTAGGTGACGGTGGTGTTGCCGTGCTCGTCCTTCTTCTCCCATCCGTTGGGTCCCATCTCCACATTCCATAAGAGTCCGTTGGTGGTTTCGTTTCCTATCTGTATCCATCGGGGAGTCACACCGTTCTTCTTGAGATAGCGGAGCACCTCCTGGGTGTGTGAGGCTAGAGCCTTGCGCATGTCTTTGTAGTTGAGCTTCTCCCACGCTTTGGGTATGGGTTGCTTGGCGGGGTCGCACCACCAGTCACCATAGTGGAAGTCTATCATTACATCCATGCCCAGTTCCTTGGCTCTCAAGGCCTTGACCAGCACATCCTCTTTGTTGCACCATCCTCCGTGGGCCGAAGGATCCACCCACACACGCAGGCGGATAGCATTGATGCCACACTCTTTCATCAGGGCCGTGCATTCACGCTCCTGCCCCTCTTTGTTGTAGAATTTGCTACCACGGCTCTCCATCTCTGTCACCCAACTGATGTCGGCTCCATAGGCGAAGTCTGTGTGCTTCTGTCCGCATACCTTTTGGTTTACAGAAAGAGTCAGTAGGATGAATGGTATGAGTAATATCTTTCTCATTTTATCTGGCTTCAATAGAGTCTTTTGAGATAATCTTTTCCGTTCTCACTATGCTTCAGTTTTCTGCTGTCGTGTGGGACTCCTCCTTACAACTTGCTCTTGAAGAAGTCCACAATGCTTTGGCGTACATGGAGTGACGAGTTGCGACCTTCCGAGATGCCGTGTGTACGCATGGGGTAGGACACCTGGTAGAATATCTTGTCGTGCTGTATGAGCTTGTTGATCAGCATCTCGCAGTTCTGGTAGTGTACATTGTCATCGCCTGTACCGTGGATGAGGAGCAGGTTGCCCTTCAGACCCTGTGCAAAGTTGATGGGGCTTCCACGGAAGTACCCGTCGGGATTGGCTTGAGGAGTGTTCATATAGCGCTCCTGGTAGATGGTGTCGTAGAGGCGCTGGTCAGCCACAAAGGCAATGGCTACACCCGTCTTGAACACATCGGGATAGCGGAACATGCAGTTGAGCGTCTGACTACCTCCGCCACTCCATCCTGTGATGCCGATACGGGAAGCATCCATCCAGGGGAACTGCCTACAGAGGTCCATGATGCCTCTTGCCTGATCTTCGCTGGCAGCGACACCCACCTCGCCGTAGATACACTTGCGCCATTCGCGTCCACGAGGACTGTTGGCACCGCGGTTCTCAATGCTCACCACCACAAATCCCTGCGAGGCAAGATACTGCCAGAAGAGAGTGCTCTCCCAGCGGTCTTGCACCGTGCCCGATGCGGGCTCACCATACACGAAGTCGATGACGGGATATTTCTTGTTGGGGTCGAAGTTCTTGGGTTTGATGATCCAAGCATCCAGCATCAGGTCACCGCTCTTGCACTTCACAAATTCCTTGTGGTTGAGTCCCAGGTCGGCAAACTGCTGCTGGGCGCCCTCGTTCAGTTCGAGCACCTCCTTCACGGTCCACTTGCCCTTCTTGTCGCACTCCAGCATGCGGTATTGTGTGGGAGTAGATGCGTTGCTGAAACGCTCCACGGCATAGTCACAGTTGGGCGACATGCTATAGTTGTATTGTCCGTCCATCTCGTGTCTCACCTCTTCGCATACTCCGTTGCCCATCAGGCGTGTACGGTAGAGATAGTGCTGTGTGGCCTTGTCGGGATGCGTGGCTGTGAAGTAGAGGTATCCGCGCTTCTCGTCGAGCGCCACCTCGTTGATCACATCAAAGTCACCCTTGGTGATACACACCCATTTCTTGCCGTCGGCCGTCACACGATAGATGTGGCGCCATCCGTCACGCTCCGATGTGAAGGTAAAGTATTTGTTGCCCTGTAGCCAGTGTATGTTGTCGTTGGTCTCCACCCATGCCGAGTCGCTGTCCACGGTGAGTATATGCAGGTCCTTGGCCTCACCGTTCTCCACCTGGCAGGTCCAGAGTTTGTTGGTGTTCTGTGCACGGTTCATCTGCTGTATCATCAGACGGTTTGTTCCGGGTACAAACTCCATGCGTGGCAGGTAGTTGTTGCGAGGGTCACCCTCTATGTCGATCCATTTTGTAGTGGCAGACTGGAGGTCCATTGTCATGGCCGGACCTTCGTTTACGGCCGAGCCGAAGATGTCGATGATACCGATGCGTACGGCACTGTTGGGCGTGCCTGCCTTGGGGTAGGGGAAATGTGTCACGGTGGGGTAGATGCTGTCCACATTGTTGATGATGTCAAACCATCCCGTGCCTTCGGTGTCCGACTGCCAGTAGGCTATGTACTTGCTGTCTCCACTCCATCGGAAACCGTCTCGGCAGTCAAATTCCTCCTCATACACCCAGTCGAAGGTTCCATTGACTATCGATGCCCTGTGCAGTACGCCCTGTTCGTCCACGCCTCCCACTATGCCGTCGAAGGTCAGTTGCTCGCGTCTCCCACCAGCCACATGTTCCATGTAGATGTTGTTCTCGCTCACATAGGCCACCTTCTTGCCGTCGGGTGAGAATTTGGCAAACATCAGACTGGCTTCTGGCAGTCCCTGACCCAGTTTGCGTCGCTCCCCTGTGGAGAGGTTCACCAGGTAGTAGTCACCACGCGTCTCGTAGCGCCACACCCTTTTGCGGTTGGTGAAGTCCAGTGCATAAGTCCCATCGGCATTCTTGCTGTCATAACTCGTTCGGGGCGCATTTGGGGCAGGTGCATACGGCATGTCCGACCCTCCCTCGCTGTTCCATGCCACAGAGCGTGGTGATTTGAGTTGTATCAGTTTCCAGTTGTTCACTGCATCTTCGAGCGTCATCTCCTTCTGGGCATACGAACCCTGTGCCAGCAAACCAATAAGTATCGATAGTGCAAGTCTTCTCATCATTTCTCTTTTCTATTTTGCAGTAAAGTTACGCTTTTTCTGGGAAACCACCAAGCCCTCTCCCCACTATTCTTACAATGGGGTGCAAAGTCGCACAAAACCTCAATTACTTTTCACCTCTTAACTCTTAATTCTCAATTTTCAATTCTCAATTTTCCTCCACGGCCCATCGTATGCCACGCTTCATGATTTCAAGCGCCTCGGGCACCTCAAAGTCCTTTGCCACATGGCCCAGCGAGGAGTAGAACACTCGGCCCTTGCCATACATCTTCTTCCATGCCACAGGCATCGTCACGCCCTCTATCCACGAGGCATGGTCGCCACGGAAGGTCGTAGTGGCCAGCACCTTCACGGCAGGGTCCACATGCATGTAGTATTGTTCCGACTTCATGTGAAACTTCTTCAGTCCCTTCACCACGGGGTCCTTCTTGTCCTTGATGTCCACATCATACTCTATGATGTTGCCGGGATGAGCCACCCATTGGCCACCCACCATAAACTGGAACTCGGTGCTGTTGCGGAAGGCATCGCCTATGCCACCGTGCCAGCCTGCCAGTGCCGTACCGTTCTTCACGGCGTTGAGCAGTCCTGCCTCTTCGTCGGGCTGTATCGATCCCATGGTCCAGGTCTGTATGATCAGGTCCACCTTGCCCATCACCTCGCGGTCCTTGTATATCGAGAGTTTGTCCGACACGATCACCTTTGCGCCCTCTTCTTCCAACCAAGGCACGAAGAGTTCTTTACATCCTTTGGGGTCGTGTCCTGCCCATCCGCCATATACGAACAATACCGTTTTACCTTGCAGTGGACTGGCACTGAACAACTGTAGTGCCATCGTGAGGCACAGTGAGAGTGTGAGGAAAAATCTTTTCATTTTATTGATAGTTTTTAAGTCCCTCCAAGATTCCCCGTCAAGAGGGATTCCTGCGAGAGTATTTGTGGGTTTATAAGTTCGTTCGTACCGCAGGCCTTCGTAGCACTGCGTTCGTGATTCTTAGAGAGTTATCCCTCTTTTTTGCAAAGTTATGCATTTTCTTCCAAGCCTCCAAGCATTTGTATGGAGAAATGTCCGCAACCTACCCCGTAGGAAGCGCCTTGCTGAGCATCGATGTTACATTTCGGCAAATATGTGTTACATGCGTACGCGTACAATGTTACAATTTAACAAGAAGTTATTATGCAGAAGTAAGTGATTGTGAAAAAAATAGCGTATCTTTGCAAAAAGTTAACTGATACAACAAAAACTTATATAATATCATGAAAAAGAATCTTCTCTCTATGGCTTTGCTTGCGCTGTCGAGTATGACAGTCTCGGCCGCTGAGCCTTTTGTGTTTTTTGAGAATGGAAACGGTGCGGTGCTGAAGTTGACACAGCAGAAGGATACCGTGGTGTATGACAGTGGTGACTGGAAGGGCGTGAAGATCGCCGTGGACAATCTGCGTAAGGACTTGCAGAAGGTGACGGGCAGTGCCTGTGCACCTATCGTCGTAGGTACTGTGGGTAAGAGTCAGACCATCGACCAACTGATCAAGCAGAAGAAGATTGACGGCAAGGCTCTGAAAGGCAAGCGTGAGAAGTATCTGCTCCAGGTGATCGACGGCAAACTGGTGATTGCGGGAAGCGACAAGCGCGGTACGATATACGGTATCTATGAGTTGTCCAAGCAGATAGGTGTGAGTCCCTGGTACTACTGGGCCGATGTGCCTGCAGAGAAGCATGAGCAGATATACATCAAGGAGGGTGTGTACACAGACGGCGAGCCCGCTGTGCGCTACCGTGGTATCTTCCTCAACGACGAGGCACCTGCCTTGAGCGGATGGAACAATCAGTTCTTCGGTCGTGTGTTCGGTCATAAGTTCTACGAGCATGTGTTTGAGTTGGTGCTCCGTTGCAAGGGTAACTTCATGTGGCCTGCCATGTGGGGTAGCGCCTTCTATGCCGACGACGAACTCAACATGCAGACGGCCGACGATATGGGTGTGATGATGGGTACGAGCCATCACGAACCTCTGGCACGCGCTCAGCAGGAGTGGAAGCGCCTGCCCAACCATGGAGCATGGAACTTTGACACCAACTTTGAGACCTTGTCGAAGTTCTGGAAGGGTGGTGTAGAGCGCATGAAGAATACGGAAGATGTGGTGACCGTGGGTATGCGCGGTGACGGTGACGAACCCATGGCGGAGAAGACCGATGTGGCATTGCTCGAGCGCATCGTAGCCACACAGCGTAAGTTGATAGAGGAGGCTACAGGTAAGCCCGCCAAGGAGACCCCACAGGTATGGGCCCTCTACAAGGAGGTGCAGGAGTACTACGAGAAGGGTATGAAGGTGCCCGACGATGTCATCTTGCTCCTTTGCGATGACAACTGGGGCAATGTGCGTATCCTTCCCGAACTGAAGGCCGACAAGAAGGGCGAGAAGTGGTTCTACCGCCATCCCGGTGGTTATGGTATGTACTACCATGTGGACTATGTGGGTGCTCCCCGCAACTCGAAGTGGATCAATATCAGTCAGGTACAGCGTATGTGGGATCAGATGAAACTCACCTACGACTACGGAGTGGACCAACTCTGGATACTCAATGTGGGTGACCTCAAACCTATGGAGTTGCCCATCGACTTCTGGTTTAAGATGGCATGGAATCCCAACTTCGTGGAGGCCAAGGCAGGTGAGGATGCCACACAGGCACAGACAGCCTCGCTTCAGCCCTATCTGCAGGACTACTGCCGTGAGCAGTTCGGTGGTGCCTTTGGCGAAAACAGAGAGGAGGAGATCAAGGAGACTGCCCGCCTGCTGGACCTCGGTTGCAAGTATGTACACCGCCGTACGGCAGAGCAGTTGAACAGCCGTACCTACAACCTTGAGAACGGTGAGTGGGGCGAGCGATTGGCCGAGTACAAGATATTGGAGCTGGAGGTTGAGGAGCAGTACCAGCGCATGGCACCAGAATATCGCGATGCCTACGATGAGATAGTTCGCTTCCCCATCCGTGCGATGAGCAACCTCTATGAGATGTACTACGCACAGGCCAAGCACGAACTGCTGGCACAGCAAGGCAACCACGAGGCCGACCTCTGGGCAGAGCGCGTGAAGAAATGCTTTGAGAAGGACGCTTCCCTCTGTTACGACTACAACCATCGCATAGCAGGTGGTAAGTGGAACCACATGATGGACCAGACACACATCGGTTACCGCAGTTGGCAGGAACCTCAGCGCAACACCATGCCTACGGCTCAGCAGTTGAAGCGTGAGGATCTGCCCGACCGTACCTTCTTCCCCTACAAGAATGTGTTGACCATCGATCCTATCTATTACAACGAGAAGACAGATGCTCAGGAAGCCAAGTGGACCATCGTTCCCGACATGGGTATCTACGGTTCGACCATAGCTCTCATGCCCTACAACAAGAGCACAGAGGGTGCCAGCATAGCCTATACCTTCCAGACAAAGGTGGAGAAGGAGACAGAGGTAACAGTGAGCTTGCATCTCGCCACCAACTTCCCTTACAACAGTGGTACGGGTGCCGGTCTGAATATCCGCATCGACGATGCCCTGCCAACCTACCTCAATACCAACGGTACGAGCGTGGTACGCTTTGACAATGCAACCGGCGACATGAAGTTTGACTGGGAGACCAACCGTGTGAACATACGCAAGGTGACCTTGAAGATCAAGCCCAATGAGAACGGTCTGCATCGCATCACCATCAACGACCTCGATCCCGGTATTGCACTCCAGCGCATCACCATCGAGGGTGAGATGCCCACACCCCAGAACCGTCCCGCACAGGGTGGCTTTGGTGGCGGTTTTGGCGGTCAGCGTCCCCAAGGTCAGGGCTTCGGTCAGGGAGGTCAGCGTCCTCAGGGCCAGGGTGGCCAAGGTGGAAATCGTCCACAGCAGAGACAGTAATAACCTTGCACAGCTAACGGTATGAAAAAGAAACTTACACTCATAGCATCACTGCTTCTTACATTGGCAGGACAGGTGGCGGGACAAACGCTGAAGTTGGCCACAGCCTACAAGAAAGATACGGATATCAATCCCATCCTTCCCTACAATCTCTGTGCCGACCCCACAGCCGTGGAGTACAAGGGCCGACTCTACATCTACGGCACCAACGACCAGCAGGAGCTGAACACCACAAAGAACACGACGAAGAACACATACGGCAGGATCAATCAGTTGGTGTGCTTCAGTACGGCCGACCTGGTGAACTGGACCTTCCATGGCACCATTGATGTGAAGTCGATCTCAGGTTGGATGAACTGCTCATGGGCACCCAGCATCGTGAGCCGTGAGGAGAGCGACGGCAAGACGCACTTCTACCTCTACTATACCAATCAGGCCTCGGGTATCGGAGTGCTTACCGCCACCTCGCCTACAGGTCCGTGGAAAGATCCCATCGGCCGGGCACTCATCGACTGGAGTACCCCAGGTCGTGGCAACCAGAGCAACATCATCGATCCCGGTGTGTGTATCGACGACGAGGGTAACGGATGGTTGACCTTCGGAGGTGGAGATCCCAATAGCAGTGGTAGCAAACTGATGCCCGGCAATGCCCGCATCGTGAAGTTGGGCAAGAACATGACCTCGCTTTCAGGTGCCATCAAGGAGATACCTGCTCCCTTCCACTTTGAGGCCAACGAACTGAATTACATCAACGGCAAGTTTGTCTTCTCCTACAGTGGTGGCTGGAGCTGCAATTCGGGCGACTGGAGCAAGTATGCCGGCAGAGGTTCGTATGCCTGTCCTGGCAACTGTAGCATATTGAGCATGACCACCGACGACCCCATCAATGGAGAGTGGAAATACACCGGTGAGATACTGAAGAACCCCGGTAACTACGGTTATCCATGGGGTAATAACCACAGCCATCTGCAGAAGTTTGGCGACACCTGGTATATGACCTACCACACCCAGTATCTGGAAGGCAAGATGGGCATCAGCGGAGGTTATCGTGGCATCGCTTTCAACAAGGTGACCGTCAATGAGGCTACGGCCAAGATCACGCCTCCCACGATGAGCAGTACGGGTATCAACATGATCAAGAGCGAAGCCCCCGTGGCCACCAAGAAGTGTGAGGCCGAGATGATGGCCAACTGTGGTGGCATAGCCGTGACGAAGAGTGGTACGGCCGTGGTGGTGAGCGATGTACAGGCCGGAGACTGGACTCTCGTGAGAGGCATGACCTTCCCCGAAGGTGCAAAGAGTATCACGACTCGCATCAAGGGCAATGGCAAACTGGAGATTCGTCAGGGTAAGTTGACCGCTTCGCCCATTGCTACCATTGAGTTTAAGAGCAACAGTTCGTTCAAGAACTACTCGGTGGACCTCACCGACTCCATCATCTCGGGCAAACAGTATGCCTACCTCTATTTCGTATTTACCGAGGTATCGGGCACCACAACGCAGTTTGACTGGTATCAGTTCTACCCCAACACCGTGGATGAGCGAACCGCCCTCGACCCCGTGAGCGCTGAAGCCAATGTGCGCGAGGAGTCGTACTACGGTCTTGACGGTGTGGAGCAGAGGCAACCCGAGAAGGGTGTGTATATCCGCCGTAGAGTGATGACCGACGGTACGGTGAAGGCAGAAAAACGCGTAAGGAAATAAAAACTGTGATGAGAAAGATACACTGGATATTGAGCTTGCTTGTCGGATGGCTTTGCACCTGTAGCGTGTATGGCCAGGGCATCGTCTCGTTCACCTCCGACGAGGGGTTGAGCAATACCTGTGTACATACGATAACGGAGGACTCCTACCACAATGTGTGGGTATCTACACGCAATGGTTTGAACCTGTTCGACGGAGCGAAGTTGCGCACCTTCTTCCATGACGAGGCGGACAGTCTCTCGCTGATAGACAACATGGTGACCTGCGTCTCCGAATTGGTACCGGGAAAGATACTCGTAGGCACCAATGCCGGTCTGTGCCTGTATGACTACTCCACAGACCATTTTACGCCCATACCACTGATCGACCAAGATCAGCACAATGTGCGCCCCCGTATCATTGATGCCTCTAAGCGCAAGGATGGTTCGGTGCTGGTGCTGGTTGTAGGGCGCACCGGTTATATCGTCAGCTACGACGGTAAGTCGGTGAAGGCCCAGTATACGCTCGACTATGTGCTGAACGACCGTGGCGCTGTGCATTTCACGGAAGCACGCGATGGCACACAGTGGCTGTTGAGTAGCAGTCATGAGGTGGCATACATCCGTGACGGAAAGATGCATCAGGTGGCGCTTCCCGGATCTGCGTCCCACCTGATAGAGGGCGTGAAGGGACAGATATACATCGACATAGAGGGTGAGGGCTTGTATCAGTTCGATGAGCGGACAAAGAGTTTCAAGTCTCTTTCCTTCCCCGAACTCTCGAATGTGGTGATCAAGAATCTGCGTTCGAATGGTGAGGGATGTATCTTTGTGTGTACCGACGGTAACGGACTTTACCTCTACAACGAGCGTACGGGCGAACTGGATCCCTCACATGTGAGAACCACGGAGTACAGCATCACGACGGCCAATGTGGAGGATGCCATGCAAGACAAGGCAGGCAATCTCTGGATAGGTATCTACTGGAAGGGTATCGTGGTGTATCCTCACACGGCCAGCGCCTTTGAGTATGTGGGTCGTAGGTCGGGTCTCAAGAATACCATTGGCACCAACTGTGTCACGGCTGTTCATCCTGCCGAGGACGGATGGATGTGGGTAGGTACGGACCACTGCGGTCTCTATCATCTCAGTCCCGACGGTTCGGAGAGTGTACACTTCAAGCCAGGCGTGGTACCCAATGTGCCCGAAACCATCACTGCCATCTATATGGACAAGTCGGGTGTGCTGTGGTTGGGTAGCAGTATTGGAGGCATGGTGTGCATGAACACCAAGACGGGTGTGTTCACTCCTTTCGACCAGATAGAGCCTGACGGCAAGGATGTGCGTAAGGTGTATGGCATACAGAGCGATAAGTATGGCAACATATGGATTGCCACGATGGGCAACGGTCTGTTCTGCTACAATCCACAGACGCATAAGTTGGACCACTACTCTTCCATGATTCAAGGCAGGGAAGATGGCAAGAACCTGCTGATCAATGTGTGGATCAACAGTCTGGCTGTGGATGGCAACTTCATCTATATGGGTCATTCCAGCGGTCTGGACCGTTTCCGCATCAAGGACAATGGCGAACTTGAATGCATCGGTCACTATCTGCACGGTAGTGTGAATGATGTCAAGGTAGACGACAAGGGTGTGGTGTGGTGCGCCACGGGTTCAGGTCTGTATAGTCTGAACTTCTACGACAACAACGACGAGGTGAAGCGTCTGACCAAAGCCGACGGTCTGAGCAACAATATGGCACGAAGCATCCAACTCAATTATCTCCCCAATGGAGAGTGTGAGGTGTGGGTGAGCACGGACAACGGCTTGAATTGTTATTCGCCTTCTTCCAACTCTTTCCGCCGATTCTATATAGGTGACGGATTGCAGGGCAATGAGTTCACGGAGCACTGTTCGACCAGGGTAGGTGACTATCTGGTGTTTGGTGGTATCAACGGTTTGAACTATTTCAACCCCGCCGATGTGATCCGCACACAGGACGAGAGCGCCCTGCAACTGCGCATCGTGGGTCTGTATCTTCAGGGTGAGTTGGTGAGAGCTGGTCAGCAGTCGGGCAAGTACACGATATATGACTCTTGGATCGACAGGACGGAGGAGATCAACCTCTGTCACACAGACAACAGTCTGGCCATCGAACTGGATGCCACCGTCCTTTCGCAGTTTGCCGACTTCGAGTACAGTCTGGATGGCAAGAAGTGGCAGAACCTGGGTAAGTGGCAGAATCGCATTGTGCTCAACAATCTTCGTCCTGGCACTTATCTCTTGCATATCAGGGCGTTGGCCAATGGCAAGATGAGCGAAGAGCGCGTGTTGCGTGTCGTCATCCATGCCCCATGGTACACCTCTCTCTGGATGAAGATCATCTATTGCCTCCTGATACTGAGCACCATCTACCTTATCTATACATATGTGCGTACACGCACGCGTGAGAAGAAGTTTATGCTCGACCGCCAGCAACAAGACGAACTGGCAGAGGCGAGGATACAGTTCTTCATGAACATCTCGCACGAGATTCGTACACCTATGACCCTCATCCTGGCTCCTCTGGAGAAACTGCGGAGCATGAACGACGATGAGGAGCACCATAAGAACTACAATCTCATTTACCAGAACGCACAGCGTATCCTTCAGCTTATCAACCAGATGATGGATGTACGCAAGATAGAGAAGGGCCAGTTTGTGCTCGACTATCAGCATGTGGAGATAGTGAGTTTCATCTCCAACCTCTTCGAGCTCTTCAAGACTACGGCCCTGCAGAGAGGCATTGAGATGCAGTACATCCACTCAGTGGAGAAGCTTGATGTGGAGGTGGACAGTGCCTCGCTCGACAAGGTGCTGATGAATCTGCTGAGCAATGCCATGAAGTTTACCTCCAACGATGGCCATGTGGACATCCAACTCTCTGTGGATGAGACAGCCGACACCTTCACCATAAGCGTCACAGACGACGGTGTGGGCATCAGCGGGAAGAACAAGGAGAAGGTGTTTGAGCGTTTCTACAGCGGCGTGCATCAGAATGGGTATGTGGGCACAGGTATCGGCCTGAATCTCACCTACTTGCTCGTTCAGCTCCACAAGGGTGACATCAAGGTGATGGACAACCCCAAGGGTAGGGGTACATGCTTTGAGGTGACTCTGCCATGCCATCGTCCCGAGCAGGTCGTGTCTGCTCAGCAGATGGAGTCGTCCCCGCTCTCGCCTGTTGCCGACAAGATTGAGACCAAACGGCATCGCAACCTTCTGCTCGTTGAGGACGACATGCATATTCGTCAGTATCTGCGCGAGGAACTCTCGCCCGACTTCATCATCACGGAGTGTATCAACGGGCAGGAGGCGTGGGATCATGTTGTGCGCTATCCGGAGCGCGTGGATATGATCATCACCGACATCATGATGCCACTCATGGGTGGAGACGAATTGTGCCAGAAGGTGAAGGCCAACTTCAACACCAGCCACATCCCCGTCATCATACTCTCGGCCAAGAATACCGATGCAGATCGCATTGCGGGCATGAGTATCGGTGCAGATGCTTATATGACGAAGCCTTTCAATGTCAACCTGCTCCGCACTACGGCCATCACCATCCTGCAAAACCATCAGTCACTCCAGCGCCGTGCCATCACGGACCACAGGGTGGAGGAGAAGATAGAGGATGTGAAGGTCACTTCGCCCGACGAGCAGTTGATGGACCGCATCATGAGGTGCGTCAATGAGAACATGAGCAACCCCGAATTGAGTGTGGAGTTTGTGGCCGACGCTGTGGGAGTGAGTCGCGTTCACTTCCATCGCAAGCTGAAGGAACTGACCGGTCAGACTCCTCGCGACTTCATCCGCAACATCCGCCTGCAGCAGGCTGCGCGTCTGCTTCGTGAGAAAAGGATTGACATTACGGATGTAAGTGTAGCCACCGGATTCCGCTCCCTGTCCACTTTCTCCACCACTTTCAAGGCGATGTTTGGAATGACGCCAACGGAGTACATGAACAGCAAAAAGGACGGAAATAATGGCGAATAAGGTCTAAAAATGCAAGATTATCATGCCAATGTTACATTTTGGCAAGATAATGACACAGATATGTAAGAAATAAACCAAAGGTTTTTATATCTTTGCATAGAAAATGTATCGAAGGGCGCAAATGTGATGTCCAAAGCTTGCAAGGCACACTGCAAACCACGGTAGTAAATACATATAGTCTTTAGAGTACCACAGTAGTAAATTCATATAATCTTAAAAATAATACATTTATGGCTACAACAGCAGAAACTAACGGTTTTTACAAACTCAGTTGGATGCAACGCATCGGTTTTGGTTCTGGCGACTTGGCACAGAACCTGATTTTCCAGACGGTGGCATGCTACCTCATGCTCTACCTCACCACAGTATTGAAGATCAATCCCGCTTTCGTGAGCGGTCTGATTCTCGGCGTACGACTCCTGGACTGTTTCTGGAGTCCCATCGTAGGTCGCTATATCGACAACCACAACCCCAAGATCGGTAAGTATCGTGCCTACCTGCTTTACGGAGGTATTCCCTTGACTATCGCTGCCTGCTGCCTCATGCTTCCCCAGGCTGCCACATGGTCACCCTCTATGAAGATCGTTTATGCTACCGTCAGCTACACCTTGCTCAGCATGATCTACTCGGTAGTGAACATCCCCTACGGCTCTATCATGGCCTCTATGACTCGCGACAACGATGAGGTACTGAAGCTTACCTCTACCCGTATGGTTTGCGCCAACATCGGTCAGATTATAGTTCAGGCAGGTTTCCCCATCGGTCTGGCCATGGTTCTGAGCCAAGCCGTCGACTGGAACCAGGCTCTGTTCATGTGTATCGGTACCATTCCCGCATTCATCATCCTGCCTTCTCTGCCCGCCCTGAAGAAGATGTTCGGTAAGAAGGGCCTCTACTACCTGCTTCTCTCTGTAGGTTTCGTAGG
The DNA here is from genome assembly GCA_045629325.1 of Bacteroidaceae bacterium. GTDB lineage: Bacteria > Bacteroidota > Bacteroidia > Bacteroidales > Bacteroidaceae > Physcousia. The sequence goes on along the minus strand of JAZQQX010000039.1, from coordinate 65,421 downwards.
TTTCGTCATCCTCTATATGATTGGTAAGTTCTTCGATGTTGCTGCATGCAACACACTGGTACAGGCTGCCAAGGTTATGACCGGTGTGGGTCTGTTGGTTGGCTCGCTGATGTGGGCTCTCGTTCCCGAGGTTATCACCGAGGCAGAGTATCGCACAGGCAACCGTCCCGCAGCCACCGTCAACGCATTGGCAGGTGTTGCCTTCAAGGCAGGTTTCTCAGTTGCAGGTTTCGTTACTCCTCTCGTAATGGGTTGGGTAGGATTCAATTTTGCTGAGGAGAAGTCATCTCTGCCTACCGATCCTACTGCATGGTTCACCGTTACCGCAATCTTTGCCGTTATCGGTTTTGCCCTCCTGATGTTCTGCTTCAATGGCTGTCAGGAGCGTATTGCTACTACTCCCGAGAAGCCTGTTTCCTTCGGTGAGATGTTTGCTGAGTTTAAGGCCAACAAGTGCCTCCAGTTGATGATTGGCATCTTCATCGTAGTGTTCCTGGCATCCTTCATCAGTGCTCCTGTTAATGCTTACTACACCAAGTTGGCCGACTATTCTTCAACTGCCAAGGAGGCCATCCTTTGGTTCACCACCATCATCCCCGCCATTCTCCTTATCGTTGTTGGTTACCTCATCTACAAGTATCCTCTTACCGATGAGAAGCTCGACCAGATGAACAAGGAGATTGAGGCACGCAACAAGTAAGATGGAATGTGATAGATTCTATAGCTTCTATGGTTCCTATAGTCTCTATTAGCTCAATTTAAGTATAATGAAATTGAACAAACTTTTTATTGCAATGGGTCTGGGACTGATGTCGCAGTCGGTCCTGGCCCAGAGCACTATGCGAGAGGCTTTCAAGGATAAGTTCCTCATCGGTGCTGCTATCAATGTACGCCAGGTGAAGAGCCATGATGCCAAGATACAGAGTGTGATCAAGGATCAGTTCAGCGCCCTCGTTCCCGAAAACTGCATGAAGCCCGAGGAGATTCATCCCAAGCAGAATCTCTGGGACTTCTCTGATGCAGATGCTATTGTCAAGTTGGCCAAGAAGAACAAGCAGGCCATCACCGGCCACTGTCTTGTATGGCACTCACAGGTGCCCTACTGGTTCTTCAAGGACGATATGGCACAACCTGTGACCAAGGACGAACTTATCCGCCGTATGAAGGAGCATATCCAGACCGTAGTGGGTCGCTACAAGGGTAAGATCAAGGGTTGGGATGTTGTCAACGAGGCTATCCTCGACAACGGTCAGATGCGTCAGACCAATTTCTACAACACCATCGGTCCGGAGTACATCCGTCTGGCATTCCAGTTTGCTCATGAGGCCGATCCCGATGCCGAACTCTACTACAACGACTACAGCATGGACAATCCTGCCAAGCGCGAGACAGTGGTGAAACTCATCCGCGACCTCAAGGCTCATGGTTGTCGCATCGACGGTGTTGGTATGCAGTCGCATGTGTCCTTCTCTACCAATCTCAATGAGTATGAGAAGAGCATCGAGGCTTTTGCCGCAGAGGGCGTGAAGGTGATGGTCACCGAGCTGGATCTCAGTGTGCTCCCCTGGCCTTCAGGCAATTACGGTGCAGCAGTAGAGACCAACTTCGAGTATCAGAAGTCCATGAATCCTTATACCGACGGACTCCCCGCAGAGAAGACTCAGGAGCAGACCGACTTCTTCGTGAAGCTCTTCAAGATCTATCTCAAGCATGCCGATGTCATCGATCGTGTCACCTTCTGGGGACTCACCGATGCCGACAGTTGGAAGAACGGTTGGCCTATGGCTGGTCGTACAGACTATCCTCTCGCCATCGACCGAGACTACAATCCCAAGCCTTTTGTTGATGCAATTATCAAGTTGGCAAACGAATCAAAGTAATCAACCATTAAAACACAATACATTATGAAAACTAAGAAGCGTTATCTTTTCCCTGCCGACTATATGGCAGACCCCTCTGTGCACATCTTCAACGGTAAGATATACATCTATCCCAGCCACGACTGGGAGTGCGAGAATGTTGAGAATGACAATGGCGACCAGTATGTCATGAAGGACTATCATGTGCTCCGCATCGATGGCGATCCCATGACCGGTGAGGTTGTTGACTGCGGTTGCGTACTTCGTCAGGAGGACATCCCCTGGGCTGGCCGTCAGCTTTGGGACTGCGATGTGCAGGAGTATGAGATGGAAGTTCCTACCAATGCAGAGGAGCAGGCCAAGGGTATGGGCTACAGCAAGAAGGTGAAGAAGTATGTGATGTACTTCCCCTTGAAGGATCGTTGCGATGTATTCCACTGGGGTACTGCTATTGCCGACAATCCAGAGGGTCCCTTCATTCCTCAGCCCGCTCCCGTTCCCGGCAGCTACAGCATTGATATGTGTGCATTCCGCGACGATGCCGACGGCGAGGTATATGTCTATTTCGGTGGTCTCTGGGGTGGTCAGCTCCAGCGCTATAAGGACAATATCCACCTTGAGGAGCCCTATCTCCCCGAAGGCAAGGCCGACGCGCTCCCCAGCCGTTGTGTTCGCCTCACCAAGGACGGTCTCAACTACGCCGAGGCTCCCCGTCCCATCCTCGTTGTTGATGACAACGGCGAACCTCTCAAGGCCGACGATCCCCATCGTTTCTTCGAGGCAAGCTGGATGCACAAGATGAATGGTAAGTACTATTTCTCTTATTCTACCGGCGACTCTCACCTCCTCTGCTATGCAGTAGGTGACAATCCATACGGACCCTTCACCTATCAGGGTGAGATCCTCACTCCCGTAGTAGGTTGGACCACCCACCATGCCATCATCCAGTACGAAGGCAAGTGGTATCTCTTCCACCACGACAGTGTGCCCTCTGGTGGTAAGTCATGGCTCCGTAGCCTCAAGGTGTGCGAGATCAGCTTCGATGAGAACGGTAAGATTCAGACCATCGACGGAATTGATTAAATGAAAGAATGAAACAATGATAGAATTCACATTCTCATTCTTTAATTCTTTAATTCTTTAATTCTTTAATTTTTCATTTTTTCATTATGTATTTACTTGGATATGACATAGGTACATCATCAGTGAAGGCTTCACTGGTTGATGCGCAGACAGGACAGACTGTGGCAAGTGCACAGTATCCTGATGCAGAGGCTCCCATTATTGCCAAGCAGCCCGGATGGGCAGAGCAGGAGCCCGAGATGTGGTGGGACGAACTGAAGCAGGCTACGGCTCGCGTTTGCGAGAAGGCTGGCGGTTCGTTGGCCGATGTGGCTGCTATCGGTATCTCTTATCAGATGCATGGTTTGGTGTGTGTCGACAAGGATTGCAACGCCCTTCGTCCCAGTATCATCTGGTGTGATGGTCGTGCCGTGCCTTATGGCAATGCTGCTTTTGAGGCTATCGGTGGCGACAAGTGCCTTGAGCATCTGCTCAACTCACCTGGCAACTTTACCGCTGCCAAGTTGGCTTGGGTCAAGGAGAATGAGCCCGAGCTCTATGCCAAGATCGATAAGATCATGCTTCCCGGTGACTATATTGCCATGAAGCTCTCTGGCGGTGACAAGAAGACCACCATCTCTGGTCTCTCTGAGGGTATGTTCTGGGACTTCAAGAACAATGAGGTGAGCAAGGATGTGATGAACTATTTCGGCTTTGCCGAGGATATCATCGCAGAGATCGTTCCCACCTTCTCCGTTCAGTCCAAGGTATGCGAGGCTGTGGCTCAGGAACTGGGTATCCCCGCAGGCACTCCCATCTCTTACCGTGGTGGCGACCAGCCCAACAATGCCTTGTCGCTCAATGTGATGAAGCCCGGTGAGATTGCCGCTACTGGTGGCACCTCTGGTGTGGTATATGGTGTGCTGGGCGATGTCAACTACGACAAGCTCTCTCGCGTCAACACCTTCGCACATGTCAACCACAATCAGCCCGACACACGCCTGGGTGTACTCCTCTGCATCAATGGTACCGGTATCCTCAATGCGTGGATGAAGCGTACCGTTGCTCCCGAGGGCATCTCTTATGGTGAGATGAACGATCTGGCTGAGAGCGTACCCGTAGGTGCTGAGGGCTTGAGCGTCATCCCCTTCGGCAATGGTGCCGAGCGTGTGCTCCAGAATCAGAATCCCGGTGCCAGCGTTCACGGCATCACCTTCAACATCCACAAGAAGGCTCACATGCTTCGTGCTGCCCAGGAGGGTATCGCATTCAGTTTTGCCTATGGTATGGACATCATGGCAAAGATGGGTATGGAGATCAAGACCATCAAGGCTGGCCATGCCAACCTCTTCCTCTCACCTCTCTTCCGTCGCACTCTTGCCGCTGTCACCGGTGCCACCATCGAGCTCTATGAGACCGACGGTTCGGTAGGTGCAGCCTATGGTGCAGGTATCGGTGCTGGCATCTACAAGGATAGCGACGATGCCTTCAAGACCCTCAAGCATATTGCTACCGAGGAGCCCGTGGCCGACTGTGAGGCTTACAAGGCTGCTTATGCCAAGTGGGTGGCATGCTTGGAGAAATAACCATTTAATTATCATACTGAGCTGGGGCAGGGTAGAGTATTATCCTCTCCAGCTCTTTTTTTGAATGAAATATGAAGAAGACAATTTCCCTTCTCTTTTCTGCATTGTTTGCATTGAGTATGTCTGCCCAGCAGTTTCAGCTCCGCTTGCTCAATCATTGGGACAATCCCAACGGAACCGTTGAGCGTGGCTTTGCGGGTCATTCCATCTGGAAGTGGCAGGAGATACCTACCGACAAGAAGGGCAAGATGCCCGCTCACCTTGTTGAGAAATACAAGGAGTATGGTCGTATCAATCAGGAGTATGGCATCAATGGCACTGTGCTCAACAATGTCAATGCCAAGCCAGAGATGCTCACCACCGATATGCTCAAGAAGACGGCCAAGATTGCCGATATCCTTCGCCCTTACGGACTGAAGGTGTATCTGTCGGTCAACTTTGCTTCGCCCAAGGCTTTGGGCGACCTTAACACAGCCGATCCTCTCGACGAGGGCGTACAGCAGTGGTGGGTGAAGAAGGCTGATGAGATCTACAAGCTCATCCCCGATTTCGGAGGTTTCCTCGTGAAGGCCAACAGTGAGGGCGAACCGGGCCCCATGGACTATAAGCGTACGCATGTGGATGGTGCCAATATGCTGGCCCGTGCCCTTCAGCCTCATGGGGGTATAGTGATGTGGCGCTCGTTTGTCTATGCCAGCGATGGTGGCGACCGTGCCAGTCAGGCTTTGCAGGAGTTCATCCGCTTCGATGGTCAGTTCCTGGACAATGTGATCATCCAGATCAAGAACGGTCCTATCGACTTCCAACCCCGTGAGCCCATCTCTCCTCTCTTCCTTGCCCTGAAGAAGACCAAGATGCTCATCGAGTTCCAGATCACACAGGAGTACACCGGTCATAGCATCCACACTTGCTATCTGGCTCCCATGTGGAAGGAGACCCTGCTCGACATCTTCCCCTCGCTCAACAATCCTCTGGGTGGCAAGGGCGTGATGCCCAAGCAGACCAATATCGTCGGATTGGCGGGTGTTGCCAATATCGGTGATGCAGGTTGGGGACAGTACGACAGGGACGAGAGCGGTGCCGGCAACGCAGAGTGGACGGCCAACGATCTGGCTATGGCCAACTGGTATGCGTTTGCTCGCCTGGCCAACGATCCTACGGCTTCGTCCTACGACATCGCGCGCGATTACCTCAAGAAGGCCTTCACCGACGACAGTCGCTTCGTCACCCCCATGGCGCAGTTGCTCATGCGCACACGCGAGGCTGTGGTCAGCTATATGATGCCTCTGGGTCTCCACCATATCTTCGCAGGTGGTCATCACTATGGTCCCGAACCCTGGTATGCACCCCGTGGTAGCCGTGAGGACTGGTTGCCTCGCTACTATCATCGTGCCGATTCTCTCGGTCTGGGCTTCAACCGTACCGATCGTGATGGTGGTTCGGCCAATGCGCGCCAGTATCCCGATATGTACTACAACATGTACAACAACATCGAGACTTGCCCCGAGGAACTCATCCTCTGGTTCCACCATGTGTCGTGGGATCACATCATGAAGAATGGACTCTCCATGTGGGACAATCTCTGCTATAAGTACGATGAGGGTATCCGCATGGCAGAAGGTTTCGTCAAGACCTGGGAGCAGATGCGTCCCTATGTCGATGCACAGATGTACGCCCGTCAGCTGGCTCGTTTCCAGCGCCAGGCCCGCGATGCACAGTGGTGGCACGATGCCTGTCTGCTCTATTTCCAGACCTTCTCCAAGAGGCCCTTCCCTGCCGACATGCGTCCTTGCATCTTCAAGCTCGACGATCTGATGAAGTTCAAGCTCCGCATCGACAACTACACGGCTCCTGCCATCAAGAATCTCCCGTAAGCGTCACCGCTATCTTTTTGTTAAGATACATTCATTCCCACTCCATTCACCCCCTCTCCGCCCAACACATGGCAGAGAGGGGGTGAATGTGCATTTACACCTTCTTCTTGTTCATTTTTTTGCGTCCTTTTGCTTATTCTGTTTTTTTCCATTATCTTTGCGCCCTTGAAAAGAAAGTACGCGCTTACCAAAACAAAAAGAATAAGTATATTTGGCTACAAATATAACCTCTTATATATTTTTTATTAATCAAAACATTCTTTTATGATGAAAAAACTACTTAAGCGTTGCATTGCATGCCTCGCCCTGCTGTGTGTCATGACCACGGTGCAGGCTGCCGTGTATCCCAAGTATCCCGTTCAGAAACTTACTGACGGACAGACCTATGTGCTGGTCAACCTGGCCAACCCCATAGGTTACATGTGTCGCACCACATGGGACAATGCCCTCGTGATGCAGGGTCGCACTGAGTTTGATAGCCAGTATGGCTTGAAGCTCACTGCACACTACAATGCAGAGAACAACCTCTGGTGCTTCTCTACCAGTCAGGAGGAGCATCCTGCCGTGGAGGCCGATCCCGACAACGGTGTCGAGGCTTCAGAGGCATACACCTCTTATACCTACCTGGGCATCCCTTCAGGTACCAACAATGTGCGCGCCATGCAGACCTTCGAGGAGGTGCCCTACTTTGAGGTGACTGAGGGCGTGACCGAGGGTTTCTACAAGCTTCGCATAGCCGAGGGTCATCAGCACACCCTCTCTATCGGCGTGCTTCTCCACCTCAACGGTGGCGGTACCTATCCTGTGGCCAATGAGCCTACCAACAGTTGGTATCCCGACTTCTACGGTGGTGTGAAGGCCGATGAGTATGGCGACCAGGAGGTGATCTACGATGAGGAGACCGGCATGGAGTACAAGGTCATGGCCGACTCTACCAGTTGCAACTGGGGTTTTGTGGCTGTTGAGGATATCGATGCCTACAATGAGATGGGTAACTCATGGAAGGTGGTGACCGACTTCGGCAAGAGCAACTACTGCAATGAGGAGTCCGACTACCAGGCTGGCTTCCAGCTGACCTATGCAGAGGCCGAGCGCCTGATGCAGGAAGGCAACCTCGACGGTGCCCGTGCTGTCATCGATGCCAAGATGGCTCTCTATACTGCCCTCAATGCTGCTGCCACTCTTCAGGAGGAGACCAACGATCTCGACGCCGTAGTGGAGTCGGCTCGTGAGGTGTTTGGCAAGCAGGTCGATGCCGACACGGTCAACCAGACTGCCGAGAGCCTGAAGAAGGCTTGTAGCGACTACGAGATGGGTCTGGGCTTCATCACCGGTATGGGTCAGAACATGAGTTTTGAGGACCTCTCTTCTCAGGGTGGCAATGCTACCAGTGGTGTGGCAGGTGCTCCCGCTGGATGGAATGTCTATATCAATGGCAAGCAGGCCGTCACCGCTTCGGAGGTGAGCGCCGGTGGTGTCACTGCATGGCACGGTATCAATGCCGACTGTGCCGGATACAAGGATGGCAACAATGGTTTCGGTCTGTGGACCAACAGCGTGCCCGAGTATGAGTTGAGTCAGACCATCACTGGTCTGGAGAACGGTACCTATACCATCACCTGCGGACTGATGGTTGGCGCCAATGGCAATGGTAGCCGTCGCACCACCCAGCGTGTGTTCGGTAACTACAACTCTACGCTCTTTGCCGGCGAGGATGAGTATGCAGAGGGTATCCTGCCTGGTGAGTTGAAGGAGTATGCCAACCTCTTCGAGCCCACCACCGACACCGATATGCAGGAGATCAGCGTTCGTGCTTATGTGTACGACGGCACCCTCACCTTCGGTATCCGTACCAATGGCGATGTAGCTGCTGCCTTGCGTGAGGCACACAATGGTGCTGGTGGTGACGGATGGTTCAAGGTGGACAACTTCACCATCTACAAGGAGGGCTTCATCGCTTCCGATCAGGCTGCACTCTACGACTATCTCCTCGAGGCGCTCAACGCACTGGCAGAGCAACCCATGGATAGCCGTTATGCAGAGAAGTATGGCGATGTGAACAGTTTCGACAATGCCGACGAGGCTATCGCAGCCATTGCCCAGTACATCGACGAGGCCAAGGTGCAGGTGGAGGCTTATGCACAGTTGAAGGCTGCCATCGATCAGGCCAATGCGCGTCTGGAGAACTGTGATGAGAATGGTTACAAGGGCGTGAAGGCATTTGCCTCTGTCATCGAGGATACCCAGGACAACTACTACGACGGTCTCTACACAGCAGAGCAGGTGGCAGAGGCTATCAGTGCACTCGAGGAGGCTTACCAGACCTGTCTGCACAGTGGTGTGGACGAGGGTGCTGATGTGAGCGACCTCATCGTGAACCGCAGTTTTGAGGACCAGCAGAACCAGGGTGGCAACAACAGCGATGGTGTTGTGGCAGCTCCTTATGGTTGGACACTCACCATCAACGGCAATGTATGTCAGTCTGCCGATGAGATTCGTGCCCAGGGCATCAACGCATGGTGTGCCATCAACAGTGGCGACAACATCAATATCGAGGAGAATGGCGTGGTCTACAACCACCAGTACACCGACGGTACTCATGTATGGGGTATCTGGAATGCATCTATCCCACAGGTTGAACTCTCACAGAAGCTCTCTGGCCTGGATCCCGGTACCTACCGTCTGACTGCCGATGTCATGGCACGCAATACCGACTGGTCGGGTCACAACCAGACCACCCAGCGTATCTTCGCCAACGATGCTATCTGTGTGTATGGCGTGGAGGACGACTACAATCCCGAGGCACTCCAGGGCACCTCGAGCGACGATATCTACCGTGCTTACAAGCTCTACAATGAGGGTACCCTGCTCGACGATGCACAGGGTCTGGAGTTCTACAACTTCGGTGGCTGGAATGCCAACGACAACGACCTTCTGCTCCGCACCCTCGAGGTGTACTTCGGTGTAGATGAGAGCGGTGAGGCAACCATCGGTTTCCGTACCGACGGTCTCGATGCCATCCTCGGCGAGCCCCGTAGCGAGCAGGCTGCCGGTTGGTTCAAGCTCGACAACTTCACACTCTACTTCGTAAGCAGTGAGGTGCCCAACAACCTCCATGTAGGTATCCAGAGCGTTGCACCCGCCAAGCGCGACACCAACGCCATCTTCGACCTCAGTGGCCGTAAGGTAAGCAAGGCTCAGAAGGGCATCTATATCATCAATGGCAACAAGGTAGTGAAGTAATTCTCACTCCCTCACATATCTATCTCCCGGACTGCATCATTATCCTTGCGGTCCGGGAGCTTTTTTAGCACAATTTTCCTTTTAGATCCAAAATAATGATTACCTTTGCGTAGTGACAACCGGGCGAGATAGTGACAACCGGACGGGATGGAATGACAACCGACAGAAAGAAAAGAAGAAGATGGATATCAAGGATAGGTTTGAGGCATTGCTCGCCACATTGAAGGTGGGGGTGTATGAGAAGGATACGGAACTGGGTATGGCTCTGCTGGCCGCTGTGGCGGGCGAGAGTGTGCTGTTGCTCGGTCCTCCGGGTGTGGCCAAGAGTATGGTGGCGCGAAGGGTGAAGGAGGCTTTCTGCGAGGCGAAGAGTTTCGAGTACCTGATGTCGCGCTTCTCTACCCCCGACGAGATATTCGGACCGGTGAGTATCAGCAGGCTGAAGACCGACGACCTGTATGAGCGCAACATAGAGGGTTTCATGCCTTCGGCCGATGTGGTGTTTCTCGATGAGATATGGAAGGCGGGGCCGGCCATACTCAACACCCTGCTGACGATCATCAACGAGAAGGTGTTTCGCAACGGAAGGGACGAGATGCGCGTGCCCCTGAAACTGCTTATCGGTGCGAGCAACGAACTGCCTGCCGAGGGGGAGGGACTGGAGGCGCTATGGGACCGCTTCCTGGTGCGCATCGTGTCGGGGTGTGTGAAGAATGAGGACAACTTCTACCGCATATTGCTTCAACCCATAGGGCAGACCGCCGACAAGGGCACGATGCAGACCGCCGAGGATGGAGAGAATGCCCTGTGCGACTTGGCCATACGCCCCGAGGAATATGCACAGTGGAGCAGGGAGATAGACACCATAGGCGTGACAGAAGAGGTGCTGAAAGGCATCTCCTTCGTACGCAAGCATCTGACCAACCTGCCCCTCGACGAGACGGAGGAGATTGCCAACCGTACGCATCACATCTATGTGAGTGACCGCAGATGGCAACATATAGCGCGCCTCTTGCGTGCCTCGGCCTTCATACACGGACGCAGGCAGGTGGAGTTGCAGGACATGCTGGTGCTGGTGAACTGTCTGTGGAGCGACCCTGTGGAGATAGAACCCATAAGAAGACTCGTGGTGCGCGCCGTGATGAACGACTATGCCGTGCGTATCGCCAAGATGCAGGCTTCGATGAGCATCGATGTGAAGAGGGCCCGTGCCGTAGAGGCTCTGCGCGAGGCCAAGATGGAGGGTTATCACAGGGACGACAACAAGGAACTCTTTGACGGCTTCAACTACCGTATAGACCGTTTTGGTACGGGCAATACCTACATCTTCTTCGTGGACTATAAGAACATGAAGGACTACAGCCGTATGGATGCCCCGCTGGAGGGTGTGGTGTATGCCGACCCCTTGAATCCCAAGAAGATGTACATACGCACGATGAGCGACAATATGGGTATGATATCCAACGGGGTACCGGCACAGCGCGTGAAACTCTACCGCGACAACGACCATATATACATCAACGGCGTGCAGTATCCCATACATCAGCATCCCGTGGGCAACAGTTACTCGGCTCTCGACCACCTGATGAGCGTGAAGCCCGACACCGACTACGATACGCTCATCGAGGAGGTGGCAGAGGGCATATCGCAGATGTCGGAACAGCTCACGGAGCATCATCTCCTGCTGGGCGATGACGACCGCGCAGAGGTGGTGCGCCAGACGAAGGCACTCAACCACGAACTTGCCCTCCTGAGAGTGGAATCCCAGAAGCTCTACTATGTGTGAACTGAATGTGAACTACTACGACCCCTGGGACTTTATGAAGTTTCAGGACGAGTTGTCGAAGATAGAAAGCACCGAACTGCGCAAGTTGGGGAGGGAGAATCTGGAGGAGGAATTCTACATCCGGCTGGTGCAACGCTTCGTGGACCAGGGCGAGATGCCACAGATGATGACGGGCGACCCCATAGCCGACTATATCATATCGCTGATGCAGGATGCCACCCTCCGTGCGCTGGTGCTGACGGACGAGGTGCATGCCCGCATCTTCCAGGACAACATGATGCGATTTGTGGACACAGCACTCAGGCGTAAGCGCTTCAACATCAACTGCCGACAGTCGGAGATGAAGGGCATGGCAGAGTCGCTGGAGTGGAGTCTGGGAAAGAAGGAGGACGGATGGCAAGCCCTCGTGGATATGTGTGAGACGAACTATGGCGCCTATGGTTTCCGCTCGGGGTTCTACCGCACGAAGTTGCAAGAGAATGTAGGCGACGAAGCGCTCTGGGAAAGTATGTACAAGGAGTACGAACTGGCCTTCAAGGAGCGTCTGCGACAGGAACAGCGCCAGTATGTGGAGCAGAACGCAGAGGCGGGCAAGAAGAGGGCGCAACAGTTGCAGACTACCATACCCGAGCACATGAAGAAGAAGCAGGTGACGGACGAGGAGTTTCGCCAGGCATGGGGTATGCTCGGAGGGGAGTGGGACGCCTATGACTTCGACCACTTCGTGAATGTGGCCCGAAAGCAAGGCGAGTATCCCGAACTCGTACAGATGGCCAACCGCATGGGGCGTATCATCGACCCCGACGGCGACAGGACCATGTGGGTGGGCAGTGGCAGAACGCTGGAGATGGAGCATTCCTCAAAGAGCGACATACAAGGTGTGACGATGGGGCGCAGACTGGACTCGCTCCTGCCTCTCGAGATGGCGCAGATAAGCGACGAGTCGTTTGACGAACTGTTTCTGCTGAAGTATTCGACAAACAGTCTGCAGACTTTCCTGCACAGAAGCGAACAGTTGCAACCCAACCGTCGGCTGGAGCGCAAGCGTGCCAAGCAGAAGGGGCCCATGATAGCCTGCGTGGACACCTCGGGGAGCATGGAAGGTGAGCCCGAGCGAATAGCCCGCTCCTTCATACTGCGCCTTGTAGAACTGGCGCGTGAGCAACATCGCGACCTCTTCATCATCGCCTTCTCCGTGTCGGCCCGACCCATTGATGCCGGACGAGACCGTGTGAGACTGATGGACTTCTTCAAGCACAGCGCCACGGGTGATACCCGCGCCGACCGTACCATGCAACTCGTGATGGAACTTCTGGACAAGAAACCCGAATATATGTGTGCCGATGTGGTGCTCGTGGGTGACTTCCGCATGACACTCGTGCCACAGCCTATGCTCGACGACATACTCCGGCATCGCCAGCAAGGCACCTATTTCTATGGCATACAGATAGGACTCTACCCCGACAACAAATGGGTGGACCACTTCGACCAAATCGTGAAAGTGGGGTATCGGGTAGGGAGGAGATACTAATTGAGAATTGAAAATTGAAAAGTGAACCGAGCGAGCAGTAAGTCACTAAAATTTCTTTACACGGATGTGGCAGTATGGCTCGCCTCCGGTCTTCTCGTAGTAGCGCTGATGATACTCCTCGCCAATCCAGAAGGGAGACTCGGGAAGCAGGAGGGTGTTTACCTCATATTGGCGACTGCGTAGGTCGTCCACCACAGCTTGAGCCTCTGTCTGCTGGCTGGCATTGCGATAGAAGATGCATGAGCGATACTGCGGTCCCAGGTCGGGACCTACACCGTCGGTCTGTGCAGGGTCGTGCAGTTCGAAGAAAATCCGACAAAGACGCGTGTAACTGATGAGGGCAGGGTCGTACTCCACGATGACTGCCTCGACATGATGCGTGTGATGGTCGCGCACCTCTGCATAGGTGGGGAAGGTCTCCTCGCCTCCGATGTAGCCCACGAGGGTGCGGAGCACGCCAGCCTCCTTCTCATACTGATGCTGTACGCCCCAGAAACAACCACCGGCAAAGATGCCATAATGCGTATCGGGAGCAGGTTGGTAGAGGTCAATCCTTGAGCATTGCTCGATGGCACTCTTCACAATCTCGAGCGCCTTGCCGTGTTTGAGTTGGAGGTCGGGATAAGCCTTGCCCCGTGCATAGTTGTGCTGTAGGTCGTTGTATTTCACCTGGAGAGCAATGGGGTTGGCAGAGTCGATGATGCTCTGCACATAGTCCATGTAGGGCACATCCTTGGAGTGGGTGAGGAGGCGCAAAGCCCCTACGACACCCGCAGGGATACCAGCCTCGAGGAGATCGTCGAAAGAGTAGTCGGTTTCTTCCACTACATCGTGGAGGAAACCAGCCATACGCTCCTCGTCGGTGTGGCCCATGAGGCCTACGGTGAGGGGATGGAGGATTACGGGATAGCCGTCGCGGTCGAGTTGGCCGGCATGTGCCTTTGTGGCAATCTGAAGTGCAATGTCGATGGGATGCATGGGAGGTTGTTTTTTTTGAGATTATAAGGGCCTTGCGGAAAAACGCAAGGAACGGTGGCTTTTTTTGGGGAGGGGGAGGTTAAAAATAAGTGTGGAAAAGTTCGTGGGCAATGGTAAGGATGTCGCCCTCGGGTGTGGAGGAGTAGCGCTTGGGGTGCGTCTTGCGGAGCGTGCCCTTGGTGTCGGTGCCCCAAGAGCCTTGCAGTTCGTGTGCCCAGTTCCACTCGCTGGCAAACCAGCCTGAGGGTGGAGTGGAGAGCGAGGAGCGGGATGTGGAGGGGTGGTCACTGTGAGAGAAGAAGTAGTGCCAGCGAGGGAAGTAGAAGTCGCTGAGCATACCCTGCCACTGTCGGTAACTGTAGTCGTGCAGGCCACCCTGCTCGCTATGCTGTTGGTCGCCCCAGATAGTGATGAGGGTGCGTGCATTGTCGTACTCCAGCCAGTCAGCTATCTGCTCTTCGCAGTCTCTGCCCATGGAGATGCGCTCGTGCCGTGTGAGGAACGGTGTGACCTCCCGTGCCACGAGGCGAGCCTCCTCGGTCCAGTGTCCGAGGCGGAAGAGCCGGTGTGTGGCAAGGAGTCGGTCGGTGTCGAGTAACAGATGGAGGAATCGCTCCGTCAGGGTGTTGAAGAGCGAGGTGGAGCTCGTGCGATGAGCCGTGCCAATGTCGGCAAGGAGCGACAGGCTATAGTCGCTGAGACACTGGCGCAAGAGGTCGACGATATCGTAGGCCATGTTGGATGCACCCAGTGAGCCCTCCGTGCCGATGTGGGTAGCCGACTTGAGGAGCGACGACACAGCCTCGGTCAACTGTCCAGCGGGGTAGAAGATAGCTGTGCCACCCCATGAGCTCACCCTGTCGACCTGGAGCGAGGGACGGGCACACATCGTTGTCTCGTGAGGTCCCTGCAGACTGCTCTGCTCGTTGAGCGCCGTGTGAAGGATGCCGAGCCAAGCCCTTTCGGCCTCGTGGTCGCGCATGCCATAACGGCAATGAGCATATTCCCTTACCCACGCCTCGATGTTGGGCTGGGTGCTCATCCAGGGCAGTTCGTAGAGCAAGTCGTAGACAATGGGCACACTCTCTATACCCTCGGGAGCAGAACCGATGCCCTTGATGGTGGCATAACGAGAGAGATAGGCAAACCATCCCTCTGCCATGCGAGGCAGACGACCCATGAAACCCGTACGGCCTCCATAGTTGGGCAACACGCAGTAGATGGCCTCCTGGGGAGCATATCCGCCATACGCCTCAAAGGCAGGACGACCGTCGCTGAAGAGGTCGAGCACGATGAGACGACCGGGAGGAACGGCACGAAGTGAGGTGGACTGATAGGCGGTCCATTGCCATTGCTGTATGACCCATCGTGAGGCATCGCCACAGTTGGCCTGCATGGCATCAAACACGGCACGGTAGCCCTCCTCGTAGCGACCACTGCTGATGGTGCCACCCTCGTGGAAGGGGTCCATGCTGTAGTAGGCGGAAGTGCCCATCACCTCGTGCAGTCTCCTGTAGTAGCACGAAGCCAGATGGGAGAACTCGGGTGAGGAAGGGTCGAGGATGGCAGGACGCTGGAACTGGCACCAGAGATTGGCACGCTCCGTGGAGATATGAGTGATGCGCTCAAACTGACTCGGCACCATGCCACTGAAGCCCGGCAGTACGGGTTGCATACCCAGTTCGCGCTCACGCTTGCAGATGAGCTGGGCAAGCCATGTCTGGCGTGCATACCACGCATTGAGATGCGTTCCGCCCCAACCCTCCAGGTTGTTCATGCCCCACCATGCTGTATAGGCCGGTCCCGGGATGAAATCCTCCGCCTGATCCTCCGTGAAGTGGCAGTCGAGCATCAGGAAGTTGCGCCACACCGCCTCCAGTCCCACAATCTGCAGAGGCATATTGATGCCGTGTAGTGCCATCCAGTCAATCTCCTGTTCCCAGCGTTGCCAAGTCCATGTGGACATGCTGTAGCCGAAGGTACAGTAGTTGAGATAGTAGCGATAGTCGGCCTGCGAGAGATGCTTCTCCTCCTTTTCGGGCAGAGGCAGAGGCATGTGAGTGAGATCGGTGGTGAGTTGGTTCCACGACAGGTTGACATGGGCATAATGGTTGAGATACCAGTTGATTCCCACGCTGATAGCAGAGAGCGAACTACCCTTGATGAGCGGTTTACCCTGCTCGCCTGCGAGGCAAAACACCTCCTTGCCCTCTTCAGCCAGCGAGCTGTCGAGCCGTGTAACGAAACGCTTGGCCGTGCCCTTTCCCCCGATACGGTCGAGCAAGGCACTGATGGCCTTGGGCTGGGTCAGCTTCATAGCACCCTGTGCTTCAGTGAGCAGAGAAAGGCAGAAGAGAAGTGTGATGAGTATTCGCATAGCGTGGAGTGATGAACGATGAGCGGTGAACGAGAACTTTTATTTGCAAAAGTATAAAAAAAAGCGGAAAGAAGTGGGATTGACGCGACATTAATTCGCCAAAACGGAATAATACAATAGAAAATGAGAGGAAGAAGAACGAAAAGGAAGGGCCAAAATGTGGTGGAATTAAACAATTTCATTATCTTTGTGGCATCATAACCATATTATAAATACGCGCGTACCATGAGAAAACTTCTACTTGGTCTTCTTTTGACTCTCCCTCTGATACTTTCGGCACAGCCCACACAGGGCAATCTCTCGCCTATCAGTGTACAAAATGGCCTGCTGAAGGATGTGAATGGCAACCTCGTGAAACTGCACGGAGTGAGCGACAGTCCCACACCGGCACTCAACGGTGCACGATGGGCCGAGGAGGCAACCGATGCCAACATCACCCGATGTACCAACTACTTCACGAAACTCTTCTCGGCCGTGAGCCGTTCCGATGAAGGAGGTAGTTGCAACGCCTTCCGTCTCTGCCTGGAGACCGCATGGGCCGAGGACGCCTCGCTCACCGAGGTGGAACCAGCCTACAAGCGATTCAGTGCCACCCGTATGAAGAACAACACCACGAAGCTCTACTGGAAGATGATACAGACGGCCTTGAAGCGCGGTCTGTACATCGTGCTCTCTGCGCCCAACGATGCTCCCAGCACCAACGAGGCTGGCGACGACTATCACCAGTACCTGATGTCGATGTGGGATGTGCTGACCAAGAACGACTCTATCCTGAAATACAGTGGGCAGATCAGTATCGAACTGGTCAGTCCGACAGCCGGAACCGACTCAAAAGTGGCAACGGAGGACTATATCAAACCCCTCGTTGACAAGGTGCGCGCCAATGGCTTCGGCGGTGTACTCTGGGTACCTGCAGTGGGTGAGGCCGACTATGTCACAGCCATGGGTAAGTGTCCCAATATCGCATACTCCACCCCCTCAACGGTGGACGACACCATGCCCCAACCCCTGCTCTTGAGTGAGGTGAAGAGCAAGATCAACACCGTGAGGGTCGGTGTCGATGCCCGTGAGGGTGTGTCGGTGATGCTGGCTTCAACCGACGACTATGTCGATGTGGATGCCTATCTGGAAGATGCTACGGTGAAGCCCTCATCCTCCTCTCTTGGCAAGGTCAGCATGGACTGGTACGCCAGTCTATCCGAGCGCTATCCCTTCTATCGTCCCTTCAAGCATTTCTGGACAGCCGATCAGGGTAATGGCACCTTCATCAACCCCATACTCAATGGCGACTTCCCCGACATCGACATCATCCGCGTGGATGACACCTACTACCTGATATCTACCACGATGTATATCTTCCCCGGTGCCACCATCATGAAGTCGAAGGACCTCGTGAACTGGGAATACTGCTGTAATCCGCTGGAGAAGATTGACGACAACGATGCCTACAACCTCCTCAACGGCAAGGAGCACTATGCACAGGGCCAGTGGGCAACGAGTCTGACCTACCACGACGGACAGTTCTATGTGTATTTCATCTCCTCTGGCCGAGGCGGTGTGGACAGCGGTCGCAATGTGCTCCTCACTGCCAAGAATGCCGAAGGTCCCTGGAAGATGCAGTACATGAACGACTGGTACTATGACTCGGGTTGGATGTTCGACGACGGCCCCGACGGAGACGGTAGTCTCTATGTGGCCAGTTGTAACTGGGCCAGCGGTACAATCTACATGAACAAGTTGGATCCCAAGACCCTGAAGAAACAGACAAGCGCAACGGTCATCAACGGCCGTGATGGCACGGAGGGTGCGCGCATGTACCATATCGGTAAGTACTATTACATCTATCTCACCACGGGTGGCTACTGGCGCGGTCAGACCATCTACCGTAGCGAGAAACCCATGGGCCCCTACGAGGAGATGCCCAACCTGAACGGCTACGGCAACGCCCAGTCGGGCAACGCATTCTCTGGTGCCGGTGTGCATCAGGGCGGTATGGTACAGACACAGACCGGCGAGTGGTGGACCATCCTGTTCAAGGATGCTGGTGCCATCGGTCGTGTACCCTATCTGGAACCCGTGGAATGGAAGGACGGTTGGCCCATCATTGGCAACAAGGGCGTAGAAGTGAGCAAAGGAGGCAAGGCCTACAGGAAACCCAATGTGGGTACCACCTATCCACGCACCTACCTGCCTACCTCCGACACCTTCACCTCGCTCGAACTGGGCAAGCAGTGGGGATGGAACCACAACCATGTGGATGACAAGTGGAGCCTCCTGGAGCGCCCCGGTCATCTGCGTATGCATACGGTGAATGTGACCAACAACCTCCGTTTTGCACGCAACAGTTTGACACAGCGCATCATCGGCCTCAATGCCGAGGGTGCCGGTACTACGAAGAATGTCAACTCGTATGGCACCGTCAAGATGGATGTGTCGGGCATGATGGAGGGCGACTATGCAGGCCTGTCCGTCTATCAGGATCCCTATCAACTCATTGGTGTCACCGTGCGCAATGGAGAGAAGCGCATCGTCTATATGACGGCCCGCTCGAGTGGTGACTGGAACCCCACGGAGAAGTTGGGCCCCGTGCTGAAGAGCGACACCATCTATCTGCGTGCCATTGTCAACTTCTCCACCGACAAGAGCAACCTCTACTACAGTTACGACAACACGAAGTGGACCAAGTATGGTGACGAGATGAGCATGCGTTTCGACTTGAGTATCTTCGTGGGCAACCGTTTCTATATCTTCAACTATGCTACGAAGCAGACCGGCGGATATGTGGATGTAGACTGGTTCTCTACCGAGCCTACCTTCAGCGAGGACACCTTCTATGGCTACGATGTGATGCACGCCTATCCCGTGGAGGATGTGACGGCCGTGGAGCTCCATAGCGACAAGGAAAATGGTACGCTGTATGTGTTGCCCGGTTCTACAGCCAAAGTAAAACTCACCTGTACCTTGCAGAATGGCAAGAAGATAGATGTGTCATCGGCTTGTACCTATGAGACAGATCGTCCCGGTATGCTCAAGGCTCAGGGCGGACATCTCGTGGGTGTGAAGATGGGTGGAACGAAAGTCACCGCCACCTATACCGATGCACTGGGCAATAAGGTGAGCACTTCGTTCAATGTCATGGTGGACTACTTCCCTATGTCGGCCTCTGCTACCGATGCCAACCTCATCGGTGCGGGTACGGTGCGCGATGCTACCGGCTACATGCTGGTGAAACCTGCCAAGGCAGGTATGGTGGGCTGGCACTATGAGAATGGTATCGACCTCACCCCATACCTTGATACGGATCCCTACCTCTACATCTACCTCAACCGTACGGTCACCAGCAAGCCCGTGTTGCGCTTCTACGATGTCAACGACATCAACTCGAAGGACTTCTACGCAACCGAGGTGTTTGGCAGTGAGGAGATCGTATGTTTCGACTTGGAAGAGATAGGCAAGCATGTGGATTTGGGCCACATCTACTACATCGGCTTCTACATCCCCACGGCTTCGTCGTTGCAAGTACAGCGGATGTTCTTCGATGCTTCGCCCATTCTCGCCTTGGATATCAATGAGGTGGAGGAAACGCCTCAAGTACATCTCCTTCGTGTGGAGTATTTCACCCCCGATGGTACTCAACACGACACCCTCCAACCCGGCATCAACATCGTGCGCCGTGTATATAGCGACGGTCACATGGAAGGCATCAAGGTCATCAAGTGATCCTTGTGGTTCTCCCAAAACTTCCCTCTAAAACACAAAAGAATAGAATATTATGAAGAAGACACTTTCGTTACTGACAGCCCTCGTCCTTACGGGGCAGATATGGGCTTACGATCCTCCCACGATGGGATGGAGTTCGTGGAACACCTTTGCGCTCAACATCAGCGAGACCATCATCAAGAATCAGGCCAACGCCATGGCAAGTAAGGGTTTTGTGAAGGCGGGCTACATCTATTGTAACATCGATGACGGATACTTCGGAGGTCGTGACGAAGAGACAGGCCAGCTCCTCATCCACAAGACACGCTTCCCCAACGGCCTGAAACCCGTGGTGGACTATATCCATTCCAAGGGTATGAAGGCAGGTATCTACAGTGATGGCGGACCCACCACTTGCGGTTACTATCATGGTGGTGACAAGACAGGCAACGGTGTGGGTCTCTATCAGCACGACCAGCAGGACTGCGACTTCTTCTTCAAGGAGATGGGCTTTGACTTCATCAAGGTGGACTTCTGTGGAGGAGACCCCATCCACAACGACCGCAACCTCGACCTCAACGAACAAGAGCGCTATACGGCTATCAACAATGCTATTGCCAACACCGGCAGGGAGGATGTGCGCATGAACATCTGTCGCTGGGCTCATCCCGGCACATGGGCGCTCAACCTGAAGCATGTGTGCTCGTGGCGTACAACGGGTGACATCAACTGCAGTTGGAACTCTGTGAAGAATATCATCGACGAGAATCTCTATCTCTCTGCTTACTGTCAGGGTGGTCACTATAACGACATGGATATGCTCGAGGTAGGTCGTACCCTCACGGCCGAGGAGGACAAGACACACTTCGGTATGTGGTGCCTGCTGAGCAGTCCCTTGCTCATCGGATGTGATGTGTCCAACCTCTCTTCTACCGCCGCAACGCTCCTTCGCAACAAGGAACTCATTGCCATCAACCAAGACTCGCTTGGTCTGCAGGCTTATGTCGTGGCACAGGAGGACGAGACCTATACACTCGTGAAGGACTTTGGCGAACTCAACGGTCTGACCCGCGTGTGTGGTGTGTACAATCCCACCGATGTGAAGAAGACCGTCACGCTCCGCTTCTCCGACCTCTGCCTGGGTGGCGATGTCACTCTGCGCGATCTCTTCAAGCACAAGGACCTCGGTACCTTCCAGGACTCCTATGAGGTGGTCCTGCCCAAACACGGACTCATGCTCTTCCAGGTAACAGGCACAGAGCGCTATGAGCGTACCCTCTATGAGGCAGAGACTGCTTTCATGCAGGGCTTCACCGAGATAGAATGGAACAGACCCCAGCATGAGCGCAAGGCATCGGCTTCGGGTGGCATGATTGCATCTTGGTTGGGTAAGAATGCCAAGTACGACATCGTATGGCCTCATGTATATAGCGAGGAGGGCGGTGAATACTACCTCACCACCAAGTACCTCTCTGGCGAGTCGCGCACCATGACCCTCGAGGTCAACGGCAAGAAGATAGCCAACATCAGCGCCAGCAACCAGGGTTGGGACAAGGTACAGTCCAACCGTCGCAAGATTACCCTACAGCCTGGTGACAATGTGATACGCCTCTACAACAATACGGCCTACATGCCCAACATCGACTGCATTGAACTTCAGAAGGTTGTCCCCACAGCCATTGAGGATGTGAACGCCAGCAGCTCTTCTTCCTCGCTCTATGGTCTGAACGGTGTCAAGATTAAATCGGCCCGTCCCGCCAAAGGCATCTATGTGAAGAATGGCAAGAAGATTGCGCTGAAGTAAAGTGCAAACATCGCTTTGAAGTAGTTGATAAAGAAAGATAAATCCACAAGAGCCGGGCGTCTTCCCGAGTAGGCCGAAGCCTGCTCTAATGCACCCTGTCACTCTTGTGGAAAAGTTGGGCAAATTTACAAAATTCTCTTTGTTGGGCGCAAAGTTTTCTCCTCTTTTTAATATATTGAGGTGAAAAAAGGCTCCCAAGACATCTTTGAGTGTACTTTAACAGAGAAAGTATTCAAGGATGAAAACCGTGGCGCAACAGATGGTGGCAACAGGGAACAGTCCCAGTCCGCGCCATGCTCCCACTATGCCGATAAGCATCGCCACGAGAGAGGCGAGAGGCGACTGTGTGGCTTGCAGGATGGCGGGGAAGGTCATCACGGCCAGTGTGACATAGGGCACATAGTAGAGAAAACTACGCAGGAAGGGATGAGTAATTTTACCCCGGATGAGTAACGCGGGGAGCACTCGTATGAGATTGGTGACAAGCACCATGATGACTATGTAGAGTAGGGGGGACATAAGCGGTGAGGTTATTCGGATTGATCTTCGGGAACGGGACAGAGGAGGGCTATCACAGAAGAGATGAGGATGGTGAGGAGAATGGTGCGTGTGCCCGAACTCCACTGGCTCACCCATGGGGCTATCGAGCATAGTCCGCTCAAGATGAAACTGGCAATCACTGCCCATAGGATGGCACGATTGTGACGGGAGGGCGGGATGATGATGGCGATGAACATACCGTAGAGGGCCACACTCAAGGCAGACACGATGGAGAGAGGGAGTATGTCGCCAGCAATGATACCCGATGCGGTGCCGGCACTCCACAAGGTGGTGGAGATAAGCATGGCACCAAAGGTATAGGATGGTGCCAAATAACCGGGATAGGCGATGGAGATGCCAAATACCTCGTCGGTGACACAGAAGGCAACCATGAGGCGCTGTAGCAGAGGAGTGCGAGGGTGGAATTTCTGTGTGAGGGCTGTGCTCATGAGCAGATAGCGGAGATTGGCCACCAAACTGATACCCACCACCTCTGCATAACTCGCTCCTACGGCAACAAGGGTATAGACACCATATTCACCGGCAGAGGCACGGGTGAGGAAACTGCTGATGGCGCCCATCCACCATAGCAGTCCTGCCTTGCGTGCCAGGATACCCAGTGAGAAGGCTACAGCATAGTAGCCCAGCCCGATGGGGATGCCGTCGCGAAGACCTCGAAGAAAGGGCGATGTGGATGGGATGGGCATGATGGATTATTCGATGAGTTTCTTCAGTGCTTCTGCATTCTCTTCCTTGGTGTAGAAGACGACGAACTCTTTGGGTGACATACCGTAGAACTCACGGAAGGAACTGCTGAAATGGGAGTGGGTGGAGAAGCCTACCTTGTAGGCCACTTCGGACACATTGACCCTGTTGTTGACCAGAAGGTGCGCGGCCTGCTTGAGGCGGAACGACTTGATGAAAGCATTGGGCGAGAGACCATAGCGCTCCTTCATCTTACGGTTGAGATGCACACGGCTGATACCCACCTCTTCCGACAGTTCGCGTACGCCATAGTCGGAATCGTCGAGATGCTCCTGGAGCGTCTTGGAGATACGGGTGTAGAGATTCTCCTCCACGGAGTCCATCTCCATCTTGCCATACTCATCGCCGAAGTCTGTTCGCTGGCTGTGCTTGCGTGTGTTCTCACGAACCTTGAGTGCCTGCTTGATGGCTCCCTTGAGTATGGACATGTTGAAGGGTTTCTGCATGAAGTGGTCGACATTGAGTTGGAGTGACTGCAACTGAAGCGAGTCGTTGTCCTCACCAGTAATCATTACGATGGGGATGTTGTCAAGTTCGGGGTTGGACTTGATGCGCTGTGCCAGTTCGATACCGTCGCCGTCGGGCATCATGATGTCGGTGATGATGATATCGGGACGATTCTTGAGTACGATGTCCCATGCCTTGCTACCTCCGAAGGCCAGTGTAACATGATAGTCGTTGTGAAGTTCCTCATAGAGATAGTCGCAGAGGTCTTTGTCGTCATCGACCACCAGCACTCGGGGCAATGCCTTGCTCGTACCTTCTTCGCTTTCCCCCTCTGCAGTGTGTGTGAGGTTGTCGATGGTGGCCATCAGCATCTCTGTGCGGTGGTTGTCCTCCTCGTTATTGTCGGTCTGCTCCACCTTCTGGGGGTTGGGCAGGAGTTCATCCTCTGTGAGATGAGCCCTTCCCAGGGGCAGATGTAGTATGAACTTCACTCCTTCGGGTTCGACATTGCATGCCTCAAGCGAACCGTGATGCAGTTGCATGA
The DNA here is from genome assembly GCA_045629325.1 of Bacteroidaceae bacterium. GTDB lineage: Bacteria > Bacteroidota > Bacteroidia > Bacteroidales > Bacteroidaceae > Physcousia. The sequence goes on along the minus strand of JAZQQX010000039.1, from coordinate 41,326 downwards.
GTTCGTAACTCAAGTTCAGTCCGATACCCGAACCGGCGATGTTGTTGGCGTGGGAAGTCTGGAAGAAACGCTCATAGATATGCTCCATGTCGCCTTCCTTGATATGCTGACCCGTGTTGAATATACTGATCTCCAGTTCGTTGTCTTTTCTCACATTGCTCAACTCGATTTTTCCGCCGTCCTGTGTGAACTTGAATGCATTGGAGAGGATGTTGACCAACACTTTCTCAAAGTGGGTACGATCAATCCATACGAAGATACTCGTGTCGCTATTGACTTGCTTGAACTGGATGTTACGCACCTCTGCCGTACCCATAAAGCCCTGCATGATGTCGCACGCATACTGGCAGATGTCCACCTCCTCAAAATGAAGTTGGAACTGTCCGGCATCAATCTTTCGGATATCCGTGATCTGCGACACCGTGTTGAGCAGACGGTTGCAGTTGTGTTGCATGATGGTGAGATTGGATCGCAACTTTTCGTCCTCCGCAGTAGAAATGAGATGGCGAAGTGGTGTGACGATCATCGTGAGCGGAGAGCGTAACTCGTGCGTGATGCTCGTGAAAAGACGCAGTTTGGCTTCTTTGAGTTCATCCTCATGGCGTGCCTGTTGCAGTTCGGCTTCACGGCGTCTGCGAATCTGCAGATTCTTCCAAATGGCATAAAGCAACATGAGGAAGGCAAGCACATAAGCACACTTGGCCCAAATGGTGGCATACCAAGGCGCCTTGACGCAAATGAGGATGGTCTGCTCCGTTTCAGGTATGGGAGTGTTGTCCACGCACGCGCGTACATGTAATTTATAGGTACGGTAGCGCAGACTGCTATAGTGGAGGTAGGCTATGCTTGTAGAGAGCCAGTCCTTGTCATATCCCTCAAGGTAGTATTCGTACGAGGTGTTGGGCGACTCGCTGAAGTCGGGTATGCCGAAGGTCATACTGAAGGTGTTGTTGTCGTAGTTCAGTGTCACCTCCCTGGCACAGAAGATATTGGCATCAAGCATGTCGGACTGTGGGTCGAAGGCAATATTTTGTCCACCAACTCTCAAACTCGTGAAAAGCACCTTGTTGTACAACTGGTGAGGCTGGCGAGTGGTGTGAGGGTTGAAACTCAAGATGCCATTGTCACAACCCCAGATGAGTTCGTCCTGACTGCTGAGCAATGTAGATCGGCGATGGAACTCACCGAGGAAGAATCCGCCGAAGTTGCGTATCTCGGTTGTCTTGTACGAATCGAGGTCGATGGTACATATAGAGTTGGGAGTGGCAACCCATATCTCGTCCTTGGTGGCATTGATGCTTTGTATCTTCTGCATGGGAATGAGATGCTTGCTCTCGCCCTTCTCCGTGTTGTAGATGAGGATGCCCTCAGTGGTACCGATGAGTACATAGTTGTGCCCACCACGCTCTAGACTCGACAGACAGATGGGCTGTCCGGGGAGCACAGTGTGAGGAATGACACCTTTCGTTCCGGTACGCTCATTGGTGTAGAACACGCTGTTGACTTCGCCCACCCAGATGGTACCCTCGGTGTCCACATGTACATCCACTGTCCAGAAACCCTGATTGTCGGCATAGGTGAGATGTTCCGCCGTCTGATTCTGCAAGTCGAGTTTCATTACGCCCATACCGTTGGTGGCCAGGTATAGAAAGTCATCATCGCTGTCATAGTGCATGCTCATGATGGCCGATCCACGCATGAAATCGAGCCATGAGGGAGTAACAAAGGTGGAAGATCCTTTCGTAAGGCACTGGATGCCACCTCCATAACTGCCGGCCCACACTGTTCCGCGCTTATCTACAGAGAGACTCTGCATCTGCAAGGAGCGCAATCCGTCGTTGATGGGCAATGCAGTGTCGAGTGAGGAATTGGCCGAACAAAACACACCTGCACCGTCGGTGGCTATCCAATAGCGACCTATATCATCGAGAACAACAGAGGTGATGGCAGAGGTGTTGCGACCGTCGTGATTGTATGAGATGGGGTAGTAGTGGTAGTTGCTTGTGCGACGAGGTATCACATAGATACCTTTTTGAAGCAAAGCAATGATGATATTGCCATGTCGGTCCTTGGCGATGTCCTTCACCTTGGCCATGGAAAGGTCGTAGATGGGTTCGGTCAACTTGTAAGGTTGTACCTTGTCATTGGTATCAACTGTCCACAGGCCATGACTGTCACTGCCGGCAAGGAGTTGACGGTCGTCGGTAAAGAGTAAAGCCGAGAAGGGGATATTATTGTTGTCGGTGATGAGAGACAAAAGTTGTGACTGGGTGTCGAATTTCAATATGCCACCGTCTGTTGCTATATAGATGGCATGGCACTCGGGCACCTCTATCAACTCGTTGACAGTATATGTGGCGATGACCTCCGATGCACTCTGGGTCATTTGTATCTCCACCTCCTGATAGGACTCACGATCTATACGCAGAAGACGATGACGAATGCATGACAGCCATAGGTCACCTGTGTGGTCCGTAAAAGCACAAGTGATGAAGCCTTCGTTGGCCACCTCTTGCAGTTGGGCGCTCAACTTGCGATCAACGGTTTTCTTTCGGCTGTCCAGTACATAGAAGCCATAGCCCTCCGTCATCACGAGTTTCTGGTGGCGCTTGGTGTTGAGGTCAATAATCTGACGCACGGGATGATAATTCTCATCGTTCTCCTCCGGGCTGAGTGCAATGCGCTCGTAGGTCTGCTTGCGGGAGTCAAAATAGAAAAGTCCGCCATCAGTCACCAACCAGTAGCAGTCCTGCTCTTGTTCGTCCTGCTCTATTTGCTTAATATAATTATATAAGGTTTTATGAGTTTCTGGGTCGTGATTGTCCATATAGTGGAACTGCCGGCCCCCGAAAAAGCACACAGGTGAGTTTCCTCCTATCCAGAGTAAACCACGACTATCCACCAAAAGCGAGTTGATATCGCAGGTGGCCAGTCCTTGTTGGATGGTGTAAAGACGATTACCCTGTGCGCTTGCTATCAGCGAACAGAGCAAGAAGAGCCCAGTTAATAAGAAAAATCTATGCAATCTCATATTAATTGTTTGGTTAGTATCTGTTAACACCGCAAATTTATAAATTTGACCCCAAACTTTCAAAAATGTAACATGTAAAAAGGCTTTTTTTTGGAAAAAAGTCGCAAAAATGTTACAAACGAAGATAAATATGCGCTTAAATGGATGTCAATTATGCACGAGCGCATGCCGTGAAAGGACCGTAGCGAAGTGTAAATTGCTGTTTCTTTTGGGTTGAGATATGTATTATTCTTCAAAAAGATAATGCAGAATGACAAAAAAGTAGTATATTTGCAAAAATAATTTCTCCCCACAAGCGTGTGTCGGAACTGAAAATTTTGCTGGGAAATATTGGATTATTCGTGATTTTTGACCCGCAGGACACATTTGAGATAAAAAATGTTACTATAGTGTCACAATTTTGATAGTCCATGTTACAATTTTGATAGTGCGCTATCGTATTTATCCATAACTTTGCAATCGGAAAACAAGACATACTTGTTGTCCCCCCCAATGAATGAAATAATCGTTACTATATAAGATGGAAGGTTGTGAAACCGCTGACCCGTGAGGGCATGGACATCAAATTTTAGGACTGAATAATGTAACGGAAATGTTTTGGTTAGTAAAGTTTTGGTTAAATAGGGATCAGTCCTAATTCAATGAGGCGCGCATTTTACAATGTGTGCCTCTGTTTTTTTATCCTCAACTCCCAGAAGAGAGCGAAAACAGCATGCTCCTGATGGAAATGACAAACAGACAAGAATATACATATAAATTTTACCTTATATGATTACAATGAAACATACATTCTTTGCACTCGTAGTTGGTTTGACCCTCTGTAACAGTGTTTGGGCACAGACGGGCAACGAATGGGACGATCCCAAGGTGTCCAGCGTGAATCGCGAACTGGCACACGCATTGCCTGTGCCCGAAGGTTATAGTATGACGCTGGATGGCACTTGGAAGTTCAAGTGGGTGGGCTCACCCTCCAAGGCTCCGAAGGATGTATTCGGTATGGACTACAACGATGCCACCTGGGACAATATCGAGGTGCCTTCCAGTTGGCAGATTTATGGTTTAAGACATGGGAAGAGTTGGGACAAGCCCCTCTATTGTAATGTGGCTTATCCTTTCAGTTATAACAACTCCACTTATAGTGTGATGGCCGATCGTCCGGGATGGTTCACCTACAAGAACGACATGACCAACCCTGTGGGTACCTATCGCCGTACCTTTGAGATACCTTCCAACTGGGAAGGCAGAGATGTATATGTGCGTTTCAACGGCGTGGGACATGGTTATTACCTCTGGATCAATGGTAAGCGTGTGGGTTATAGCGAGGACTCCTATACACCTGGTGAATTTCGCATCACCGACTATGTGCAACCCGGACAGAACCTCATTGCTCTGCAGGTTTACCGATTCACGAGTGGAAGTTTCTTGGAGTGTCAGGACTATTGGCGCCTCACGGGTATACAGAGACACTGTATGGTGTGGTCGGCACCCAAGACCCAGATTCGCGACTTCTTCTTCTCAACCGACTTTGATAACAGTTATGTAGATGCAACGGCCAACTTGCAGATAAGCATCACGGGTAAGGACAAGAGTGCATACCAGGTAAAGGCTACCTTGCTGGATGCCGGAACCGAGGTGAAAAGTCAGACAGCAAGTGTGCCTGCCAACGGAAGCGTGAAGATGGCCCTGGCAGTGAGCAAGCCCAAGCAATGGAGTGCAGAGATTCCCAATCTCTATGACTTGCGTATTGCTCTGCTTGATGCCGATGGCAAGGAAGTAGATGTAAGAACAGAGCGCGTAGGATTTAAGGAAGTGAGTGTGAGGAGCGACGGCGCCTTGTTGATCAATGGCAAGCGTATGGTGTTCCATGGTGTGAACCGCCACGATATCAGTCCGGAGAATGGTCGTGCCCTGACGAACGAGGAGATAGAGCAGGATGTAATCACGATGAAACGACTCAATATCAATGCCGTGCGTACCTCCCACTATCCCAACGACCCATATTTCTATGAAATGTGTGACAAATACGGCCTCTATGTGCTGGCAGAAGCCAATGTGGAGTGTCATGCCAATACGGGACTCTCTTCCGTAGAGGTTTTCCGCAAACCCATGAGTGAGCGTTCGGCCAATATGGTAAGATGGTTGAGAAACCATGCCTGTATCTTTATGTGGTCCCTGGGAAATGAGTCGGGTGGCGGTAACAACTTCCAGAGTTCACGCGACAGCATCAAGGCACTCGACCAGACCCGCTTGATACACTATGAGGGCAATAGCAACTATGCCGATGTCAATAGTAATATGTATCCCGGACTGGGCACTGTGCAATGGGGAGCCGGTCAGAACCGACCCTACATCGTGTGCGAGAACAGCCATTCGATGGGCAACTCGATGGGTAATGTGCGTGAGTATTTTGACTTGTATGAGTCAAAGGCTCCTCTAACGGGTGAGTTCATCTGGGACTTCAAGGATCAAGGTATCCTTACCAAGAACGGTACAAAGGACTACTGGGCTTACGGTGGTGATTTTGGAGACAATCCCAATGATGGTAACTTCTGTATCAACGGTCTTGTCCGTCCTGATCGCAGTCTTACAGCCAAGTCGTATAATACGAAGAAGATCTATCAGCCTCTCGACTTCAAAGTGGTGGACGCAAGTCGTGGCATCTTTGAGATGAAGAGTAAGTTGGCCTTTGCAAGCAGTGACTATCTGGATGTGGAATATGCCATTGTCTGTGAGGAAGAGGTTCTGTATACGAAGAAGGTGGAAGATGTTGTGAAAGCCGGTGAAACTAAGCGTATCACGGTGGAACTCCCCGACGGCATGCAACCCGATAGAGAATATTTCGTGCATTTCAGTGCCAAGTTGAAGAGCACGACCGACTGGGCAGAAGCGGGTTACGAACTTGCCTCTGAGCGATTCTCAACAGGGACTCCCAAGAAACCTCTCCTCGCTATTCCTGAAGGTCAGAAACTGGGTTTGACGAACATTTCTACCAGCATCACTGTGACGGGTGAGAATTTCAGTGCTGTATTCAATAAGAGCAAGGGAACATTGACTACATACAAGTACAATGGTACGACGCTGATCAGCAATAGTCCGTTGACACTCAACATGATGCGTCTGCCAACCGACAACGATGGCAGACAGTGTGAAAGTTGGGACAATATGGGATTGAATGCGCTTACCGTGAAGGGAGGCACACCCATCGTTGAGGTGAGTGAGGATAGCACTTGTGTCAGCATAACGATGCCCAGCACCTATACAGGAAAGAATGGTACGAAGTTTGCCGTATTGCACAATTTCAAGGTACTCTGCAATGGTGTGATACTGATGAATAGTGTCATCAATCCCAGTAGCAAGGGAGCCGTAATCCCGCGCATGGGATTCCGTTTCGAGATGCCTGCCCAGATGGAGCAGTTCAGTTGGTTCGGACGCGGTCCTTGGGACAGTTATGTGGACCGAAAGGAAGCCTGCTTCCCTGGTGTGTACAATAGTACCGTAAAGGACCAGTACACCGAATACATCAAACCCCAGGAGCATGGCACCAAGCAGGAGGTGAGATGGCTGGCCCTCAACAATACTGACGGCAAGGGACTGCTGATTGTGGCTCCCGACAAAATATCGGCTTCTGCTACCCACTTCAAGGTGGAGGAAAACTATACAGACCGCAACAATCGCAAGAAGCATACCTATGATTTCAAGTCATGTGCTACGACTGTTGTATGTCTGGATGCTGTTACCCGAGGTTTGGGTAATGCCAGTTGTGGACCCGAGGTGCTCGACCAGTATGAACTGAAAGCCAACGATGTGGCAATGTCACTCATCTTCATGCCTTTTGCCGAAGGTACAACAACGGCGGATATGGCCCAAATGGCCCGTGTGGAGATGCCCGTTTGCAAAAACCTCACCTGCGAGCGTAATGGTAGTGGCAATGTTGCTATCAGTTGTCCGACAAAGGGTTCGACGATCTACTACAGCCTGAACGACGGTGAGACCTATAAGCGATATACTACTCCCTTCGCCCTGCCTGACGGAGGTACAGTGCTCTGCTATGCAAGTGCAGATGGCTATTTCAGTAGTGCTGTCCAGACTTTTGAGTTTGACATGTATATCAACAAATCCATCTGGAAGATAACCAGTTATGACAGTCAGCATGGAGGCAATGAGGCCTCGAAGGCTATCGATGGCAACACTGGTACCTTCTGGCATACCGAGTACAACGGAACAGCCCCTGTATGCCCGCATGAGATCATAATTGACATGGCCAAAGGATATATGGTGAAGTCTATCACCTACACCGCCCGCCCCGATGGTAGTAGCAATGGTATGGTAGGTCAGTATGAGTTCTACTTGAGCAATGACGCCACAAAGTGGGGCGCTCCTGTTGCCAAGGGTACATTCAAGAACACCTCTGCTCCCCAGTCCGTTACGCTCACGAAGGCAGTTGAGGGTCGATACCTGAAGATGATTGCCAAAAGCGAGGTGAACAACAATGCCTGGACCTCTGTGGCAGAGATTGATATTTCTGCAGAACAGACCGTGAGCAAACTCACGCCCAACACCTGTACGAAGATCAACAGCGGAGGAACCTATTACCTTCGCGACTTGAGTTCGGGACTGTTCTTGCACTTGAATAAGAGCACGAACAAGTATGAGTTGGCCGAACTGGATGCAAGCGATGCTACCTTCTCCTTTAAGACCACGCTGGTACAGGGCTTCAAGTCGTACTATACGATGGTGACCAGCGGTAAGTATATGTCGAAAGGCACGACCAACAGTTGGGATGTTGCAGGAGGCACCAATACCAACAGCAAGGACTGTTGGATACAGATAGAGCAGATAGATGAAAGCGAAGTGAACCTGCGTGCCGTATGGCAGACCACGGAGTATATCAATGTGGACAGCCATAAGGCGGGATCTGCTATCTTCAGCAACAAGACCAAAGGCGCAACCTTCCAGATTCTCACAAAGACACAGGCCACGAGCATTCTGAACACAGAGGCAGAGGCCACATCCATACATATTTATAATATGCAGGGTGTGAAGATGGGCGAGATAGAGGTAGGCGAACTCTCTGCTTGGCGCAATGCTTATCCCAGCGGTATGTATTTGCTTCAGTATGTGGACGGAAAGGGCAATGTCATCTCATCACGCAAGATGTTGATTAACAAATAGTCATCCCCGTCAATGCTTAGGGCTTCTATGTCCTTGCGGAATGTGTAAATTATGAATTTGCAAGATACTCACCATAATGGTGATGATAAGTGACTACGGTATTACAGTCTCACGACCCATGAATCCCCCAAAACAAGGCATTTATCTGCAGAATCATCGTGAAATTTTCGTGAAATAACATAAAATGTTACATTTACGATAGAATATGTGACTCCATGGTATAATACTATGGAGTTTTTTTTTGTATCTTTGCACAAAACATTTAATATCATGAACATAATGAATGCCCATCATCTCTACAAAATGACTTCAAGTAGTTTGAAAGCTCTCTGCCTTTTTGCAGTTTGTAGCTTATCTTGTTCTTCTGTTAACGCACAGACCGCAGAAGACGATGCGTTGAATAACAAGTTGTTTTACGATAAGCCTGCCGGTCAATGGCTTGAGGCTGTTCCCATCGGAAACGGACATCTTGGTGGTATGCTTTATGGCGGAACGGAGGTAGAGGAACTTCAGCTCAATGAAGATACCTATTGGGCAGGCAAGCCTCACAACAACAACAGCAGTCGTGCCCTGGCCAGATTGCCGGAGGTTCGCAAACTGATTTTCGAAGGCAAGGAGGAAGAGGCTGCTTCTATCATCGATAAGGATTTTGTGGTTGGCCCTCATGGTATGAAGTTCCTCACTATTGGTTCGCTTCGTCTGGAGTTGGGCCACAAGGATGTCACCAACTATTATCGTGAACTTGACCTTACCCGTGCAGAGGCTAAGGTTAGATATACTGCAGGAGGTGTTGACTACGAGCGCACTACCTTTGCTTCAATGGCCGACGGTGTTGTTGTGATGCATCTCACGGCTTCCAAGAAGGGTGCCATCAGTTTCAGCCTTTCGCAGAAGGGTGAGTTTATGAGTGCTTCAAAGGCAACAGGCAATCGTATCGTGTCCAATTTCCGCCCTGTGGGTATGGAAGGCATTGATGGCGGTGTCACTGCAGAGTGCGTGACTGAAGTTCGTTGTGACGGTAAGGTTTCAGCTGATGGCGGAACCTTGCGCATCGAGGGTGCAAGTGAGTGTACGCTCGTTGTCAGCGCTGCTACCAACTATGTCAACTACCACGATATTACTGCCGATCCTTCTGCTCGCAACGCCAAGTATCTGCAGGGTGTGGCAAGCATGACATATGCCAAACTCAGTGAGCGTCACCTCAAGGCATATCAGCCTCAATATAGCAATGTAAGTTTGAAATTGGAGAATGGAGCGAACGCCAAGCTTTCTTCTACCGTAGCCCGTACGAAGGCATTCTATGGTTCGGACGATATGGGTATGATTGCTCTCCTCTTCAACTATGGTCGTTATCTGCTCCTCTGCTCTTCACAGCCTGGTAGCCAGCCTGCCAACTTGCAGGGTGTATGGAACGAGAGTGGCAATGCAGCTTGGGACAGCAAGTATACTATCAATATCAACACCGAGATGAACTATTGGCCTGCAGAGGTTTGTAACCTTCAGCAGACGGCTCTTCCTCTCTATGAGATGATTCGTGACCTGAGTGTGACGGGTGCTGTCACAGCAAAGGAGATGTATGGTTGCAACGGTTGGGTGGCACACCACAATACTGACCTTTGGCGCATCTCTGGTCTTGTGGATGCTGCTGCCTGGGGTGACTTCCCCAATGGAGGTGCATGGCTCGCTACCCACTTGTGGCAACACTATCTCTATACCGCTGATAAGAAATTCCTCAAGGAGTGGTATCCCGTGTTGAAGGGTGCCGCAGAGTTCTACCTGGATTACCTCCAGCCCCATCCTCAGTATGGTTGGCTCGTCAATGTTCCTTCTGTTAGCCCTGAGCAGGGTCCTCGTGGCAAGCGTACTCCTATCACCGCCGGTTGTACCATGGACAATCAGATTGTCTTCGATGCCTTGACTGGTGCACTCGATGCAGCCAAGGCGTTGGGTGTTGATGCCGATTTGCAGGCCAAACTCCAGAAGACCATCGACCAACTGCCTCCCATGCAGATTGGTCAGTATGGTCAGTTGCAGGAATGGTTGCAGGATGCTGATGACCCCAAGAACGAGCATCGCCACATCAGCCACCTCTATGGTCTGTACCCCAGCAATCAGATTTCTCCCTATAGCCATCCCGAATTGTTCCGCGCTGCCGCTACAACATTGAAGCATCGTGGTGATGCTGCAACAGGTTGGAGTCTTGGATGGAAGACGAACTTCTGGGCTCGTATGCTGGATGGCAATCACGCTATGATTATCATCAGCAACATGTTGCGCTCAAATACCTATCCCAACCTCTTCGATGCACATCCACCATTCCAGATTGATGGTAACTTCGGTGTATGTGCCGGTATTGCCGAGATGCTCTTGCAGAGCCACGATGGTGCTGTTCATCTCCTTCCCGCCTTGCCCGATGCGTGGAGCGAGGGTAGCGTGAAGGGTCTGTTGGCACGAGGTGGCTTTGAGGTCAATGAGATGAAGTGGTGGCACGGCAGACTCAGCGAGGCCACAATCACCTCAAAGGCTGGTGGTACCCTTCGTATCCGCTCTAACACTCCGCTGAAGGGCTTCGGTTTCAAACTCAAGGATGCAAAGGGTGATTGTCCCAATGCGCTCTATGCACCTGCTAAGGTGAAGACTCCCATTGTTAACAGCAATGGTACCTCACAGAGCGTACAAGCTAATATTCCCAAGGTTTATGAGTACGACATCGTGACCAAACCCGGTAAGACCTACACCGTAAAGTCGGCCACAAATCTGTTATAGTAGCCGCTCCTCTCCAAAACCCCGTTATCTCGATTCCCCGAAACCCGTTATCTCGATTCCCTGAAACTTCGATATCTCGATTTCTCGAAATCCCGAATCATAAAAACAACAAAACAATATGAACAAGATTTTTTCAACCCTCATGCTCTCTGCCATTTGTGGCGTGAGCTTTGCGCAGACGGCTGTCAGTCCTGACGGTCATCTGAAGGTATCAGTGACTTGCAACGATGGCAAGGCCGCTTACAGTGTCATGCTTGATGACGATGTTGTAATTGAGAACTCACCTCTTGGTTTGAAGACCAGCATCGGTGACTTCACCCAGAATCTGAAACTCAAGGAGGTCAATCCTGAGGCAAAGCAGGTGAGCGAGAACTACTCTCTGCCCAATGCTAAGATTCAGAACATCAGTTACACCGCCAATGAGTACACTTACACTTTCACCGTGTCTCAGCCTGTTCGTCAGCGTCCTGGCCAGCGTCCTCAGCAAGGTCAACAGGGCCAGCAACCTCAGACGCGCGATGTGAATGCCTTTGATGTGGTAATGCACATCGACAACAACAATGTAGCCTTCAAGTATGTGGTTTATACACAGGGTGACCGTAAGTCGTGCCTGGTACAGGAGGAGAGCACAGCCTACACCTTCCCCACAGGTACCACCACTTTCCTCTGCCCCGCTATGACTCCTCAGACCGGTTTTGCCCGTACGGCTCCCAGTTATGAGACCTTCTACGAGTATGATGCAGAGATGGGTAAGAACGGTCACGGTCGTGGCTTTACCTTCCCCGGCATGTTCAAGGTAAAGACCTCTGCCCCTGCTGTTGCAGCAAAGAAGGGAAAGAAAGCAACTGCTCCCATTCAGGAAGCTATCTGGGTGATGCTTAACGAGACCAACATCGGTGGTAACTACTGCGGTGGTCGTCTGGAGTGCAAGGGTAATGTCTATCACCTCGCTTATCCCGAGATGACTGAGTTTGGTGGTATCGGTAATGTAGAGCCCGGTATCATGCTCGACAATCGCGAACTGGCCTCTACTCCCTGGCGTACCATCACCGTGGGTCGTGACCTCAAGCCTCTGGCAGAGACCACCATCCAGTGGGACCTCGTGAAGCCTCAGTACGAAGCCAAGTATGACTATAAGTATGGCCGTTCGGCATGGAGCTGGATCATCCGTATGGATGCCAGTTGTAACTACGATGAGCAGAAGGAGTACATCGACTTTGCTTCAGCCATGGGTTGGGAGTACCTGCTCGTAGATGCACTTTGGGACACCAACATCGGCTATGAGCGCATGGAGCAGCTCTCTAAGTACGCTCAGTCAAAGAATGTCAACCTCTTTCTCTGGTACAACTCAAATGGCTATTGGAATGACGCACCTCAGGGTCCCCGTGGCAAGATGCACCGCATGATCGACCGTCGCAAGGAGATGCAGTGGATGCAGAAGGCAGGCATCAAGGGTATCAAGGTGGACTTCGTAGGCTCGGACAAGCAGCAGACCATGCAGATGTATGAGGATATCCTCGCTGATGCCAACGAGTGTGGCATCATGGTTATCTTCCACGGTTGTACCCTTCCCCGTGGTTGGGAGCGTATGTACCCCAACTTCGTAGCTTGTGAGGCTGTTCGTGCCAGTGAGAATCTGGCCTTCGGTCAGAACGACAACGATATCGAGGCCCTGGCCGGTACCATCCTTCCCGTATTGCGTGACGCCGTGGGTAACATGGACTTCGGTGGCTCTGCACTCAACAAGCGCTATTCAAAGGGCAACGACCGCGGTCAGACCCGCAGAACCTCTGATGTATATGCCCTCGCTACTGCTATCCTCTTCCAGACTCCCGTCCAAAATTTCGCCGTGGCTCCCAACAACATGACTGATGCTCCCGCTTGGGCCATCGACTTCATGAAGAAGGTACCCGTGACCTGGAAGGACATGAAGTTCATCAGCGGCTATCCTGGCAAGTATGTTGAACTGGCTCGTCAAAGTACCGCAGGTAAGTGGTATGTGGCTGGTATCAACGCACAGGACGAGACCATGACTGTTACCTACAACCTCGATGGCATGTTCCAACCTGGTCAGGAGGTGAGCGTCTACTGCGACGATGCACAGCTTCAGGGTAGCAAGATGACCATGAAGACCAACAAGAAGAACGAGATCACCGTTACCATTCCCAAGAATGGTGGTGTAGTGATCTGCCAGTAATTTGTATAATAGATGGAGAGAGAGACTTCGGTCTCTCCCTCCCCTATATATAATATAAGGTATAGAAACTCACTAATCATGAAACGATTTACGACCTTTCTATTTTTAACTATTATGACATTGGTCTCCTTTGCCCAGAACTTCACGGTGGCAAAGGACGGCAAGCGTGTTGACATAGTGGCAAGTAGAAGGGAGAATGTTGGTGTACTGATGGCCATAAACAATTTGGGTGAAGACATCAAACTTGCGTATAGCGGTGAGTTTTCTCATCCTGGTCTGTCCAACAAGATTATTGTGGGTACGATAGGCCGGAGCGAATATATTGACGGTTTTATTGACCAGGGCAAGTTGAATGTAGATGGCGTGAAGGGCCAGTGGGAGAGTTATGTGATAGATATGGTGGATGGAGACCTTGTCATCGCAGGAAGCGACCGCCGAGGTACGATCTATGCCATCTATGAGATTTCAAGACGAATAGGTGTGTCGCCTTGGACATGGTGGGCTGATGTGCCCGTGAAGAAGCAGAAGGAATTGGTGCTTGACGGCAAGCGTACGGTGAAACATTCGCCTGCCGTGAAGTATCGTGGTATCTTCATCAACGATGAAGACTGGGGTATGCAACCCTGGGCTGCCAAGACCTATGAAAAGGATTTAGGCGACATTGGTCCAAAAACCTACGAGCGTGTCTGCGAGCTCATCCTCCGTCTGGGTGGCAATATGCTGGCACCTGCCATGCACGATGTAACGAATGCTTTCTATCAGTATCCCGAGAGTAAGGTGATGTGCGACCGTATGGGTGTGATCATTACTACCAGCCATTGCGAGCCGATGCTCTTCAACAACAATTGCAAAAACGAGTGGGACAGTGAGCGCGATGGTGAGTGGAACTACCGCACGAACCGCAACACTATTTTGCAGAAGTTCACCAGTCGTCTGGCAGAAGCATCGCAATACGATAACATCTACACAGTGGCCATGCGTGGCGTTCATGATGAGGGCATGCGCGGACAGACTTCGCCTCAGGAGCGCGTGAAAGTGCTGGAGGATGTCATTCGTGACCAGCGCACCATACTGGAACTTTTCACCCAGCGTCCAGCCAGTGAGGTGCCACAGATCTTTGTACCTTACAAGGAGACTTTGGATGTCTACAATGCCGGACTCCGTCTGCCCGATGATGTCACCATCGTATGGCCTGATGACAACTATGGTTTTATGAAGCACCTTCCCACTGCGGAAGAAAGAAATCGTAGTGGTGGCAACGGAGTGTACTATCACCTGTCTTATTGTGGCACGCCTCACGACTACCTCTGGCTCAACACAACGCCTCCCGCCCTGATGCTTGAGGAGTTGGGTCGCGCCTATAAGGCTGGGGCAGATCGCTACTGGTTGCTCAATGTGGGTGATATCAAACCCATGGAACTTGGTGTGCAGGTGTTCTTCGACTTGGCCGACAATCCCAAGGTCTTCGACTACGAGAAGTTCAACACTCTGCAGGCCAGCATGTTGGCCGAAATCTATGGCAAAAAATACGAGAAGGAGTTGCAGGACATCCTTACCCAGTACTATCACCTGGCTTGGGAACGCAAACCCGAATACATGGGCTGGGACTGGCAGTGGGATAGTGCAGACCGTTGTCGCTTGCGCGATTCGGAATATTCCTTCCAATACTACAACCAGGCACAGCGTCGTCTGGCTCGATACCATGACATTGCTCAGCGTACCAAGCGCATCATGGAGGCTTTGCCCAGCGAATATCGTGCTTCGTTCTTTGAGTTCATCGGTTATCCCGTGATGGCCAGCGAGCAGATGACACGCAAGTTCCTCTTTGCCCAACTCAATCACGAACAGTACAAGGCAGGCAATAAGGCCGAGGCCAACTGGTCAGCTGATGAGTCGCAGATGGCCTATGATAGCATTGAGGCACTCAACCTCACTTACAATACCATGCTTGATGGCAAGTGGAACGGTATGATGATGGTGCCTCCTGGTTTCGTTTCGCTCTACCAGAACATGCCTGAACTCAATCGTACGGAAGGTATTGCTCCACGCCCCGTGAACCTCAACCTGGACAAGACAAAAGATATGTGGGAAGGATGCGCGGTACTTGATATTACCAAGCCAATCTCACAGGAGCACATCACCCTCATTCCAGGTCTGGGTTACGAGGGTAGCGCCATTCAGTTTGGCAACGGACTTAGCCATGCGACCTATGCCTTTACCCTCCCCAAGGGCGATGTGCCCGACAGCATTACTGCTCATGTCTATATGATGCCCTTCTTCCCAGAATCCAACCCGCAAAAGAGCAACATGGTCAGCATCGGCATGGACGGACAGAAGCAAGAGGTCTTCAACTATAAGTTTGAGGAATGGTCCTATCCCTGGAAGGTGGATGTGATGCAAAATGGACATGAGTATGTCGTAAAACTCAAAGTGGGCGAAGCGCAGAAAGACAAGCGCCATACGCTGACCGTTAGCTCAACCGAAGGTCAGGTGCTACAGCGTATAGTCCTCGACTGGGGCGGTATGAAGAAAGCCTATCTCGGCCCATCATTACGGTGACGCGATTGAGTCATAAGCATGACGAGGCGTGGCCATTATGCGTGACGAAGGCTTGCCACCAGTATGGCGATTCTGAACATAATTATATGAAGAGAAATTAATTATTTATCAACCATTAATAAATACACATTATGAGAACACACAATGTTTTAGCAGCTGTGCTTCTTTCCATGATGGCTGTGATGCCTGCAAAGGCACAGGAGAAGTATTTCACTCCTGCCACGAAGGAAGTAGTGACTCCCGACGCAGAAGGTTTTATCCGTCGTTGGACAGTACTCGAACCCATTAGCAAGACCAACCGTTCGAACACGGTCTTCGTGGACAGCTACATCCGTGAGACATTTGCTCAGGAGTATTTCAAGAACCAGATGACCGTTCTGCCCAAGGATGGTGACAAGGTGAAGGTTACTTTCGAGCGTCAGAAGCAACAGCCCCGTCCAGCTGGTCAGCCTGGTCAGCCTGGTGGTGCACCTATGGATTTCCGTCGTATGCAGCAAGGTCCTGTTGAGATGGAGAAGGCCACAGAGACTTTGAAGTGGCACAAGTTGGATAGCAAGCACTATAACTTCAAGCTCATGCGTTTCGGTGAGCACGAGATCAACCGTGTATATGGCGTTATCTACTGGGCAGTAACTGTTATCAACTGCGATCAGGACATGCAGAATGTTCGTTTGGCAGTAGGTTCTAACTCTGCATCTCAGTGGTGGGTGAACGGTGAGGATGTTCTCATCCTTTCTGGCGACCGTCGTATGGTAGCTGATGACTGCATGTCACACCGCATCAACCTGAAGAAGGGTGAGAATATCATCCGTGGCGCCATCATCAATGGTCCCGGTATGAGTGACTTCTGCGTTCGTATCGTTGACGAGAACGGTAAGGTTATCAAGAACGGTTATACTATTAAGTAATTCATCTTTAAGCATATACAGATATGAAAAATATAGCAAAATCGCTGATGGCAGGTGTGCTCCTCAGCATGGCAGCAACAACAGCAAATGCACAGGTTGGAAGTCCCTTTATTCATGACCCATCAACCTTGGCAGAGTGTGACGGTAAGTGGTATACCTTCGGTACGGGTCAGGGTGGTCTGGTTTCAGTTGACGGTGGTTACACCTGGGCAAGTGGATATGACCTGAATGGAGAGCTTGTCAGAGCTGAGCGTCCCGGTGGTGGTGCTGCTCCCGATGTAATTAAGATAGGTGATCGTTACCTCATCGCCTATGGTGCAACTGGTGGTGGTCTGGGTGGTAGCCACAGTGGTCGTATGCTCACTATGTGGAACAAGAGCCTTGATCCCAAGTCGCCCGACTTCAAGTTCAGCGAGCCCAACGAGGTAGCAAAGTCAGTTGATGGCGATGACTTCGACTGTATCGACCCCTGCCTCTTCCTCGATCCTACAACAGGTCGTCTGTGGATCACCTGTGGTACATATTTCGGTGAGATCCGTCTCTTCGAGCTCGATCCTAAGACCGGTAAGCGCGTAGAGGGTAACGAACCTGTAACCGTGGCTATCGACTGTGAGGCTTCTGCACTCTTCTATAAGGACGGTTGGTACTATCTGCTCGGTACTCACGGTACCTGCTGTGATGGTGTAAACTCAACCTACAACATCGTATGCGGTCGTTCAAAGACTGTGACTGGTCCTTATCTTGACAACACTGGTCGTCCCATGACCCAGGGTGGTGGTAAGATGGTTGTTAAGGCTACCCCCGACGGTAAGCAGGTAGGTGCTGGTCACTTTGGTCGCACCGTTGTAGCTGATGGTATCGAGAAGATGTCCTTCCACTGGGAGGCAGACTTCCTGCAGGGTGGCTCCAGCGTATTGGCTATCCGTCCTATCGTATGGAAGAATGCATGGCCCGTTGCTGGTGATGTAGTTAAGGAAGGTGCTTATGAGCTTGAGTCTCAGCGTCATGGCTATTCACTCGAACTGGCTGTTGACTTCCAGCGTTTGAATGTTGCCCGTCGTCGTGGTGGCTTTGGTGGCCAGCAGTCCAACGAGCCCGTTCCCCCTGTTGAGACACAGAAGTTGGCTGATGTACAGTCAACCTGGGCAACAGGCGAGATCACACTGCGCAATGGCGACTACATGGGTCGTCCTCACCAGCAGTGGAAGATTACTCCCGTTGCAGGTAAGGGTGGTTTCCTCGGTCAGCCCTACTACAAGATTACCATCGTTGGTACCAACCGTGCTCTTTGCGCAACTGCTGAGAAGGAAGTTAGCACTGTTGCTGAGTACACTGGTGCTGATGAGCAGCTCTGGCAGATCGACCAGCTCACCGATGGTACCTATCGTATCATGCCTAAGTCTATTCCCGGTAGCAACCAGAAGCTCGCTTTGATCTCTATTGCTGACAGTACTCCTACTCTTGGTGAGTTCGATTTCAACAATGACAATAGCAAGTGGATGCTTCGCGGTATTGAGTAATATCTTCTAACCCACCTAATTGTAAATTAGCATGAAGAAAAGTATTATAATGGCAGTAGCGATGGCTATCACATCGCTTACTGCCTCAGCACAGAACCCCATCATCCGTGATCAGTTCTCTGCTGACCCCACTGCCCGTGTTTTCAACGGCAGAGTCTATGTGTTCCCTTCACATGACATTCCCGCTCCAGAGGACTATCCCCGTAAGGACTGGTTCTGCATGGCCGACTATCATGTATTCTCATCAGACAACCTTGTGGACTGGGTGGATCATGGTGTGATCGTGAGCCAGGAGAATGTAGAGTGGGGTAACCCTAAGGGTTACTCTATGTGGGCTCCCGACTGTGTGGAGAAGGATGGCAAGTACTACTTCTACTTCCCCAACGGTCAGAAGACCGGTCGTGGCTTCGGTATTGGTGTGGCTATCTCTGATATGCCTGATGGCAAATACAAGTTGCAACCCGAACCCATGAAGGGTGTGGGTGGCATTGACCCCTGTATCATGCAGTGCAGCAATGGCGATGCCTACATCTTCTACGGAGGCGGTAGCATCAGTGTTGCCAAGATGGCTCCCGATATGCTGAGCATTGAGGGCCAGCCCAAGCGTATCACCACTTTGCCTCAGGGTTTTGTTGAGGGTCCTTTCGCTTTTGAGCGCAATGGCAAGTACTACCTCACCTTCCCTTGGGTAGAGAAGAAGACCGAGACACTGGCTTATGCTATGAGCGACGATCCTATGGGTCCCTTTGAGTTCAAGGGCAAGATTATGGAGGAGAGCCCTACCGGCTGTTGGACCAACCACCACAGTATTGTCAACTTCAAGGATCAGTGGTACCTCTTCTACCATCACAATGACTATTCTCCCAACTTCGATAAGTTGCGTAGTGTACGCTGTGACTCCTTGTTCTTCAACGAGGACGGTACCATCCAGTTGGTTAAGCCTACCCTTCGTGGTGTAGGTGTCAACGATGCTCACAAGCCTATTCACATCGATCGTTATAGCACTATCAGTCCAACTGGTGTTACTGTTGATTTCGTAAGTCCCGACAGCGTTGGCCGATTCCAGGGTTGGAAGATCACCTACAAGGGTGAAGAGGCTTATAGCACATACAACAAGGTTGACTTCGGTCAGCAGGTCAACTGTGTTTCTGTTCGCGTAATGGCTCCTCAGGGTGCTATCCTCACCATTAGTAATGTCACTGCTCCTGCTCCTCGTCCCAACAATGGTGGCAACCGTCCCGGTGGTCAGGGTGGCAATCGTCCTGCAGGTCAGGGTGGTGCTCCCCAGGGAGGCTTCGGTGGCTTTGGTGGATTCGGAGGTTTCGGTGGCCGTGGTATGGGCGTGATGGCCAACATCACCATTCCCAAGTGCACCGACTGGCAGATCATCACCGTTCCTATGAACAGTTCTCCTCGTGGCATTGCCGATCTCAAGTTCCAGAGCAAGGATGGTCGTGAACTGTCTATCGACTGGGTAGGCTTCGACATGCAACCCGAGTTGCACGCTCCTATGATGTCTTATGCTCCTCTTACTCCATGGGATAAGGGCGGTTTTGAGACCCACAAGTATCGCAATGTATTTGCCGATATGGGTTACAGCCAGGAGCAGATTGATGCCAAGGTAAAGGAGATGTTCGATGCTATCTTCAAGGGTCCCAACCGCGTTTATTTCGAGGATGGAGACGACAAGGCCTATATCAGTGATGTGAAGAATCATGATGTTCGTACCGAGGGTATGAGCTACGGTTTGATGGCTGCTGTTCAGTTTGGTGAGAAGGACATCTTCGATCGTCTGTGGCGCTGGTCAAAGGAGCACATGCAGATCAAGGAAGGCAACAACAAGGGTTATTTCTCTTGGAGTCTTGCTCCCGACGGTTCGCGTGCAGCAGGTGGTCCTGCTTCTGACGGTGAACTCTATTTCATCACATCTCTGCTCTTTGCTTCCAATCGTTGGGGTAATACGGGTTCCATCAACTACCTGAAGGAGGCTCAGTATATCCTGGATTGTGTAACGGGTAAGGATGGTCAGGCTAAGTTGATTGATCCTACTACCAACCTCATCACTTTTGTTCCTGGTAGTCGTCACACCGATCCCTCTTACCACATCCCCGCTTTCTATGAGGTATGGGCAAAGTATGCCAACGATGGTCGTAGTGAGTACTGGTTGCAGTGTGCTAAGGCTGCACGCGAGTATTTGCACAAGGCAGTTCATCCCGTTACCGGTCTCAACCCCGACTACAGCAACTATGATGGTAGTCTGATGGGTGAGCGTGGTGGTTCCAACAACTTCCGCTACGACTCATGGCGTGTACCTATGAATATCGCCCTGGACTTCAGCTGGTCTAACGAGGATGCAAAATGGCAGACCGCTTACGGTCACCGTTTGCAGGACTTCCTCTACAGCGAAGGTGTGGATAAGTTTGTTGACCAGTATGAGGTAGATGGTACTCATCCCACCGACATCATGGGTGCAGGTGGTTATCGTGAGTTGCGCCACACTCCTGGATTCATCGCTACCGCCGCTGCTCTCTCATTGGTATGCTCTCATACCAAGGCACGCGATTTCGTTGATCACTTCTGGAACAACCAACATGTGCCCGCTGAGAGTGGTTACATCGATATCTACTTCGAAGGCTTCATGCGTCTCTTTGCTACCATGCACCTTGCTGGTAGATACCAGGTGATCGAACCTGCAAAGAAGGCTGCAGCTGCTCCTGTCAAGAAGACTGCCACTCCCGCTAAGAAGCCCGCTGCCAAGAAGTAAGCGAGATATTACTTTGTAATAATAAGTATATATAAAAGAGTTCCCGACGAGTATTCCTCGCCGGGAGCTTTAAGTAATGGTTAAAAAATAACTTCGGAAGATTTGATTAGGATTTTGAGATATTTTTGCGTTGTGCTGAAGGCGCATAGCGTGCTATGAAACTGAAGTACAATACAAAAATAGCCAAAAAGACAATTAAAGCTGTAGTTGCCAATTAACCATATACTTTAGGAAGTTATTTTTTAATCATTACTAAATATAGTTAAGCATGAAAAAAACTCTTCTTTTGCTTGCAACCTTCTTCTGTATGTTGCAGGCTTCAGCTCAGACCTACCGCAATCCGGTCATCAATGCTGATGCGCCGGATATCAGTATGGTCAAGGTAGCTGACTACTACTATATGATTTCTACCACCATGCACCTCATGCCTGGTGGCCCCATCATGCGCTCAAAGGACATGGTCAACTGGGAAACCATCAGTTATGTCTTTGACCGTATTGACGATGGTGACCGATACAATCTGATCGATAATCAGACCGTATATGGCCAGGGCCAGTGGGCCAGCAGTATCCGTTACCACATGGGTAAGTTCTGGGTATGGTTCACCTGTAACGGTGCACCTGGCAAAGGTTTCATCTATAGTGCAGAGGATCCCGCAGGTCCTTGGACACTTGTAGCCCGTCCTCCCCACATGCACGATGCCTCTCTCTTCTTCGATGAGGATGGTAAGCGCTACTTCTTCACTGGTGGTGGTACTGTTGTAGAGTTGGACGACAACTTCCAACCCAAGCAAGGTGGTTTGAATAAGAAGATCATCGATGGCAACAGCGATCCCCAGGAGCGTGGTGCTCTGCTCGAGGGTGCAAGTGCCTACAAGCACAATGGTTATTACTATGTATGTATGATCTCTATGAAATGGGGTGCCCGTGGCCGTGTTCGTCGTGAGGTATGCTACCGTTCACGCAACATTGAGGGTCCCTACGAGAAGAAGATCATTCTTGAGACACCCTTTGAGACCTTCGGAGGTGTAGGTCAGGGTACCATTGCCGGTAATGACCAGAGCGATGAAGGATGGATGGCTCTCATTTTCCAGGATCGCAACGGTATAGGTCGTGTACCTTGTGCCATGCCTGTCACCTGGGTTGAGGGATGGCCTATGTGTGGTGAATACACAGGTGAGATCAACGAGCAGATAGCCGACATACCCGAGGACAATCCAACCAACAATCCCCGTCTTGACCGTCGTCGTTATCGTATCCCCAACGACATGAATAAGAAGCATCCCGATCCCAAGGGCTATATTGGCAGTGATGAGTTTGACCTTCCCGCAGAGGCACTCAACAAGATGGTGAAGCCCACCTACCATGCACAGCATGGCCTTAGTCTCTACTGGCAGTGGAATCACAATCCCATTGACGAGGCATGGAGCCTTGCAGAGCGTCCCGGTTATATGCGACTGAAGACTGCCCGTGTCGTTCCCAATCTCAATGTAGCCCCCAACACGCTGACCCAGCGTATGTTTGCGCCTCTGTGTGAGGGCGCCATCTGCATTGACATTGCCAACATGAAGGATGGCGATATCGCAGGTCTGGCTGCTTACAATGGTGATAGCGGTGTGCTTCGTATTGTGAAGCAAGGTGGCAAGTGGGTGTTGCAACTCACCGAGGAGAAATCTGTCTTTGGCCGCAACAAGACGGTGGACAAGGTCAATGTTGAGGTCTTGGCAGAAGTACCTTTGAAGATTAAGGCCGTGAAGGCTACAGACGGCAAGAAGACCATGCCTGTCTATCTGAAGGTGAAGGGCGATTTCAACCCCGGTCGCGACATGGCAAGTTTCTCATACAGTCTCGATGGTGACAACTGGCAGACATTGGGTCGTGAGATCAAGATGGTATTTGACTATCAGCGCCATTTCATGGGTTCAAAGTTCGCCATCTTCAACTATGCTACCAAGACAACAGGTGGCTATGTAGATGTTGACTGGTTCCACTTCAAGAATCTTGAATAGTAATTGTTAATTGTATGACAGGATGAAGATATGAAGCGATGATGCATCTTCAGGCAGATACTTCTGCACGGTTTCATCTCGTTTCATACCTTCGTCCTTCATCTATTCCCATACATCATCAACCTTTTATTACATATGTCCCGTAAACTTTTGTTTTACACCCTCCCTCTCGTCCTCTTTGTGATCTGTGCAGGCTATATTCTGGTAGGTCAGTATTCCGACATGCTTTTTACCGCACAGGACCGCAACGAGTTTTTCACCACCACCGATTTCTTCTGCCATACAGTATCCGACCCCTTTGGCTTGATGACTTATCTAGGCAGTTATCTTACCCAGTTTTTCTACTATCCCGCACTTGGCGCCTCTCTGCTGATACTTCTCTGGTGTGCCATCTATGTGGTGACCATTAAGGCTTTTGGCTTGAGTTTCCGATGGTCGGCCCTGGCCCTGCTTCCTTTGGGATGCCTCTGTGTGAGTATCACTGATGTAGGTTACTGGGTTTATATCCTTCTTCTTCATGGTTATTGGTTCTCCGAGACCATCACCATTCTCATCGTTCTGCTTATGTTGTGGGCAGCTCGATGCACCTCGGCAAAAAGAAGAGCATCATGGTATATCATCGGTTCACTCATCGCCTTCCCTATCATAGGGTGGGGCTGTTATCTCTTCGCCCTCTGCTTCTTTGCGACGCAGTGTGCTGAGAGTGCCGACCGTCGTATGCCCTTTTGGCACCATCTGTGTGGCCTTTTGCTCGTGATCCTGGTGCCATTCTTCTATGCTCGCCATGTCTATGTCGAGATGAATATCTATGCAGTGCTTCAGGCTGGCATACCCTATTTCCAATCCTCTACGGTTGATGCTCTCCGTCCTTCCTATCCCTTCATTCTCCTAGCCGTTTTTCTGCTCCTCCTATCTGCAGGACTTCCCCTCTGGCGTAAGGAGTGCGATAAGGTAAAGTCGATAGATAAATTCAACTTCCGCGCACTTCGTTCATACTATGGTGTGACTGTTCTGTCGCTTCTTCTCTTTTGGGGTATCAACAAGGTTTGGGCCTTCGATAACTACAACTTTCAGGCTGAGATGCGTATGAATCAGGCTGCGATGGAAGATGACTGGCAGACGATTATTCGCGAGGCAGAAAAGGCAGAAGCCCCAAGTCGCACCATGGTACTCTTTAAGAACATTGCATTGCTCAACACAGGCGAACTGGGTAACCGTGGATTCCAGATAGGTGCAAGTGGCGTTGACATCAACAATATAGACTCGCTCAACCTCAATGTGATGCAGATAGCCTCTCCTCTGATCTATTATCATTATGGCAAGATTCAGTTTGCTACTCGCTGGTGTATGGAGAATGCTGTTGGTTATGGCAATTCACCTTATTACATGAAGGTATATGTTCGCGCGGCACAGGAGACCCACGAACCACTTCTCATGCAACGCTATCTCCATCTCCTTTCGCTTACCTCCTTCCATAAGGACTGGCGACCTTTACCCTCCACTCCCTTGTTACACAAACTCAATGTCGGTTTCAGTGATGTGATCGACTCCGACAACAACGACCTGGAGCGTTATGTCATTGAGAATTTCAGTCTGGCTATGGGTTCGGACATTTCTGTTATCAAGGAACTCAATCTCTTCTACTCTATGATATATAGAGATCCTTCACGCTTCTGGCCTGCTTTCCATGCTTATGCCGGTATGCATATGTTTGAGAGAGTCAACACCAATACACAGGAGACGACGCGTTTCACCCAACTCCCCATCCACTATCAGGAGGCTTATCTTATCATGCAGGAGAACTATCCCGTCGAACTCCCATATTCGGTTGAGATTGCGCCTATGGTCAACCAGAACTATCAACTCTATAAGCAAGCCGTCAGTACACTTGAGCGACAGGGCTTGGATGCAAAAGCCATCGGCGAACAACTCTATGGCGCATGGAGACATACCTACTGGTATTACATCATGTATGGCAGAAAAGCATATTAAACACATCTCATGAGTTCATGATCTTTAGTAAGTGATCCACATTATTATAAAAATTACGAATGACACACGATATAAAACTCAAGATTCAGCATCTACTTCTTGTTACCTTGGTGGCCCTGATGGCTTCATGTAGCAGTCATCCTAGCGTGCCGACCCAATATACCTCGGTTGATAGCATTCCCGCCATCTATCCTGACTATACGGATGTCACGGTGCCTGCCAATATTGCACCGCTCAACTTCATGATGATCGACTCGCTTTGCACTTCGTGCGTGGTGCGTGTGTCCTCAGCCGATGGCTCGCAACGCACCTATGGCGATGGTGTGAAGGTTATTTTTCCTGAGGACGAATGGACAGCCCTGAAGTCTGCCTCTCTTGGCAAGAGCATCAAGGTTGAGGTCTTTGGCGAATATGAGGGTAAGTGGTTGGCATTCAAGCCTTTCTCTATCCATGTGTCTGCCGACAAGGTCGATCCCTATGTGTCATATCGTCTCATCCAACCTTCGTATGGTCTGTACGACAAGATGAACATCAGCCAGCGTAATGTCACCAACTTCGACGAACAGGTCATTTTCAACAACCAGGTGGCATGTACGGACAAGAAAGGTCAGTGTATCAACTGCCATTCCTACCAAAACTACCGTACGGACAACATGCTCTTCCATGTGCGTGTAACCAATGGAGGTACCGTCATCGTCTCCGACGGCAAGGCGCACAAGGTTGATCTCAAGCGTGGTGATATGCTGAGCGCAGGCGTCTATCCGTCATGGCATCCCTCTCTGCCTCTCATCGCATTCTCTACGGACATCACACATCAGTGGTTCCACACCTCTCATCGCAACAAGATTGAGGTTTTTGACACAGCCTCCGACCTTGTGCTCTACGATGTGAAGAATGACAAGGTAACCACGATATGCGCAGATACCACCCGACTCGAAGTGTTCCCCACATGGACCCCCGACGGTAAGTACCTCTATTATTGCTCTGCCAACACCTATAAGCCCGATAGCACTAACACGGGCGACTACCGACTTGATTTTGAGTCACTCCGCTACAACCTCTATCGTCGCTCGTTCGATACGAAATCACGCACCTTCGGCGAGGAGCAGTTGGTTTATCAAGCCGACTCTTTAGGTAGGAGTGTGTCTCTTCCTCGTATTAGTCCCGATGGTCAGTTCCTCGTGATGGCAGAGGGCGATTATGGCTATTTCAACATCTGGCATCATGAGGCAGATATCCGAGTGCTCGATCTGAAGTCGATGACGATGCTCACCGATGTGGCAATGAACACACCCTCATTTGCCGAGAGTTATCCTTCATTCTCGAGCAATGGTCGCTGGATCATGTGTGCATCCCGACGCGATGATGGCAATTTCAGTCGCATCTATTTCGCACACTTCGACGGCAAGAAAGTCTCCAAGGCCTTCCTCCTGCCTCAACGCGATCCAGAGCACAATATCTACCGACTCCTGAGTTACAACCGTCCTGAGTTTATGGTAGAACCTGTAGGTCTCTCCATCACCGAACTTGCAGAAGCCGTAACTGCAGAGTCTGGTAAGTAACACTGCTCATCGCTCCCACCATTACCGTCCGTTACGGACGGGCTCCGTTCCACCCTCACCGCTCATCGCTCATCGCTCAACGCTATGGATGTACTGGTTTTTCGTAAGTTCTTGCTTGACGAGGTCTCACCTCAGACCGATCGTTATCTTCAGGCTGCCATTGACAAGTTGCAGACGCTTTATCCGGACCGTCCTGTCACTCGTTACGACAGTCTTACCTTGGGTATCTCTACCGATTCGCTGTATAGCGATACGGGTACCGATACCTACCAACTGGGCTTGGTTGATGATGAGATACCCGCCATTCGTTGTGAGCGCGACGGATCAGTACTGACCTTCCGCGTTTAAGGGGGCTTCACATAGGTTTTTATAAATAGAAATAACGATGATTATAGGAATGGACTGGCACGCATGGACCACTATCGTGCTCATATTGGGAATGTTTATCACTCTCTTTAAGACCAAGTTGCCCGCCGATGTGGTCTTTTTGGCTGTCATGGCGCTTCTCATAATTACGGGTTGTGTACCTGTCGAGGAGGCACTGAGTGGATTCTCATCTACCACTGTCGTTGTGGTAGGTGTGCTTTTTGTCGTGGTGGCTGGGATGGAGGCTTCAGGTGTACTCCATTGGGTGGTGAGGAATCTTCTGGGCACTCCTTCAGCCTATTGGAAGGCTATTGTGCGTCTTATGTTCCCTGTGGCTGCTCTCTCTGCCTTGCTTAGCAATGCCACTGTAGTGGCACTCTTCATCAATGTGGTGAAGATTTGGGCAAAGAAGTTGGGTGTGGCCCCTTCTAAACTCCTCATACCACTTAGTTATGCTGCCGGAATGGGAGGTGTGTGTACGCTCATCGGTACACCTCCCAACCTCATTGTCTCTGGTTTCTATGTTGAGACCATGGGCACTCCATTGAGTATCTTTGCCACTACCATTCCAGGTCTTTTCTGCCTCTTCGTTGGTGTGCTCAGTATCATCGCTATGCAGAAGTTGCTACCTGTGCGTAAGTCGCCTGAAGAGGAACTGAATGCGCAGTCGGCTACTACCGAACTGCATGTCACTGCACAGTCACATCTGCCGGGACAGACACTTGAGGATATTCATCTGTTGGATTTCTGCAAGGGTTGTCAACTCATTGGTATCGTACGATTCGACGGTGAGGTTGTGAAGGATGTACAGCCCGATGAGTTCCTAATGGGAGGCGATACACTCATCTTCACCGGTAATCGGGAAGAGGTGCTGGCTCTGGGCCATCAACTTGGTATGCAGTGCAATTTGCTTGATGAAGCAGCACCCGAAAATGGCAGTGCCAAGACCCTGGTTTCGGCACTCATCATGATGGGTATGGTACTGCTTTCTGCCTTCAATGTGCTGCCTTTGCTCCATTGTTGCTTCATTGCAGCCCTCTTGATGCTTCTCACACGCTGTTGCAATGTGCGCCAGGCCAAGAAAGCCGTCAACTGGGATGTTCTTATGGTCTTTGCCTGTTCCGTGACGCTTGGTAAGGCTATCGACTCCACTGGGTTGGCACAACTTCTGGCCGACAATCTCTCTGTCATCTGTGGATCCAATGCTCTTCTTGCCTTCATCATTATCTGTACGCTCGGTACCTTCCTCACGGAGTTTGTCAGCAATACGGCTTGCGGCGCTATCCTGGCTCCTGTAGCCATCAAGATTGCGCTCACCATGGGTGCCAACCCCCTTACTTTCTGTATGGGTCTCATGATTTCTTGTTCAAGCAGTTTCGCTACTCCTATCGGCAGTCCTACTCACCTCATGGTCTATGTTCCCGGTGGCTATTGTTTTTCCGACTTCATGCGCATAGGTCTTCCTATGAACTTCATCATTTTGGCAGCCAACATTCTCATCTGTAGTATCCTCTTCCCATTGTAGTGTGTCGGAAAGGATATGATTTCAGAAATTTTGTCTGCTCATCTTTTTTTGCTACCTTTGCACGCGTATAATAATTAGGTAAAGATATATTATGAAGATCAAAGACAATGTGGTACTGGTGACGGGTGGCGCATCAGGTATAGGTCGTATTATGGGACGCATGGCACTTGAGAAGGGTGCCAAGGGACTGGCCATCTGGGATATCAATCAAGCCAATTTGGATAAGACCGTCGAGGAGTTTTCGGCTATGGTACAGGCAAAGGGAACTACATCGGTACAGGTGAAGGGCTATCGTGTAGATGTGTCCAACTACGATACTGTGAAGGAGGCCTATGCCTCCACTTTGGCCGATATGGGTCAGGTGGATATCCTGATCAACAATGCTGGTGTCGTCACCACCAACAAGACTTTTGATGAGAATACCGAGAGCGATATCACTCGCACCATCACCATCAACACTATGGCACCTATGTATGTGGCCCTGGCCATGTTGCCCGATATGATAGCACGCGACAAGGGACACATCCTCAATGTGGCCTCGGCAGCAGGCCTTCTTGCCAACCCTCGCATGTCAGTCTATGCCGCCAGCAAGTGGGCTGCCATGGGATGGTCGGATTCCGTCTGGATAGAACTCAAGGAGAAGAAGAGTCAGGTGAAGATCACCACTTTTGCTCCCTATTTCATCAACACGGGTATGTTTGATGGCGTGAAGTCTTGGTTCTTCCCCATCCTCGATCCCGAGAAGACTGCTGCCCGTGCACTTCGTGCCGTTGAGCACAATGTCCGTTTCAAGGGTGTGCCATTCTCATTCCGCTTTGCCCGTTTGATGCAAGGCATCCTTCCCATGCGTATGGCCGACTGGATCTTTGGAGAACTCTTCGGTATCTATCACGCAATGGATCATTTCACAGGCAGAAAGTAAACCCCTTCATCATCAGAGCGACATGCAACAGACATCATTAGAGCAGATAGACCATATCTTTGAAGTACAGAAGCGTTACTTCGCAACGGGTGCTACACTGGACATCAAGTTTCGCAAGGCACAGTTGGACAAGTTCTACAAGGCCCTTAAGCAGTGGGAGAAGCGTATCTGCGATGCCCTCTGGACCGACCTTCACAAGTCTTATGAGGAAGCCTATCTCACGGAGACCAGCATCGTACTTTCGGAGATTAAGGAGGCTCGTGCCAATGTGGGTCGTTGGAGTCGTCGCGAAATGAAACTGCCCACGATGGCCGTACTGCCCTCTATGAGTTATGTGGTAAAGGAACCGTTAGGTACTGCGCTCATCGTTTCCCCTTGGAACTATCCCGTACAACTGCTCCTCTGTCCGCTGGTAGGTGCTATCGCAGCAGGATGCAATGCCATACTCAAGCCTTCGCCCTATGTGCCACATGTGTCGCAGGTGATTGCCGATATGATGGTTGAGACCTTCTCGCCCGAGTATATTGCTGTAGTGCAAGGTAATAGAGAGGTCAATGCGCGCCTCTTCGAGCATCCCTTCGACCTGATATTCTACACGGGAAGTCCTGCTGTGGCGCATACCGTGATGGAAGCTGCTGCCCGCCATCTCACACCCGTAGTGCTCGAACTGGGAGGCAAAAGCCCTTGTATCATCGACCGTACGGCCAACATAGAGATAGCAGCAAAACGCATAGCCTGGGGTAAGACACTCAACAGTGGACAGACCTGCATTGCACCCGACTACATCCTCATTCACCAGGATGTCAAAGAAGCTTTTATCGAAGCCTTCCGCCGACAGTTGGAGGTGCTTCATGGCAAGGATGTCAAGGAGAGTAAGCACTATGTACGCATGGTGTCCGACAAGGCCTTCCATCGCGTGTCGTCTTATCTCTCACAGGGTAAGATACGCTGTGGGGGAACGGTTGACGCTACCCAACGCTACATCGAACCGACCCTTCTAGATGAGGTCCCACTCGATGCTCCCGTGATGCAAGAGGAGATTTTCGGTCCTATCTTTCCCATGATCACCTTCGACGATGAGCAGACCAGTTTTGCAGAGAAGGTGCAGGCGTTTGTCACCTCCCGACCCAAGCCCTTGGCGTTCTACTATTATGGCAAGGAGAGCACGGGATGGCAACTGATTCGCCGAACTTCCTCCGGTGGTGCTTGCATTAACGATAGTATCATGCACATCGTCAACACCCACATGCCCTTTGGCGGTGTGGGCAACTCGGGTATGGGGCGCTACCATCGCAAGGAGACTTTCGAGGCCTTCACGCATCGTCGTTCGGTGCTTGTCTCGCCCCGTTGGATTGATGTTCCCTTCCGTTACATGCCTTATAAGTTGTTCAAGTTGATTCGCCACCTGGTATGATGACATCGATGATGGACTGCTGGTCTATCACCGTACCGTCCTCCAGCCATAGCAAATGCTGGTATTCGTCATACTTCGTGACGCATCCTTCCGCCGATAGGTATTGTCCGCCCTCTTTGCGCTCATCTTCGGCAAAATAGGTGAGTGTGACGCGTGGATGTAGGTTTATTTGTGAGAGAAGTTGGTTCATCTTCTTGTCGAGTGCCTCAACTTCGTCTTCGTTCAGTATCAGTCTCACATCCGTCAGTCTGCCTGCCTCCGTAATGGCGGCATCGTGACCTGTCAGTGCAGCAAAGGGAGCAAACTGTGCGGCACGCGACATCATGGACATCCTTGGATGCTTCTTCGACTCCCAGTGTGGCAGATGTATGATGTCATCGTAGTTTCCCATATTTGTCTTTCGTTTTCGTTCTCGTCCTTGTCTTCGTTTTCGTCTTTCGTAGCGAAGCGTTCGTAGGTGTCAGCCGTTCGTCTTTTTACGCCTTATGTCCGCCAATCTGGTTGTTGCGCTCTTTGGCTGTAGCGCCATCCTCCAGGTTGAGTCCTCTCAATATCGCATTCTTGCCAAATCGCCCCTTGATGCCCAGTAGTGTCTCTTGCAGACTGCGCTCCTTAGCAAGGCGGTTGCTTTCCTCCTGCCGTCTCTGCTCCAGTGCTTCGTAGTCTGTGAAGAGGTCGAGTTGCGAAGCTGTCTTGTTTGTCAGTTCTTTCGCTTTCTTTTCGGGCAACACATGGTTGGATGTGATGTTCAGTCGGCGGACGAGCAGTATGGGGTTGACCACTCTGTCGAACACCTTCAGTACGGCTTCTGTGATGATCTTTGATGAGGAAGTATGCCCCCCCAGTGCTATCGAACCATGTGCATGCTTGGGCACCAGTCGTCCATAGTAGTCCACACCCACCTCTCCGTGATACTGATCGGCAATGTCGGGGTTCTCCAGGCTCTCGCGGTCATACCCAGCCGTTACCACGATTTGATCAGTCACTAGTTTTTTGTCCACCAGGTCGAGCGCCACAGCCTCGGCCATCTCTTGTATCACGATGCGCGCCTTGTGGAAATCGTAAGCACAGGTGAGCACCTGCCCGCTACTGAGCGAGTTGGTCTCTGGGCTGTACTGCTTCACATAGTCTATCGTGCAGGGTTCCCAGCCCCACGCATGGTCGATGAGTAGTTCGGCATTGATGCCAAAGAGTTTGTAGAGTAGGTCCTCGTTGAGCATGGAGCATCGGGCCACCTTACCCATGGTGTCGAGTCCGTGAGCCTCCAACTTGCGCGATATGCCATGTCCCACACGCCAGAAGTCGGTGAGTGGTTTGTGGTCCCACAGTTGTTCCCTGTAGGTCATCTCATTCAGTTCGGCTATTCTCACCCCATTCTCATCCGCAGGCAAGTGCTTGGCCACAATGTCCATGGCCACCTTGCAGAGATACATGTTGGTGCCAATGCCTGCCGTGGCAGTGATACCAGTTGTGCTTAGCACATCATTTATGATCTTCATTGCCAGGTCGTGAGGTGTACGCTTGTATAGAGCCAGATAGTTGGTCACATCCATAAACACCTCATCAATGGAGTACACATGGATATCTTCCGGTGCGATATACTTGAGGTATATCTGATAGATCTTGGTGCTGTAGGTGATGTAGTGGGCCATGCGTGGAGGTGCCGCGATGAAGTCCACCTCCCAGTCGGGGTGTGCTTTCAGGTCGTCATCGTGTATGGACTTCCCCGTCAACCTTCGTCCTTTGGCCTCATATCGCCTTTCAAAGTTCACATCCCTCAAGCGTTGGTTCACCTCAAAGAGGCGTGCTCTTCCGCTTATGCCGTAAGCCTTCAGCGAGGGAGACACGGCAAGGCATATCGTCTTCTCCGTACGGCTCTCATCGGCCACTACAAGATTGGTCTTGAGCGGGTCCAGTCCTCTTTCTATACATTCCACAGAGGCATAGAAGGATTTCAGGTCGATGGCTATGTAGGTTCGCTGTTGGTTTTCCATACTGGGAAGAGTGACGATGTCGCGTCTTTATGTGCAAAAGTACTTTTTTTCATTTAATTAGACAAACACCTTGGTTTATATTTTCTTATTCTGTAGAAAAAGAGTATCTTTGCATCGCATGAATCTATAATTTTGATTATTTACTTATGACACGCAATACCAAAGCCACACTCTGTGCCCTTGTGGCCGTGCTCTCATGGTCCACCGTGGCCACAGCCTTCAAGATAGCGCTAACCTATCTCACCCATTTTGAGATGGTGCTGGTGGCAAGCACCACGGCTATGCTCTTCTTTGCCCTCGTGCTTACCATACAGCACAAGTGGGGCGCTGTGAAGGCGTTGGGCCGCAGGCAGTGGGGCTACTTTGCCTTGTTGGGTCTGCTCAATCCTGTGGCCTACTACATGGTGCTCTTTAAGGCCTACGACCTCCTGCCGGCTCATGTGGCACAGCCTATCAACTATGCCTGGCCCATCGTATTGCTTGTGATGCTGGCAGTCTTCTCCGGACAGAAGATCCCCCTGGGCAAGTACCTTGGCATGTTCATCTCCCTGGCTGGTGTAGCCCTCATCTCTATGGGCAGTGGTCAGGGGGGCGAGTCACTGCCTTTCATGGGCCTGCTCCTAGGCTTTATGAGTGCTTTCCTGTGGGCGGGTTATTGGATGGTCAACAATCGCAACAAGGA
Organism: Bacteroidaceae bacterium; assembly: GCA_045629325.1. GTDB lineage: Bacteria > Bacteroidota > Bacteroidia > Bacteroidales > Bacteroidaceae > Physcousia. The sequence continues at coordinate 7,944 of JAZQQX010000039.1, read as the reverse complement.
TCTCACCGATGGTATGGTGGCGCTCTTTATGACCTTCCTTTTCGGTTCGGTGTACATGGCCATTGGTGCCCTCTTCGTGGGTGTACATCTATCTACACTCCCAGGCCTGTTGGCAGGTATGTATGTAGGTGGCTTTGAGATGGGCATTCCCTTCCTCTTCTTCGCTCTTGCGTTGAGAGACACGAGCAATCCTGCCCTAGTCAATCAGCTCACTTATCTTTCTCCCTTCCTCTCGCTCTTCCTCATTGCCTCGCTCTTGGGTGAGACCATCACGATGCACACCGTCCTGGGTTTGGTCCTCATTGTTCTCGGCATTGTCATCAATGAGTTTGTAGTCAGCCGATTCAGCAAGACCTCATAATTCACAATTCGTCCCCACAACATTCAGTTTATTCCGTTCATTCTAGTTTAATTTTCCATTTTCCATTTTCCATTCGTAAAATTTTCAATTCACATGAAACGAACACTCACCGCCATGCTTCTTATGGCATGTATGGCCTCTATGCAGGCACAGGATGTTAAACTTCCCGCTCCCAATCAGAAACAGCAGTCCAAGTCAGTCGTCTCTACCTTGGCCACTCGTCATTCGGTACGCGAGTATAGCTCACGCAAACTCACCAATCAGGAGATCAGCAATCTTTGTTGGGCTGCTTGTGGCGTAAGTCGCGATAAGGATCATCGCACGGCTCCCACTGCCATGAATCGCAAGGAGATCCGTCTCTTTGTGCTCACGGCCGACAAGGCTTATGAGTATATGCCTGCCACCAACACACTTCGCTTCATTGCCAATGGCGACCATCGCAACCTCCTGGCTAGCAACAATGTGAATGGTGGAGGAGGTCTCAACCAGGATTTTGTCAACAAGGCTCCCGTCTCATTGGTCATGGTAATCGACTACGACCTCTTTGGTAGCACTGGCGAGAGTGCCAAGGCCATGTGCTGTGTAGATGCGGGTATCGTGTCGGAGAATATCAACCTCTACTGCGAGTCTGTGGGTCTGGCTACCGTTCCTCGTGGTACGATGGATGCCTCTGCACTCCGCAAGCTCTTTAAGTTGGGTGAGAAGCAACAGCCCATCCTCAACAATCCCGTAGGTTATCCCAATTCTAAATAACACACTTCCCTCATTTCTCCCGGTCATTCGTGATAGGTTATCCCTTAATTTCTAACTATATGAACAAGCTTTCTCGTTTATCCTTGCTTGCGCTGTGCTTTTCTGCCTCCGTCAGCCTCTTTGCCCAGCAACGCCGTTCGGCGGTGCGAGAGAATGTGCCTACAGAGAACATCCAACTCAGCGACCCCTTCGTACTGGCCGATGAAGCCACTCATACCTATTACATGACAGGTACGGGTGGCATGATGTGGAAGAGCCAGGACCTCAAACTCTGGAATGGCCCTTATCGTGTCGCAGAGACTGACCCCACCTCGTGGATGGGCCCCAACCCTATGATCTGGGCAGCCGAACTGCATCAGTATAAGGGTAAGTACTACTACTTTGCCACCTTCACCAATCAGAAGGTCTTTATTGACCATGTCAAGGGCAACGATATCGAGCGTCGTGCCAGTCATGTGCTGGTGTCGGACAAGCCCGATGGTCCTTATCGTCCTATGGCCGACTCCACCTATCTGCCTGCCAATCGTCCCACTCTCGATGGCACCTTCTGGGTGGATCGTGACGGCAAGCCCTATATGGTCTACTGCTGGGAGTGGTTGCAACAGTGGGATGGCACGATAGAGAAGATTGAGCTGAAGCCCGACCTCAGCGGATCGGTGGGCAAGGGGCAGTTGCTCTTCCGTGCCAGCGAGTCGCCTTGGAGCAAGGAGCGAAACGAGCACGGACAGATTGTGCCCAACAAGGTGACCGATGGTCCCTTCCTCTTCCGCACCTCTACAGGTCGTCTGGGTATGATCTGGACCAGCTGGATCTACGATGTCTATACCCAGGGCGTGGCTTACTCTGAGAGTGGCACCCTTGACGGACCTTGGATCCAGGAGCCCGAACCCATCACACCTCCCAACTATGGTCATGGCATGATCTTCAAGGACTTCAACGGTCAGTTGCTCCTCTCGTGCCACAGCCATAAGAAGGAAGGAGGACGCACCATCCGCATCCCCCGTTTCTTCAAGGTGGGTCTTGAGGGCAATCGCCTACAGGTACTCGAGAAATAGAAACAGAAGCACCGGAATGACATCAGGTCAATCCGGTGCTTTTTGCTTTGAGCTTTATGGAACAATCTCTTTAAAAGTTTGATTTTGCAAGTCAGTTAAAATAGTTAGCAACTTGCTAAAGTTGAATCAAATGAATCTGCACTCTCACTTGCCTTTCATGTTTGACACTTTCAGGAAGCGACGGAAATAGAGTAGGCCTGCGGTGGTGAGGCCGAAGGGGAATCCCATCCAGATGCCGAAGGCGCCCCAGTGGAGCACCACGCCCATCAGATAACTGAGGGGGAGGGAGATGACGATGTAGGCAAGAAATGAGTATTTCATCAGTTTCTTCACATCGCCCAGTCCGCGAAGGGCGTTGGCAAAGGTGACTTGTGTGCCGTCACCAAACTGATAGAGCACAAGGGGAACGGCAAGGGTGGCTACTATAGCATTGACCTCCGCATTGTCGGTGAATAGACTTGCCATGTCATAGCGCAGGGCGAAGGCTATGCAACTGAGCACGAATCCCAGTGCGTAGATCATCTCCACACCGGCAAAGGTGGCATGGCGCACATGTCGCAGGTCGTGTAGGCCATTGTAGTTGCTTACGCGTATGGCTACTGCCGATGATACACCGATATAGAACATGAAGATGAGGTTGCACACGCTCAGCATCACCTGGTGGGCGGCCAGCACATTAGTACCCATCCAACCGAGGAAGATAGATACGAGTGAGAAGGAGGCTACCTCCATGCCCATCTGAATGGCAATGGGCCAACCGAGACGGTTGAGGAGTAGCATGTCGGCCTTGTGCGGATGCGTCTCCCGCCAATGCTTCACATACTCCTTGTACTTGGGTCGCAGGAAGAAGATGAGCAGGGTGAGCAGAAGGATGAGCACACGCGAAGAGAAGGTGGCCCATGCCGCACCCTCTATGCCCATCTCGGGCATGCCCATGTGTCCGAAGATAAGCAACCAGTTCCATACTATATTCCACACATTTCCGATGAGCATCACGCTCATTGCCACCGCAGTGTCGTTGATACTGTCGGTAAACTGTCGGAAGGCTCCTGCCAACACCATGAAGGGTAGGGAGCATATCTGTATCACGAGATAGGGTCGCATCAGAGGAAGGAGTTCCTCGGGTTGTCCCATGTGGGGCAGGAGAAAATAGAATGCCACCAGGGCAGAGACGACTAGCAGTCCCTGGAGGGAGTCGGTGATGAGACTACTCTTTAGTATCTCTACAGCCCTTCTCTTCTCACCCTGGGCATAGAGCGCACCGATCTGCGACACGGCTCCGATACTGTAGCCCATGGTCAGCAACAGGGCCAGCACAAACATATTGTTGATAAATCCGGCAGCGGCCAGTTCGTGTGTGGAATGCTGACCCACCATCACATTGTCGGCCAGATTCTGCAGTGTGAGGCCTACCTGACCGATAGTGATAGGTATGCCAAGTTTCACGAGTGCCTTATATTCTTTGGGGTAGAAGAGTTTCATATGCGAATGGAAAATTGAAAATTAAGAATTGAAGGTTGCGATTAAGCGAGAGGGATAACAAGCGTGCTTGATTATACCCGAGCGAGAGCAAGCTCGAGACAAAGTCTCAAAATGGAAAATTAGCTCGAGGCATTGCCTCAATTGTGCATTGTGAATTGTCCATTCACTTTTGGGACCACAAAATTACACAATAAAATTGGTTTTTTCAATAATAATCTTGTTCAACTCAATAAATCTTGGTAATTTTGCTTTCACCTCATAACCACATAACCTAAAAACCTGATAACCTCAAATCCCTGATATCCTCAAGAACATGATACGCAAGTTTCTTCCCTTTCTGATCAGTTTGCTATGCATACCCATGCACGCTGATGACCAATCCCTGTTGCTCACGACACCTGCCGATGCACTTCGCATCAATCATCGTCCGCTTGCTTCGGAACGACTCTTCCGTAGCGATGCAGTGGAGAAGAAGATAGAGGAGGTGGTGGGCCAGTTGCGCAACAAACGCTTGGCGTGGATGTTCGTCAACTGCTTCCCCAACACCATAGACACCACCGTACACTATGAGGAAAGCGACTCGCTCGGGCATCCCGACACCTTTGTCTATACGGGCGATATCCATGCGATGTGGCTTCGCGACTCCGGTGCGCAGGTGTTCCCCTATGTGCGTCTGGCCTCTTCCGATGCCCATCTGAAGCGCATGCTTGCGGGAGTCATCCTCCGACAGTTGAAGTGCATCATCTTCGACCCCTATGCCAATGCCTTCAATCGCGAGCCACAGCCCAACGGTCCCTGGATCAAGGATACCGGTATGCGTCCTGAACTGCATGAGCGCAAATGGGAGGTGGACTCACCCTGCTATGTGATACGCCTGGCCTATGAGTATTGGAAGCAGACGGGCGATACGAGTATCTTCGGAGAGGATTGGCTGAAGGCTGTTCACAACATCCTGCAGGTGTTTCACGAACAGCAACGCAAGAATGGTCTCGGGCCCTACCGTTTTCTTCGCACCACCAACTGGGCAACGGACTGCATGACGCTGGGTGGATATGGCGCGCCCGTTCGTCCCGTGGGACTCATTGCCTCTGGCTTCCGTCCCAGCGATGATGTCACTACATTCCTCTTCCTTGTGCCTTCCAACTTCATGGCTGTGAGCAGTCTCCGCAAGGCATCGGAGATACTGCGTGAGGTCAATCACGCAACGCTCCTGGCCCAGCAGTGTACCGACCTGGCCGATGAGGTGTATCAGGCTCTTCAGCAGTATGCCGTGTACGATCATCCTCGCTATGGTAAGATATATGCCTACGAGGTAGACGGTTTTGGCAATCACCTCCTTATGGATGATGCCAATGTGCCTTCATTGCTTGCCATGCCTTACTTAGGCGATGTGCCCGTAAGCGATCCTATCTATCAGAACACTCGTCGCTTTGTGTGGAGCGAGGACAATCCCTTCTTCTTCCGTGGAAAAGCGGGCGAGGGTATAGGCGGTCCGCATATCGGTTACGACATGCCTTGGCCTATGAGTATCATGATGCGTGCCTTTACCAGTCAGGACGATGCAGAGATCCGTCAGTGCATCGAGATGCTCATGCATACGGATGCGGGCACAGGTTTTATGCACGAGTCCTTCCATAAGGATGATGCCTCGCGCTTCACACGCGAATGGTTTGCTTGGCAAAACACGCTCTTCGGCGAACTCATCATTCACCTTATCGATCAAGGCAAACTCTCTCTGCTCAATTCGTTGAGCGAGTAGCGTTACTTGATTTTCTCAAATTCTACACAGGCACCACCACCAGGAGCCATGGTAAGCTGGATGCTACCAGCCTTCTTGCCACCCATCACTTCCACTTCGCGGTATTGCGTCACCTCGCGGTTGGTCTTGTAGTGTGCATCCTTTCCGTCCTCACTGATCTTGGCCACATACTTGCCCTTGGGGAGCCATGTCAGGTCCACCGTTACGGTACGGGCCTCTTCGTTGGTGGCTGATGCCACGAGATAACGGCCATCCTTGGCCTGTCGCATCATTACGATATATTCGCCAATGACACCATCAAGCGTCTTGCTCTCCATCCAGGGTTGCTTCTGGCTGGCCAGGAAGTGGAGCAGGTGAGGATATTTCTGATAGTATTCGGGAATGTCGGGAATGACGGTTGCGCCCGAGTAGGTGATGAAGGTTCGTGCAGCCTCTGATGTTACTGTGGAAGGTACCTCCTGATTGTTGTCCTTACGGGTGGTGCGACCCTGTCGGAGGTCGAACATACCATTGTTCTGGTCTATGGGACCTGCAACCATGTTCACAAAGACAGAAGTGACGAATGTCTTGGGTTGGAAGATGTCGTGTCCATCGAGCTGTGCCTTGCAGTACTCACGCGTCAGTGCGTTGGGGAAAGTACGCGCCTGTCCCCACGGATGCACGGGATAGTCGTGGAAATCCACACAAAGATGGTGTTTGGCACAGAGGCGGGTAATGTTGATAGTCTTCTCGTTCTTCTGCGAAGGACTGCCATTCATAAATCCATATTTTACACCAGCGGCACCCCATTGCTCATATTGCTTCATGGTCTCTTCTATGGGATAGTTCGACCCTGCCACATCGTTCAGATAGAGCCATACGCCAACACCCTTCTCCTTACCATACTTGATGATGTTTTGCACATCGCGAGCCTTGTCGCCCTTCACGGGATCAGAGTTCTTCTCAAATTCAGGACCATACCAGTTGGCATCCAGTACCAGTGCGCTGAATCCCTCTTCTGCTGCAAAGTCAATCATCTTCACCCACGACTCATAGTTCATGCGATAATGGAAGTCGCCCCACACTGCACCATCGATACGCCAGTCCCAGAGATGTATGCCGGGACGCACCCAACTGAAGTCCATACCCTCCTCGGGATCAGGGTTGAGCAACTCGATGAGATGCGAGTCCACAAGGTCACCTGGTGTACGGCCATACATCACTACACGCCAAGGACCCTCTGCATCTTCCTTCATGCGTGTGTCTTCCGACACCACATTGAATCGTGTGCTTCCAGCCTCCGAGCGGAGCAACAAAGGTTTGCCCTGGTAGAGGCATGCCTCGTGTACGGCCAAGTAGAGATCCTGCTTCACCTGTATGGTCATGATAGGTGTGCGCTCGCCCTGTGCTCTGGTGAGAGGTTCAGGACCGATATTGTGACGCTCGCCATTGTAGTACCAAGCCGTGTAGTCGCCAGCAAAGTTCAGGTCGCTTACCTCATTCCACACAGCCTCCCCACGGTGGTTGGTATAGTGCCATGCCATACCATCATTGTAGGCACGCAATTCCAGTGTCACATTCTGTTGCTGGGTGTTCACAAAGTTCAGTTGGATGCTGTTGTACACATCCTTCACCTCCTTGCGCTTACCCCATATGGGTTTCCACACACCCTTGTGCGAACTCTTTTTCACTTGGCCGAGTGTCCATGCTTGTCCCGCTACCAGGTCGTTGCCCGAGCGGTAACCCATACGCGATTCATTGAGCACCTGTGTGCCATCCACATTGAGCACAAACTGAGGCATGCCGTCAGCACCTCTGCTTACTGTCACCTTCGCTCTTCCATCGGGCGATTGCAAATTGGCTACGGTCTGAGCCCACGCTCCAGCCATCACAAGCAGTGACACCACTGCCATAACGATTCTTTTCATATCTGTCGTTTTATTGTTTTTTTTGTTGTTGCCTAATTCTACTTTCCACGCTAAACGCTGAGGATTTGCCTCGAGCTTGCTCTCGCTCGAGAATAATCAAGCAGGCCTTTTTATTCCTTTTGCTTACTCACAACCTTCCCTGCTCAACGCTTCTTTCTCTTCTGGAAGAAATCGAATGTCGTCATGAAGAGGGCGAAGAAAAATCCGTGTGACAGGTAGTACAACCATCCTTGCAGATTGCCCGTTGAGAGATGTATCAGCATGAGAATGGCTGGGAAGGCGATGAAGTAGAACACACCATGAGTGATCAGTACTTCTATGTTCAGAGGCTTCTGCTCCTCTGTGCCTATGTTTGTCTGCTTTGCAGTATGTTCCTCTGCACCCTCGTTGTTCGTTTGCAAGTTCTTTTTCATGATAAATCTTGTTATATGGTTGTCCTTGAGCACTTTGCGTCAATCAGTAGCCTTTGGACTTTTTACTTTTAGCCATTTGCCTCAAGCCATTTGCAAAGATACATATTTTTTTGATAAAGCCACGCGATTCTGATAAATAAGGTGAATTTTTATCTTTTTTTTCATAGAACGGCATGCCGTTTGACCCCAGTTTCGCTCGTATTCCCCCCCCCCC
>JAZQQX010000038.1:0-3520 GCA_045629325.1 Bacteroidaceae bacterium | reverse complement strand
CCTCTAATCTTCTTTTCTTGTTCGAATAATGCATCCTCTATATTTGAAAACTTCATATAATCAAGCAATATTCATTCTTTAATTACTTCCTTTAAAACCCTCTCTCGTTCTTCATGAAGTAAGTCTCTTTGTGTCTCGCTTATTCCCGTACAATCAAAGACAGACATCATTTCATCAATGTATCTTGCAGTGGCAGTACTTAATCCCAAAGCTTGCAAAAACCATTTCCAGTCGCTTACAATTTTCAAGGTTTCATCATATAATCCATATTTGTCTTCTTTGAACAATTCTCTATGGATAAAAACATTACCCGTATGATGAATAGTACCTTCAACAAATGTACGAAGAGTTATTTCTTTCGGACTCGATCCTATCTCAAAATGATCCCCTCGATCAAATTTTAAAAAACCATATACAACATCTTCAGTAAAATTTAAATCAAATGCCTTTTGCAGAGAATTGCCATCAATTAAATAATCACCCGAATTGAGGAAGAAGCAGTATTCGCCTTGTGCTTTGAGGATGCCCTTATTCATGGCATTGTAGATACCCTTATCAGGTTCGCTGACCCAATAGGAGATATGCTCTGCATATTGCTCAATCAGTTCTCTGCTGCCGTCAGTGGAACCGCCATCAATGACTATCCATTCATAATCTTTATAGGTTTGACTAACGACACTCTCCGCCGTTTTGCGAAGACCTTCACGATTATTGAGATTAACTGTGATTATTGAAAGTTGCATGATAGTATGGATTGAAAACTCAAGACACTTTAGTAAAAACTGATGATAATTGTAACTACTCAGCCCCCATCAAACAATTGGGATGATCAAAGTTTTTGTGGTAGAAGTCAGAGATTCGCCAGCGCCTGCAAGGCCTCGTATTTGGACTGGCCATTCTTGTTGGCCGTTTCCATTATTGACTTTATCATCATGTAGATGTCGGCGCCATCGTTGGTGCGGAAGCATCCGCTCACCTTCTGCTTCGTCTTGATGTTGCGGATGGCCCTTTCCGACGCATTGTTGTCTGGGGCGACTCCGCCGACGGTCAAAAAGGTGAAGAGGCATTCCTCCCATTTGGCGATGCCCTTCCTCAGCCTTTCGAATTCGGAATGGAGGGAAGAGAGATTCCTGCCCAGCAGTTCGGCGGCCCTTTCTTTGAGGCGCGCCACCTTGCCCCGGTCGGCTGGGTGTCCGCCGGCCTCCCTGCCCACTTCCAGCGCGTCACGTATAAGCTGCTGGAATTCTCGCGACCACTCCTGATTGGGGTCGAGCTCGTTCAGGTATTCCAGATTGCGCAGCAGGTGCGCGGTGCAGACCTGGTGCCCCGACACGTTCAGGCCATAGTAGGCCGAGTGTCTGTCGGACTCCAGTACGGCATTCGGGAAATGGTCGGGGAAGTGCTTCTCGAGGGCCTTCTTTCCGCGGGACCTGTCTTGGAAGATATAGGTGGCTTCCTTGTTCTGGGCCACCCAGCCCCAGTGGAGCTCCCCATTCACATACAGGCCGGTTTCGTCCCCTCCCACATTGCGGGCCTGTTCCACGAGCTGCCTGATCGCCTCGTAGGGCATCGCCGCCTGCCTGCCGACCTTTTTCAGGATGTTCCGTATCGTGCCCTCTCCCACGCCGACCCCGAAGACTTCCCTCATCATCTGGCTCGTCCTCTTGAAGGACACGCACTGCTCGTTGGCGAGGTATGTCACCACGGACCTCACGTTCTTGCCGTACTCCCGTCCGTGCCTCATGCCTTCGGGCAGCAGGCTCTTGGTGACATGTCCGCACGAGCACCTGCACTTGTACGACACGGTCCGCACCACCCTCGGCACCACGACGAAGTCTATCTCATAATGGCTCGACGCCTCGCTGGCCTGGCTCCCGTCAAGGGGACGGCCACACAATTCGCACACTTCGGGCACGATGCGCACCTCCTCGTCGGCCGCACCCTTGAACTCGAGCGTGTGCCCCTTGTGGTTCGGCTGTCCGCCGCTCTTGCGCTCGCTGGGCTTGCGCAGCGACCTCGTGCGCCGGACCACTTGGTCGGGGATGGAGTCCTGTGTCGGAGGCACGCTGCTGTTCCCGCTGTTCTTGGGCGGCTCTTCGTACTTTGACAGACGGATCTTGAGTTTCCTGATTTCAGAATCCTTCTGCTCCACCAATCGGCCGAGCCTGGAAATTGCAGCATTCTGCTCCTTGACGGACTGCGTCAGCTCGTCTATCTTTGAAAGGAGTTGCTGTATCAGGTTTTCCGTGAAGAAATCTGTAGAATTCATGATACAAAGATACGAAAAATATTTTACTTAATCATATAAACGACAAATATTTAACAATAAAAATACACCCGAATCCAGGTGGTTTTCGAGCCCCCAGAGCCGCTCATTTGGAAAGAGCGTACGGGTCATTGCCAAGCCTCTTGTACCGTACCGGATACGCACGACAGGCACCTCCTTGGCAGCCAGCCGCCGCACTGCAAACCCCATTGAAAATTGCGTGTTTTCAATATGTTAAAAAGGCTATCCTAAAACCGTTTGCAAGTTAAATCAAGAATGCAGATAATGGGGAATCCGAGTGGATTTAAGGGATCTGAGTAGTTACGCTTTCTTGTCATTAATGTTAAATAGAGTTAAATTTTTGACTCTTGTGATTTTTTTGAAATTTATTTTGTCTAACTAATAAAACAAATAAAATTTTTGTTAACTTTGCGCATTCAAATAATTTATAAATAATTAATACCAAATACCATGAAAAAAATTATCCTAGCCTTCGCATTGCTTCTTCTGCCGTTGGGCTTGAAGGCGCAGCACTGGAGAAGTTGTTTCCCCAGTGCCACCATCACAGACACCATCAACGCACATGTGCCCACCTATCTCTACCACGACAACCCGTGGTATGATTCTCTTTATACTGCACATATATTAGGAACACACGTATTTATGCCAGGGCGTGCCCCGGCGGTTTTCACTCACATTTTCATTACCGATGAACCTTTGGAAGTCATCGGAATTGCAGGCGCTCCTATTGCTGTCTATGCAGGAAGTGGTCAAGGGCGGATGACAATGGATACAACCATCGAAGGACGCCTGCCTGAATACTTCCAACTCTACGAGGCTACACCCGATACATTCATGTTCATGGACGAGGTTCGGTGGGATACTTGTAGCCAAATCAGGAGGTTGTTTGCAGGGGAAGGCTTTTCAAGGTTCGGATACGATGTCTGTGAGGCTTATTTCACCAAGCCCGTCACCGTGGAGGATTCATTCTATGTGGGTTTCACGACAAACAATGACGAGATTTATCTACATCAGCGAATCGAACATGTGGAATTCGGAGATGTTGTTTATGAATATTACGATGTCTGGGAGCATCTGATAACTGCGATTGGGTCGGTGCAGTGCAGCGATGTCTATCCCGTCAACAATCTTGTGAAGTACCGACCCACCAGAGTGTCTTATTTAATGGATTCAGTGATATTAGCGGATACTATATGGTATCAAGAGGAACGCCCCAACGAGTGGTGGTTTCTG
>JAZQQX010000037.1:0-22219 GCA_045629325.1 Bacteroidaceae bacterium | reverse complement strand
TCTCACTTACGGATAAGACTCCGCTGAGAGAGCTCTTCGAAAAGACTAATTTCAACGATGTCAAAGAACTCGATTATCCCCTCTTTGAGGGACTATTTGATTAAATTTAACTTCGTGCCGATTTTAACGGGACACTAATGTCAATCAACATTATTAAATAATATGAGAAAAGCTTTATTCACCTTTGCTGCACTTTTGATGTGCAGCATTCAGAGTGCTCTCGCTTCGACGGTAACGGTCAAGATGAACTCTACCGCCAAGGTGATGACATTTGTAGAAAAAGTATCTCAGACAGCCGTCAATGTGGGTACGCCGACAAGCTATACCTATACGTTTGAGGCCGCACCTGGCACATACGTGCTTACAGGATGGGATGCAGACAGCCATACCAAGGATTATGGCACAATTGAGATTGAGGTTACAGACGAACCTCAGCAGGAATTTCAGGTCTTCGTGGTTACGGCTACATGCCAGAGCTACTATGCTGATACCAAGACAGGCTGGGCATACGGCACCGACTACACCATGACAGACCTTCGTTGCAACACCCGTGAAGGTAAGCTCATTCCGATCACTTTGAGCAATTTCACAAACGTGGCGACATCGGGCAACAAGTACCAGTCGAAGTATCTGCTCACACTCAACGGCAGCAGCTACAACTTCCGCGTGGTGCCAAGTGATGCGCACAAGGCAGAAGGCTACATGGATACGTTCGGCAGTGGTACGATGACGGCCAATGCCACATGCAGCTTCACCATTCCTTCTGGTCTTACTTTCACCGTCACATACCCTTCCGACGCAAACCTTGAGGTCTACCAAAAGCCAGGTGGCACAAACGGCAGTGGCTCTATCCATTACGTCAAGTTTATGGATATCCCTTCTACAAGCAAGGTCAGCAAGGGCGGAACTATCACAAGAACCTACACACTGGCAGAAGGAACGACATACAACTATCGTCTCTGGAAGGATGGCAAGCGCACCAAGGCTGGTATGTTCGTGCCCTACAAGCCATTCTCATTGGATGCAAGCAAGCAGTGGACTGGCGACTACGACGGTTTCACATCCCTCACATTCACCAGCGACGATCTTGGTGTTGATGCCAAATGGATGAACCATGACGTGACAGCCAACAACAAGGCAAATGTAGCCAACATCCTTCTTACCGTCAACGAGCGCGGACATCTTACTATGAAGGCCGGCCAGACAAAAATGCTCGGAGCACAGCGTGACTGGCAGCTCACCAACACATCTACAGCCAACTACTTCATTGAGCCACAGTATCACTACACCATTCTCAATCTCGATGGGACCACCGGCAACGATGTGGTGACGATTGAGAAAGCGGCTGATGACTTCTCACCCTGGGCCACACTCAAGGCCAACAAGGCCGGTTCTGCTCTCGTGCTCGTCAGTTACGATGCGATGAAGGTAACACAGATAGCCCGTTCTGGTTCAGGCACAGAGAAATCGCCTTACAAGATTACAGAGTCAGATTATTATTATGGTTCGGAATGGAGCGCACTTTGGCCAGAGAATACGGGGGTCTTCGTTGTCACTGTCGATGGCGCGAAGTCATCAGTTGAGCCCAACATGCTCATCAACGAGAAGTACAACACTGGCACATTGAAGAACGCAGGCAAGTATGTTGATGCTGAGCACGACGTGTTCTACTATCTTGAGAGTGAACCCGGCTTCACATACACATTCACTCCTTCCGGCGTAGCTTCTGTTGAGATGGCTTATCCCACCATCGGCGAGACAATGGCCTCATACAAGGGATTCGGCACAAAGGGCGTTACAAAGAATGCTGACGGTTCTTACTCTCTGCTCCTGAAGAATGGTCGCCAGATAGTAAAGCTTACAGATGCTGCAGGCCGTTCGGTCTATCAGGTTCTCACAGCAAAGCCTTGCACACAGACCATCACCAACATGACCCGCAATGACGGTACGTTCATGCCAGGCGATGACATCGAGATACAGTTTGCTGGTCTCTATCACCCCGCTAACAAGATGTCGGGCATCTACAATATGTCGGCTTACGTGACCTACAAGGGCGTCCCCAACGGCACAGAACTTATCCTCAGTGCCAATCAGTATCAGTTTGCAGGCACACCTTCGGCTCAGCTCGTAAAGGCTCGCATCCCTGCCAACTGGAATCCTGAGGAGCATTTCATCATGGACAATGCAGTGCTTCAGGTCAATGGGTACGGCGACCCCATCGGCAATCACCGTATGATCGACCCTGTGGCAGGACGTTCGCCCAACTTCACGGCTATCGCACATCAGACCTATTTCGGTGCGCTTCCTAATATCGACATCGTTGTGGGAATGCCTGACTACGTAAAGGCTGGCTTCAACATCGATGCCAACGGCAAACAGAGCGACATAACGCTTGTCAATGGCAAGGGCGACAGCTTCGACCTGCAGTCCGACAACCGCTTCTGGCTTATTCCCGACACCTACACCTATACCATCGTTACTGATGGCTACAAGTATGTGACAGGCACCCTCAAAATCACCGGAGAGGAAACGGCAGACGTAATCCTTCCTATCGCACTCGAAAGTATCCCCGCCAACGGCTGGGATGGTCTGACTGTCAGGGAGCCTGCCAAGGTTACTGCAGAGGAAGCTGCTACCGGCGAATTTGCTGGCATGGAGAACTACTACAAGATTACTACTGGTTTCGAGTTTGCGTGGATTGCCAACAATGTCAATGTGAACAAGGCGGCGAAGACCAACGCCGTGCTCTGCAATGACATCACGCTCTCTGACATGCCATTCACAACCATCGGCAACGCTGCAGCCACTCCATTCGGCGGCGTCCTCGAGGGTAATGGCCATACTATCAGTGGAATCAATATCAACGGTACAACAATTTACAAAAACAACCTCTTCGGCTATTGCGACAACATCACAGTTCGCAACTTCACGGCTGAGGGTAAGATTACTACTACTGCTACTTACGCATCCATCATTGGCCGTGTACAGAATGGTGCCACTATCTCTGGCATTACCTCTAAGCTCGACATCACCAGCACTGGCAGTGGCAGTGCTTACGCATCAGGTATCGTCAGCTGGCTTGTAGGTGCTAACGGTGCTAAGTACAACGTAGAACGTTGTGAATTTGCAGGCACTATCACTGCTACTGGTCGCAACTATGTGGCAGGTATCATCGGCTACAACACAGGCAACTACGACAATATCACCGTCAAGGATTGTGCCGTCCGTGGTACCATCAAGGCTGCCAACTTTGTGGCAGGCATCATCCCAACATTTGGCGGTACTACTTCTTCAAAGGCAAAGATTGAGAACTGTCTCGTCACAGCCAACATCACGGCAACAGGTGCTTCCGTCGGTGCAATCTGGGCAGACACAAAAGCTGCCACTGGCGTGAAGAACTGCTACACAAACAAGGCACAGAAGCTCACAGCCGATCAGGGCGAAGTCAAGACTGCAGAGCAGCTTAAGTCCGGCGAGGTTGCCGTTCTGCTTGGCGAGGCATGGGGACAGGAAATCGGTAAGGATGCAACTCCTGTGCTTGGTGGCTTGAAGGTTCGTAAGGGACTCAACGGATACACCAATGCTGAGGCCGAAGACCTTACTGGTGACTATGACCTTGCAGTCCTCACATTCGAGGACGAGGATTACAAGGGCGAAGGCAACTATGTAGGTACAGAGGACTGGTCAACACTCATCGACGATCCTCAATATGGCGGTCTGCTTCTCTACGGAGACTATGGCATGGGTGTAGATGAAATAGAGTATGCCTACCGCTGGAGCGACGACAACAACACATGGCTCTCTAACATCATCTCCGAGGGCTACGGCTCATGGTGCTACTGGTCGGGTGGTCATGCCATCTCCAACTACGGTTCGGGCGATGTTGAGACATACGGCGATTACAACTCCCAGCTCACCGTATTCAAGAAGGGTGAGTCAGATCTCGTTCGCGAAGGTGCCGGCCATAACGGCTCTAACAACTATGCCGTACACTTCGGCTATGCCGACAACTCTGGCTACGGTCTTGGCGAGGAGGCTCTGCCACGCCTCACATTCGCTGATGGCAACGCACGTGTCATCGACCACATGTACATCAATGCTACATGCTATGCCCTCAACTGCTACATCAACGGCAACAGCCTTACAGCAGCTATCGGTGACGAGGATTGGGTGAAGATCGTGGCTACAGGCTATAAGGATGGCCAGAAGGGCAAGACTTCTGAGTTCTATCTCGTTAATGGTCCTAAGCACATCATCATGGATTGGACAAAGTGGGATCTCTCTTCACTCGGTCTTGTTGATGAAGTTACCTTCAACATCATGGGCTCTTCCGACAACGGCTACGGCTTTTCACAGCCTGCATACTTCGCATACGACGATGTGGCTGTCCGCATACCTAAGACAGAGACCTACATCTTGGCAGACAAGACTCCTTACATCAGCGAGGTGAAGACCAAGCTTGCCAAGCTCGCCTACACCCGCACCTTCGGCACCACCAAGTGGCAGCCCCTCTACGTGCCTTTCACCTCCGACTATGAAGCATGGAGCGACGACGTAGACATTGCCAAGGTGGCCGACACCAATGGAGCTGCAGACGGCGTGCTCACCGTCACCTATCTCGAAGAGGGTGAGAAGGTGGAGGCAAACACTCCCTACCTCATCCGCGCCAAGCAGACGGGCGACATCGAGGTCATCGTTGAGGATGTCACACTCGTTCCTGCCGCAAAGGCAAGTGTAGAGGCTGGTGGCATCAAGCTGACCGGTACCTACAGTCCCATCGTCATCCAGTCCGGTACCTACAGCGTGCTGCACAGCGGCTCCATCGTCCAGACCAGCAACTCAGCCGGCTACAACCTGCCCGCCATGCGCTGGTATGTGGAGGGTAGTACCAGCGAGGTGAAGGTTCTGCTCATGGGCGACGAAGAGACTGGCATCGAGACCGTCGACTTCGCTGGCACCAACGAAGCTATCTACGGCACCGACGGCGTACGCCACACGGGCCTCAAGAAGGGCATCAACCTTGTTCGCAAGGCAGATGGCTCTGTTATCAAAATCCTGGTTAAGTAATTCAAAAAACATTTAGATATGAAAAAGAAACAATATATCTGTCCCCAGACAGAATGCATCGAGACGAATCTGCAAGACGCTTGCCTTCTTGCAGAAAGTGGAATACCCATTGACCCCAATCCCACAGATGCTACCGAACCCGAAGAAGTGAAAGCCTATTCTGGCGCTTCGTCACACGGTGCTTGGGAGATTGATTGGTAGGTGTCGACATCCCAAATTATGGGGATGTGATAATGGGTCGATATCGAACTGATCGGCTTTGTCCAGACCCAATAATTCCTACGATAACTGGAGACTGGTCCAAGACGGACCAGTCTCCTTTATTATTCACAGTCCAGCTTCCTTTACAATGTAGTCCGCGATGTCGCCTCTGCTCATCCCTCTATCCCTTCTAAAAGTCCTCCTCGCTGATGCCGTACTCGTGGCAGATGTACCTCACTGCCTTGGGCGGCAGCAGCCTCTGCCCGCGCTTCACGCCCATCCTCTCCAGCACGCCCTCCCTTGTGGCGAGCCATCTTCGCAGCGTACTCGTACTCACACCCGCTGCCCTTGCGATCTCATTCTTAAAGTATGCTTTCATAGTTAAGTTCTGTTTTCCTTTTGCTTAATGCGAGTTCGATGAATTCATTGAGCTTACATCACTTCCACTTTGATTTTAACCTTTTCATTTTCGTTCATTTTCGTTCATTTTTGTTTCCTAATTTCCGTTAGTATTGTCTCCCCCTAGCTTTTGGCTTGTCCCAAAATGCAGGGGCTGGGGGGTCTCCTCTCCTTCATCCTCAGGTACTCCTCGTAGCTCACGTGCGCCTTCCTCTGCTCCTCGTAGATGCGCTCACGCTCCTGCTGCTGCCGCTCCGCCTCCTCCATTCGCCTCGTCTCCGCCGAGAGGATGCACTGCTGTCGGTAGGTCATCGCCGGAGTCCCCGCCTCCCCGGCCTGTCGCCCCGCCTGGCGGCCCGGACGGCTGTTGCGTGCCCACACCCGGAATACGGCCTGCCAGTCCTGTATCTTGTAGCCCCCTATGCGCCAGTGGGTACGCTGGTAGAAGTCGTGGAAGTACTGAGGCGTGAAGTCCAGTCCGCTGAACTCTTTGGCGTATGATGTGACATCCTCCACGGAGGGTATCCTCGATTTTCCTCGCGTATACGTGTTTCGGGTAGTCGTCATTTCTTCTTTCTTTCTTTTCTTCTTTGATAAAGAATAGGGGTGTGGGGGAAGGAAAAAACTTTCTTTTTTCTTTTTCTTCTTCACTTTTCGGAAGGAAGGGGGCATATGCCCATGAGGGCGATGTACTTGGCGCTTCCCCGTATGATCTGCAGGGGATGCATGGTGTGGTGTGCTTGCATCATAGTTGTCGTTTTCTTCTTGTTTTTTGTACCTTGAAATAAATTTACAAGGCACGGTGACTAATCCGGTTGATTCTCTCTTTATTTGGTTGCTTCGAAGCCCTGTGGTCCCTCGCCTTCGTCATGCTTATGGCTTCGGCTTGCCATTACTAATGACTCTGCCATGCCATGCCTATGACGGGCGTGGGTCACGGGAGGGGGTGGTGCGAAACCGTCGGGCGGAGGTCTGTGTGGAAATCGGCTATGGAAAATACCTTACATCGTGTGCGCCATCTTGTATGGCATGCCCCGTTCGCCACCCTTCCTCTCTGTGACACTGCAAAGATACAACACGAAAGGGCGAAATGCAAGAAACGCGATATGGAGAAAAGTGGAGTAAAAGTGGAATTCCACATAATTCCACATGCCCCCACACTGCAAAATGGCAAAAAATGAGTTTTTCATGCATAATATTTGGACGTAATAAAAAAAACAGCTACCTTTGCCGTACAAAGATATAAAGATAGGATATGGAAGCAACGGTATTCAATGACACGCAACTGCAACTGCTCAATATGTTCAAGTTCAGCAAGACGCAGGAGGAGGTCGATGATCTGAAAGCTGTCCTTTTGGCACATTATACCAACAAAATGCAGGAAATGGCCGACCAGATGTGGGATGATGGTCTGCTCGGCAACGAGGCAATAGAGGGCATTCTTTCCGAACACCTGCGCACGCCTTACAGACCATGAGCAGCATCGTTCTTGACACAAACTGCCTGATAGCCATTCTACCCTCAAGGAGTCCATACCATAGTGTTTGGAATGATCTTCTTGAAGGCAGAACTAAATTATGTGTGTCAAGTGACATCTTACTGGAATACGAGGAAATACTTTACCGCAAGACTCGCAACCAATTGTTTGTCGATTCTGTGATGAAGTCTGTCTTGAATCTACCGGGACTGGTGCGAAAGGAGCCGGAATACCGATTTGGCATCATCACTGCCGATCCTGATGACAACAAGTTTGTAGATTGTGCCATCTGCTCTGGGGCAATGTGCATAGTCTCCAACGATGCCCATTTTCGTATTTTGAAAGAAATAGACTTTCCACGTGTAAATCTATATACTTTGCAAGAGTACGTAGCTGAGCTTAATCGTTGATTTTCTGCAGGAGTTTTTCGTACTGATTCATTTCATCATCTGTCAGCCCCTTCTCCTTCCCTTTATAGTATCCGGACTGTGCTCCGATCTGTCCGAATTCCTCCCGTGCCACATCCCACGACGGCACCTTCGTGAGCAGACCCATATCCCTTGCCACCATCAGTATGCGCGGTACCTCCACGCCGCTCCGTCCCTCTATGGCCCGGTGCAACCGTACGAGCACATTTTGCTTGTCGTAGCCTGGCGCCACCAGGTCTGCCATGCCCTTCTGTGCAGGTCCTTCCGTCCTCTCTCCCGCCCCCTCTTCCCACTCCTCTGCCTCGCTGGCATCGGCCATGGTGGCCACAGCCTGCTGCAGGCCACGTGTCACGTCGGTGATGAGCGTCTTGCTGTCCTGGTGCTTGTCACCGATGTTCACATTGATGGTGACGCCCCCCTGTATCGTCACATTCCTCTCGTGATAGTCCTTCCCTGCTGTGCGGTGAGCGTGCAGGGGCTGTGACTGACTGTTGTTGTGCTTGTTGCTGCGCTGGCTGTTGTGCGCGCTTCTTCTGTTCTTCATTGTGTTTGGGTTATAAGGTCTTCGGAAAATACGCATGGCGCACCTTCCTCGGGTGGGTGAAAAGAAATAAATTTGCTGAAAATTACCGCTGTGAAGAAAAGAAAAGACGCGGACGAAATTGTACAAAAGGAACACAGATACGGAAATTTTCTTAGCCCTAATGTGCAATAGTCGTCCGCGCTGTGATATATTCAATTTCTTGAAATTCACAACGGGACGCCTACGCATCATCTTCGAGCTAATGTGATTTTCCGTATCTGTGTTTCGAAGAGACGACTTACAAAGCGTCATGCTAAGCCCATGATGGCATTAGCGATGACAAAGATATAACTATTCCCTGAACCGGCAAAACATAATCTCGGAATTCTTCATAAGGTCGCTTGTTTTTAGTTTTTTGTATGTGTATGAATGTTTGTTTTCTCTGGTAAACCGCCCGCTATCCTCACGGACGGCGGGCGGGGTGACATGTCGGTACTATTTATTAACTAATTACTAATCTCTTAATGTTTCTTCGGGTTCTTGTTCCAATGGTACACCAGGTGCAGCATGGCGTAATGAGGGAGGGAACGGTACCAGGTGATGGTGCGACCCTGGGCATTGACGGTATACTGGGTGTTGGAGAGCTGGTGCAGGAGGTCGAAGGCCTCGATGCGGGCTATGAGCTTGCCCTTGAAGAGGGACTGCGAGAGGGAAGCATTGAGCACGAAGTCATCGGTGTTGAGCTCGCTGCTGCCATAGCCACGGCGACTGTACATTGTCGCATCCACTGACAGCGTAGTTTTCAGTTTGGGGATGGTGTAGTAGCCATTCAGACCGTACTGATAATCAAATGCATCGAGGGTCTCAAAGTCCACCATCTTGCCCTCCGAGTGACGCCAGTTGATGCTACCCGTGGCACGGAGGTTTAGGGCATCCTTATTATATTGGATATACGCCTTTTCGACCACGGTCAGCGTGTTGACGGCATTAAGGTGGCTCTCTGCCTCGTCTGTAAACATGGTGTGGTCGAGGCTATGATGTAGCGAAGATGTGGCATTGCTCTGCACCGACCAGCGGTTCTTCTTGTCCAGGTTGCGTGAGTAGTTGAGGCTGCCGTCTAGGTTGTAGCCACCCCTTACGTTGATGGGCTGGTAGGTATAGACACCTGTGGCCTTGTTGTAGGAAAGACTCTCGGCAATGTCGCGGACATTGTACTCGAGGCGCGTTCCCACGCTCACCTCCTGCCGGTGCGGACGGTTGTGGTTGGCATAGTCGAAGGACATGCCCGTCGTCTGGCGCGCCTTCAGATCGGGATTGCCCAACCTGACGATGAGTGGCTGGCTGTCATCGCGGAAGGTAATGGTCTGCCACAGATGATTCGTGTCATGCGTGGTGAAATGTGCCGATGCGCGTACCTCGTTGCGATCGTTCTTGCCGAACTTCTGCTTGAAATCGGCACTTGGATTGAGGTGTACGGCATTGTAGTGCATCAGGGTGTCGATGGCTCCGCGCTGGTAGTCGAACCTGTGCTGCTGGACTGGAATATCAAGGTTGATATGAAAGCGCTGTGAGTTCAGCGTGATGCCTGGCAGGGGATGGCTAACGATATAGTCGTAGAGAGTGATATGGAACTTCTCCGTGTGCTTGGTATATCGGTAATCGTAGGAGTTGGAGGGATCCTGGATCGCTGCAAGGGACTCCAACTGCGAGGGCAGGGCCAACGAGTCGGGATGGTAGAGGTTGTCGTGTGCAAAATTATCCCAACAGGTGTAGTCGACCCCATAACCAAGCCTCCAGTTCTTTGGAAGCGAATGGCCGCGGCCGTAGTTGAATTCATATTGGTTGTACTTGTAGTAATAGTCATCGGCATTATACCGGGTATTCTGCGTGCCCAGCTGCTCCAGCTTGAATTTGGAAGCACGATCCACCTCATTTACGTATGAACCAAAGAATAGCCAGAATCCAAGGTCACGTTTCTTCTCTCTGTTGATGGCAAAGGTGGGACTGAGCCTGATAAATCCGCTGCTCAGGGTACTGACGTCCTGGCCAGAGGTCAGCCTGCTGGCGGTGAGCGTATCGCCCCACTGGTGGAAGTCCGACCAGGAATTTCCGTTCACCTTCTCGTACGTGTAACTGCCCTCCATGTTCAGGAAGAAGGGGGTCTTCAATGTCAGGTAGTCATACACATTCACCTTGCGCGAGTCACTCTTCGAGACGCTTTCCGTGCTGGAGTGAGGGGTCATGCCGGTCAGGAATGTCTCGGTTTGCGAACGCATCTCGGTGTTGGTTGTGGTGTACTTATAATCAGGCGAAAAGAAGTTCTCCACCTTGCCGTCTTTCGACTTATAGCTGATTTCACCTTTCACGCTGCGGGTTGTGACCCTGCCTGTGGGCATGCGCTGCGGTGACCAGCGTCCGTCCTGACCGATGTGTTGGCTCTCGTTCACGTTGTTGGCGTTGGCCAGCAGCGTGTAGCGCCATTCGTCGTCGAAGCTCAGCAGGAAACCGCGAGCCAACCAACGCTCGCCGGTTCCGCCTGCTGCCTCCACGTTGGCGATATGGCCAGTCTTGTACTCGTCCTTCAGATTGACGTCCATGACATACTTCTTCGGCTCCACCTCATAGCCCAGATACTCGCTCTTGTCCGAGGCTTTCTCATAGACCTTCAGATCCTTCACCGTATAGTAGGGTAGGTTCTCCAACAGCACCTTCTTGTTACCGCGCATGAAGGAGCGCGAACCCAGCAGCAGCTCGTCCACCTTGCGACCATTGACGAATATCTCGCCATTCTCTTTCAGTTCCACACCGGGCAGCTGACGGATGAGGGCATCGAGCATCGAGCCGTCGGGCAACTTGAAGGCCGTGGCATCATAGACCAGCGTGTCGCCCTTCCAGAACATCTTGACCTTGGTGGCCACCACATTCACCTCCTTCAGCTCTATGACTCTTCGCATCTCCAGCCAGGGCACATCCACACCGCCACGAGTGCTCACCTGTATCTTCTTCCAGATGTCGGCATAGCCACGGGCCTCGGTATGAATCAGGTAGTCCCTGTCCTGCGCAGCAATCTCGGTGGCGTAGATGGTGAGTTCCTCGTCGCCCTTTATGATATAGCTCAGGGTAAGTGAGTCGCGTATCATGGTGCTGTCGGCATGGTGCAGCGACACCTTCAGTCCGGGCACGGCACGCTTCAGGAACCCATCCTGCACCACCCCGCTTATCGTCACGGTAGGTGTGGGCACGATGCTCAGGTAGAACTTGTTCTTCTTGCGAACCGCGCATACGGGATGGTCGCCGATGACGGCATGGATGGCCTCCTTGAGCTGGAGGTTCGCGATGCTTTGGGTCACGAGGAAGTCCTTCATGTCATCGCGTACGAAGTTGATGCGCATGTCAGGACACTGGCGTTCCAGTTCCAGCAAGGCTTCGGAGAGGGGTGTGTCGGTGAACTCGGCCGTGACGCGCTGGGCAAGGGTGGAGAGGCTTGCGCATAGCACAAGCAAAAGGGAAACGATAATTCTTTTCATCTGTCAGTCCTCCCTTACTCTACGGTCAACTTATTGTCATTCAGCTTCAAACAGAACTTCTTCAGCAGGTTCATGTCCTCCACAACATCCTTCAGCTTGTCGTCGGTATTGTAGCTGAAGTGCAGGCGGATGTGCTTCTGTTCCTCGTTCTTGAACACGATCTCCACCTTGTAGGCATTGCAGATGCTGCGGAGCACCTCCTCCAGTTCGTTGTCTTCGAAGGTCACATCACCCTTGACGGCAGGGATGCTGTCGCTGGGCAGCAGGATAAGCCTTTTCTCTGTCTCGGGGAGAGTCTGCTCCTCAACTTCTGCCACAGGCTGCTCGCTCCAAGGCTCAGTAAAGAAGCTCGTGCGCACGGCGGCATAGGCGAAGCCGGAAAGCATCACGATGCCCAGGAACAAGGCGGCAATCTTGCGGAAGGGCAGGATGACGGTGCGGCGTATGGGCACCGGCTCAGGACGGGTGCTATTGCTCAGTTCCTCGCTCATCACGGCTCCCTTCACCTGGGCCATCAGGGTGTAGAGTTCACGGCACTCCTCGTCGGCAAGTATCTCCTCCCACTCCTGGTCGGAGTATCGGTCGGGCTGTTCCAGCATCTGGAACAAAAGGTCAGTCTTCTCCATCTTGTTGTTTGTTCATGTAGGTTCGTAATTGGGTTAATGCTTGGCGCAAATGCTTGTAGACGGTGGTCTCGCTCACGCCCAGTCGCTGGGAGATCTCCCGGAACGTCAGTCCGTCGCGGAAGTGCATCTGCAGGATCTCTCGACATACGGGAGGGTAGAGCCTTTCCATGCCCTGTAGCAGCAGTCGGCTCTCCGTCTCCAGCCGTTCCGTGGTACTTGCTTCTACCTCAGCCTCAAGCAGGTACAGTCGCTTGGCGCGTTCCTGCATCTTGACACTGCGGATGCGATTCAGGCAGGCGTTACGCACGCTGGTCATCAGGAATCCCCTGGCGCCATCTTCCTTCAACTGGGTATCACCTCGCAGCAGTCGGCCGAAGACATCGTGCACTATGTCCTTGGCTTCCTCCTCGTCGTGTACCAGCATCATGGCCATGCGCAGCATGTCCCTATGGTACTGCATGAAGAGGTTTTCTATTTGTCCTTTGCTTTGCGTCATATACCCTATATACACACAAACTACGATTTACTAAACCCTTTCTGGCAACAAATTTACAAAAAACTCATTTCTTTTTCGTCTTATTCCTTTGCTAATTGGATTATTGCTATTATCTTTGCGCTCGAAAAAAATCGTAAAAATCACAAGTACTACTTTGGGTTTTACAGGAAAATCGCAAGTACTACTTTGGATTTTACGGCATTCATCTCACTTATAACAATCGATTATGCTACATCGTATATGTCAGTTGTCCAATGAGATAGAAGATAGCATCTTCTTATTTGGAGCCCGCCAGACAGGGAAGAGTACCATTCTACGTCAGCAATTTCCAAATAGTATCTTTATCGACCTGCTCGACACAAGCGTAAAATCTCGTTTTCGACGCCGTCCTGTCCTGTTGTATGAAACGCTTTACGACAAGCCAGAAGGCACGTTAGTTATCATTGACGAGATTCCTGAAGTACCAGAACTACTGAATGAAGTCCACCGTCTCATCTCTGAAAAGAGATTCGTGTTCATTCTCTGTGGTTCAAGTGCTCGCAAACTGAAGCGCAAAGGCTACAACACATTGGGCGGTAGAGCATATCCTGTATATCTATATCCCTTTGTCAGTGCCGAGATTCCTGACTTCGACCTTGACCATGCATTACTATCTGGCATGGTGCCACCTCATTATCTTGCAAAGAATCCAATACGTCGCCTGTCTGCCTACATTGATGTCTATCTTAAGGAAGAGATAAAAGAGGAGTCTCTTGTGAGAAACCTTGACGCTTTCCATCGTTTCCTTGAGGTTGCGGCATTGACCGATGGCGAGATGGTAAACTACAACAACATAGCTCAGGATTGCGGCGTAAGTGCCACGACCGTAGCTGCATATTTTGAGATACTAGAGGACACCTTGATTGGCTATCGAATACCTGCATATACCCAAACCATGAAACGACGCCTTGTACAAGCTCCACGATTCTACTATTTTGATGTAGGTGTTGTCAACCACCTTCTGCATCGCAAGTCCTTGGAGCGTGGCACACCTGAATATGGTCATGCATTTGAGCATCTAGTTATTCAAGAGATTGTTGCTTACCTAAGCTATAACCATAGCGACGAGAAACTGTCGTACTGGCGCACATACTCTGGCATGGAAGTAGATGCAGTGATCGGTGATGCGAGAATTGCTATAGAGATCAAGTCGGTTGATGAAGTGCAGACACGCCACCTCAAAGGGCTCAAAGCCTTTGGCGAGGACTATCCTTCCTGCCGACGCATCATAGTGTCTCTCGACCCCTTCAATCGCTGCATGGGAGACATAGAATGCATATATGTTATGGATTTCTTCCGCATGATGTGGAACAACAAGTTCTCATAATCCTTAATCCAGCGTGCAGACTCTCACTCATCCTTTTCGTTATAGGAACCTATATTCCATCCGAACCAGTGGCAAAGGTCTTCGGTGAACCACTTGATGTGCGTTCCTCATTGGTAGAGATGTGCCATCCAGATGAGCATGACCACCAGTAGAACAGATACTGTACATGTGGATATGATGAGGGGGATGAAGTCTGCCTCTGCTGGGGATAGAGGCTGGTCATTGTACCACCGCTTGAAGATGTTGATGATATATTGTAAGTCCATATTGAGTTATTTCTTCTTCGGATTCTTATGCATCTTGTAGCTTGCCTTGGCTATCATGTGAAGACATACAGGGCCACAGTCTGCTGATTCTTGCTGGTGGTAATGTGGAAATTTGCTTATTTGCATAGATTAATTGTGTGAGAACGGCAATGCCATTCATTATCATGATTATTTGCCTTCGAGTTCTTGCTCCAATAATAGATGAAGTGAGTCGACATATTGTGAATACTGCAATTTTGTGGAAACGTGTATGCCGTTATTTCTTTCCTGCCAGCAGCAGTTTGCAGGTCAGCATCACGGTGCGGCCTACAAGGTTGGTGGTGTGTATGTAGCGGTCGGTGTCCATGAAGGTGGTGCGGGTGTACTGGCGCACGTTGAGGAGGTTGTCACCCGTGAGTTTCCATATAGCACGCTTGGCCTTGTACTGCACCGAGGCAGAGAGCATGGAGGCATTCTGGTACTGGGCGGGCTCCACCATGTTGTGCATGAAATTGTAATTGCCACGGATCTCGAGGGCTGCGATGGGGAATACGGCCAGCGAACCTGAGCAGCGCAGATTGTCCGACGATTGGTTTGTGCCTACAGTTCGTGACCAATCCTTACCATAGTCGCCCTTGGCATTCACCTCAAGCCAGGAGATGGGCGTGATGTCGGCTTGAAGGTGCAGGTTGTAGCCTGTGTGATAGGACGTTACAAACTCGTCCTGCATCATGTATTCGCTGCTGTTCCACGACATGCTGGCTTCGGCGGACAGTTTGGTGAAGAGAGGTAGGATGTTCTTGGAGGCACTGACAGAGCCGCTTGCCGAGCGCGTATGGCTGTCGCGGAACAGGGCAGTACTCTCCGTGGAGGTCTGGCTGACGGTGCGCGACGACAGCACGTTGCGCTTACCCTGGCTGTAGCCGGCATTCGCCCCGAAGGTGAAGTAGCTGAATGGCACCTGCTTGGAGTATCGCAGGTTGGTGTTCCACGACTGACTCTTGCCTATCACGCCCGAGGCCATGGACGTGTTGCGGTAGGTGGTCTGTACGGGTGTGGTGAGCAGATCCATGATGTCGCCGGCCGAATGGTTGAAGCCACTGCTGAAGTTCATCTCGGACGTTCCGCTGAAGGTATAGCGCATGGACAGATTCGGTTCAGCGAACAGCTGGGAGAGCGTGGTGCGTTTGTCATCGTAGTGTGACAGATAGGAGAGGTTGAGCCACTTTGCCCTTACACCCATCGATGCATAGAACTTCTTATCCCTTGATAACCACGATGTTGAGGGGCTGACCTGTGGCACAAGCTTCCATCCGTTCATGCGCTGACTGTGGTCATCATGTTCAGGTTTCACGAGTTCCGTCTCAATGAAGTTGTAGTTGGCTTCGAGAGCGATAGGCATGTCCACCTTCCATTTGCCGAGCTTAATCTGGAGCGAGGTGCTGTGGCGGGTGTTGAGTTGGGTGCTCTGACCGGATTGGGTGGCCCCTCTCCCGACCTCTCCCGAGGGAGAGGAGAATTGAAGTGTCACGCTTGGAGTTCGTGTGAAGCCGATGTCGCTGGTAAAGGAGAATTTCTTCTTGCCAATGCGGACAGTGTTCCAGAAGTTATTGTACAGATTGATGGAGGTGGATTTCCGTCTCTGCATAGCCAACAAGCCATCCGCAGCAGAAGTGGAATAAACGTCGTTCTCATTGCTAATGAACTGCGCCTTGACGCTGAAGTTTTCTGCGTAGTAGTGATTGCTGGCATTGTTCTCGAACTTCATACTGAACATGGGACGATGTGCCTTTGCGAGCGGATGGATGGACTCGGAGATGTGAATGTTCTCGCCTCCGGCAAAGTAGAACGCCTCTGTGCTTCCGCTGCTCGTCATGCGGTCGTAGGTATAGTCGGCATTGGCCCTGATCTGGCGCACGCTGTCAAGCTTTTGTATGGCATTGATGCTGCCGTAACCGTTTCTGCGATAGACAGATTCGCCCACACCACCGGCGTATTCCTGTCCCCATGCCGGGAGCTTGTCGGTGGCCAGCGAACCGAAGTTGTCACCACCGTAATGATTGACCATGTCGTACAGGCCGAAGCTGCCATTGTTGCTATACTTGGCCGAAGCCAGCAACTGGAAATTGTCGGTGAACATCATCTCGGTGGCACCAGCGGCATAGAGAAGCCCCTCTCCCCAGCCCTCCCCCGAGGGGAAGGGAGTCTGCCTATACCCCACGCCAAACTCCGGTTGGCCGAAGGGCTTGAACTTCGCCTTGTTGCTCAGTTTCACGTTGATAGCCACGTCGTTGCTCTCCTCGTCGGCATCTATCTTGCGATGGCGGTGGTGCTTCATGATCTCCACCTGAGTGGCATACTCGGCAGGGATGTTCTTCGTGGCCAGGTTGTAGCGACCGCCCAGCATGTCGAGGCCGCCGATGTAGAAGTTCGAGATGCCCCGACCCATGTAGCTGATGGCTCCGTCGTCGCTGATCGTGACACCCGGCAGGTTCCTCAGTCCGTCCTCCAGTGTCACGTCACCTTTCTTCAGGAACGAGGCAAGGTTGTAGGACAGTGTGTCGCCCTGCATCGTGACGGGGTTGGCCTTGACCTTCACCTCCTTGAGGGCTATGGCCTTGTCTGTCAGTATCATGTCCTGCTTCGTGGTTTTCGACTTCAGTTCAGTCTTCACCTCTTCCTTCTCGTAGCTGATATGACTGTAGAGCAAAACGACCTCCGTCTTTGGCATCTCCTTCAGTTCGAGGGTATAGATGCCTTGCGCATTGGAGGTGGTAAATGCCAGAGTCTTGCTGCCACTGAGGCACTTGACGATCACATCGCTCACAGGCTGATTCTGCAGGTTGGTCACACGTCCCGTCACCCTAACCTGAGCCAGGGCGACGCTTGCCATTGTCATGAATAAGATAAGGAGGAGGTTGCGTTTCATTATTAGAAATGATTAAATGATTTCGTCACAAAATTACCAGTTTCTCTTCAATGCCTGGGTATAAAGCGGTTTTCATTTTGTTTTCATTTGCCTTGAAAACATAGTTTTCACGAAGGGAAGGGCGTCTATTTCAGTTCCAACGGCTGGTACTGATGTCCCTTGTCTGGAATGTATAGTCCACCTCTGAGGATGTATGTCTCACCATTGGGGTTTTTACAAACAAATTGATCCGATTCATAGTAGTCTTCATTCGTCCACTCATTCAGGAACTCTGGGTCTGCAAGGTATCTGCTGTCTCCAAACAACTTATTCTTCATGCCCAGGCATTTTTCTCTTGTGGCATTCTTGTAGGGTTTTGTGTCTATAACTAATTTTCCCTCAATGGTATGGTTTGCTGTCATTGTACTCCTGTCCAATACCCAATTATGGAAAGGATAACCTGACGAACGCGTGATGGGAACGGACTCCTCGTTGACACTGATGAGCTGGAAGGTATGGATGCCTTTCTCGTCCGTAGCGTATGTTATCAAGCCTGGCAGGCCATGCAGTTTCCAGGGGCCAGCGGTGGTAGGGATATCCGCTGCATAGCTTACATTCCACTTCTTACCTCGGAACTCGCCGGTGGCTTTCCGACACTGATAGCCACATACCATATTCTTCCCCTTCGCCTTCTTCCATACAGGTTTTTCCATGTCCTCTGTCACCTCGTACTGATGTGGTGAAATCGATTCGATACTGGTGATTTTGCCTTCGGGATAGCCCACCGTGGTGGTGGCGACGTGCATCAATATCTCGTTGCGCATAAAGGGCAGATAAGTAGCATCGTCCTTACCGCTCTTCTCATACTCGTAGCGTTCGCAGGCCCATGTCTTCCAAACCTTCTCGCCCACCTGCAGGGCAAGTTGAAGGGAGTCGGTTACCTGCTTTCCGTCAGCGTCCGATGTCTGGATGGTGTACAGATAGACGGCTGTCAACTTTGACTGGCACAACGTGTCCAGTATTTCATTGCGGCGGGTCAGCACTTGTGCCGACATCATGTTGGCCACAAATGCAAGGACGATAGTGAATAATGTTTTCATGATTTTACTTTTTTTCAAGGGGTTGATATTGGGTTCTTGTCTTGACATACCTGGGGACGGCGATGCCGTTGACTTTGTAGGTCAGGTCTGAGTCATAGATGAGACCACCATACTTTTTCTTGTAATCCTCAAACGTGCCGTAGATCTCATAGCTGATACCGATATCATCAGATGCCGTCCAGTAGTAGAGGGGATCCTCCAGGTAGCGCTTGTCCAGGAAGAGCTTGTTGCGCATCGTAACGAACTTGTCGCGCTTGGTCTTGATGGTGGCGTTGGGGTTCTGGGTATTCGTTATGGCAATGGCTTGCTGCGTGAGCTCGAACATCTCGAATTCAAAGATCCCCTCCGCATCCCCTGCCTTGAGGATGAGTCCGGGCAGACCGCTCAGCTTCCAGGGGCCGGCCGTGGTGGGGATGTCCTCGGTGTACCAGGCCGTCCAGGTGCGACCGCCATAGCTGGTCTGTGCCTTGTGGCAGAGGTAATGGGAGATGGTGAGGGTGTCATCCTGCAAGGTCCACTTCAGGTCGGCAGGCTCCGTGTATTGGTAATAATAGGCGGGTACGGCCTCGACCACCTCCATCTTCCTGTCGGCAAGGGTCGTGACGATGGTCGGCACGTGTGCCATGTTCTCGCGCTGGTACTCGTCGTAGTATTCCTTCGCGTCAATTTCCAGTACCTTGTACTTATGGGTGTAGTATCCCATCGTTTTCGTTACCTTGCTGCCTACCAACAGTACGGTGTGCAGGGAGTCGGTCATGGCATTGCCGTCCTTGTCCGTGGTGTGAACCTTGAAGTCATAGCCGACGGTGAACGTCGTCACGTCAATGCTGTCATTGGTTTGGCAGAATGCTGCAGATGAAAGCAGCATGACTGCGATAAATGCGGTTGTTCTTTTCATACTATTAGTCGTTTTAATCGATTAGTCGTTTTGCCTTTTAGGGGATTATACGGTTAATGTGATTTCGCCGGCAAAAGTATGAAAATACGTCAAAAACCTTGCTTTTTCGTGCTTCCAGCTTGCTTCCAATCAATTGAAAGCACTGCTTTCACAGCTTTTCCGGGGATTTTTGCTACCTTTGCGAGCAAAAACAGCCCCCCTACCCCCCGAGGGGGGATAAGAATGAAGTAATAAAATGATGAAACGACTACAGATTTTTCCTGCTGCTGACCCTCGTGACGATGGTGCTCCTTCCGCAAAGTTGCACCACGGAAAGCAGCCACGCGCACGCATATATAAAAGAGGTGGAGGCCCAGGTTGAGGATCTCGACCATGCCCCCAGTGACTCGCTGGCCTTGCAAGTGGCCACCTACATGGAGATGAACGGCACACCGGAGGAGCGCCTGCAGGCATGGCGACTGGCGGGCAAGATGTACCACCGGATGGACAACAACAGCTACTGGGCCGAGGCGTACCGCATGGCTGTCGGCAGCATCGACACCACCCAGGCCTTCGACACCCTGCTCCTTGCCACCACGCTGTCGGAGTATGCCGAGGCGATGTCTACTACGCATGGTCTTGACCAGGCACGGCAGCAGGCAGACCGAGCCATACGACTGGCAGAGGAGATGGGAGACTCGGTGCATACCATGTACCTGCGTGCCCTGAACTTTTATTGGTATCTGGACTTCGACATGGCCTGGAAGGCTCACGACTACCTCTGGGCACACGGTCATCGCCAGCTGGCAGAGGATTGCATCTTTCCTGCGCTTCTCCTAACTTCTGGCAACGCCCCGTATCTTGAGATGCTCAACCGTTTTGCCCAGTACACTTCGTACAATATAGAGCATCCACAGTCGCTGCGAGCCAGACAGTTCTGGAAGCAGAAAGCGGACGCATTCGAGCAGATGGGTGAAAGGGACTCCTGTCTGTACTATCGCAGGAAGTTTGCCGATGCCGACCTGCATTGCTATGAGGGCGCCAATGGCAGCGGCTATCGTGATTTGTCTTTTGCCTTCAGTAATTATGGGCAGCAGGACTCTGCCGACTATTACCGCCAACTGTGGAATGAGACTGAAAGATCCAGCTCCGGCCAAAAGGCAGAAAAGCAGGGACAGATGCTCGAACGCATTTATCAGTCCCTGCGTACCCAGATGGAACAAGTGGAGGAGGCTCACCGCCAACGCACCGCCATCATCGTCGTTATCCTTTTCGTCATCGTCATCGTCATCGTCATCGTTCAGTTCCTCCTGTCTCGCCAGCGCACCCTGCGCCGGGAGCATCAGCAACTCCTGCAGCAGAATGCGGAATATGTAGCCATGCTCAGTTCGTTGCAGTCAAAAGACACCTTGCAGGAGAGTGCCATCGTGAAGCGCATCCATGCGCTGTCCTCCCGCGATGTCCGTCCCTCTGACGAGGAGTGGCAGCACCTCCAGACTCTCATCGATACGCAATATCCCCAGCTCTTCCCCTCCCTGAACAGGGACTATACGCTGACGGAGCAGGAGCGGCATGCCATCTGCCTCATGGTGGCGAAATGTACTCCCTCGCAGATGTGCGTTCTCATGGCCTATACCCGAGGCGGCATCAGCAACCTCCGTCGCCGTATCTATCAGAAGGTGACCCAGAAGGATGGCAGTGGTCCGGACCTGGACGAGCTGGTGAACAGATTGTGTTCCTGATTATTCTTCAAGCGGCTGGAATTTGTGTACGCAATACGGCCAATACTCATGTCCATCGGCTGCCTTGACTTTGGTGCAGGTGAAGTAGTTGTAACCTTCGTAGCTAAAAGCCAACCCTACCGAATCGAACTGCATCCAAGCTTTGGTTCCGTATTTCGCCGTGTCGTCATAGTAGAGCGGATTGTCCAGGTATTCGGGCTTATCGAACAAGGAACTGCGGAGGGAGATCATCTCCTGGGTGGTAGTCTTCTGTATCTTCATGGTCTTGTGCGACAGATGCGCCTCCCATTTGTCATGGTAATAGTAGATGGGCATGCGTTCCTCCTTGATTTCCTCCATCTGGAACGAGTGGATGCCCTCCTCGTCGGTGGCCGATACGATAAGGCCGGGGGCTCCCTGCAGCTTCCATGGGCCGGCTGAGATGCCCGCGTCCTTGGTGAACCAGACGTGCCAGGTCTTGCCTGCCAGCTGGGCAGTGGCGGCATGGCACAGGTGACCGTTGAGGGTCTTCGTCTCCCCGCTGACCTGCCAGTGCGGCTTGCGGTACTTGTCCGTGGCTACGTAGAGGTTGGGCAGTATCATCTCCTGTGTCGTCACCTTACCCTTGGGATAGCCCGTGAAGACGATGGGCAGGTGCATCAGGGTGACGGCGCCATACTCCCGAAGAGACTGCAAACGCTGTTCCTTGTCATGGCTGTCGAACCTCACCTGTTCTACACCTGTCTGCGTGTTGTACGCTATCATGGGCGCACACTTGGTGACCTTCCTGCCCACCTGCACCACCAATTCGCACACATCGGTGACAGGCTTGTCATCCTTGTCCAGGGTGTTGATTTTGTACTCATAGACCACGGTGTGACTGCTGCAGTCCACCGAGTCCTTCTTCTCGCCGAATGCTGCCACGCTGACCAGCATGGCAAGCAGACTGATTACTGTTTTCTTCATATTAAATGTGTTCTGTAAATTATTATTCTTTCCTTTTCACCATGTGCCATAGATCCTCGAGGAACCAGCGGAGGCGGGTCCAGACGGGAGCTGTCATGAAGATGATTGCGAGCAGGATGCTGACGACAATCATCATGACAGCGAGGACGACATCGAGGATAAAGGGACATTTCATGTTATTTCAATTCAAGTGGTTGATATTTACGGCCAAAGCACCGGATTTTGCGTCCATCCAATCGAACATAGTAATAGTTCCAACATACCTGTCTAAAACTTTCTTCGGGCAGGTCAC
>JAZQQX010000036.1:0-56846 GCA_045629325.1 Bacteroidaceae bacterium | reverse complement strand
AATAGAAAAGAGGTGATGTGATATTCATAGTTAAGGTTTGAAGTATGCTTCTTCTGCCCCTTCGGAGCGAAGCGTCACAGCGAAGCTGATGCCGAGCGCGCTGTGGCGCGGCATACTTATTAAAAGCCCTTTCCCCTAACCCCTGGCCCTCCGTCGACAATGGGGATTGTCTCCCCTTTGTGAGGCCATAGCCACATTCAGTGGCCATTCTAAAGACCTCAGTCGCCCCGAACACTTCGTTGGGGGCAGGGGGAGTGGCAAAGCCACTTATATAGAGAGGCTTTTTGAGATAAGAAAGTGAATTGTATAACATAACACCCATATCCCCATTCGCTCCGGCTTTGCCGGGCACTCGCCCCCTTTGGGGGAGAGCGGGGAGAAGGGCTTTTACTGATATGGAAGATTTTATTACAAAAGACATAGAGGCTTTGAATGAGCAGAAGGAGATGCGTGCGCGTAATATCGTGAGCATACACCTTGATGCTTTCTTAGCAAGAGTGTCCGATAGAAGTGATGTGCTGAATGCCATTGTTGATAGTTCGAAGACAAGAAAAGCGGCCTGGGTTCCGCTATGTGAAGTGGTGAGTAGAGCCGTGGTGGATGCTTCTGACGGTAACATTACTGCTGTGGAGTATTCGCAGAAGGCAATGTCGAAGCAGGCATTGCATGTGTATGTAGGCACTCACTGGGTGCAGATTCGTACACAGATCTATTACGACTTTGTGAACGACTGTGCCGGGAAGATGGGCCTCCCTGATGAATATCTGCAAGACCCCGATTTTATGAATAAGGTGTATGAGCGTGTAGGCTTTATGGTGGCTCGTGACCGTAATTTTATAGTGCCCAGAGATGAAGTTTGGGTGAATATGCAAAACGGAACGCTCGTAGTGGATAGCAAGGGTGGTGTCGTGTTGCGTGAACACAACCGAGACGATTTCTTTACATATGTGTTGCCATACAACTATCTGCCACAGGCTCAATGTCCATTGTGGCACAAGTTCCTCGACCGTGTACTTCCTGAAACGGAGTCGCAAATGGTATTTTCCGAGTTTGCTGGCTACTGCTTCACCACCAACCTTAAGATGGAAAAGATGCTGGTACTCTATGGAGGTGGATCGAATGGAAAGTCTGTCGCTACTGACATTCTCCGAGAGTTGCTTGGCCGAGATAATGTGAGTAGCGTGGACCTTGAGAAGCTGACCAACGATGACAATCATCGCTCTCTCATTGAGGACAAGCTGGCAAATATCGCCCAAGAGAATGGACAGAATGTATCTTACTCCATCCTAAAGAATGTGGTTTCGGGTGAGCCTGTTATGGTAAAGACGCTTTACAAAGACCCCAAACTCATTACCAACTATGGCAAGCTCATTTCGAGCTACAATCAGTTACCCAAGTCGGAAGCCACATTAGGTTTCTTCCGTCGTTGGATCATCATTCCCTTCGATGTCACCATCACCGAGCAGGAGCGTGATATTCGACTGAAAGACAAGCTTTGCGAGGAGTTGTCCGGCATACTCAACTGGGTGCTTGAAGGACTGAAGCGCTTGGTAGTGAACCGTACTTTTACAGAGAGTAGTGCATGCAATAATGCACTTGAAGCATACAGGATAGGTACAAATAGTGCCTTGCGTTTCTTCGAAGAGTGTCTGTCGAAGAATGAAGAGGGCCACATGCCTCTCAAGATGCTTTATCAGGAGTATAATAAGTTTTGTGTTGAAGATGGTGTATCTAACAAATATGGCAGAAATAAGTTTGCAGAAATCATTGAGAAATGGGGAGCTGAATATACTGTCACTCATAACCAAAGATACTATAAAGTTATGTTTAAGAGCGAGATGTAGAAGACTCTCCCCCCGCCCTCCCTCTAGGGAGGGGGCTACAAGTCCCCGAACGAGAGGGAGGAAGAGGGGGAGTCTTAAAGAAAGCACATTACTAACTAACAACTTAACTAATTGCTCCCACCCAGAAAACCGGCTTTGCCGGGCTCCCTTGACACATACTCGTAGTGACATTTAGTCACTCCGACTTCCCTATCGGGAGAGCGGGGAGAGAGTCTTTTATATGATGTATACACAAAAGCATATAGACGAGGCGAACGCCAAGGACATCATCAAAGTGGCGGAAAGACTCGACATCAAGCTGAAGCGCAGTGGCAGAAATATATTGTGCCACTGCCTTTGGCATGAGGATAAGACACCGAGCATGCAGGTGGGTGGCAGGAAAAATGTGTGCTATTGCTACAGCTGTGGCGAGTCGCATAGCGTGGTGGATATGGTGATGAAGAAGAAGAAATGTAGTTTCAAGGAGGCGATGGAGTATCTAATAGGAAAAGACTCTCTCCCCGCTCTCTGCATTTTGCCCGTCGGCAAAAGCCTAGGGAGAGGGCTTTCTCTGGTGTCAAGAGGGCCCGGCAAGCCGGTTTCTCGCCCAAAGCCTGCTTACCTCTATCATGTGGATAAGAGTAGTGGGGAACTTATAGCCGACCCTCATTACAAGGGGAGGATTGATGATTTCCTTCCCAATATGGACAACTCGCTGTCGGTGTGCCTACGGCAGAAGTTCCCCTATGAGGTGGTGAAGGCTGTGACACAGCGGTATGGGTTGGGGATGCGTACGGATCGTACCTTCGTGAGAGGCACGATGTTTCCTTGCATTGACCTTCAGGGGCGATGCCACAATGTGAAGGTGCAGGAGTATGATACGCACCCAGAGAGTGAGCGCTTCATGCATCGCAAGCCGGCAACGGTATGGCTCGGGGCGATACTGCAGAGGGATGGGATGTACGAGCAAGGACCGGTGTTTGATACCCGTGCGCTCTTTGGCGAACATCTGCTTGTGGAGAGTGGCATGGTGGCGCTCGTGGAGAGTCCCAAGAATGCTGTGGTGGGTGCGTGCCGGTGGCCCGACCTCATCTGGGTGGCTGTGGGCAACAAGGGAGCACTCACAGCAGAGATGCTCCGTCCGCTCCAGGGGCGCGATGTACTGGTATTCCCCGACAAGGATGCGCTCACCGACTGGCAGGCTCGCATCGACAAGCTACAGCACCTTGCCAACTTCCGCTTCTCCACCGACTGGATGGACGAGGTGGGTGAGAAGGGGGATATAGCTGACTGGGTAATGAACGCGAATTGAAAATTGAAAATTGAAAATTAAAAATTAAAATTTAGATCGAGGCGTTGCTTTAATTGTGCATTGTGCATTGTCAATTTCCACCTACCACTTTACATCGATGGAGGTGGGGAAGAGGCGGAGGGGGTCGGCAAAGAGGGAAATAAAAAAGAGCATATCAAATTGATGATATGCTCTTTTGGGGTATTTGATATCAGAATTGCTTTCTGTAATCAAAATGTTTTAAGTTTTGATTTGATGATTTTTGCTTACAAAGGATTAGTCCTCGTCATCATAATCTTCATCATCGTCAATGTCGCTAAGATCATTGATCTCTGCACGACCTGAGCAGTAGGTGAAGGCATCACCGGTAGTCATATTCATAAACAAGTAGGCGGTTTCACCCTCTTCGTCTTCATAGGGCATTGCCATATA
The DNA here is from genome assembly GCA_045629325.1 of Bacteroidaceae bacterium. Lineage (GTDB taxonomy): Bacteria > Bacteroidota > Bacteroidia > Bacteroidales > Bacteroidaceae > Physcousia. The sequence continues at coordinate 53,300 of JAZQQX010000036.1, read as the reverse complement.
GCCATATTCCTTGTAGTAGTCGATAATATCCTCGTCGGAAAGTGACTCGTTGAAGAGCAATATAACCTGCTTTACTACACCGTCGACAATATTTACACCAACAATCTCAAGGTAGTCGTTCTCCACATACATCATGTATGATCCGGGAGCTATATTGGTCAAGGAACTGCCATACTCTTCCTTAAATTCGTCCTCAGTCATGCCCATAAAAAGTGCAGGAGCTGAGATGGGAGAAATTTCTGACATATCAGGACCTTCGGGTATTGCAGGTTCGTTGGTTGGGTCGGTATAGACTACCGAACTGTTGCCTGACACAGTAACTACGAGGGTAGCATCTGCAATGTCTTTGGCGTTGCCATAAATATATGTGGCGCTTGTGTAGCCAGTCTCCTCGTCGTTGTATTCTTCCTTGCTATAGAAAGTATATTTGCTATCGAAATACTTCTGGATATCCTCTGCCTTGTATGCATCCTCCTTCAAAGTCTCCATGACCTGATATACCTTCTGGTTGTCAGTATTGATGATAAACACCAAACCTTCAACATTGGCATTACCGGTCTCTTCGTACATGTAGAATGAACCGAAGTTGAGACTGGGGTCTCCATAAGTTTTGATCATATCAGCATAGCTCATGCCGATAGTCTGCGAAAAGTCGGCGAAGTCAATCACCTTAATCTCGGGTTCTTTCTCGTCGTTGCTACAAGCAGCAAAGAGTACTGCTGAGAGCATTAATAAAAGAAATTTTTTCATCTTGTTTTGTTTTTTAATTGATTAATATTTTAGTTGTAATAAGTAAGTAATCAAAATTATTTTAAGTGTGTTTTAGTAAGTGATTTTCAATAATTTTGAGTCAGAGATTTGTTGAATCGTGTTGCATTGGATGGGAAGGGCATTACCCACAGTGGTGAGTTGGGAGAAATGGTGTATTTGCCGAGATGCCCGAGATCGTGTACGACGGTGCGTGCATACTGAGGTTCGGAGTTCCATCGTTTCACATCGAAGAAGTTGAACGGCGACCCGAGGTTCTCCAGCCATTTGGCCTTTTGTAGCAGCTGCATAGCCGACTGTTCGTCTGATGCCGTGCCCACGAATGGTTGTGGGTCCTCAACTCGCATGACACGAACTTTGTCGACCAAAGCCAAGCCTTCGTTGATACTGCCTGTACGGATGAGACATTCGGCAAGAGCATAGTGCAACTGCTCTACGGTGAGTCCCCACACATTGCAAGATGTAGCAAAGCTCATGAGCGCCCTCACGCCCTCTATGCCAGAGTAGTTCTGACCTTGGAAGAGATCAAAACCGCCGTCTTTCTCGTATCTTTGCACATAGTCACCCTCCTCAAACAAACTTCCGGTGTAAAGGCTCAACAGTACCATCGTGGGACTGACACGAATGCCTGTGTTCATATATAGGAAATATGACTTTTCTCTCATGTCCTGTGACCATATACCAGTAGTCTTGATGCTTGAACGGTCAAAGAGGTAGGGGCGTATGCTGATGGCTTTCTCTGCATAGGGAATGGCATCAGCATAACGCTTCATCTGCAACAAGACCATCGCCTTTACGGCGTTGCCCCATGCCTGGTCGCCACGCATCACCGTCTCGTTGTGATCGAGGGGCATCTGGGCTATATAGGCGTCATCGAGATCTTCAAGTATGCGCTGATAGCTCTCTTTTAGTGAGAGTTTGGTACGCTGATCCTGTACCTCTGTAGAAGTGGAGTAGGCTATGCCCCCTTCGTTTTCGGCGGTTTTCTCATCGTATTGCTTGGCATAGATACTCACGGCAAGCCAATGCATGTATGCACGCATGACATGAGCCTCGGCCAGAAGTTGAGGTTTGACGAGCTCGTTGCCTACAGCCTTTGGCATGTGGTTGATCACCACATTCATGTAGTTGATGTAACTATAAATGTTGCTATAACGCGAGTCCTGCGTGGTAAGTACAGCTCTGTCAACCGTCTCATCGCCCGTTAAAAATGCATATTTGCAAGTGTTGGGTTGCGAGAGGATAGAGGTGACCTGATCGAACATTCCCACAGTCTCACCACATATTATACCCAGATCCCCGGCCGGTACTGCCGTGATGCTGTATTCCTGATTGAGCAATAATTCCAGTTCGCTCACATGCTGCAAGGTGACCTGCCCTTTGGGGATGATATCCAACTTGCTTTCACAAGCCGTGGTGACAGTCATCGTGGTGAGCAATACAAGTAGTATGATGTTGAAAGAAATTCTTTTCATCTGTTTTTATCCTATCATAATATATATTATACATCATTATAATGTCACAGCAACAGACATGGTGTAACTGCGAGGTGTGGGGAGCAAGGTGGTACCGCTTGTCGGGTCGCATGCCTCGGGATCTATTCCATGACCGTTTCGGGCCCATGTCCATAGATTGTTGATCTGTGCCCTGATACGCATGGTGTTGAAATGAAGTCGCTTGCATACGCTCTTTGAGAATTCATAGCCCAATACGAGGTTGCGAAGCTTGAGATAGTCGGCAGGCATCACATTGGCATCCAGATGCTGGTAGTCGCCCACCACATTGGTATTGCCGGGGTAACCGTTGGCGGGAATATTTCCTCCAAGCTGTGTCCAATAGTTGAGATAGCTTGAAGGTACAGCCTCTACATAGTTGAGGATGCGATATCCATACTGCGAACCGTCGGAGGTCCAGTCCTCTATATGTCCACGCATCACATGACCACCATAGAAGGCAAACATAGCCGACAGGGTGAATCCCTGCCATGTGATTTCGGGTGTGAACGAGAGTGCAACCTTTGGTTCGAGCGAACCGCTATATCGGATATCTTCGACCGTAAAATCCTCGCTGTTGATATCCGTATAGTGTACATTGCCCGCCTTGTCGTACCAGCCATAGTGCTGTATGCCCTTATCTTCGTTTATACCTGCGTAGGCATAGGAGAAGAGCGAGCGGATAGGATAGCCCTTGTGCAAGGTGTATGATGAGAGAGCCTCTGAACCCGATCCTGGAAGATGGTTGACACCTGTGACTTTGTTTTTGTTGTACGACATACCCACTGAAGCTACAATGCCCAGATCCTTGCGGTGCCATGCAGTAAGGATACGACCGTTGAGCTGAACTTCAACACCCGTGTTGAGCGCCTTTCCGTTGTTGATAGTCTGTGAGTTCCAACCCGTTGTCGGGTCCATGTCGGTGGTTGTGAGCAGGTCGGATCCTCTCTTGTTGTACCAATCGACAGAACCAGATATTCGACCGGAGCCGATAGAAAAGTCTGTACCGAGATTGAATGAAGCCGTCTTCTCCCATCGAAGCTGAGCATTGGGAGGGGTGTTGAGATGAGCCTCTCTGTCGCCAGTTATCTCATTGACATCTATTGATGCCGTGAGGTAAGAAGAAGCCGACTGGTCGATATTGCCCGTCAGACCATAACTCACACGCACCTTGAGCGCATCGAGCCAGTTCCAGTCTTCGGCAAATCTCTCATTTTCAACATTCCAACCAGCACCCACTGACCACAATGGACGGCCTCTGAACTTAGGATCCGTGCCAAACAGGTCGGCCTTGTCAACACGGTAAGAACCAGTGAAGCTATATCGATGATCGTAGGTGTAGCTACCGTTGAAGTAGATGGAATAGTAGCGATGGAGCACATCGGAGGTGCTGAAGTAGCTTCCTTCGGGAGCACCTCCCATGCTATAATATGAACCCAAAGCCGATGTGGCACCTGCAATGTCCTTAAAGAGAGGGAAACTCGTGGTGCTCATGTTGTTGGTTTGCGACTGTTCGTCGTAGCCCAAGAAGATGTCCGACTGTGAGAGGGAGCGCGTCTGTCGGTATTCAAAGCCCAGCAAGGCCTCCACATTGTGGCGCTCCTTGAGTTCGCGTGAAAAGTCGGTCTGTGTGCGGAAGGTGTAGAAGGCCCCCTCAGACTGTCTGGTGCGGAGTTCGCCCCCATCAGGCATATAATGTTTGCCATCGGTGTCGGTATAGACATTGTAGAGGTAGCGCATGTTGTACGAGTCTGCTTCCCTGTATGACCGACTCTTGGAGTAGATGTCCTCATACTGGAACTGCCCACTGACGGTCCATCCTTCAAGCAATGTGGCTCTGGCATGTGCAAAGGAACGGATGTTGGTTTCGCGTCCTCGGGTGAAATTCATATCGCGTTCCTCCATCAGATTGTAGTGAGCAGGCTTGAGCCCATAGATGTTGTTGAGCAGAGAAGGCTCCTGCAGGTAGATGTCAGCTTCGAGAGAAGCCAAAGTGCCATCATCGTTGTACATACTCATATAAGGTGCAAAGCCATTGATGCCACTCCATTCTGAGGAAATGTGACTTTTGTTGCGGTTGTTGATCACATTCACACCAAACTCCATTTGTAGCCACCTTGTGGCATTCACTTCACCACGATAGCTGAATGTGAGCGTGTTGGCATTCTCCTTGTAAGTACCCATGTTGTCGCCCTTGTAGTTGAGTACAAGGTTGGAGTTGAGGTATTTACCACGGTTGCGCATGGAGAGATTGTACTGATGGGTGATGTGCTGGCGCTCCATGGCATCTACCCATTCGTCTCGGTAGTTGTTTCTGCCCAGTCTTGCCAACTGCGACTCCATTTCTTCATTGGACAGTTCGCCATTGTAGTTGGCCATCAACAGTTGGGTGATAGGTGAGAGGGCATGAGGATTGCGTGTGTAGTAGCGTTTCAGGTCGTTGAATGCCGACTGAGAAGGATTGTTCTTCACAAATCTGAAGTTATAACGCTCCAACTGTATGAGTTGCTCTGCATTAGCCCATCCCATATAGTCATAGTTGTTGCGCTCGGATATGTTGAGGTCGGCATTAAAGTCAATCTGCAATTTATCCTCAGTAGCCCGTTTGGTTGTGATGACAATCACGCCGTTGCTTGCCCGGGCACCATAGATACTCGATGCGGCGGCGTCTTTCAGTACGGTGATATTCTGTATGTTGTATGGATTTACACTTTCCAGGCCACCCTCTATGGGCAGACCGTCCACCACTACCAGCGGGCTGGTTCTGGCTCGAAAGGAACTTGTGCCGCGTATCTTCAGTTGGTTGTTGTAAACCACCAATCCCGGTACCTTTCCCTCCAGGTTGCTCACCACATCGCCTGTGTAGCGCTTGTCCATCTCCTTTGCGCTGATAGTCTGATAGCTACCCGTGGCATTCTCGCGCTTGATGTTGTGATAACCCGTCACAAACACCTCATCAAGCCAACGCGCATCATCGTTGAAGCGTTGGAGCATCTCCTTTGCCTGTTGACTCAAAGGTTTGAGTACAATCGTGTTTTTGCTGATTTCGTAGTCCACATAGCATATATCCACAAAGATATTGCCAAGGATGTTGTCGAGTGTACTGTTGTCGAAAGTCTCCGTGATGCGAGGGGCCCCTTCGATGACCGACTTTTGATATACAAATTCGTAGCCTGTCACTTGGCGTATGGTGCGTATCACACTCTCTATATCCTGATTGTCAAACGACAGGTCATATCGTTTTTCCTGAGCCAATACATTTATCATACCCATCTGCAATAGGGTGACGATAAGTAGTATGATTAGTCTCTTCATCTTTTTACTGATTATTTGTTTTGATACCGTTTAGATACTGCTAACGGTAAGTTTCCTGTTTTGAAGTGTTAGTTTAAGACCGCCACTCATCTCAATGATTTTCAATACATCTGCAAACTCGGAGTAACGAGGTATTCGTCCCATAAAGACAGTTTCGGAAGCTTTTTTATCTGTGAATTCATAGGTAAAGTCATACCACCGGCTCAAGGTTTGCATAATGGCAGAGAGCGTCATGTCCTCAAACACGAACATACCATCCTTCCAACTCGTGATGACTTCGGTATCCACTCGTTTTATCTTGATGCTTCCAGAGTTCTTTTCAAACACAGCCTGATGCCCCGGAGTGAGTATCATCTCGCGTGCATTGTCATCGATGTGCTGCATACCTATCTGCCCGTTGACCAGTGTGGTCTGCACTGTCATATCTTCGGGGTAAGAATGAACATTAAATTCGGTACCGATCACTCTTACCAACTGACCCGAAGTCTCAACATAGAAGGGTTTGCTTGCATCGTGTGCCACTTTGAAGTAGGCCTCGCCCTCCACCTGTACACGGCGCTCTGTGTCGCTGAATGTCTCAGGATAGATGAGTCGGCTCTGTGCATTGAGCCACACCTCCGTGCCGTCCTCCAGTTCCACCTTGAATTCGCCTCCTCGTGGTGTGTTGAGTGTGAGCGACTCAATGTTTCTCACGCTTTCATTGTGAACAGAATTTGTTGCTTCCGTGTTGTTTGAGCAGGCAAGCTCTACCAGTTGGTTGTGACGCATAGACTCGTTGAGCTCTATCTCACTGCCATCTGCCCGGGTGAGGAAAGCATGGGTACTACCTACCTGTATCGGTGCATCTTTTTCCACCTCTGTCTGTGCTGTCAGGCTTTCATCCTTGGAGTCGAGTGTGTAGCGTATCAGTCCACCACATAGCAGGATGAGCACGACAGCAACAGCCGAACGGAGGAAGATAGGGCGACGCCACATAGGAAGGGCTCGTGAGATACGCATCATCATATCGTCATGTGCTCTCGTGGCGTTGATCATCTTCCTTTTCTGCCACTCCTTTTCTAAATAATGAGAGTCAGCGAGGCGCTGAAAGAGTTGCTCATTGGCCTCACTCTCTCTGCGCCACGCTGTGAGTTGTTGTTCTTCCTCCTCTGTTGTTTTGTTCAGCAGATGTAGAAGAATGAGATTTGAAATATTGGTCATACAGTTTTATTGTAATGAACGGAGCATCTCCTCTGTGCTTCTGTCAGAAGGCCGACTTGTCTCAGGATCGAACACCTTGCCATCGGGACTGATGATGAAGAAGCGAGGTATACCCTGGATGTTCAGTGTTTCGCTCAACACACTCTGTGCTTTTGCGTTGAGGATATATTGTGCCCATTCGGGTTTGTCTTTGGCAATCTTATCCTTCCATGCCTCTACATCGCTGTCCATCGAAAGACTTACAAACATCACCTTGTCTTGGTCCTTCATACGCTCCACCAACTCTTCGAGGTGAGGTATCTCCTTACAGCAAGGTCCACACCATGTAGCCCATACATCTACATAGATATACTTGCCGTAGAGTGATGAAAGAGGAATGGTTGTATCATCAGCCTTGGTGAGCTCGATTTCGGGCATCTCTATGCCTTCTGCATTCACCACCTTCTTGTTGTATTCGCGCTCATAGGCTTTGATGAATTCAGGATAATCCTTGGCAAATTCCTTGTATGCCGTCCAGAATTCTTCCTTACCCGTCTCGTGGTCACCAAAGCTGAAGAATTGCTGTGCTACATAGTATGCCTCCATCTTCTTCACATTCTCATTTGTGATTTTCTCGTTGACGATGCGCATGGTCTCGAGGCAATAGGGAAGCATGTTGGGTGCTATCTGGTTGTGGTTTTGCTCTGCAATCCAGAGGAGCGTATTGTAGCTCAACACCGAAATCTCATCGTTGGGATCAATGCTGTTGATGATTTCCATGTATTCAGGCATATCTCTGGGGCTCATATCCTCATCGTATGCCTTGTCCTGCAAGATACGGGCTTTGGTGCCCATGTACATGGCTTCTATACGGCGCTGGTACCAGTCACGCTTCTTGCTATCCGATATCAGGTTGAGCTTTGAACAAACATTCTCATGAGCCTTGTTCAGTCGCTCCATAAAGATTTCAGGCGTACCGTTGTCGTCGGATAGCGTTGAGTATCTGTATAGGTCGTATGAAGGATATGCGATAGACATCAGTTCGCTGACGCCTGCATTGTCACCGCTAAATGTACATGCATATTCGCCAGGATTGGTTTCGATGATGTTCATCACAGTGGTTTTGCCCTTTTCCAGATGCACGCCGTAGACCTGGTTACCCACTATTATTTCATAGTCGCCCGATTCTGCCACCATGAGTGTATCAAACTCGAAGTTTCCTTCCTCATCAAGGTGAAAATAATAGGGTCTGATGGTAAAGATATTTCCATCTTCGGTATAGTTGATGGCAAATTCTGTACCTCTTAAAAACTTTGCAGTACCCTTAAGTAATGGGCCCGACGATGTCTGGCACGAGATCAGCATGATTGATGCGATACATGCCGAAAGGAGCATTTTTAGATAATTTCTCATTTTCTTTAATCTGAATTTGTATTGTCGTTTCTACTCCTTATACGCACAGAGTTGAGAAGAGTACCCGTTTATCATACATTTTTTTTATTATTATGCATTTATTTTGTATTTTTTGTTACCTTTGTGGCATAATTCTCGTCAAAATGAAACTTACAAAGGATATTATCAACGATTTTAAAGCAGGGCATCTTGATTCATTCTATCGAGAAGCTTATCCTGCTTTGCTCACCTTTGCAAGTCGTATTTTGACGGATGGTTATGCCTTTCTTGCCGAGGATTGTGTGCAAGATGTCATTTTTAAGTCCTACCAGGAGCGTGATAAGATTGTGGACGGCAACAGCTGGCGTTCGTATCTCTACACCTCCATTCATAATTCCGCTATTAGTTTGCTTCGCCGTAATAAGGTTCATTCGCAATATGTGGAGCAAAATCAGGAGCAGTTTGAGAAAGACTCTGCCCAATTGTTCATCGAACAGGAAACGCTTGATTTGCTTTATGATGCCATTTCGCACTTACCTGCGAAGTATCAGACTATCTTTGAAATGTCTTTTGAACAAGGTTTGAGCAATCCAGAGATAGCCGAACTACTTCAACTCTCCATCAGTGGAGTGAAGAAGCAGAAAAGCAAGATGATCAGTATGTTGCGCGACAATCTCAACAAGGAGGCACTTACCTTACTTTTGATGTGTATCTGATTTCCACCTACCACTTTACATCGATGGAGGTGGGGAAGAGGCGGAGCGGGTCGGCAAAGAGGGCACAGCTCTGCGTGAGGGTGGAGCGCTTGAGGGTGGGGCGCTGGGTGGCGAGGAGTGTGCCGTTGAGGTAGATGGTGACGGGACGGGAGAGGTCGGCGAGTTGCTCGCTCAGGTAGATGCGTACCATGCCGTGCTGGGCGGGGGTGTAGGTGCGTGTGTTGTTGAGTTCGATGCCGTAGATGGGGTCGCGCTCCGTGATGATGTAGTTGACCTGCTTCACATCGAGATGTATCACATTGTCCTTGATGCTGAACTCATAGTCGTAGCGTTCGTCATCGGAGGCTTCGCTAAGCACCTCGAGGTTGTAGAAACAGTTGCGCTTGATGCCGTCCATCTCGTAGTTCTCCCAACGGAAATGGGTGGGCTGGGCCTTGCGCTGATACTGCTTGAGCCAGGGGGTGGTGATGGTGTAGCTCATGGCATGACCCTTGCCGGGCTCGAGCATCACACGGTGGAGGTACTCGTCGGGATAGACTTTCTGCAGGCTGTCGAGACGCTCCTTGGTGCGCTGGGTGAGTTGGTTGCGATAGAAACCGCGGTCGAGCTCGCCGGTGACGAGTGAGAAGGCCGTCTGGCAGAGGTTCTCCGCAGGGGCATTGCGTAGGGGCTCGCCACCTGCCATGGGTCCGGCTCCGGCGAGATAGTCGGCATAGAAGGAGGCGAGGCGCTGACTGCCATATCCGCCTTCCGATATACCATATATATATATACGCGAGGCATCGACATCGGGGTGGGCGAGCACCTTCTCCAGGGCATGACGCCATGCCCACTGCTTGGCCTTCTGCCACCAGCGGTAGTATTCGCCTTCGTTGGGTATCTGCGGTATGAGGTAGAGCGAGGGTGCGTCGTCGAAGGCTTGGGCCAGGCGCAGACCGGTGTTCCACTCGCCAGCCTTGGGGCCCGATCCGTGGAGATAGACATACACGGGATAGCCTTCGGCGGGCTTGCTTCCCTTCGTGCCGGAATAGAAGGGCATAGTGGCGTTGGGCTCCAGTTCGCTGGGCAGTTGCCAACGCATGGCCGATGCCTCCTCGAGTGCCTTGAAGGAGAAGGCGGGGAGGGTGTCGTGCTGGGCGAGTTGCTGGCACCATTCTTGCCATACGCTTTGCCTAACTTTCTGCAGTTGGTTGAGTTTGAAGACATCCTTGTTCTTCGCACAGAGGCTGAAGGGAAGGATGAGGGTGCATATCGATGCGATGATGAATTTTCTAAAAAACATGGGATGACGAATTGGAAATTATTTGAAACAGAAATGAACGAAAATGAACGAAAATGGAAAATTATAAGAAACTAGAATGAACGGAATAAAGTTAAACAAATGCAAAAATAATACATTCTGCATGGAATAAAAAGCGATTATTGATTATTTTCAAAAAAATGTAGTACATTTGCATTTGAATGTAATAATTCATATAATTTTCCATTTTCAATTTTAAATTTTCCATTTTCAATTTTAAATTTTCAATTTTCCATTTTCCATTTTCAATTTGTATATATATGAGTAAGAGAAAATCAAAGATGGGTCCTGTCATCCTCGGTGTTATCGTTGCCCTTGCTGTGTCTATGGTTGTGTCTAACCCTGGTAAAGAGGCTCATGCACAATGCCTTATAGATCATATCAATGCAGAGGAGAATGCTATCCTTGGTGAGCACAATTTGCTGGGCAATATGCTGGGCAACCTGCTCACTCCTGCTATCGTGGCAAAGGGACTGGACATTCGCAACTTTGGCGTTTGTAGCGTAGGCATGATGGACAACGGCGCCAATCAGGATGCTGTGACGCTGGGTGTCTTTGGCAAGGTGTTCTACATTAAGTAAAGCCCCCCATAAACTCATAAACCCATAAACTCATAAATGAATGTGGTAATTCTTACTGCCGAGGAGGCAGAATATCAGAAGTGCAAACAGTATTTCCCCGAAGTGGAATGTGTACGGATGGGCGTGGGTGCGGGCAATGTGATACGCACCTGTTCGGCTCTTCCCGAAGGTACGCGTGTGCTCAATATCGGGTATGCCGGTAGCAACTCCCTGCCTATCGGTACGGTGTCGATGGTGAGTGAAAGTTACCGTTTAACGGATGGTACTTATCAGTTTGAGGATCACGCCAATCCACTTCTGCTCTGCAGTAAAGGTTTTCCTTGCTTTACGAACAATAGTTTTGTGACTTCCTCGGATAAGCAGGAGCCAACCTTGTTTGACATGGAACTCAATTACATCTGTGCTTTCCACCCTCGTATCACGCTCCTTGGGGCGGTGAAGATAGTGAGTGACAACTTGAGCGTGGAGGCCTTTGAGAACAATGCCATCCGTGAGTCGGGTGTACTCACCTCGGAAAGCGTGTGGAACCAGGTGGTGGAGTTGGTCAACAGGGAATTCTTGTGAAACAGAAATAAATGATTTCTCATGAAAATTATTAAGCGTATATTTATCGGTCTTGTCTTGTTGTTGGTGGTGGTGGCCGTGGCTGTGGCTTTTGGTACGGCACCCATGGGCAAGAAGTATGTCAATGAGCATGGGCAGGAACTCATCGGTCGCAGGATTCAGATAGAGGACTTCAAACTCAATATCCTCACGGGCAATGTGGCCTTGAGCAATGCGAATATCTATGAGAAGAATGGGGACAGCGTGTTTGCTTCGGTGAAGAAGATCGACCTCGACCTCTCCATGATCGACCTGATACAGGGTAAGATTCACATTGAGGACCTGGACATCAAGAAACCCGTGGTGAAGGTGGTACAGCGCGGTCATCAGTTCAACTTCGACGATCTCGTGGCTACCTTGAGCGAAGGTGAGTCGAGCCAGTACACCATCGATGACTTCACCCTCAAGGGTGGAGAGATACACTATCTGGACCTCACCGAGCCCTCCATCCCTTTCTCCTACACGATGGATAAACTCCGGGTGGATATCGACAATTTCAACACCTCTGCACCCAACCACATACAGTTGAGCGCGCGTCTGGGCAAGCATGGCGAACTGGAGGCTGTGTACGATGGCATGATCTCCGACCAGAGCAATATGAATCTGTCCGTAGAACTGGAAGATGTGGACCTCACGGGACTGTCTCCCTTGTTTGTACAGATGTTTGGCAAGAGTGTGGTGAGTGGCGAACTGGATATGACCTCCGAGATATCGTGTGTGAACGGGCACATCAATGGTCAGAACCACATCGTGATAGACGAGCCCAAGGTGGAGAAGGTTAAGAATCTTTCTTTCACCCCTGAATATAAGAAACTCCCTCTCAAGACTGCACTTTACCTGCTTACCGACCGACATGGCAAGTGCGAACTGGACATCCCCGTCACAGGGTCGAAGGATGACCCTCGTTTCTCCTACAAGCGTTCGGTGATGAAGGGGCTGGGCAAGTGTCTGGTGAAGATTGTCACCTCACCTTTCCATAAGGATAAGGTGGAGGAGATGGCTTCCGAGGAGGACTAAGGTATTGATAATCATGTACGAAGACAGAGTACAGCGAGCCGTAGAACTCTTCATGAGTGGCTATGGCTGTTGCCAGAGTGTGGTGGGCGCCTTTGCCGACCTCTACGGTTTCACCGAGGAGCAAGCCTTGCGTGTGGGTGCCGGTTTTGGAGGTGGAGTAGGGCGTATGCGTATGATGTGCGGAGCGGTTTCGGGCATCGTCACCCTTGTGGGTATGAAGGAGGGGCAGACGCGTGGCGATGACCGTGAAGGCAAGGCACAATGCTACAAGACCGTACAGCATCTCCTCTCACAGTTTTCTGCCGAGAATGGCAGCCTCATCTGTGCCGAACTGCTGGGTTTGAAGGGAGAGATACCGCTGGGTAACTTCGTTCCAGATGAGCGCAATGCCGAGTATTACAAGAAACGCCCCTGCGTTGCCAAAGTTGAGAGCGGAGCGCGTATCTTCGCCAAATACTTGGAAAGCTTAAACTCTTAAAATGTTCCTCGCGATCTTTCGCGAGGTTTTTTTTCGCTCTAACCTCTAATCTCTCGCTCGGCATCCCGAAGGGTGACGCTTCGCTCCGCAGGGGCAGAAGAATCTCTAATCTCTAATTTCTAACCTCACATATATTTCTCCGCAAACTTCTTTACGAGCGATTTGTATTCGGCATTTCTCATGTCGAATGATCGGCCGTGTCCCACGCCCTTAGGTATCCACAGTTCGCTGGGTCCTTCCTTCTTGGCTTCGCTCACCTCGTTCACCATCTTTGTGGGTACGAAGGTGTCGGCTCCTCCGTGTATGAAGAGCATGGGCAACTTACATTGCTCCACCTGTCGAACCGACGATGCCTCCTTGAATCCCCATCCATACTTGCGTCGGCAACGGAAGTCGGCCCACTTCAGGAAGATGCCGTATTTCCCCTTCACTACGGCACTGAACTGATCGTACACATCCGAGTAACCGCAGTCCTCCACGAAGCATTTCACGAAGTCCAGTCCTTGCTTCTCCACCTCACCACTCACCATCATCGTAGTGGCACCACCCATCGATACACCCGTGACGAGCATCTGTGTGGGGGCACCGTTCACGCCGAACATCCGGTTGGCCATCTTCATCCATTCGATCATATCGATACGGTCCAGCCATCCCATCTGGCGCATCTTGCCCTCGCTCTTGCCATGTGCGTAGAAGTCGGGCAGGAGCACATTGTAGCCCATCTCCATGTTGTAGAAGCGTGCCATGTTGAGCATCGAGGCGCTGTTGGCCGAGTAGCCGTGGAGTATCACCGCCGTCTTGCCCGTAGGGCGGTCGGCCTTGCGATAGATGGCATGAAGCAAGGCCCCGTTGTTGGGGCTCTTCATCGTGGTGTCCCTCACCTCCGCCATCCAGTTGGCATTGCGCCCCTTATACCCTTTGAGGGTCATTTCGTAGCGGTTGAGGTCTTTTGCCTCGTCTCTCTTGAGGGCATAGTTGAGTATGATCTGTGGCACACAACTGCTCATCAACAATGACGCAGTCAGACAAAGAGCAATGTTTCGGAAGGTTTTCATGGTGGTGTGATAGATATGATGGATGAAAGAATGTGGGTTGGCGTAAGGATATAAAAATGCCACATCGGTGATGTGATGAAACTCCGAGTAGAAGGATTTGAGCGCCCGCATACCTTTGTAATCCACCGACTCGAGGTTACCCCGTAAAGGGGCGTGGCCCGCCATTGGCATGCGTAAGCATTCTCGGTTTTCAGATTTATTTGATGAGTATCCCAGTCAAACCGATGTGGCTATGCTTTTTTTGAATTAAGAATTAAGAATTAAAAATTGATGATTGATAACTGTTAATAGATAATTCAAATTTATATCAAAGAGCGATTTCTTACTGCAAAGATAATCTATTCTTTTTTCTCTTGCAAGTTTTTATCACGAATTTTGCACTTAAGAAAATTAAGTTGCGTGGCACAAACCACATATATGTAGATTACCTTTTTATAACAGGGCGTACATTAAATCCATCTGTGGGATAGTTGAGCGTACCCACCTGTATGCGGTCTGTTGTGGTCATCTGGTAGAATGAGGGTCTGTTACCGCCCAGTTGCTCGTAGGTGAAAGTGCCTGATTTGCTGACAGTTGATGTGGAACTCATATAGTAACCACGACCGCCCACCGAACCAGAGCCAAATGAATACTGCATGCCACCGAGAGGAAGGAATAGGCAGTTGGAGTTGGGTCCGACTACGAGTGTTCCCTTCTTTCCCTTGTGGATGATAAACTGCGTATGGCAACTGTCCCTTAATTCGGTGATCTGCTCCCGATTGGGCGTTACGAACATACTGCCCATATTGACCGTCGCAGCATCGTACTTTGTGCCTTGGATATCCGCCTCTGGGATGGTGTATTTCACCTTTTCGGGGTAGTAGAAATGATCGTCTTCCCAGTAGCGACTATCGCTGTATTTGTAGAAGGGATAATTCTTATCTCCAAATCTTGCATTCTTATCGGTGACGGCCCAGGGGAAGTAGTCGCCATACTGAAAAGGACTGCTTGCACCTACATTGCAACAGCACCAGAGCGTGCCAGTGGGCAGGCCCAAATCAACGAAATGAGGGTGATGGTCGTCCGGGCAGAAATTGGGCTTGAAGGTTACTACCTGATGCTCGAGTGCGACATGGCCCTCACCGTCGTAAACACGGGCATAGAGTATGTCGTTCTCGCTCTTCGGTTCCCATTCCCAAGTCTCACCGTCCTTGTCTACGCTCTTGATGGCCAATGTCCTCTCGCTATCCCTGGACTGAAGCGTAAGCATGGGGTGCAGTTCGGAAGGAATCTCCTCACCTTTAACATAATCCATGTCGAAGACCTTGAATGTCAGTTCGTTACTATTGCCATAAGTCACAAGATTCTTGTCCATACGCTTCAGGCTATATGGACTCTTATATAAATGATGCTCTGCCAGATTTATATCCTTCGTTTTCAGTTGGAGAAGTTTCTTCCGCTTCCAAGGTGTCTTCAAGTCCAGTCCGATACGGGTGTCAAGACCCATCAGGATTTCCAGTGACTGTCCGGAGTAGTCCTTCCCTCCCGTGTTGCCTCCAACGGTGGTTTGTGACTTGTAGGCAAAGTCAGTCTTTAGGTAAGGCTTTAATTGGATGTAAGGCGATATCGTCTTGTAGAGTGTGAGGTTGATCTGCGGGAACAGATGAATCTTACTTTGCAGGTCACCCTTTCCTGTGATTCGAAGAGGAGTGTATTTGAAATCAAAACCTTGAGTAGTGTATGGCTCAAAAGAGTTGTCCTCCTGCTTGTATCGGGCTCCGGATCTGAAATGTCCTTCAGCCTCATATCCGGTCTCCAACTTGAGGTTGGTCTCTGTAGTCGCTTCTATCTGCGTGCAGAGGTCGGCGCCGATGCTGACCACCACAGGAATCTCACCTATGAGGAACATGAAACTCTTTTCCGGCATGAGCGTTTTCCACACCTTGACATCCTGCTCCACCTTGGCCTTTACATCGGCCGAGATGCTCATATTCAGTTTGCTCCACATAGAGGCATCAGCATAGAATTCCATCTCAAACGACCTTGCTCTGATTCTCTTGAAGATAGCATCTTCGACCTTCTCTTCTTCGGCCTTGTCAAATGTCATGTCGATGCCCACCATCAACTCTATGCCTGTACTGAAATAGTTTATTTTACCGTTCACATCATACGAGGCAGACGCACCGCTACTGCTATTCACCTGCCCAGCCTTGTTGAACAGTATCACATCGTTTTTCTCGTATGAGAGATTGAGCAGGTCGAGTTTGGGGTACTTGCTCCTTGTGAGTGTTTTCCACTGTCGTTTTCCGTTGGCATCGGTATAGTCTTCAGCAATGGGAGTTATGATGGGTGTTGTGGCTCTCGTATTTCCATCGTCCTTAGTGGCAAGATGAATCTCGCACGAAGAAAAGATGTCGCTCAAGTCGCCCAACTCTCCCTTCACCGTGTATACATCCCCGTTCTTCTCTGCCTTCTGGGTAGCCACGATGATGTAGCAATCCTGGTCGTTCCAAATCTGGAAAACAGTACCTTGCTCTATATCAACACTTTTCGCTGACTTAAACTTGTATTCGCCTCGTAGTGTGTCACAGTAGAGGGCCTGACATTCTTCCCAGTCCAGGTTGAGATACTTCTCGTTCACGGTCACACCCAGTTTCTCTGCTTCGGGGTAACCTTCTACCACCTCTTCTTTCTTATCGTCGCCTTTACCACCTTCGTCATCGCCTTTGTCTCCCGAATCATTTTTGAAGAGTGTATCGATAGAACAGGCAGTCAGCACCCATGAGCACATGATGGCGAGTGCCATCGCAGTTACTCCTTTAACATTGCTTTTCATCTCTATTTTCTTCATATTTCTCAATCTCTATTTTGCAAAGATATCTTCTCGTTTAATTTTCTCTTGCAAAATTAGCGAATATTCACAGATGTACAAAAAAAAGCAAGAGAAAAGTAGTCAAACTAATTTCTCTTGCCTTCTTATTATATGTGTTATATTTCAATCCTTTAGAACGGGCAGTCTTCCTCCAGATCGAGCGTGTCTACCATGAAGTTGAAGTTTTTCTTGGATTCAAAGTGGCTTTGGGCTTCCTCAATGCAGGGGAATCCGCCGGGGATGCTCGTCACTCGATGGTTCAGTGCGTCGTACTTGAGATGAACCGACCCTGTCTCGCCGTACATCTTGTTACGAACATGTACCGTCATCACGCCTCGGAGGCTGCGACCGTGATTGTCCTGATAGAGATGATAGTATTCCGAACGGTCGAGGAGGTAAACAGAGTCGGCCTCGTTCTCTATGGCACCACACGCACGCAAGTCGCCCATCACAGGGCACTTACCTTCCATCCCCTCACGGTATTCGGGTCCGCGGTTGAGGTCGCTCGTCACGATGAGAGGTATCTGCAGGTCCAAGGCAATTTGCTTCAGTTCGTGGCAAATGCGATCCATGCCCTCCGGTGTCTGTCCGTTGGGCTCGCTGTAGAAGATGGTATGCAATTTCTCAATGAAGATACACTTCACTCCCATGTCCTGTACAAGCTTGAGGGCATTTTCACGGATATAGTCGAGGGTAAGGTTGCGCTCCAGATTGAGATAGATGGGCAGGGATTGAAACTCCTCATTGGTCACCGGATTGGGGTGCGTATCAAATTCGCTTCCCACTTTCGCTATGCGTTGCAAACCGCTGATGAAGTTGAAGTTCAGCGTGTCTTTCGAACTGAATATCGCAACGGGGATATTTGAAAGGGCCAGGTTGGCCATGATGCTGTATATGAAAGGCATTCGGCCTATGCCTGGGCGTGCACCGATGATACACAGTTCGCCCGGCCACCATCCCGTCTTGGTCACTTCGTCAAGGTCCTTAATGCCTGTCCAGATGCAGTTGCCTTGCTCATACTTGTTCTCCTTCTTCAGTAATTCTATGGCATCGCCAAGTCGTATGTTCGTCATATCTTCTAATTTTTTTTGTGTTGCGCAAATATAGGAACTTTCAATCATATTTCCACAAAAATTATATATATAAATCAGCACCCCTCTCCGGTTTATGTCAGAGAGGGGTGCATCGGTTGTATGTATTTGTGAGTATTTCTTACTTGGCTATGTATTTCTTGCCTTTACTTGGCTACATACTTCTTGCCTTCACTTTGCTACATACTTCTTGCCATGCTTGATGTAGAGTCCCTTGGGAGCTTCGGCGCTGACCTTGCGCCCTTGGAGGTCGTAGATGTCATCGGTGGGGTAGAGGTCGATAACCTCTGTCACCTCCTGGATGCCAACAGCCTCGGGTTCGTCAGCGAGCATGATTTCGCGGTACTGCTCTATGAGTTCCTTCTTCACACCCAAGGTGCCCGTCACATACTTATCGAAGGCATCGCGCAAGGTGCCCTTGGCCGTCATCAGGTTTTTGATGTACTTCAGACCGGTGTCGAAGGTGTTGCTCTTCACACGCGTACCTGCAGCCGTTGAGAACGAGGTGGTCTCGTAGTCGCGGATGAGGTCGGCCTCGCTTACGCCCAGCAGTCCCTCGAGCAACAAGCCCAGACATCCCGTACGGTCGGCACCGATACGGCAGTGGAAGTTGAGTCCTCGGCCCTCGATGAGGTTGGCCACTACAAACTCAATCTCTTCCTTCCAGAAGCCTATGCTCTCCTTATCGTTGTTGGCCAGTTTGGTAGCCTCGTCGGCAATGTAGTGATCGCCACCCACATAGTAGTAGGTCGTGCCCTTTCTGAAACCATAGGCAGAGGTGCCGGCACCCGTGTTGTCAATCTCACCACGGAGGTCAATCTCCGATGCCACACCCAGTTTCTTGAGCGTGGTGATCTCGGTAGCCGTAGCCTTGTAACCGCCATTGAGCTCACCGCTACGGAATATCTTGCCATACTTCACATAGCGTCCGTCTACCACCTGCTTACCACCGAGGTCGCGTACATTATATACATTAGGACCTACATAGATCATACGCAACGGACCGTCAGCCACGAAGGTTCCCTTCTGGTCGGTATTCACGATGTAGTAGTAATACTTCACGCCAGGTATCACATTGTAGATCTCCACCTTCTCCGTGTTGGCGTCGATGCTGACAAGTGTCTTGTTGGCATAAGTCGAATCGTTGCTGTAGAAGAGGCGTAGCGACTTCTTCGAAGGCTCTACGGGTATCACCACGGGGTTGGGCTGGTCGCGACGCGCGTAGGTAGGTTCGTTGAGATAATTGTTGATGGTCGAAGCCGATGAAGTGGTATAGTCAGCATTCTCTCTCCAGAAACGCTGTGCGGCACGGTTCTCCATGGTGGTATGGATGTCGAGGTTGGTCAGATCCACCTCCTCGTATTCCAACTTATTGCCATCCAGCACGCTACGGTCTGTGAGGTCTGCCTTCCAGGTGAATCCGTCGTAGGTTCCTACCATCAGGGTGTTGTTCCACACCGTCAGTTTTGAACTTGGATTGCCACTGCTGATGGTGATGTCGCTCAACTTGATATCAGGATTGTTGCCATGAGCCTTGATCAGCACAGGCGTACCGGGAGCCAGACTCGTGGGATAGTAACGAGTGACATGAGCCTTACCCTCGGGCGTGACATCCAGCACGCGGTAGAAGTCGCCAAAGTAGGCAGGAGTGATGGTGTAGGGCAGACAGAGAGCCACAAACTTACCCGCGGGCAGGTTGAGGTTGATCACATCGTCAGCAGGGTCGGTCTCGCCGAGGTATTCCAGACTGAAGTTCTGCCATGCCAACCAGTTGATGGTGCAGTCCTCCAACTTAAATCCGGTGGTCAGCGTACCTTCCTTCACCTCTGTTATCACACTGTATTCGCCATCGATGCTCTTCGATTTCTTATCGCCTGCAGCAGGAGTGCTACCTGCCTTGATGGGCGTGATGTCCTCGTTGGCAAAGAGCGTCACACCCTTCACAGGTTTGGTCATAGCGCCAACCTCGTCGAGCATACGCACATTCGCGCTAACCTTATAATAACCCTTGCGCAAACCTGTGTAGGTGGTGCTCATAGTAGCGTTGCCCAGAGTGGTCTCGCCACTTGTCCAGAGTTGTGTCTGTGCACGGTCGGCCACGGTGCCATCATTCTGTATGCCACCATCGTTTGAGGGATACTTGCCTGCTGCGCCTTCCTCAGGAGCATAGGTGAAGTTCTCGGGCTTCTGTCCGTCACTGAAGTCGAGCATCACGGGGTGCATGATGTCGGCATCCTCCAAGCCGTGAGTGAGATAGTCCTCATAGCCCTTCGTCTTACCCATATAGGTCAGCACGAAACGGTCGCACTTGAACCATGTCGACGATCTCACACCCATCACCATCGACTTTGTCTCGGGTGTCACATAGATCCTGGTCAGACGATGCTCTGTGAGCACGCTCTTCTCGCGAGGCACGAATTTCTTGATGAAATTGTTGGCAAAGAGCGACATCTCATTGTTCTGGTTGCTGGCTGCCAGCACCTCCAGTCTGTACTCACCTTCCTCCAGGCCGTACACGGTCTGGTAGGCACAATGCTCCTCGCGTGTACCCTTGTGCGAGTCACTGCTTATCCATGTGTTGAAGAGGTAGTCACCATCCGTTCCCGTACATCTGTAGGTAGCATCGCTGTTGGGCTTTGAGTCCACATCGCCACCTCCCAGTGAGGAGTACACCCATCCCTTCATGCCCTCCTCAAATGAGGGGTTGGTGAGGTATTGGTCGGTCATGTTGCTGGTGGTCATTACCTCACCGCTCACCAGTTTCAGTTCGAAGGCCAGTGCGCTGTTGGACGAAGTGCTGTATCCGCTCTGCGAACTCAGGTAGTGTCTGTTACAGTCGCTACCCACTGCCTCTGCCATGAGGGTGCGTTCCTTCGGTCCGCCCAAATACTCCAGGGTGTACAGACCGGGATTGTCGCCATAGGCATTCACGAATACCACTTCCTCCGGACCTTCCTCTGCATAGAGTTCGTAGGTGAAGGTGTAGAGTCCGGAATTCTTGCCAATCAAGTTCTTACCATCGAAGATGAAGGTGGTGTTGATATCGGCCGACGATACCATCTTCATACGAGTGGCACCCTTGGGAGCCGACACATAAGCCTTCTTGGCAGGACAGTACAGGCGCAGTTCGCTTCCTGCTGCGGGCAGGTTGATGCTGAGTTGCTTCAAGGCCTGTCGTATCTGCTTGGTGTAGAGTTGTATCTTCTCCACCTCATTGTCATCCTTCATAAGGTAGTCCTCTGCCTCTTTGGTCAGGTTAGAGAGGTCGGCACCCGAATATTCGCCCAAACCTGTGCCCACCTTATATCGGCTTGCATCGTTGAGTGCTATTCGCAGTTCCTCCTTCGCATCCTCCAGAGGCGTTGCTTCCTCCACTACAGCACGGTTGGAGTGCTTGTATATACCCTTGATCTTCACCGTCTTCTCCGTTCCGGCATAGATGGTGAGGAGTGTCACCTGGGGCAGCACACCGTTGCTCACGGCACACTTGCTGTCGTCGGCAAACACATATTTATATTCCATAAGCCCGGCTTCCAGTTCCACATTGTCCGTTCCTCCCTGTTTCCAGAAGGCAGCACGGATACCCGAGGGAATGGGTTCGGCAAACTGTATGAGGATATAGTCGCAGTCCGTCACATCCACATCATACGACTTCACGATGACGCAGATGTCCGTCTTCGTGGTATAGGTGGTGTAGCCGTCACCCTTCGTCACAGTGGCTCTGCTCGCACCGTCGCTGATGTCGGGGCGTTGCTCCTGGGGCAGTTCGATGAGTTGTCCGCCCTCACGACTGGGATCCACTATCTCCAGCGTGAATATCGAACCATCCCACTGTCCGCCATAGAGCCAGGGTGCTGTGTCGTTTGACCCCACATACCAGCAACCCAGTCCGTCGCTTGCAGGCTGACTGTTCGTCACATCGGGGAAGGTCTGTGCGTTGGATATCAGCACACCCGAGTAGTTGCCACCCTGTGCGCTCTTGAATTCCTTCATATACCAGTCCGTGCCCTCGCCCCATGTGTAGTCCGCATTGAGCGCACGGCCATCCTTGGCAAACATCTTTACACGCGTATAGGCCGATGTCGTCACACCGGTGAAGTATACCTCTTCGGCCTCCTCCTTGTTGGTTGTCAGTCCGTTAGGCATCTTCCAGTAGTTCTCTTTACTCTGTGATGTGCGTCGCGTATTCTTAATACGATACAGGATTGGGTCGCTCACATCGCGCGTAAGGAGGGGCAATGCACCGGCAAAAGCATCCGACACACATGTCCACATGATAACCGCTGTAAGCACAGCATGCAAAAAATGTCTGAATGTTCTCATAAGGTTATTAGGTATTAGATAATGATTGCTAATAAGGTTATTTTTCAGTCCAAAATTACACTTTTTGCAAATATACAAAAAAATCTTAATAGTAATAGATTTTTACGAAATAATTTTTCAATAAGTACGACAATGCCCCATGAACTCACGCCCTAATCCTTCCCGCCAACTCGGCTATGAACTCCTCCTCCGTTGGTTTTTCGTCGTAGATATAAACCAGCATTTCGCTGACAGCCTGTTTGTTGTGTGATAGAATCCGAAGGGCAGTGACGCAGAGTCCGTGCGAGTATCCCATGTTTTGCATCTCTGCCAGTAATGCTTGTTCGTTTGCAGTCATTTGGATTATTCTTTCATCGTTATCTTGTTCTCAATCCCAGTGTGATGTCTAGGTACGACCTTGTCCCTTCTATATAGTCAGCAAAAAGCTTCTATTCTTGCAATAAGGTGATATTGCCAAAGGCATCACCGCATTCCACCATGAATGTCAGCGAACGGGCCTCGCTTTCCGCCTCTTTGGGACTGATGCTAACTACGATATTTCCACTTTCATCATAGTGCACATCATACCATTCCGTGGCCAGGTGTATTTTCTTGTAATCCGACCATTCGTAGTCTTTCGGCCACACCTTGTTCCCATTCTCTTTCACCTCATTCAGCCACAATTCCCCATAGTTCTTGGAGAATAGTTTGTATTCACCACCGCTTTGAGCCACCTTGAAGGTCGACTTCTTGTACCTGTTGCCATTCACCGTGATCTCTATCGGATCCCAGTCTCCATCCTTACTTTCGCATCCCACAAATGCGATTGAGCAGAGCAATGAGAGTAAGACAATTAATTTCGCTTTCAACATGTGTTTCAATTTATTATTATTATTTTATTAACTCTACGCTTTAACCTCTAACCGTTCCCAACGGTTTTCCGTTGGGTTCTATCCTCTCGCTCGGCATCCCGAAGGGTGACGCTTCGCTCCGCAGGGGCAGAAGAACCTCTAATCCTTAACCGTTCCCGACGGTTTTCCGTTGGGCTCTAACCTCTATCCCTTCATCTTCTTCTTGTGAGAGTGATTCCCAGGCTAATCGTTGCAAAGAGCAAACCGATGAGGCATATTCCGGTCCACCCGGCTATGTGCCATCCTTGTCCTGCACAGAATGTGCCCAGGCTTCCACCGATGAAGTAGGTTGTCATGAAGATGGTGTTGACTCTGTTGGATGCCTCTGGCAACTCCTGTATGCACGCACTCTGGTTGCTCAGTTGAAGGCATTGCAGTCCTGAGTCCACGAGTATCAGAGCCACGATAAGTCCCAGGTAGGAGTAGCCAAACACATAAGCCACAATCCAGGCGATGATCTGACAAACAGAACCTACGATGCAGAAACGCTTGGTGCCATATCTGGGAATGTATTTTCCGATACCGCTTGCCACCGTGGCACTTGCCACGCCACAGAGACCGAGATAACCCACAGCATCGCTTCCTGCTGAGAATGGCTCTCCTGCCAGATGAAATGCCAGGCAAGCCCAGAAGCTCAGCGTACTGCCAAATCCGAAGGCTGCACGAAGGGCATTCATGCGTATGTTGGGATGGTCCATGAAGATACGGCCTACGCTTCGCATCAAGCCCGCATAACTTCCGGAGAAATTCTTCTGCATCTGAGGCATCGTCCAGAGTGTCAGACCCAGACACACGATCATGATGCCTCCTGCTATGTAGTACATCATTCTCCATCCCATCCATTCGCCCACCATGCCGCTTATCACTCGTGCGGCGAGGATGCCGGTGAGCAGACCGGAGAGCACAAAGCCCATGTTGCGCGACTTATTCTCTGGCTTGGAGAACTGTCCCGCTACGGGGATGAAGAGTTGGGGCACTATCGAACAGGCACCCATGATGAGCGATGCCACCCAGATGGTGTAGATATTGCTTGATCGTGCTATGGTGAATGTCATCAGCGCAGCCATCGTCATGCACACCACGATGATTTTCCTGCGCGATATCAGGTCACCCGTAGGTACGATGAGGAGCAATCCAAGTGCATATCCCACCTGTGTCACCACGGCTATCATGTTGGCCAACGCATCGTCCGTACCCAGGTCGTTGCGTATCATTTCCAATAGGGGTTGCACATAGTACAGGTTGGCCACGGTCAGTCCCGCCATGGCGGACATCAGCAATATGATGTGTCGTGGTATTCCTTGGTTTGGTTTCAGCTTCATTCTCTATATTTCTTATGTATTTATTAGTTATACAACAATTTACATAAGTTGTGTAAATTCTTTACTTTCCAATTCTCTTTTCCATCCTGATACATCGGAAGGTGCCTTCCGTGACGATGTCGGGGTTGGCTACATATCCCATCCGGGCATAGAAGTCTTGTTTCTCTTCCCGACTGTCCAGCACTGCCACCGTGTATCCTTCTTCGCTGGCCCATGCCTCAGCTTCTCTGACCACATGTGTACCAAGTCCTTGGTGTCGGTATTCGGGCAGCACCACGATTCGTCCCAGCATGATGTGGTCCTCATCCAGCTTGTACATGCGGCAGGTAGCTACTGGGAGCACATCGTCCATGGCCACGATGTATTGCGTATCGGGGTTGTCGTGCTCGTCAAATTCCTCACGGAGCATTATGTGGTGCTGGCGTGCCATGCCTTGTATGCGTATGTAGTAAGCTGCGGCTTGTTCGGGCAGTTCGTTGGCTCTCATCAGTCTTATTTCTTTGGGCTGCATCTCAAGAGCCTCTTCTTCGCTTATCTCCGTAAACCTCGGTCCGCAGTAGTCTTCTCGCTCCACATTCTCGTAGAACATCTTCTTGGGTCTCACCCACACGCCATGCTCGCCATACAGGGCCTGATAGATCACCACAGCCTCTTGTGTCTCGCTGTCCTTACCTTCCATCAATGCCTTGTACTTTCCACCCTTGAAGTGGCGATAGTATTTGGGATAGTCGTTGTTCATTTTTCGTCTCTTTTATATCTTAATTAGCCACCGTTCCCAACGCTTTTCCGATGGTCCTTAAAAAGCCACCGTTCCCCTCGGTTTTCCGAGGGGTTCATCCGCTCACCCGCTCCTTCTCTCACTTCCTTTGATATACGCGCACATAGTCGATTTCCATGGAGGTAGGCAGTGCCGTGTCGTCAGTGCCGTTCATGCCACCCCATGCACCGCCCCAGGCGAGGTTGAGGATGAGGTAGAAGGGTGCATCGTAGGGCCAGTCCACCTTGCCCGTTCCGGGATTGTCATAGACGAGCTGCACTCGTCCGTCCACGTAGGTCGTGATGCGCTCAGGTGTCCACTCTATGGCATAGAGGTGGAAGTCGTCCTCGGCTCCTTCTTGTAGCATCTCGTGCGTCACCTGTGTATTGTTGGAGTGAACGTGACCCGTGGCATGCAAGCTCGACGACACATAGTTGGGCTTCACGCCCACCTCTTCCATGATGTCTATCTCGCCATCAGCTGGCCATCTGTTTCCTTTCACGGGCATCATCCAGAAGGCAGGCCATGTGCCTTTTCCCTTGGGCAACTTGATGCGACCTTCCATGTAGCCGTATTGCCAACCACTCTTTCGCATCGCATATACTCGTCCGCTGTACACTTCTCCGTCCTCCTTGATGGCAGTCAATTTCAGCTTACCGTTCGACACTTCCGTCACCTTCTGCCCCTGTGGGGTGTAGATGCGCACATAGTTTTGCAGTTCTTGATTCACCCAGAATTTACGCTTCACCTCGTGCGTCCAGTCTTGACTCAATGAGTCCCCGTCGAACTCGTCATGCCACACCAGTTCGTACCCCTTCAGCGGGCATTTGTATTTCTTCTTCGCCTGTACGCTGGTTCCCGTCAAGAGGATAAATAGTACATAAAACAAATACCTCAACTGTCTCATATTCAATTTTCTTTTAATACTTTATTAAATTGTTTCTATATTCATTTTTGGTTCATTTTGAATGCTTTCCTTTGCCAGCTTTCTTCTCCGTTACCGGCACGGCAAAGGCGGCAGACAGGGCTGTGGAAGCACCAAAGGCCTGCGTGGCATAGTTCACCTCGCCCATCTTGTTGTTCTCTGCTGCCTTGGTTAGCCAGGCAGAGTGACCGAAGTGGTGGCTGTTCATGTTGTTGTAGGCATGGAAGGCATTGTGTCGCAACCATTCGCTCACTTTCTCGTCGCCGAAGGTTCGCGCATAGAGTCCGGCATAGCGCATGAGTATGCCCTTGAAACCCTGAAAGTCTCCGTCAGCATTCTGGCACACCTTCACGATACCGTGCTCGTCGCAGAGATGCTTCATGGCATAGGCTATGATGCGCTCGGCATCCTGTCGGTACATCTCGTCGCCGTAGTGTCGATAGAGTAGGGTGGCTGCGCCGAGCATCGTGCCTTGATTGTAAGTGGAGGCCCATTTGTTGGTACTCACCACTTGCCCATTCTCAGGATTGAGCACCACGGCGTCATACACATGTCCCGTCTCTGGCTCGAAGAGATAGCGTCGCTGATTGGCGTAGAGTCTGCGTGCCTGTTCCAGATACGATTCGTCAGCCTCGGCGATGCCTATGTAGCAGGCTGCCACCTCTGCTGGACCGTTGATGCAACTGTTCGTTCCGTTGCGATTTCCTGACGACTCTGCCCATCGAAAGAGTTCCACATAGCCCAGGTTGGCACGCTTGCGTATGGCGTCGAAGTTGCGCTTGGCATCCTCTAAGTATTCCTTCTTGCCTGTCAGCAAGGAGGCTCTGACTGCACCAATGATATGCCACATCACATCGTCGTTGAAGTCATAGCCATACCAGTGGTATCCGTCAGCTTTCGCACCACCTGTCCAGAGGTTACCCACCTTCTGCTTGAAGTATCGGTAGCATTGCTCATAAGCCTTCCAGTATCGCTCCTCTCCCGTCTGCTCATACATGTCGAGCACCGCCTCCAATGTCTCGCTCTCACCCCATCCTCCACCTACGAAGGTGCAACATTCTTCACCGGTTGTCTTCAGGTATTGTTGTAGAAAACCATCGGCCATACGGTTGCGCATCGCCGTGCTGAAGATGGCTTGTTCCTTCACTTCCATCATCTTCCATCCCGTGCCTTGTTGGACTATATCCTGTGTTGATGATGAGGAAATGAAGCTCACCTCCGTGCCGTCTTTCGTGGAAGGGGCATAGAGCCACTCATTCATGTAATACAGCCTTACCGCCCCATCCTTTGCCTCTTTTATGGTAAAATAGCAGGGCGACTTGCTCTGCACAGCCTTGCCGTTTTCTATGGCTAGATACAGCCCCGTGTACACATTGATCAGTGTGGCCATCCCCTTCCGTGTCAGTGTGGCCACCTTCCATTGCTGGGCTGGAACATCCGTCTCTGTCCACACCACCACGCGTGCCTTGTCCCTGAGCGATGCATTTTCCACGAAAAGCGATTTCTGTGCATCACTCGTTGGAACTATGCGGTACACCTTGCCCTGCTTCACTGCGCCGCACATCTGGCTCAATAATAGAAGCAGTGCTCCGATACAAATTCTCTGTAATGTCATGGTGGGGTGGGGTATTGTAAAATGCAGGGCATGACTCAGCTGGTCATGCCCCTTATCTGTTGTTTTTTACTCCTCGTCTGGCTGCTGACCATCGTGAGCCTTCCACATACACTCCGTGATCTGCATGTCGGTGAAGACGGCCTTGAAGGATGACTCCTCTGGTGAGCAGGCATAGATGCCAAATCGTATCTCGTCCTGAGCTTCATACATGTGGCATACACGCATCTGGCTCCATGCCTCGCCGTCTGTTGAGCACTCGATGCAAAAGTCATCCTCTCGACGGGAGAGGCGGTACCACATCTCCTTCACATCGGCGGGGATGGCCGTGGTTGCCCAGTCGCTGTAGCCGTGGTTTGTGGCCACGCTACCTAAGTGCTGAAACTCCTCGTTCTCATATTCTATGCTACCTTTCAGCCAGTTGTCGGAGTCGAGGTACATCACCACGCCGCACTGGTCGAAGCGATGATGGCTCGCCTGGAAGTTGGTCTTCACGACAAAGCTGAAGAACTTCTCCCTGGTGCTGATCTGCAGCGCAGGAGCATTGTCGTTGCGAAAGTGGTAGTAAGTGCGCTGCCAGAGATCGGTCTTGGCCTTGGTCACCACCTCGATGGTGTCGCCCTTGATGGTGCAGCTTTCCGGTTCTCGTGTCCACACGAAGTCATTCAGGTTCAGCTCAGCGCCATCGTTCAGCACCTTTGCCACCACATCCGTGGAGTCGTTGACAGTTTCCTCTACTTTCATCTCAGTTTCCGTTTTGTTGGATGTACATGCCATCATAGATATAGCAAGTACGGTGTAAAAAATCTTTTTCATAATTTGTATATGAGTTTTTCTGACTGCGAAAGTAATAAAAAATCTTGAACTCTCTATACATTTTATTAAAATAATTCAAGTGATACGCACTGGGCTTATACTCACAATCAAAAAGGCACCCTCGTCTTGAGGATGCCTCTTTGGATATGCCATTACTCTGACAATGGCTTAGTATGCTTGAAGTCTTACTTGAAGTATATCTTGAACAAGCCCTGGAAACCAGCGCCGTGACATGCCTCGTCCTTAGCCATTGTGTAATATCAAATGTCATATGTCCAAAATAGCAAATGGAGTCAACCCCCATTTGCTATTGGTGAGTGTTAAGTTAGTTATCAAATTTATTTATGCATTGTGCTATAGAGTGAGCAGTCTGCGTGCACTCATCCATCTTATCATGCTCTCTGCCCATGTTTCCGTGGTGTTGGTGCCATTGGGGGTGGTCAGGATGAAAGGACCGTTACCGTCGCCATACATGTGAAGCTCGGCGTTCTTCTTGGCCTTCTTCCATTCCAGGAAGAGCTGCAGACAACCAGCTGCCACATTGCCGTGCTCAGCGCGAGTCATGATAAGCAGGTCGGGAGCCTGTGCAGGCACATCCACGTCGATGAGCGAAGGGCCGTATGCCGTCATGAGGAAGTTGGGCATCTCCTCTTCGGTAGCCCTCACGGTAGCCCCGATGGCCACGCCACCTCCAGCGGAAAATCCCAGGTAGCCCACCTTAGCAGGGTCGATACCCCATTCGTCCGACTTTCCCCTAACCATCCTGATGGCAGCGCGTGCATCCTCTATGGCATGATCTATGGCCACATCCCCAGCACCTCCTGGCATGGGGTTGGCATTGGCTTTGGGGAAACTCTCATGCCCCGTGACATCCACCAGAGCAGGCATCTGACCTCCTCCCGGACCGAACGGAGCGGTATTGAGCCTGTATTTCAGGCCGATAGCTGTCACGCCCTTTTCATTGAAAAACTTCGCCATGCGCTCCACATCGTTGGTCCACGAGAGTGCTCTCATGCCGCCCCCTGCGCAGAGTATCACCGCCGTTCCGTTGCTCTTCTCGGGTCGGTAGACCGTGATCGATGGTTGTGTCACCCCTGTGATGGTCTTCTCTCCGTTGCGCTCCATCACCCTCTCCTCACCTTGTGGAGACGATCCGTCTACAGGCAGAGGGTAAGTCTGCTGAGCCATGGAGCCCAGAGGCAGCGCAAACCATGCCAACAGAAAAACCGCATTCTTATAGTGGTAGGATGCTCTGTCCTTTTTCAGCCATCTGTTTATATTTCTTAGCAACATAACTTTCCTTTTTTTATTATTCCCATGCAAAAATACGAATATCTTTCCTAATACCCCACATTTCTGCATGAAAAAGTTATCTGCCACAAAAAAATATGGCACAAAATGTTGCCGCTCCAGACTCCCCCGAAAGTACCCATAATGATGTGCGGGCAGGCGATGGCAATGGGGTAGGTGAGCCCATGCCAATTTATAATTTGTAATTTATAATTTGTATTTTATAATTTGTAATTTGTAATTGCGAAGCCCGCTTCGCCATTTCCTGTCTTATTCCTTAATACTCCATGTGGCGATGGGGAAGTTGAAGTAGGTGTTGGGGAAGGGCTCGTCCTTCAGGGTGAAGTGCCACCACTCGTAGTCATAGATTTTGAAGCCGTGGCTCACCATGGCCTTCTGCAGTATCATGCGGTTGTCGTACTGCTGCTGGGTGATGGGCTTGTAGGCTCCAATCTCCTGACCGGGCTGCACGCCGGGATGTGAGGCCAGGCCGAAGTAGTCGAAGGTGCACCCCATGTCCACCTCCTTCTCCAGCTTCATGTCGAAGAGGGTGAGGTCGACCGTAGAACCGCGTGTGTGACCGCTCTTCTTTGCCACATACTCCTGTGGTACGATGACGGCCTTGTCCAGCTCGGGGTAGAAGTACTCCTTCATGCGCTGATCGTCAAGGTCCTGCGCCCACTTCATGAAGAAGTCCACGGCACACTGCGGACGGTAGGCATCGAATATCTTCAGTCTGTAGCCCTGCTTCATGAGGTCGTCGCTGACGGCCTTCAGCGAGTCGGCTGCCTGGCGGGTGAGTATTGCCACAGGTTCCAAATAGCCCGGTATGCGTTCACCTATGAAGTTGTATGTACTGTAGTAGCGTATCTCAAGGATCACATCGGGAATGTGCTCCGAGATAAGTACAAACTGCGAGCTGTCCATCTCTGGCGCCAGCTTCACTTCTTTGTCCTTGTTGCACGCTGTGGTGCAAAGGAGTGCCACAAGCGCACATGCAAATATATTAAGATATTTTCTCATGTCTTCTCATTATTTTTGGGGTTTCAACATCCCATAGCAATCCTCGGCTGTATATTCTTTCTCCTTACTTCAAATGTCCTAAAACAACAAATGGGGGGCGTGCCCCCATTTGCTACTATTCTTTGCTACTAATCTTTGAAATGTTCTTTGAACCACTCTTCAGATACACCCTTCTTGAAGGCCTCGTGCAGCTCAATGGTATAAGTGTAAGGTTCTTTTGCAAGTTGCTCACACAGCGATACGAATTCTGACTTTATGTCCGTACCTTCCAAGATAGGATTGTAGTAGTTGTTGGGACGTGCAGTCAATATCTTGCCCTTCACATATACACCGTCAGATACCACAGACATGAACTTCAGGTATACCGAGTCAGCCTCAAGGTCATACAAGGCACTCTTGGGAGTCACGGTGAGCTTGATATTAGCTTTTGCAGCAAGGTCCGTCGTTGCATAGATCTTCTCGCAATAGCCCGTGTCGGTCACGACAAATGTCTCCTCCTTGCCCTTGAAGCCAGTCACCTCATACTTGATTTCCAGGTTGTTGATGGCACTTTCCGAGAAGTCGTACTCGATCATAGCCACAAGCGAATCCACGGGCAGCATCTTATCTTCCTGTCCCGATTCTCCTGCCGGATCGTCTTCATTACTACATGCTGAGAATGCCAATACTGCTGCGAATGCCATCGCAGAGAAAGCGAATAACGATGTCAACTTTTTCATCTTTTTTGTAAATGAGTTAGATGTTCCTATTCATGTATTGTCTGCAAAATGAACCTTTTGCATCGACACTGACAAAATCTGCTCGCTTATTTGCGCAGCATCTTCTTGCCGTTCTTGATCACGATGCCACGACGATCTCGGGTTGCAGGTACACTTTCTTATCCTTCTTCATGCGATTTTCCTTTAAGGATTTTTCTTATTAGTCTATAGTCTATATG
Organism: Bacteroidaceae bacterium; assembly: GCA_045629325.1. GTDB lineage: Bacteria > Bacteroidota > Bacteroidia > Bacteroidales > Bacteroidaceae > Physcousia. The sequence continues at coordinate 21,566 of JAZQQX010000036.1, read as the reverse complement.
TTGCCATACAGTGGGGTGGGGGCTTTGTCATCCTTTATTCCTCGCGCGTCCACCTCCCGCACCTGCACATAAGTGATGCAAAGATATACATTTTTTTTTACACCACAAACTTTATAGCCAATAATTAATTCAACTTTCGCAAGCTCAAGTTGAATGGGAGCTTACCGGAGCGGGAGCGTACTTGACGAAGTCAATAGTGAGCAAGCTCGAGGCAACGCCTCAAATGTCTAAAATGGGGGAGAGGAGCAGTTGCCTGTCCTTGGGCCCTTCCCTGGCCCTAAATGAGCCGAGCTCATTCAAACCTTCTCCGTGAGGGCTTGGGTTTCTGTTCGCAGAAGCTCGGCTTCAGCGCTTAGCTTCACCGCCCGTCTTCAGTGCCCGGCTTCAGCGCTTAGCCACACCGCCCGTCTTCAGCGCTTGCTCCAGCTCTTGTGTCCAGGGCTCAGTGCTTATGGCTTGGGCCATCCCGTTGAGGGCAAGGCACTGCTGGCGGGTGATGGTGCGCTTCTCCATGTGGTAAGGCCAGGGGGCAAGCATCAGTAGGAGGCCTTTTGCACAAGCTTCAAAGTATTTGCCTGGTGGCTTGTACAGGGGAGGGAAGCCATTCTCCAAGATCACGATAAGGGGTATGCCAGCATCGAGGGCGGCCCGTGCTATCTCCTTCTCACCGGCCGATATGCAAGGGCTCACCACCACGCCTCCCTTGCTGCCTCTATCCAGGAAGTAGCGCTTCTGGCTCTCTATGAGGCGGAGGTTGTCGGGGGTGGTGCTGTTGTGACATCTCACCTGCATCTTCACGGGGCGGTCGAGGAGCCATTGGTTGCCGATGGCTGCGAAGGTAAGCGAGGCGAGCTCACAAATACCGGTCAGCCCGCTGGGCTGGCCCTGTTTCTGGCAGCTAGGCAGGTATGTCCTCGGCTGCATCGCTTGAGGGCCTGGCTGCAACGCTTTCACCTTCAGCTCCCTCACCACCTTGAAGAGATCGGGGTTCTGTCGCTTCGTCATGGCACGCTTGGGGTTGTCTTCCACGTATCTGAGCATGGTCTCCAGCTGCCCTTCGTGTGAGAGGATGGTGTCCTGGAAGTTCTCTGCGAAGAGAGGGGGTGGTGCTTGCAGACCTTTGGGTGCGAGGAGACCTTGTGCTGTGAGGGCCTGCCAGTAGTGTTTGTTGCTTGCGTTCTTTACGATGCCCACCAGCTTGCCAAGTTGTTTGGGGAGTCGTTGCCTCACGAACACTACCACATGCAGATGTTCCTCCATCAGCTGTATGCGCATGATCGATAGCTGAGGGTATTCCGTCTCCAGAGCATACCACTCACTGACCACTGCCTCGCCCAGTGGCGAGGGTAAGAGTACCGGCTGGCCATGTGCGTCTGTGCCTAACCGTCCGAGTAGAGGCCGTGTACGGTCGGCTAGTGCGAGAGTGAGCATGTAGATGCATCGCGACTGGTAGTCGTGATCCTGCATTCGGCGTGTCATGCTGTGCTCTGTCTCGTAGCGCCAACCTGTACCTTCTATGTATTTTGGCTTCTTCTCGGTCATGGCGGTATCGTCGATTTAATCCAATAATCCTCTTAAATGCTTGTCGAAGTCAGAGTTTAGCCTTTGCCATAGTGCTTCGATGCTAAATTCACTGTCTTCTTTGATCATGAGTTGCTCATTTCGTACACAAAAATACGAATAACTTTGTCAACACACTACATTTCTGCATGAAAAATTATTCTTTTGGCACATTTCTTTTACCTGAAATTGTTGCAGTTCAGGATTTTTTAATACCTTTGTCGCACAAACATCAAGAGCAGTCGCAATTAGCGAACTCACCAACCGAGCAAGCAGCGAGAGCTGTAAGATACAAATTCATTTGATTTCTTACAGCCGAGTCGCGTCCGAGGAAGACAAAGTCAACCAGCAAGCAGCGAGAGCTGTAAGACACAAATTCATTTGATTTCTTACAGCCGAGTCGCGTCCGAGTAAGACAAAGTCCCTCTCGTTTTAGGAGCCACGGTGGTAAAGGTACGATGTGGAAGTAATGACAAACCGAATGCAATGTCAACCCTGTTTGACGATTGCTGAGGTAAGGAAAACCTCGACGAAAGTCAAGACAATGTTTAACTTCAAAATCATCCTAAACATGGAAAAGAACTTTTCATCCCAATTCGCTTCACGCTTCTCTGAAGCAAGTATCAGTTCACTTTTAGAATCATTCAATGCTCAGGTTGGCAACCGTGGTTTCAACTCTGCGCGTTCCGTCCACGATCATGCCCTCATCGAAGAGCTAATTCGTCGTGGTATTGATGTCTCTGCCATTTCAGACGGATCATCTATCTCGTTTGCACATCGTGTAACACTCGATGTGTCAGCCGCTAAACTGACTGTCCAAAACTAACAAATCATCAACCGTTAGCCCCACCTTTGCCGTCTGCTCTTGGCAAATATGGGGCTAATATTGTAAGCTGTCGATGATTATTTCCTTATGCCAGGATTGCATCTTTTTCTATATTTTTGAGGAAAAGGGGACGGAGGAATCGATGAAGATGGACAAGATCAACTTTGCACTCGCATCGTCTCTCCAGTTCATCGTGAATATCACAGAGTACAAAATAGTCGGCATCCTCCATGTCCACAAACACATCCAGGTCGCTATTTTCATTCTGCTCGCCACGAGCCACCGATCCAAAGATACCGATTCTTTGGATGCCCAACTTCTTGGCATTCTCTTCCTTGTAATGCTTCAGTTGTTCGAGATAATATGTGGCAGGCTTCATGAAGAACTACTTATTTTTTTGCAAAAATAGTGAGATTTAGCAATACTACCAAATAATTACAGAGAAATCTATGACTGACATCATCGAACCACACCCGAAAGTACCAATAATCATGTGTCGGGCTTGATGAATACCATTGGTGAATAAAAAGCACTGCACTTTTAATACCCCTCCCTACTAATTTTCTTCGTAATAATAAGAGTAGTCAATCCCCTTCATGTACATCTCGCGACTATCGATCTCGTCGGTGAGCGCACCTTGCAAGATTTGTTTGATGCTTGAACTGTCAGCCACACTTTTTGTCATTGCATCGAGATACTGGTTCTTCTCAATCTTGCTCCAGTCAACACACTTGTGCAATCGGGCTTTCAGCATCAGGTCGAGCCAAATGCGGGCACTTCGTCCGTTGCCTTCCATAAACGGGTGGCATACATTCATTTCCACATATTTGTCCGCTATCTCGTCGAAGGTATTCTCTGGCATCTGCTCCACAATGTCGAGTTGCTGTGGCAGGTATTGTGCCAGACAGAAGGTGAATCCTCCCTTCGAGATGGACTTCGTGCGAATCTTTCCTGCAAAGTCATAGAGGCCACCGAACAGGTAAGAATGAATCTGCTGCAGGCCTTTGACGGTTCCTTCGGGGATGTTTTCAAGCAGGTTACTCTCAAACAGAGTGTAAGCCATCTTGCGACTCTGTCCGTCAATGGTGTTGTCGCTGAAGGTCATCCAGTCGAGAAATGCCAATGCCTTCTGGTTGGGTATGGCTTTGGCAAGAGCTGTGACACCCTCGGCATCAAGCACATCCGTAAGACGCCGTTTTGCGTCAGGTGCGAGTAATTTCAACTGGTTAGTGGCACTAACCACTTCATTGCCTTCCTGCTTTAGTTTGTTCTTCAGGTACTTCCAATAGCTGCGCGTCTTGGCATAATCGTCCTGCTCATTGATGGCACCAATTACATCGAGCACCGAGAAGAACCACTTGTTCTCCTCTTCGCTCCACACGGCTCTCACCTCGTGGTCTTTGTAAAATCGTATCGATACTTTTTGAGCTTCTTTATCCTTTGCCATAGTGCTTCGATGCTACATTCACTGTCTCCTTTGATCATGAATTGCTCGTTTCGCACACAAAAATACGAAATTATATCATAATGTCAAAGGAATAAAGATAAAAAGACCAATGCAATGCCTCTCAAAGTGACGCAGAGAGAAAAACTGTGGAGAAACTCAAATTCTGTACCAGTCCCTGAATTTGAAAAAGTGTGGAGGAAAAGTGTGGAGAAACTTCAAATTCCTTAACCTACTTTCGTCCCGTTGGCGAAAGTCCCCGAATTTCTTGCTCCACTGCATTACGCAAGCGTCACCCTACGGGATGCCGAGCGGAAAAAGTGTGGAGAAACTCACCAATCGTCGTTGTCGTCACTCTTCTCGTCCGATGAGTCCCAGGAGCTTGAAGTCTTGAATGAGTAATCCCTTCGATCATCATCGTCGCGCTCCATCTTCTCGCGAGCATCCTCGTATGCATTGAAGAGTATAAATTCGTCCAGTGTATCCATGATATAATGTGTTATAGATTAATTTTCAGTAAATGTGCAAGTTATTTAAATTATTGAAATCAAAAATTTAATTAGTGTATGCAGTTTGGTAATTAGTGTATGCAGTTTTGGCAATTAGTGTATGCAGTTTTGGCAATTAGTGTATGTGCCCGAAAGTACCAATATTCATGTGGCGGGAAAGCGATGGCAATGTGGTAGGTCCCATGCCAATTTTTAACTTATAATTTATAATTTGTAATTTGTAATTGCGAAGCTTGCTTCGCCTCTTTGCATTTTTAAAATGCTCCATTGTGATAAGCTCGTATCTGCACGTAGCTTGGTTCGTAGTAAGCACTGGAGTTGTAATTGTCGATCGTGTCACAGATGGGAGAGGCATAGACACTCTGTATGGTGTTGATGAGATCCTGTCCTTGACTTGACACGGAGTCTATCAGTCGTGCATACACTTTACCCATCTGCAGTTCCGTAGGTATTTTGTCGGTGTATTCCGTGTCGATGGCGGTGACATCTGTATGGCCCTCTGTGAGATGATATTCCTCCTTCCAGTTACTTACCACTTGTTCGGGGTTAAGGCAATGATTAGTCCCAGCTATGGAGAGTTGTCGTGCGAGCCCATCGGTACCTATTTGCTCCACGACATAGCGATTGCGTTGCTTGATGCTGCGGGCCACACGCTCTATCATGTAGCATACAAAGTAGAGGTCGTTGAAGGTTATCTCTTCATCGGGGAAATAGATGTTGCTCATGGTGCGGTTTTGATTTCGTAGTGATCAATATACTTCAAAGTCGCTAAGGCCTTGTCGTTGCAGAAGATAATCTGATGCGTGGGGTGCTTAAACTTGGCGAGTGCCCAAAAAACCTCCCTTGTGATACGATTGGCTAGAAAGTCTTCCACATAGTCCCACACCTCATCATCTGCCATCGGACCTTCTACAATGTCATACGGATGTGACTCCCCATGACGACAGGCCGCTACGAAGTCAAGCCACTCATCCGTCATCTCTGGGAATCGCTTGATGTTGAGCGATGCGTCAGGTTCATATTCGTAGATACACACAATGTGAGGGGTACGCTTCGTGACAGCCCAACGCTTTGCCTGACGCTCCAAATGCGTACAATAGAAACCGTAGCCAAAGTCTTTGGTATAACCTACGACTCTGATTTCCGGTTTTGTTACTATTGTATCAGTTCCGTGAAAGAGTTTCATTGTGACTATCTATGTTAATTATGCAATTTCTAGAACAACCAAGTCAGCACTTTATTCTCTGCCTCTCTCGTACACCTTGCATATTATCTTGATTTTGCTCGCAAAAATACGGATTAATATTTGAATCTGCAAACAAAACGAAACTTTGTTTCATTTTTATGTACCAGGCGATAAGCTAAGGTGTCTTCCCTTCCCCCAAAAGTACCAGTAATCATGTGCGGGAAAGCGATGGCAATGAGGTAGTAGAATCCCATGCCAATTTATAACTTATAATTTGTAATTTGTAATTTGTAATTGCGAAGCTAAACTTCGCCTATATGTCCTCGGCTTGAATGGTGATGAGGTCGGTGTGTGAGATGCGAGGCTGTGCGGAGAGGCGTACGGCCTGGTTCTCCAGGGTCTTCTCGAAGAGGTTGCGGACATAGCGGGCATTGCCGAAGTTCTTCGTCTTGGACTGCACGGCTGCGGTGAGCTTCTGCATCAGCTTCTGCTCGCCGTCGGCGGTCAGTACGAAGTCATTCTTGGAGAGCAAGAGCTTGAAGATCTGCGCGAGCTCATCAGCATCATAGTCGGGGAAGTTGATGTAACGGTTGAAGCGGGATTGCAAGCCGGGATTGGAGTCGATGAACTGCTGCATCTCGTCGCTGTATCCAGCCAGTATCACCACCAGTCGGTCCCTGTTGTCCTCCATGCGCTTGAGCAAGGTAGCGATAGCCTCTGCGCCGTAGTCCTCCTTGCCGCCCTGCACCAGCGAGTAAGCCTCGTCGATGAACAGCACCCCATCGAGAGCCGAGTCCACCACCTTGTTGGTCTTTACCGCCGTCTGTCCCACATATTCAGCCACCAGTCCCGAGCGATCCGTCTCTATGAGCTGACCGCCCTTCACCACGCCCAGGTCCTTGTATATCTGTGCCAAGATGCGAGCCACGGTGGTCTTGCCCGTACCCGGATTGCCCGTAAACACAAAGTGTCGCGACACCGGTATCACGGCCAGTCCCTCCTCCTTTCTCCTGTTCTGTATCTGAATGAAACTACGCAGGCGCGTTATCTCCTCCTTCACCTCCGTCAGTCCGATGAGACCCTCCAGTTCCTTCATCGCCCCTTCAGCCGTATTGCCACCAGCCTCAGTCACGGCAGGCTCGTCGTCCACCTCCACTGCAGCTTCCTCGCTGTCCTTCACCATGATCTTAGCCAGCCAGTCAGCCTCCTTCTGCGTGATCACCCCATCCATCTTCGCCACCAATGAGGCAAAGCGATACATCAGCACCAGATAGTGCGTCATCCATTCCTCGTTATCCACACCCGACAGCAGGGCCTCCAACCAGAAATTAAACCCATCAGGCATCTCGTCTAGCACCACCTGGTCACACCCCTCCATGTAAGCCTTCGTTGCATCGCCCAGCCTGTGTAGCATCATCCTCCAGCCACCCAGCTTATCGCTAGTCTCATCGATGCTGGTGGAGAATGTCGATATGAACATCATGCCCAGGTCCTCCAGCTTCCCCTGGCCAAAAGTATGCCCCAGACTCGTGTATACTATTGATATGTCCGCCCCCAGTAAGAACTTCACCATTATGTCCATAGGCGTGTCGTCACCCTCCACCTGTTTGAAAGTCCTCTCCATCACATCACGAACCTCCTTCGTATGGTAGAAAGTATCTACATAGCGAACCATTTCGCGCGCAGTATTCTCCAGTTCCCGTATGATGTCCTCCTTGTAAGTATCCACCTGAGGAGAAAGGTCGCCCACTGCCATCACCTCATCATGCACATCAGCACTGCTTCGGTACTTCGATAGCACATCATCCACGCGGCCCCTTCCAGCCATCTCAGTGTCCACCTCATCCTCGTTGCTGTCTATCCACTCCACCACATCCTCCAGGTGAATTATCACATCCATAAGGTCATCATTGGGAAGCTCCACCTCCTCATCATCCTCAATGTCGCGTATCAGGTCATCAAAATCGATATAGTCAATAGCATTTTGCACATTTCGTAAATCCTCCTTCAGTTCAGCATACCTTGCCCTGTTCCTTTCGCAGGCAATCTTCCCCATGTACTCCTCCATGAGGTCGTGCATACTTTCTGCCAGATCCCTTGCCTTCTCCAGCATCTCAATCTTCTCATACTTATCGCTGAATTCAGCCATGTCGAACTCCCCCTGCAAGTCCTCCAGTTCATCTATCAGATCCTGAACATTACTCTTTATATCTTGTAAATCCATAATAAGCTTTAATTGTGCAAGTTATTTAAATTATTGAAATCAAAAATTTAATTAGTGTATGCAGTTTTGGCAATTAGTGTATGTGCCCGAAAGTACCAATAATCATGTGTCGGAGTGGAGCATTACTTCTGCGATGAATCTTTGCTTGCCACCATCATTCTCTGCAATTCTTCAGAATAATGAGTATAGCAGTAAAAAGTCTTTTCTCCTTGCTTGAAACAGTAGAATTTGACAGCCTTATTGTTCTCTACCGGTTCCACATATACAAACCTTGCCGTATCATCGCTCCTTACCCAACCCTTATCAGTCCACTCGTCGAAGTAGTACCCTAACTCATCATCCTCTAGCACCACAGTACCATTCTTACACTTCATACGCAGGGAGTCAAAGAAATCTTTCGTGGGCATTTCTACGAAGCAACAAGCCTCTGCATACATGTCGCAACATTGAGCATCCATACCGGGGCCCTTCTCCAGTACGACATACGGAGGTATGTCTATAGGTTCGTGCATACATATGGTGTCATACCGCAACGTGTCTCTCTCTTCCTGAGAAGCAATGCTGTCTATCCTTTCCTCACCATCATGTCCTTCACAACCCCCACTATCATTTCGCCCTTTGCATCCAAGGATGCTGCAGAAGACACAAGTACAAAGACACCACCTTAACATTATAAATATCATATTTTTCAACATTTAGTATATCTTGCTTTTTTACGGCTAAACGCCCCATTTACTAGTAAATTATGAATCCGGCTCCACCTCTCCCGTATTTCCTCAGCGAGGGTTGAGTCTTTCTAATCTGACTTCATCGTATTTGTCCACTAATTTGAAATAGTCACGATCCTTTGTCGAGATTGCATAGTTGCTAATAGGAGCGATCGAAAAATGAGTTTTGATTCCCAACCAATTGTTCACATAGATAAAACATTTATCACAGCTGAGATAGAGAGTGTCTATCCCCCAGTATTCATCATCCTGTCTATTATAGCAACATCCATCTGAATAAACTTCCGCATCGCCCCTCTCTGGATCTGCGACCACATATTGAGGGAACTCAAAGTAATGTCTCGTGTAGTTATGAATGGCACTGTCCGGCTTCGCATCAATGTAGAACCATACAGCATTATATATAAAGACACATACCACCAACACGGCAAAATACTTCGCCATCTTGTAGCAGATTCTGCCTAAATGTTTCATTATCGTCTTATTCATTTCCATCTCTTCCTTTTTAGTTTGCGGGGGAGGTGTGTGTGGTCAAGGTCGCGGTTAAGCGAGAGCAGAGTCGAGCTTGCTTGAACTATGCCAAGCGGGAGCGAGCTCGAGGCAATGCCTCAAATGTCAAAAATTTGTTGGGCTAATACCTCGACTCGCCTTTGGCTGGATATCTAGGACTACGGGCAGACGGGTCGAACAGAGTTGCCAATGTAGCGATTGCCGACACCATTGCTGAAATAGCGCGTATCGAAGCCGAGACCGTAAACATATTCCGAGTAATCCGTGTAGAGTGAACTGGTCCAATAGTTGCCGCTGATACCCGCATAGACGAGTCCACTACCGTCGCGGTAGCCAGCAGCAGGCAGGAAAATGGAGTTGCCGTTCTTCTTGGAGGTCACCAGGTAACCACTCTTGCCACCCTGACTAGTCCATGTCCATGTGCAGTTGTTGGTATCGCAAAGCTCATCCTGCTCTGCCTTGGTAGGTAAGCGCCAATCACCACCCCACTTTAGGTGAGCTATGTCATCCTCTGGAGCGAGGGTGGTCTTGTTGTCTACTTTGCCATAGGAAGATGAGGTGCAGTATTTGGTCATGGTAGTGCTTGAGCCATTGCACAACTTATAAGTGCTCCAACTGTAAGTATTTTTCGTCTCAGTCTCACCCCAGGCGTAGTAGTCGCCGTAGTCTTCGGGTTTGTTGGCACCCACATTGCAGGTACCCCACTTCAGGCCTGATGGAAGGCCGAGGTCGACATAGTCACGGCCATTATAGTCCGTAGACTTTTCCACTGTTACCTCACAAGTATCCACCACGCCACTATCATCGGTAGCTGAACAAGTAATGATAGCTGTGCCATACTTCAAAGCTATCACCTTACCAGTATTGCTGACATACACCACATCGGGATTGCTGCTCTCCCATGTAACGGCCAGGTTGTCGGCATCAACGGGAGCGATGGTAGCTGTCAGGGTATGGGTCTCGTTGAGGTCAAGCACAAGGGATGTCTTGGAGAGGGTGATGGAGGTGACATACTTGGGCACGGTGACGGTACAGATAGCTTGCTTGCCACTGCTGTCGGTGGCAGATGCCACTATGATAGCCGTACCACCGCCTACGATGGAGACGAGGCCGGTCTGGTCTACCGTGGCCACACTGATATCACTACTCTCCCAAGTGATGGCCGTGATGGCGGCATCGGAGGGGGTGAGGGTGGCAGAGAGCTGGTAGGTCTGGCCAACAATGCCTTGTATGGCGGTCTGATTGATGCTGATCCCACTTACGACCGCGCCCTTATAGTAAGTAGTGTAGGTTGTAGTGCCACGGGGGCTGAGCACCATCGTGTTCTCCTCCATGTCGATGAGGTCGAGCACGGCAACGACCTGCGAGCCTGTGCCAAACAGCACTATCCTGCCTTGGTTGGGATAGAACTTATACCGCTCGGCTCCATCATAGTCCGTAGTGCCGTCCTCATTGAAAGTGATGCCACCCAGTACGCTCTGCCATGAGCCCACGATGGCGCTGTTGTCTGCCTGTAGTAGACTGATGCGGCGCTCAGACTTCTTGCCATTGATGGTATTCACAAGTTCGACCACATCGCTCACCGTAAGCTCCTGGTCATCGTTCATGTCACCCACAACTATTTCCTGGGCACTCACGCTCAAGGCGCAGCAAAGCGCCAGCATGATAAACAAAATTTTCTTCATATAGCTTCTTAATATTTTGAGTAATTATTTCACATAAGGGGTAGGTGTGTAGTCAAATGTCAAATGTCCAAAATGGGGGAGTCAGTTACTTGACTGCTGGCCTAGTTAAGACGCTTCATACCAAGTAACATTTTGGCTCTTTTGTATAGCACCTTCTGGTGAGCTAGAGTAGGGTTGAGATGCTCGATGCGATCTAATACTGCAGTTTGTGACCTATTAAGGTCCTTTGCCAGCTCTATGATGGTCTTGCCATTTTGGAAGTCCTTCTGCAGTCTCTCATCATCCATCTCGCTCCACCTGCTACGATGCTCCTTGTGCTTCTCCTTGTCGGACAATCTACTGTCACGAAACTCTGGTGGGATCATACCCTTGGGGTAAGGGCGCTCCAACCCGGATAATTGACGAAGCCTTAGTATCACCCCCATCGGAGTACGGCCCAGCTCTTCGCAGACACTCATCAGCTCAGTGTCAGCTTTAGCGAGGAGGACAAGCTTAGCTTCCTCCTCAGCTGTCCATTGCTTGCGGCAGTTTGGGTATTCCATAACTTTTGATTTTGTCTGTTTATTAATCACTTCAAAATACAGCAGTTTAGAAGTTATATTGAGCGTGCCTGTTTCGTATTTCTTAAGCAGCCATCTCTACTTCTTTGCTTTCTTGCCGACCTCTTTGAACAGATGGTTCATCTCCATGAGCCAGCGGAAGCAGGACTCCCAGTTGGAGGGATCGCTGATGTCGATGGTCTTCACAAGGTAGAGGCGGCTTGCCTTGGTGGCCTGATGCCATACAAGTTCTGCGCCGATGGTGCTCTCTATCTCTTCCTTTCGGCTGAATAGCTCGGTGTACAGCTCCTTGTCGTCGGGTATGTAGAGGCCGGTATTCAAGGTGCCCTTGCGGAATTGCAGGTTCATGGAGATATACATGGCACGGATGCCAATGCCTAGGTCGTACCAATGCTGTGGCTGAGGTTTTCTGAGGCTGAACTCCTTGACGAACCTCTTGTCTTGCTCTGCAAATGCGTTGAAACTTTCCCAAAAGTCCTGACACCTCCTTGCGCTGTCACTTACGGCAGACGATGTCTTCTTCTCCTCCTTGGCCCAGTCATTGGGCTGCTCTACGATGTTGAACTTAGGTGCAGCCAGACTATCGCCTATCTTCCACAGCTCTATCTCAAGCAAGAAGAAACGAATCTCGCTGTCCGTATGCTCGTTGAGCCACTCCACGGCACGGCGATGCTCATCTCTGGCACGCTTCACTATCCAAATGATGTAGTTAGCATCTTTGCCGCTTGCATAGGTTATTATCTTGCCAAGGTGGTCGTGATTGGTATCTTCAAGCTGATTCTCGATGATAATCTTCTTTCCTGTACCTTCCTCCTCGGCATAGATATCGGCGCTGTATCCACCTATTTTCGACTCCTTCTCGATGAGAGAGATATCTATACCAATACTTTCACTAAGGAACTCAAGATTCTCATCCTCAGCCAGCCACGCAGAAAAATCGTATTCTTCGTGAGGCCATATATCTCGTAGGTCAACCTTCTCTAATTTACCAATTGTTGCCATATTTCTTGTATTGAAATTATTGTTGTTGTGGTGTGTTCAAATGTCAAATGTCAAAAATAGGAGGGAGGATCATAAGCCGTTACATTGTTTCGCATCTTGTCTTGTCAACCACTCTGCTTCTCATGAGCTTCATGTCCGTAAAGTTGCGATATATGTTTTGTACAAGTTCTATGTAATTATCTGTACCATCGGCCTTTTTGTAGTAGAAGGGTTTGATACAGGTGCAATTTCTATGCTCAAATATAGTGTTGAGCAAAGTACGGTCTGAGTTACCACAAGAGTGCCCCATGATAAATACCTGGAAGGGAGCGGACTCAAGGAAGTTGAGTAAGTTGTGGTAATTGCTTGTTTCCATATATCGTACGGACTTGGCATTTCTTAGCAACTCCGGATTGTTTTCTTCGACCATGTCTTTGTAGTCCCTTTCAAGTTCATCTCCATATCCAAAGATGATTTCATTGGGTTTCCAAAGAGCACCGTGAATGTAGTTTATATTTTTGTTATATCGATACAAATCAACTGTTCTTGTGTAGTTGAATGATAGAAGCATGGTTCTTTTAGGTTCCCATTCCTTTGCTTCAGGATTTGCCCACTCCTCATGTTCGTCTACATGTTGATTTCTATAAGTAACCTCAAGTTCATTAGGATCAATATTGCTTTGAAGTAGATCTGCAAATCCTGCTTTCTTTATATCTGCTTTTATATCTTTATTTATAATGTTGAGGTATTCTATCAGCTTATCCTTTAGGAAATTGAGCTGATTGTTTAACTCTTTGCATTTTAGTTCGTCAGACTGATATTCTTTAAGCAATCGATAATATTCATTCTCTATGTCAACCCATCCCTTTGTTTCAATACTTTGGGTTATTGCGCTGAAGAAAGGACTATATTCAATTTTGTATAAATCAGGGTAAGTTTTTAATTCATCGATTACTTCGCTCCCTTTAAATTTAAGTTTCCTTTCGGTATCTCTGAATCCAGAATTATCAAAGGCCAGCATATGCCATGAGTCATAACCTACATCACCTATCTTATAAGTAGTCATTTTGCACACCACATCTTCTGATACATTAGTATACTCTCCGTAAAAGTTTAAGGTTCTCTGCTCCCAATACCAGTCTATGAAGTCTTTGTAACTGGTTTTGAGACCATGAGCTAAGTCGAAGCCGTTGCCTATGATGACGAGTCTATTCATCTTTATTCTTTATCTTATGCTATGCCGCCATATCGTTGGCTTACGTAGTTGTACACAGTGTCGCGATAGTGGTTGATACTCTCTTCGGAGTAGCTCTCGGGGAGTTCTTGCCAAAGTATGTCGCGGATAGTGATGATGATGGTGGCTCGTGTAGTTGGTTTGTCGAATGGATGATCCATACCAGCCAGTTGCTCCTTTATCTTTGAGAGCAGTTCTTTAGCCACTTCCTTCAGTTTTTTGATTTCATTTTTTGAAAGGCTATCTTTCAGCAAAAGGTCATAGAGCGATAATTCCTCATCACTTCTGAAACCTTCTCGCACATATCTTCTCTCTTCTTCGCTGAGTGACTGTGAAAGATGCATCAGTTCCTCGAAGGTTCTCTCTATGGTTGCACGATTCTGCTCCCTGTTATATGCCTGGATGATCTCTTGATACTTCTCATAGAAATTGATACGCGAGGGGTTCTGGGCAAGCATTTGTGCAAGGCGCTCCTGCAAGAGGTCTTGTATGTCCTTGAGAACAAGGTTCCTGTCTGTACGTCTTGCAAATTCTCTTCTCAACAGGTCAAAGTCTATGCCACTAATGTCAAACCTCCGACTTTCTCCCACCATGCCCGATTCGGCTACTTCTAGGTGCTCATTGACAATTTGGTTAATTGCCACGCTCAGGTCTGTGATGTCTGCATGCTTGCGTTTCTTTTGCAGTTCCTTATATATATGTTCCAGCGCATCCTTCTTTTGCTTCATTTCGTGCGTGATATCTTCACGGTCAAGATATTTCCACAAGCGAAGTAAGGTCGAGGCAAAAGTACAGTAAGACTTTCTTGTCTGCACGCTTTCCGTCAGGATGTTGGATGCACTCCTCAATAAAGAAAGTTTTTGGAAATCTTGGGCAACTATCAGGTCGTGTAGCTCAAAACCTCTGTCGTGCAAGAAAGCTTCTGCAGTTGTTATCGTATTCCACACATTCTTTATCAGTTCCTCCTTGTTGACGGTAGGATCATTGCCACCATTGCCACCTTCGGGATTGGCTGTATAGTCGGCCAGAGCCTGACGCAAAGCCCTCACTATACCTATGTAGTCTATCACAAGTCCGTTAGTCTTTCCTTCGGCAACTCTGTTGGCACGGGCTATGGTCTGCATCAGCGTGTGTGCCTTCATCGGCTTGTCTATGTAGAGGCAAGAAAGCGTCTTCACATCAAATCCGGTCAGCCACATGGCACATACGAAGACCACTCTCAGCTTGCTGTCGCTTTCCTTAAACTCCTTGTCCAGCTCACGCTTCTCCATCTTCTCCCTGTGTGGAGTGATGTCGAGATGCCATTTTCTGAAGGTATCTATTTCGTTTTGTTCCTGTGAGACTACCACGGCCATCTCCGTTTCTTCCATCCATTGTAGCTTGCGCTTCATCTCCTGCACCTCTTGTTGCCAGGGGGCTTCGTCTATGCGTTGGCGCAAGAGCTTTATCTCGTGTTTCCAATATTCTTGTACATAGTTGTACATTCTTACGCAGGTGACCTTGTTGAAACATACAACCATAGCCTTCCCGCTTGTCCACAGATCGCTGTAGTGACGCACAAAGTCTTGTGCCACTATTCTCAGACGCTTCTCTGCTGTAAGCAGATGTACCTCTTGTGCAAACTCCCGTTCCAGCTTTGCCTGCTGGCTTGGGTCAAGGTTTTCCTCATCCAGTCGTGATGCTATCTCTGCATTGATATTGGGATTCTGCAGTTCTTGTAGTCTCTCGCCACGATTCTCATAGTATAGTGGTACGGTTGCCTTGTCCTCCACAGCTCGCTTAAAGTCATATATAGAGACATACTTTCCAAAAGTACGCATAGTGATGTTGTCATCCTTTAGTAGTGGAGTTCCCGTGAAACCGATTCGGTGGGCCGTAGGGAGCATGTGCATGAGATTTTCGGCAAATACACCATTTTGTGTTCGATGTGCCTCATCGCTCATTACTAAGATGTCGTGGTCGGGGTAGATTGGTGTGGCATCAGGTTTGTTGAATTTCTGTATCAGGGAGAAGATGAACGAAGGGTTGCCTGTCAGCTTCTGCCTTAGGTCATCACCGCTATGTGCAATGAACTGCTTGGCTTTCAGTTCGCCCAGCTGCCCGCAGTTCTCAAAGGTGTCGGATATCTGCTTGTTCAATTCGTCACGGTCGGTCAGTACCACAATGGTTGGCGAACCTTCAAACTTACGCCTGATCTTTTGTGCCAGGAACACCATAGAGTAGCTCTTGCCGGAGCCTTGTGTGTGCCAAAACACACCCAGTTTACCATTCAACCACTCACGATGTCGATACATCTCCACGGCTTGGTTTACTCCAAGATACTGGTGGTTGCGTGCCAAGATCTTTACTGTCGAACCGTTACTATGATCAAATAGGATGAAGTTCTCAAGCAAATCAAGCAGGTTCTCCTTCTTGCAGATACCTCGTAGCATTGTTGGCAATTCTATATTGCCGTGGTCCATTTCCGTCAGTCGTTTCCACTCATGGAAGAACTCCCATTTAGCTCCTAATGTTCCCACACGGCTCTCTATGCCATTGCTAAGCATTACCATAGCATTGTGGTGGAACAGGTGTGGTATGGTGTCCAGGTAGTCACGATAGTTGTCGTAGTAGGCGTTCTGAATATCTTGATCGTGATTTTTCAGTTCAATGAACACAAGAGGCAAGCCGTTTACGAAGCACACCACATCGGCTCTACGCCTGTGTATAGGGCCTTTTATCCAAAGTTCCCTTACGGCAACAAACTCGTTGTTGTCCACCGTGGTAAAGTCAATCACTCGGGCTCGTGCTATCTCTGTTTCCCCATTCGGTTTCACACGAGTTACAGGCACGCCATCACGAATGAAACCATACTTTTCCTCGTTGATCTGCATTAGTGTCTGCGAGCTCATGTAGCTTTTCATGCGCTCAATAGCCTCTGCTAACTGCCTATCCGTCATCCATGTGTTCAAGCGCTTCATAGCCATGCGGAGGTGGCGTGTCAGCACTACCTCGCTCTGGGTGGTGCGTCCAAGTGTTCCTTGCTCACCAAACACCTCGCTATCAAAGGCATACACGCTCTTCCAACCAAGCTCTTTTTCCAAAAGTTCGGCTGTAGATTTCTGTATCAGTAGGTCTTCGCTATAGTCTTTTGCCATAATGGTACAACCTATTTTTTATTTAAGTTCCTTTTCCATTCTGCAATACATTGAAGACTGTGTTTTGCATCCCCATCCTTATTCTTAGTTCCGTCAAATCTTATTTCCATTTGATGGTCACCTTTATCATTACACAATTCCAGCATTCCGTGTTGTTTGTCAATGCAAAGGAATTGATACTTAGCACCTATCTTTATACTGTAAATCTTTTCAGCGTGGTTATTCCCATGAACAGCTTCAAGCTTTTCTAATTCCTCTTCACGATGATAATAGTTCGCCTCACAAATTGCCGCTCCAATTCTTTTTGAGGCACTGATTCTCGCCCTTTCATCAAGATGCTTCATTACCTGTTCGTGAAAGATATTCACTATCTCAGCAACATCTGACGAAGTAGATTTCCCCAAAGATTTTAATTCTTCACTTAGAATTGTTGATACCTTGTTTATGCGAGGCCAAATACCTTTATACAGTTTGTCTGCTTCTTGCTGGTCTATATGTTCCAAGTTCCACTGGTGATGCCAATATTCCCAACTTTCTGGGTCATATATGTATCCATTCGTTGGATGATCATCATATCCATATCCTCCATGACTTTTGGGCTCTTGTAGTAAATCAAAGTCTGAAATATTTTCAATCATCTTGAGTGGATATGAACCATTTTGCAAAGATGTTATATAGGTCATGTCAACACCTTCCCAGTAAGGATCATCGGGATTCCAAAGATTCAAATAAAAATCTTCCCATTCTTGAGCATTGACAAAAAAGAACTGATCATCGTTTGAATCTGCTTTATCACGCATCACATAATAATCACGTAATACTCTATTACGTTCCGTTGTAGTAATTCTACTGATATCAGTACCTTCTTTGTCTATGAAAACATTACCTTTCTTCATTCTTATTCTCCTTTTTAGCTCTATCTATACGCAGGATAGCAAGAGTATCCTGCCTTACCTGATCAAAGAAATCTTCAGGAAAAGCAGACAAATTACCATTCTTGTCCATCGAAATCTCTTTGATATTCTTCTCACCATCTTTATTTTGGAAGAAATAGATGGTCATATCCTCATGTGACATTTCAGTCTTACCTTCTACAATCATTCGACGGATGCCATTGACAATGTGCTCGCTATGTGTCTCGATGACAACACGTACGCCTGCTGCTGCCATGCGAGCCAAGAAATAACCCATATTTGACTGTGCCTTGGCATGAAGGTGAGCCTCTGGATTCTCAACTAACAACATGCCACCTTCGGGAACCGTCAAGCCACTGACAAGGATAGGAAGGGCGTAAGTAATGCCAAAACCAACATTAGTAGCAGCATTGCCAAGTACTTTCACTTGATAATGGTCCTTTCCTGAAGAGACAACTTGCACTGCTACACCAGGGAAGATAAAATCAATCCATTTATCTAATTCTATAGACCATTTGTTTTTGTCTGAATTTGAATATGCACGTTTTATGCTACAGTTGTCATTCTCGTGTCTTTGATACACATTTCCTGTATTTGTACCATGGCAATCACAAAAATCAGCATTATCCGTATTTTTGTACATATAATGTGGTGCCATACGTTCAGCATTAAGATAGACAAAACCTTTATCTAAATACTTCTTAAATGATTCAATAGATTTTACATCTGAAGTAACATTGACGTTATTCTCTGCGTCCTTATTATGAGTAAGTTCGATTTTTGCCATAGCTTCATTTAGTACGAAACCAATGTCAGTCGGATGAGAATCATTTAAAAAGTCTTCGTAGTTATTATCCGATCTGCTTTTTATGTCGTCATACTTACCAAGTTCCAAAGCATAATTCGGATCATTCAAATCCAAATCAATCCATGGGTTCGATTCAGTGATACTACCTTTCGATATTTTTTTCAGTAAAAGCAAAGACTGAATTACCGAACTCTTACCCGCAGAATTCGCTCCTGTCAACAATGTAATATTGTTTAATTTAAAGGTCGTTTCTTCCTTGAAACACTTATAACCTTCAATACTAAGATTCAATTTATTCATTATTATTTTAATAAAAATTTGTCAAACAAATTATTTTTCAGGCAATCGAATACATAGGTAATATTCCTCTTGCTTGATGTGCTCCAAGAAATAGCATTAATAAGCTCTTTATCTCTTTCAAGCAAGCCTGCAAAATCGTCCGTTAGCTTCTTCCTCGAAATATATCTATCTCCATATACGGCCAACAGAACTGTTGTAGCCAGCATCAGGGACTTATTTATTGAACTCTTTCTTTTTGCATTTCTATAGTCAGGATATACCTTTCTGAAGGCATATCCCCCAAACAAGGAATAAGCGAATTTCATACTGTCTTTAAACAGTGCAATATATTTGTTCAACTCCTGTTTAGAAACCTCATTTAGTCTTTCTACGCAGGAATCCAAAGCACGACTCATATTGCCGTCATATCCTGACAAATTAGCTGCACTTGTATAAAAATCATAGAAACAGATAAATCGTAATGCAGACTCCTGCGCAGCCATTCGAGTATCCTTTATGCTGTTACATGTTGCAGATTCAAACTCTTGAGAAGAAATCATTTCATATAATGTCTCCTGAACATCCTTCCGAGACAGACAATTCCTTATTTCTTGGTCATTCAATGCCTTTCCACCGGTATTAAGTCTTCTAAAAAGATCATATTTTAACTGGTTTGGAGAACGATAGTCAATTTTAAAGCATGTTATCTGAGTGCGATGAAAACGTCTTAACTGAAGTTCTGGTAAGTTAAGTTC
Organism: Bacteroidaceae bacterium; assembly: GCA_045629325.1. Lineage (GTDB taxonomy): Bacteria > Bacteroidota > Bacteroidia > Bacteroidales > Bacteroidaceae > Physcousia. The sequence goes on along the minus strand of JAZQQX010000036.1, from coordinate 2,226 downwards.
AGAGAAAGTCTTTCCATTACAGAAATCAAAATATTCCATATTACATAAACGTAACTTGTCTTCCATAAAATCTCTTATGGTGCTTATACGTTGCAATCCATCCACTATGGTCATGCGTCCGTCATCATACTCACTGAGATATATTGCAGGTAGAGGTAAACCAAGAAAGATAGATTCTATCAATCGGCTTTGGTGAGTCTTATCCCAAACGAAATGACGCTGAAAACGAGGTGCTATTTCAATATCCTCACTTTTTACCATACGCATTAAATCGCTAATACTATAGCTATCAGTGTTAACTATAATATCTTTAGGACCATAACCCGGCTTACGAGATTGAGGCACATCCTCATTGTCTGCCTCTAAACCTTGCGACTGTGCTTCTATCCAATTTTCTGAAAGCCCAATCATTCGTTCTTCTATAATCTCTGCAGGTTCTGCAAAATTACCTCTATCTTTTAGCTTGAAAATATTGGTAAATTCATCTTTCTGGACTTCATATCTTTTACTATCCGCAGAGTCTCCTATCAGATAAAACTTATCTTCATCATTTCTAAGAAAGAAAGTCTTCTCATTTTGCTCACCTTTGAGGGTGAATCTTACTTCTAACTTATCCATTATACGATTCTTATTTAATATGTTTATTTTTCTTTTTATATTTCAATCTCCCCACTCATCAGTTTGGGAAGCAAGCGGTCACGAGCTTCGGTGAGGAGGCGGAGTTGGGATGCTATCTGCCTCATACAATCAAGCATTTTGTGCGATTGTTCTTGGAAAGACTCTAAAACCACTCTGTTAGGAAGCACAATATCAAAGTTTCTAAACACGCTCTTGCTTATCTCCAAATATGTTGATCCGCCAGCCTTTTGTCGTATCTCTTCAACTCGATTCATGAGATTGTAAAGCAGATACATCTGATAAGAATTATCATTAGGAATACAAGAAATAAATCCCTGATTAGTACATACTTTACAATCATAGATGCCAAAGTAGCCTACACTCGCACGGCTAGTCATTAGAATAGTTTCTGGAGGAAGCATTTTCGCTGAGCTATGAGCAAGCCCTTCTTCTGTTATTTTCTTATCTGTATCAAAAAGGCACAAGCAGTTGCTTCTTGTTATATCTGTGGGTGTGACCCATTTGATGTTACCATTATCGTAGTATTCTGCCACTTTTGTTGAAGGCGTTCCACCTCCTACCGTTTGGCAGACATCCGAAACTTTCTTCTTCTCCCATCCCTCTGGTACACCATCGATGATGTTGGTGTTTTCGTATCCGGGGAAGTGGAGGTCGATGAACCATTCCTTGTAGAGTCGCTGAGCAGCTTCCTCCAATAGCTTTATCTGCTTCTGATTGTTCTCTATCAATGAGTCGTAGCGAGAGAGTATTGTCGCTATGCGGTGCTGGGTTTCCAAGGAAGGCAATTCTACCACCATGTTTCTTAATGCTGTCAAACTAATCGTTCTTTGTGCAGCACCTATTGCGACAGTATCTGCTTGCATATAGAAATCACGGGAAAGCATCACGTAATAAAGAAAACGCGAATCCGCAATCTCATTGTTAGGTCGAAGAATAGCAATGTGCCTTTGAAAAGCAAACGGTTTATCCTCCTTGATTAATACGGGCTTGCCAAATGAGCCAACTACAGAATAAAGGATATCATTGCACTTTGCTTTGCGAATTTCATTGAGGCTATTGTAATACTCAAAAGGCACAAACATCGTGTTGCCAAAGTCAATATGATTAGTAGCATCTATATTGGCAATGGTCACAAAAGGCACACCGCTGTCTGATTTTGGCGGTGGTAAATGGTCGCCATCAGATATGCTGTGGCAACAACCTTTCAACTTCACCTTCTTCCACTCACTCATTCCTCATCCTCCTTTTCGTTTTCAGTATTTCGCAACAGCTTCAGAACCATCAAACCTTTTTCTGTGAGTTGGTACTTTTGGTTTCTGTTGTTGGGGGTGTCGGGATAAAGCATGCAGACGAATCCTTGCTCGATGGCAGGACGCAGGACAGACTTTGAGAAAGCCTGCCTGCTTATGGTTGCATGATGGGTTGCAAGAAAGGTTGCAAGAAGGTTGCAAGAAAGGTATCTTTCAAGCAATTCCTTTGTGCTTAATAGATATACATCTGTACTGTAAATCAGTCTTTTTACCCTATTTTCAATGTGTTGCAAGTCAGGTTGCAAGACAGGTTGCAAGTTAGGTTGCAAGTCGGGTT
>JAZQQX010000035.1:0-128778 GCA_045629325.1 Bacteroidaceae bacterium | reverse complement strand
CTCGAAGAGAAATCTTCGGGGCTTTTCTCGTTATAGGCCGCTTCCTGCCCTCCCGCGCAGTGGGACTTCCGCAGCCGTGCGAAAGTAGTAGGTAGCCGCCGTCTTTAACGAAGAAGCCCGAGCATCACATGATGTCTCGGGTTTTCTGCGTCTATATAAATAATGTGGGATGTTTGGAGGTTATAATTTTCTTAGCATTTCTGCTATTGCCATATTGTCTCCTTTTAATGTTTGAGCAATTTTTAGGTCATTACGCGCCTGCTTTTTCTTTCTCATGTCTATGTAGCAGGATGCTCGCATGATGTAATACTCTGGATTTTCTGGTTCAATGGCAATGGCTTTGTTAAGGTCCTTTAAGGCTGTTTCGTAGTTATGCCTTTGTTTTTCCATGTTGCCTCTAACACTAAAGTAGAGTGCATTGTTTGGATGTAATGATATGAGGAGATTGACTTGTTCCATAGCTTCGCGAGGTCGGTTGTCCTTGTCATTTAATAGTGCGAGACTGAGGAGCGTCTTCTCGTCTGTTGGATTTTGTCTTAGTATGGTTTGGCAGTCAGTGCGTGCCTGCTTGTACATTCTTTTCCCGGTATATATGTATGCTCGAAAGAATAATGCTTCTGTATTGTTAGACTCTTGTTCGATGATGGTGTTATAGTCGGTTAGAGCCCTGTCGTTGTTGTTTGTCCTTAAGTAGAGTGCAGCTCTGCTCAGTAGAATTTCCTTACTAGATGGATTCAAACTGAGTGCATTCCCATAGTTTGTGATTGCTTCTTGACTGCGATCTGTACTTTCTTGTATCTTAGCCAGATAGTTATAGAGAATATAGTTGCTTTTTATCTCAGGATCTTTTTTTATTGCTTGTAAGAAGCATTGCTCTGCTTGAAGCAGGCTATCCTGTTTCAGCAGAGCAATACCATTTTCTACAAGTTCTTGATAGCTTTGTGCCTTACAAGGTGCTACAGAACCGAAGAATATTGAGTAAGCAATAAATGCTTTTGTAAGTTTCTTCATTTTGTAATACATTTCATTCGTTCCCCTTTTTATATTAGGGAGAACTTATATTTGTATTACTTATTCTTGATATAGTTGACAATCCATTCGCCAACCTCCTTTGTGCCGTACTTGCCAGCACCCTCAACCTGTATCTCAGGTGTGCGTACATTCTGGTCGAGACTTGCGTTTACAGCTTCACGGATCAACTTGCCCTCTTCTTTAAGATCGAAGTATTCGTAAAGCATGGCAACAGAAAGGATTTGTGCCAAAGGATTAGCAATGTTAAGTCCCTTGCCCTGAGGCCATGAACCATGAATGGGCTCAAATACGGGAGTGTGTTCACCGGTAGAAGCACTGGGGAGCAGACCCATCGAACCGGTGATGCAAGAACCCTCATCGGTCAGGATATCACCAAATGTATTTTCAGTAACCATTACATCAAAGAAACGAGGCTCCTGAATCATACGCATTGCTGCATTGTCTACATACATGAAGTCAGTAGTAACATCGGGGTATTCGCCCATGATTTCCTGAGCAACTTTGCGCCAGAGACGACTGCTTGCCAATACATTTGCCTTGTCCACAACGGTCAGATGCTTGCGACGCTGGCGTGCATACTGATAGCCCACACGCAAGATACGCTCAACTTCAGGACGCGTGTAATAGTTGGTATCCAAAGCTTCCTCAACACCGTCAGCGTTGATTGTGGGTTCCTCTTTCTTTCCAAAATACATACCACCGGTCAACTCACGGATACAAATAAAATCTGCACCCTTTACCAACTCATCTTTCAAAGGTGACTTGTGTACGAGACAGTCGAAAGTCTCAACAGGGCGGATGTTGGCATAAAGTCCCAACTTCTTACGCATAGCCAGCAAGCCCTGCTCAGGACGAACCTTTGCATTGGGATTGTTGTCAAACTTAGGATCGCCAACACTGGCAAACAGTACAGCATCAGCATCCATACAAGTCTGGAAGGTATCTTCGGGGAATGGATCACCAACTTCGTCGATGGCATGAGCACCACAGAGTGCCTCCTTATAGCTAACTTCGTGTCCGAACTTCTCTGCAATGGCACTGCACACAGCTACGCCTTGCTCCATAATCTCTGGTCCGATACCGTCACCGGCCAGCACTGCAATTTTAAGCTTCATAAGTATCTTCTATTAAATTTAGCATTTTTATTGTAGCCTTGATTGCGGCCTCAGTCTGGTCGGCATCAAGTCCTCTTGTTCGATAGTTCTTGCCCTCATATTCCCATGAGATGGTAGTTTGTACAAGTGCATCAGTTCTACCACCGGGCGGGATGGTCACCACATAGTTGGTAAGCCAAGGGAATGTACGCCCCAGTTTATTGCGATAGATATGTCGTATAGCACGAACAAATGCATCGTACATACCATCACCAGTGGCACTCTCTTCATATTCAGAACCGTTGATCTCCAGTTTCACGCAAGCCTGAGGATGAAGTCCGTATGCAGTAGATACCATATAGGAGAGCAGTTTGATTTGCTCTGTGGGAGTATCGTGGTGAAGTACATCGGCTATGATGTAAGGCAGATCGTCGATGGTGACATGCTCTTTCTTATCGCCCATCTCATTGATACGCTTCGTTACACGACGCATGTCTTCATCGCTTAGGTGAACACCAATGAGTTTTAGATTCTGTTCGATATTAGCCTTGCCCGACATCTTGCCCAATGCATATTCGCGACTACGCCCAAAGCGTTCAGGCAGGAGTGGGTTAACATAGAGCTTACCCTTCTTGTCACCATCAGCATGTACGCCAGCAGTCTGAGTGAACACATTCTCTCCGACAATGGGTGTGTTGCTGGCTGTTGCTATGCCCGAATAGCTCTCAACGAGTCGTGATATCTGATTGATGGAGCGCTCCTCTATGCCCAATGATATCTGAGGCGCCATGTCATTTAATACAGCCACGATGCTTGAGAGAGAGGCATTTCCCGCACGCTCACCCAGTCCATTGATGGTGGTATGGATGCCCTTGACACCAGCTTCTGCTGCAGCCAGAACATTGGCCACAGCGAGGTCATAGTCGTTGTGGGCATGAAAGTCAAAATGCAGGTCGGGATAACGCTCTACCATCTGCGATATGAGAGAGTAGGCCTGCTTGGGTGAAAGGATACCCAATGTGTCGGGTAGCATGATGCGCTGTATGGAACCTTGTGCATAGAGTTCACAAAGTGAATCAACCATACCCATGACATATTGAGGTGAGTGTAGCATGCCATTCGACCAATCCTCAAGGTAGATATTCACATGAAGACCAAACTCGTTGGCCAACATCACATTCTTGCGGACATCTTCCCAGTGTTCCTCAGGCTCTTTGCCCAACTGTCCTCGGCAATGCTTTTCCGATCCTTTCGTCAGTAGGTTGATAACCTTTCCACCAGCACGCTTTATCCAGTCGATAGAGGCACCGTTGTCGCAGAACCCCAGTACCTCAATCTGGTCCAGCTTGTTGTTTTCCAGGGCCCATTTGCAGACAGCAGTTACACATTCAAATTCACCTTTGCTTACTCGGGCAGACGCTATCTCGAGGCGGTCAACTTTTACCTCTTCGAGTAGTTTGCGGGCAATAGACAGTTTCTCCGACGCACTGAATGCTACGCCAGAGGTCTGTTCGCCATCACGAAGAGTTGTGTCGAGTATCTCGATGTTTCTCATTTTTTCTCCCAAGCCTCAATCTTATCCTGGTTTTCCAGCAGGAAGTCAATGTCGTCAAGGGCATTCATCAGGCAGTATTTCTTGTAGCCATTGATATCAAAGTGCTCACTGTTACCAGTTGTCAGGTTGGTCACAGTCTGCTCTGGTACATCCACCTTCACCTCTGCATTGGGGTTGGCAGCAATGGTATCAAAGAGTTCCTTTTGAAATGCCTCACTTATGATGACGGGCAGTACGAAGCAGTTCAGCAGGTTGTTGCGGTGAATGTCGGCAAACGAACTGCTGATGACCACACGCACACCATATCCTGAAATGGCCCATGCTGCATGCTCACGGCTACTTCCAGAGCCCCAGTTCTTACCGCCGACGATGATCTCATGTACACCCTCACGAGGTGCCTCTGAGAATTCGGGTCGATTCATCACGAAGTCTGCAATAGGCTCATTATTAGCATTGTAGCGCAAGTCGTGCATGAACGCGTCGCCATAGAATTTGGGATCACGAGTGGTGAATGCCAGATAGCGAGCGGGGATGATATTGTCCGTATTGTTGTTGTCAATTGCGATAGGAATGCAAGTTGACTGTATGATGTTGAATTTTTGCTTAGCCATAATTCTTAGATTTTACGAGGGTCAGTAATAACACCGGTAATTGCACTTGCTGCTACGGTTAAAGGACTTGCCAGCACGGTACGGGCACCGGGGCCCTGACGGCCTACGAAGTTACGGTTGCTTGTAGAGATGCTCAACTTACCGGCAGGAACCTTGTCGGGATTCATAGCCAGGCAACTTGAACAAGAGGGGAGGCGCAGTTCAAAGCCAGCTTCCTCCAATATCTTATCAATGCCCTCGTCGATGATCTGCTGGCGTACCAACCAACTTCCAGGTACCAGCCATGCAACGACATTGTCGGCCTTCTTTTTGCCCTTTACAACAGAGGCAAATGCGCGGAAATCCTCAATGCGACCGTTGGTACATGCACCCAGGAAACAATAGTCAACGGGTGTTCCCTCCAACTTCTGCCCGGGCTCAAACTGCATATAGTCTAACTGAGCCTTCAGCTGAGTCTGCTCTGCCTCCGAGAGACCCTCCATCGTGGGTACACGCTCATCGATGGCGATACCAGCTCCGGGGTTGGTGCCGTAGGTGATGCGAGGCTTAATATCCTCTGCCTGGTATGTCACCTCTTTGTCGAACACCGCATCGTCGTCAGAACGCAGTTTCTTCCATTCCTCTACAGCCTTGTCCCATGCTTCTCCCTTAGGGGCATATTCACGGCCCTTCAGATATTCAAAGGTGATTTCATCGGGAGCAATGATACCTGCACGGCTACCCATCTCGATAGAGAGGTTGGAGAGGGTCAGACGACCTTCCATGCTCAGGTTGCGAATGGTACTTCCTGCATACTCTACGGCGTATCCGGTAGCACCGCTGGTGGTCATCTGTGCCATGATGTAGAGTGCAATGTCTTTCGCTGTCACACCAGGCTGTAGCTCGCCCTCAATGTTGATACGCATGGTCTTGGGTTTGCTCTGCAAGATACACTGGCTTGCCAGTACCTGTGCCACTTCGCTTGTGCCGATACCCATTGCAATGGCACCTACTGCACCGTGGGTGGAAGTGTGAGAGTCACCACATACGATGGTCATGCCAGGAAGCGAAAGTGCTTTCTCAGGACCAACTACATGGATAATGCCATTGTCCTTTGTGCCCATTGCGAAGTGCTTGATGCCAAACTCCTCGCAGTTCTTTGCCAAGGTTTCCACCTGCTTTCTGCCGATAGGGTCATTGATCACCTCCTGCTGGTCACTGGGAGTGTTGTGGTCGGGCATTGCATATACATGATCGGGGCGGAACACCTTGATGCCCTTGTCTCTCAACGAGTCAAAAGCCTGGGGGCTGGTCACCTCGTGTGCATACAGTCTGTCGATGTATAATTGTGTGGGACCGTCTTCTACGACCTGCACGATATGTGCGTCCCAAATCTTGTCAAATAATGTATTCATAGCTTTTTCTTGCTCTTTGTTATATGCTGTAGTTGCTTCCATGTGTCCACATGAGGGACGACAGGAGAAGGTCTTTTACTTCTTAAACTTGTTGATACAGTCAATGTAGGCTTCTACACTGGCTGTTACGATGTCCGTATTTGCACCGAAACCATAGTAAACACGGCTGTCGTATTCCACCTGCATGTGAACCTTACCAACATCGTCCGAGCCCTTGCTGATAGCCTGTATGGTAAACTCCTTCAGGGTCATCTCGCGCTTGATGATGTTCTTCAGTGCCTTGATGGCTGCATCCACAGGACCGTTTCCGCTTGCGCTTGCTTCAAACTTCTCACCGGCGAGATCCAATCCGATACATGCCACGCTCTTCACGCCCATGCCGGTTGTCACTTGGAGGTAGTCCAACTTGATGCTACGGCTTTCAGCACGCTGTGCACCTGCCAGCATCAGGATATCGTCGTCAGTCACTTCCTTCTTGCGGTCTGCCAGTTTCAGGAATTCCTCATATAGCTTGTCCAACTTCTCGCCTTCTACTTCCACGCCATTCACGCTCAGTCTGTGCTTCAGTGCTGCACGACCGGAACGAGCGGTCAGTACGATAGCATTGTCGTCTATACCCACCTCTTTAGGATCCATGATCTCATAGGTCGATACATTCTTCAACACACCGTCCTGATGGATGCCCGAGGAGTGCGCAAAGGCGTTCTTTCCTACAACGGCTTTGTTGGGTTGCACAGGCATGTTCATGAGCGAACTTACCATACGGCTTGTGGGGTATATCTTCGTTGTATTGATGTTCGTCTCTATACCCAGGTCAGGATGGGTCTTGAAGATCATTGCCACCTCTTCCAGTGAGGTGTTACCTGCACGCTCACCGATACCGTTGATGGTTACCTCCACCTGTCGTGCACCGTTCAGCGCACCAGCCACGGTGTTGGCAGTTGCCATGCCTAAATCGTTGTGGCAATGGGTACTCAGGATAGCCTTGCCGGCACTCAGACCGTCAACATGGTCCATGAGGTACTTGATCTTCTCTCCATACTCATAGGGTGTACGGAAACCTGTTGTGTCGGGGATGTTGCAGACTGTTGCTCCTGCTTTTACCACAGCCTCGATCACACGGGCCAGGTATTCGTTGTCGGTTCGACCTGCATCTTCTGCGTAGAACTCAACATCTTCCACATAGCGCTTGGCATACTTCACAGCTGCTACTGCACGCTCTATGATCTCTTCGGGTGTTGAGTTGAACTTATAGCGGATGTGACTTTCGCTCGTACCGATACCTGTATGTATTCGGCCTCTTTTGGCATATTTCAGTGCCTCGGCAGCTACATCAATATCTTTCTCTACAGCGCGTGTCAGGGCGCATATAGTGGGCCATGTCACAGCCTTGCTGATCTCAATCACTGAGTTGAAATCTCCAGGTGAGGAGATGGGGAAACCAGCTTCGATGACATCTACGCCCAGAGCCTCCAACTGTCGGGCCACCTGTATCTTCTCTACGGTGTTCAACTGGCATCCGGGCACTTGTTCGCCATCGCGAAGCGTGGTATCAAAAATATAAAGTCTGTCACTCATAATCTTTTTACGCTAAAAACAAATTTTTTAGTTTGTGTATTGAAGTGGCAAATTTACAAATAAAAAGCAAAACAAGCAAATTATTTGTTCGGTTTTAACTAAAATGCGTGTTTAAGTTCCGAAATGCTTGTTTTTAAAGGCGGATTGTGCTAATTTTGCAGAATGAAGATTTCTTTGAGAGATAATGTCGGGAAGATCGGTCAGAGTGAGTTGGAAGGCCTTCTTGCGCGTCTTCCCGAATGGCGTCTGAGGCAGGCTTTGCGCTATAAGGCTATGGAGAAACAGCGAGAGTCTGCGCTGGCTTATCTGCTCCTGGCTGATGCTTTGAGAGAGAACTATGGTTTGACCTCTATGCCGGAGTTTGCCTACGAGGAGCATGGCAAACCCATCTTGAAGGATTTTCCTCATATTCATTTCAGTCTCAGCCATTGCAAGAAGGCTGTCCTTTGTGTCGTCGACAATCATCCCGTTGGGGCTGATGTGGAGCATATCCGCTCGTTCACGCCTGGCCTGCTGTCATATACCATGAATCAAGCAGAGTGCGAAGAGATCATGGCTTCTGCTCATCCCGAACTGACATTCACTTCGCTCTGGACGCGCAAGGAGGCTTTGCTCAAACTTACGGGCGCGGGTGTGGGGAGTCAGATGCACGATGTGCTCTTGCCTGAGCATCTGGAGGAGCTCGGCGTGCGGATTGATACGGTTTCTGCTGTTTCGTATGTTTACAGCGTTGCTTACTTTTGTTAGATTTTCAGTCGCACTTGTGCTGTGATGTCGTTTTTGACCGGACTGTAGATGGTTTGCATGCCCGACCCTTGAGTCTTGCGGTCCAGGTATCGGGTCACTCCATATTTGAGTTCCATGGTCAACCTGCCTTGCCACACTTGGCACCGGGCCATTCCCGATGCACGCAATCCATGTCCGGAGAATGAGGGAATGTACATCATCTCGCTCACATTCGTCTCGTACATATAGATACGGCTGTCGTTGTCTGTGGTGTGGAAGTACATACCGTTGACGGAAAGGTTCCACTTGTTCTTCGTGGATTCTTGCCGTTCCTTGTTTTGAAATTTCATGGTGCAACCTATGGCCTCCCCGTAGCTTCCCGGTAGGGCGTGGAGTAGGGCGGTGGTGGACATCCTCCATTGTCCTGAAGGGGATGTTCTTGTCCATTGCAGGCGAAGGCGATGGTGTATGGAGGGACCACTACTTTGCTCCTTCCTCTTGATGTTGTAGCGGGCAGAGATGTAACTGCGGCGGGTCAGGTCACATTGAGTCTCCAGCATGCCTTCCCATCCTCCACTGCTTTTCTTCAGCCCGTATCTCGGCCAGGGATTGTAGAAGAGGTCAATGTAGGCACCCAACTGTATGCCGTCCCACGGTTGGGCATCGATGCGTGCCATGCCACCGGTCTCATTCTGTACAGCGCCTATTTCCGACAGTGCACTGGAGAAGAAACTGTAGTAATAATAGTTGTAGTAGCGTTGTATGAGCGATAGGGTATATCTTTGTGAGATGCGCCATTTCAGTCCGTTGAGGGTGGCCAGGCCATTCCTTTTCGGCCTGTCTGCCCCTGTCTCTGTCTGGGGATGACCTGTCAGTGTGCCTCCGTAGGCAGTCTCGCCATAGAGGTGCCAGCGGTAGGCTTCGTATCCGTAGTCTATGCCTACACTCCCGAAATGATACCCCTGTGGGTATATCTGTCGATATGCCGTGTTCCCCGGGACCAGTTCTTTGTTGGTCTTCATATAGTAACCCGTTGCCCCGAGGTGTAGGGCCTTGTTGTTCCAGGATAAGTTCCCTCCCGTCACATTCACGCCCAGCACGCCCTTCTTTCCATATTCAGTCTCGGTACGGTGATACCCGTCTTTTACCAGCGTCTTTACGGTGGGAGCGTGCATGATGTTGGTGGAATCTAAGGTCGCATCCCAACGGCGATGACTGTAGAAGACGGAGAGAGCCATGTTGCTGTAGGTTAGTGAGCTACCAATGCCTCTCATGTAGTTTATCTCCTCCGTACTTCGCTGTGGGCGGAATCCTTGTGCTTTCTTGAACGAAGAGAGATTCTTACTCATGCTGAACCCCTGATTCAGTACGAGTCCTTGGCCGAACGCCACCTTGAAGTCGCCCACAATGAGCGTTTTCAGGCGGGCAGTTGCTTCGTATGTTCTTGTGCTAACATCGTATGTGTGGGTACTTGCACTTGCTTCGTATGTTCTTGTACTTGCATTGTATGTGTGTTTTTTTGCCTTGCGCTGAAGGGGAATGTCGGAGAGCATGATGTGGGCACCATAACTGTCTATGCCTCGCTCGCCGGCATCGCGCTCGGTGCGCAGACTTGCAGATAGGTGCTTGGATGCTTCGAGTCGGTAATACACCTTATTATATATATGGGAGCCACGATAGCCATTCTTCACCAGATAGCCCCTGCGATGATAGAAGGGGATGTCAGTGCGTGTGGCCAACTCCTGTGTGAGCCGATCCTTGGAAAACCATTCCTTTGAAAACAGCCTCTGTGTGAGGTCCTTTGATTGTGGCGCCCCCTGCTTGGATTGGGAGGGCCCCTGCTTGGATTGGGAGTACCCCTGCATGGATTGTGTGGGGCTCTGCTTGGATAGGGAGGCTTGAGTTTGCGAGGCATCCTGCTTGCTTTGGGAGGCTTGTGCCTCCTGCATGCTTTCTGTGGTGAGGAATAGTGGGAGGAATTGTCTTTCCTGGTAGCTGATGGAGGTGAGGAGGATTAGTTCGGCCAGGCTGTGCATTCCGTGGTGAAAGTCTACATATTGCATGATTTGTTCTATTTGCCTCTCGGTCAGAAAGGGGAGGGCACGGAGCTCATGATAGCTCGCCGTATTGACATTGAGAGGATGCTCATGCAACCACTCCAGTTCCTCCAAATATGCTAACCAACTCTCCTCATCGACCCACTCCTCCTGCATCGAAATATACTCCAAAAACTCATCCCACAGCATAGACTCCCTCCTATCTCTCACTCCCCCAGGTGCCTTTCCATCCTTCACCACCTCGGCCACGCTCCCGGCCCTCACTCCCTCGGGTGATTGCTCCACATGATCTGCCTGCCCCCATACTGCGAGAGACAGGGGTGAGAAGAGAAGGGTGAGAAGGGATATGTATGGAAGGATGTGGTGCATAGGTGGATTCCAAATAAAAAAGAAATGCCAGTATCCGTGATGTTGGGGGATACTGGCATTGATAGTAGTATGTCGCTTGTTATGCGTTGTCAGAGGTTGAACTTACCCTTGGTTTAGCCCTTCTGTGTGACATTGAGATGGGGGTAGGGGAAGCTGATGCCCTGACGCTGGAACTCTGCATAGATGGCTTCCTGGTTGTCGAAGAAGACATTCCAGTAGTTGGCACCCTCGCACCAGAGACGAACGGTGAAGTTGACAGAGCTGTCGGCCAGTTCGCATACACGAACGAAGGGTGCGAAGTCGCCCTCCTTGAGTACATTGGGATCCTTGGCAACGGTGTCGAGGATGACCTGGCGGACCTTCTCGAGGTCGGCTCCATACTCCATGCCGATGGTGAGATCGACACGACGCTGGGGCATGGTGCTATAGTTGGTGACGGTGCCACTTGAGAGTGCGCCATTGGGAACATGTATCTGCTTGTTGTCCACGGTGAGGATGATGGTGTGGAAGATCTGGATCTCCTTGACAACACCCTGCACACCCTGTGCCTCAACATAGTCGCCTACGCGATAGGGCTTGAAGAGAAGCACGATGAGACCACCAGCCAGGTTCTGCAGATTGCCACTGAGAGCCATACCTACAGCTACACCGACAGATGCGAGGAGTGCGGCAAACGAGGTGGTGTTGACACCCAGCGCACTGATGACGGTGATGACGAGCAGTACATTGAGCGTGACGCTAACGAAACTGCTGAGGAATGTCTGGATGGTGGGATCCATGTTGCGACGCTGCATCATGCCGATGAGCAACTTCTTGATGAGCTTGACGATGAACTTACCTACGAAATAGATAAGCAGGGCAACGATGATGCTCTTGCCGGCCTCGATGCCGAGGTTGACGAGTTGCTGTACGGTTTCACTGAGCTGCGATGTGTCGCCATCCTTGATGACGGCTGTTGCAATATCTGCCACTTGCTGGGTAGCTTCTTCTACCTGCTCTACACTCTCTTCTGTGACTTCTGCTTGAAGGAAAATCATGTTGAAACGAATTGAAAATTGAAAATTGAAAATGGAAAATTGAAGTCTGCGATTTAGCGAGGGCCATGATAAACTCGTTTGAACATGGCCGAGCGTGAGCAGACTCGAGGCAAAGCCTCAAAATGGAAAATTATCGGCGGTTGATGGTCTGTGCACGGTCGGGACCTACAGAGACGATGGTGATGGGAGTCTCCAACTGCTCCTCCAACCATGCGATGTAGTCGGCAAAGGCCTTGGGGAACTGATCGGGCGATGTGATGCCGGTGAGGTCGGTCTGCCAACCAGGGATGTCCGTGTAGACGGCCTTCCAACCCTCAGTGTCGTAGGGCATCTCGGTGGTGATGACGCCATCCTTCTCGTAGGCCACACATGCACGGATGGTCTCGAAGGTGTCGAGAACATCACCCTTCATCATGATGAGCTGGGTGACGCCATTGATCATGATGGCATAGCGGAGAGCTACGAGGTCCACCCAACCACAACGGCGGTTGCGACCCGTAACAGCACCATACTCATGACCAATCTCGCGGATCTTGTCGCCAGTCTCGTCGAAGAGTTCAACGGGGAATGGACCACTACCCACGCGAGTGCTGTAGGCCTTGAAGATACCGAAGATCTCACCGATGGTGTTGGGGGCAACACCAAGACCCGTGCAGACACCACCGCTGACGGTAGAAGAAGAGCTGACGAAAGGATAGGTGCCGTGGTCGATGTCGAGCATAGTACCCTGTGCACCTTCGGCCAAGACATTCTTGCCCTCGCGCAGAGCCTTGTTGATCTCAATCTCAGTGTCGCGCAGAGGGAAGCTACGCATGTACTCGATACCCTCCATCCAGAGCTTCTCCTCCTCGGTGATGTCGTAGTCAGTATAATTGAGGTCGCGCAAGATCTGCTCGTGACGAGCCTTCAGCGCAGCGTACTTCTCGGGGAAGTTCTCCAAGATATCGCCTACACGCAAACCCGTGCGACTTGCCTTCTCCGAATAGGTGGGACCAATACCCTTGCCCGTGGTACCCACCTTGCTCTTGCCCTTGGCAGCCTCGTAGGCACGGTCGAGCACACGATGAGTGGGGAGAATGAGATGAGCACGCTTGGAGATGTGGAGGCGAGACTTGAGGTCGTAGCCGGCAGTCTCCAATTCCTTGGCCTCGGCCATGAAGAGGTCGGGAGCGATGACACAACCATTACCGATGATGTTGAGCTTGCCCTCATCGAAGATACCAGAGGGAATGCTACGGAGGACAAACTTCTTGCCCTCGAAGATGATGGTGTGACCCGCATTGGGACCACCTGCGAAACGAGCTACAATATCATACTTGGGGGTGAAGACATCCACCACCTTACCTTTACCTTCGTCGCCGAAGACTATGCCTAAAAGGGCATCTACTCTTCCTTTTGCCATTGCTATGATGATTATTTTTTCTTATTGTTCAAAAAAAGTGCTGGCCACGACGCATAGCCAAGCCAATCCCGAAGGAGGATGTGTGCAAGCAAGCGTTTTGACCTATTTCGCTACAAAGATACGATTTTTATTTTAATTCCTTGCTTTCCTGAAAGGAAATTTCATTCTCCACGGCCATTATTGCCTTGAGCAGGGGTAATGAAGCCTGAGGAGAAACAGCAGAGATCTGGTCCTTGAGTTCCTCAACAGAACGAGGATTGAACTGCTCGCCCCGTGCCAGGAGTCGTGCGATGATAAGGAAACCGTAGAGTTGAGTGATCTCCCTGTCGCTTGCAATCCATGTGAAAGCACGCTCTGCCGCGTAGGGCAGATCCACGAAAAGTTGCATGACGGCAATCTGTGCGATTTCGGCCACGGGAGTCTCCTCCACCCAAATATCGGCCACCTCAGGATAAAAATGGTCCTTGGGCATGAGCATGGTAGCCAGGATCTTGCACTCGCGGATGTTCTCGTTCCAGAGTTGCTGAGCCAACTGATGATGAGGCGTGAACTCCCTGGCAATGCTCTGAAGACGAGGCAACTCCACTCCGAAGCACAGTTTGTAGGGCATGCCAGCCTCGCGCATCTTGGCAGACAAGATGCCATTCATGCTGGCTCGGAGTTCCTTCTTGATATCTCGGATAGTATTTTCGATGTCCATGTTGGTTTGAGGGTTGAGGGACCCTGCGGAGAACCGCAGGGAACGGGTGAACGGGTGAGCGATGAGCGGTGAACGATGAGCGTTGAGCGATGAACGATGAGCGGTGAGCGGAAAGCGCGAGGAACGGGTTATTGGGGGAGGGAGTAGGCCTTGCTATAGCGAAGCATCTGCTCCGGGAACGACTCCGAATAAGAGACCGTGATGTCGGTGATATGTCCCTCGCTGTCGTAAACAGGAGTGTAGAGCGGATTGATGAAACCCTTGTAAGGCGCCAGATGAAGCGCCTTGTAGCGCTGGAGCACCTCCTGATGAAGTTCGGCATCAACCTGCACGCCATAGGTCTCCACCAGATGCTTGGCCGCAAGATAGTCGCCCTCGCTCTTGATGCGCTGTACCTCGGCAAGCAGACGGGCAAAAGCCTGACAAAGCGTAGGGTAGGAGTAGATCTCAAGGAAAGTCTTCCCCTCGCGCTTGACAAGCTGGAGCGCCTCAGGATAGTGGTGGAGAGTCCAGTGGGCAATGAGTGCCCTATTGCGCATGTGAGCCTCCTCGATGAGACAGCCCGGTTCGATGCGCACCAACTGTGTGATGAGACCATTCATCAGGTAGCTGTAGTACTGAGCCTTGTAAGCCTCGGCGTCGGGTGTGAGACCCAGCTCCGTGAGTTTGGCACTCGCCATATAGTAAAGTCCGAACAAGTCGGCCCTTGCCTCCTCGATGGTGCTACCATACGCCTTCAGTGCATCAGGATCAACACCAGGGAGCAACTTGCCACTACCATGCCCCAGACACTCGTGAAGGTCCGTGTGCAAGTCGTCGCATGTGTCAGCATAACGCTCCAAAAGTTCCAGTGTCGCAGTGTCGGCCACAAATTCCTGACGGAAACCATTGCCCTTGGCCGCCTCGTCGTAGGCATGCGTGAGATTGCCAATGGTGACACTCTTGCTACCATGCTTGGCACGCACCCAGTTGCTATTGGGCAAGTTGATACCAATCGCACTGCTGGGATAGAGGTCGCCTCCCAACATAGCCGCAACGACCACGCGAGCCGAGACACCCTGGCAAGACTCCTTCTTGAAACGCGAGTCAACGGGAGAGTGGTCCTCAAACCACTGCGCGTTGCGACTCAGTTTGTCCGTTCGCTCCGTGGCCTTGAGATCCGTGAAATTGACATATCCCTCCCAGCTCGCCTTGAGTCCGAGCGGATCGCCATAAACCTCCGTAAAACCATTGGTGAAATCCACAAGTCCGGCAGTCTCCTGCACCCATGCAATGGTGTAGCGGTCGAAAGTGTCGAGCGACCCAGTGCGGTAGAAATCGAGCAGAAGGCCGATGACCTCACGCTGTTTGTCGTTCTCTGCAAATGGAAGTGCAGCCTCCAGATGATGCACGATGCGCTCCAGGGTGGCACCATACATGCCCCCCACCTTCCAAACCCGTTCGGAAAGCGAACCGTCGGCAGTGCGAACCAACTGACTGTTCATGCCATACATCACCGGTTCGTCGGGATCGCCCTGCGCCTTCATCTCTGCATAGAACGCCTCTGCCTCCTGCTGAGTGATACCCTCAGCATAGTAGTTGCACGCAGAGGTGAGCAACAAATCCTCACCCTCCGTCTGATTGACCCGCTTAGGCAAAAACTCAGGACAGAGGACAGCCTGAATCACCTCCTCGCTGGCAGAGATGTGGCACGCCTCGAGCAGATGATGGAAATAAGTAGCAGAGAACTCGGGAATCAGTTTGTCGGTAGCATAATGATGATGAATACCGTTGGAGAACCATACACGCTTGAGGTAAACCTCAAACGCCTTGAACTCCTCCACGGTGCGATCACCCGTGTAATCCGTGTAGATCTGCTCCAGCACCTGACGGACAGGAAGGTTGAGACGGCAATTCTGGTCCCAGAGGATGTCGCGCCCCCAGAGAGCCGCTTCGGCCAGATGGTAGATGAAAACCTTTTGACGCAAGGAGAGCGTTTCGAAACCCTCTACTCTGTATCTCAACAGTTGCAGGTCTGCGAAACGCTCTTCTGTATACTTGAATGAATTGTCTATCACTTCTTTGTGGGAATTTGATGTGTCAGTTTGTACTGTCGGGGACTACACTGGTGGATGCGGTAGAATGCAGCGTAGAACGACTGGCGGTTGGCAAAACCTACCTGTGCGGAAATCTCCTCCATGGTCATTTCAGCACAACGCTTGTCGATGAGCATGTACATAGCGTCCTTGATGCGATATTCGTTGATGAGGCAAGAATAGTTCATGTTGAAACGCAAACTAACCACAGCACTGATATAGCGAGTGTTGGTGCCCAGCTCATCAGCCAACTGCTTGGCAGAATAGTCAACAATGCGATACTTCTTCTCTACGACAAACTTGTGTAGGATCTTCTCGTAGAGCTCGTCGACCAACTCAGCACGCACCAAATTTCTATAAGTAGCAGCCTTCTCTTTCTTCTCTGTCAAGTTATACTTTGCCATCTTCTTTACTTTTTGATATGTTGGGTTATTCTTTTTTTTGGTATGTAAAGCGATGCAAAGTTATGTTTTTTTTGTTTAATTGACAAATACTTACCCGTTTTTTTGCAAATATTAAATGTTAAAAAGTATTATCGGAGCCAGGCTCTTTCATTTTTTCATCTTTTATCAATGTTTCTGCCTTCTCGTGGTCCTGCAAAGTGATGGTGTTGGTAGCAATAAGAAGCATCACCTCACGGCGTCGTTTTTCGAGCGTCTCTTCCTGCTTGGCCAGTGCGAGGAGTGCGTCGGAGGTATCCCCGTCGGGTATGTTGCCCTCAGCCTGCAGTGCCACCATCTGCGACTTGATCTGGTCGACCTTGGCCTGCGTCAGTTTGGCATCCATGTCCACCTTGCGAATGGTCTCCCGGACATGAGTCCAATCCTTCTCCTGCTCGAAGAACTGCTGTAGCTCAGTGTACTGCACGGGCGAGTGAGAGGCATTGTACTGACGAATCCAGATGTCGAGTGCGGAGCGCTCCTCGGCAGTCAGGGCATCGGTGTTGGCAGAAGTCTGCCTGAGTTCCTCCTCCTTGCCACTGATAAAGAGATGAGCCTCCTTCTTCTGCTCAGTAGCCCCCTGCTGTCGCTCCAAGTTCTCTCGGCTATGAAGATAGCTGGCCAGCAAGGAGTCGTTGAACTGCTTGGCACTCTTGCCATCCAGGAGACGCTCCAGCTCCTTGTTGTTCTCCTCCATGCGTGTATCGTAGTCGGCCGTAGTGTCGGTGAGTCCCTGCAATTCCTGCTTGAGTTCGGCATACAGACGCTCCGTGGTCTCCTTGACAGCCAGCATCTGAGCCAACAGCATCTCCTCCTCTTTCACCTTCTCAGTCAGCATGTTGCGCTCGGAGGTGAGTTCCTGAATCTGCATGATGGTACCCTCGTGACTCCTCTTCCATGTGTTCTGCCAGTCAGGCAAAGTCATGTGCTTGCCAATGCGCTCAAAGAGATGGCCGTATTCGTTGGAAAGTTCCTGCTTCTGGGCAGACAGACGATCCACATCGCGAGCCAGAACCTGGCAACTTGTGTTCACCTCGTTCATACGCGTGGTAAGGTCCTTTCTGACCTGCTCGTGCCTGCCCATCAGCTCCGTCAGTTCGTTGATGCGTCCCTGGTGGAAGTTGTAGTTGTCCAGTTCCTCCTGTGCCTTCTTCACATCCGTCTCGATGTTCTCAATCAGTTGGCGGAGCATAGCCGTACGAGCCTCAGAGTTGGTAGACGAGTCGCAAGAGCGGAAAGTAGGGTCGAGTTCGGCAAACATCTCCCAGTCCTTCACAGCCTCATTCTGCAAACTGCGAAGCGTGATGAGCTCGTTCTCTGCATGGCGCTTGGAAGTCTCAGTCCGGGCCATGTCCAGCAAACTCTCGCGTAGCTCCTCCTCCTTGTTGCGCAGTTCAGTCTGCAGAAGTTCAGCCTCCGTTTTCAGTTCGCCAATCAGTTTGTTCTGCTCCAGCATCGTGTCGCTGTGGTAAGGATGATGTGTGGCACCACAAACCGTACAGCTCACACCCTCCTTCAAGTCGCCACGCAACTGAATCACATTCTGACTCTTGCTCAATGTGAAGGTGTAGTCCTTCTCCCT
This sequence comes from Bacteroidaceae bacterium, assembly GCA_045629325.1. Lineage (GTDB taxonomy): Bacteria > Bacteroidota > Bacteroidia > Bacteroidales > Bacteroidaceae > Physcousia. Next base: position 111,126 of record JAZQQX010000035.1, on the reverse strand, counting down.
GTAGCTTCTGCGAAGAAGAGCCACCTCCTCTTCCAGTTGAGCCGTACTCTTGGCAGTATGCTCCATGTGCAGACGGAGCGTGTTGATCTCCTGCTGTTTGTCCTCAATGAGCGTATAGAGATGGTCGATGCGCTTCCACAGAGCCTGAGCACTCTTCAGCATCTGGCGCCTACGCTTCAGTTGCATGGCACGCTCCTGAAGTTGGTAGCTGTCCAGACCCAGGATGTTCTGGCGGTGCACATGCAGTTCGTCGCGTACCGTGTTGATCTTCTCCTCCACCTGCTGATAATCAGCAAACACACGGCCCAGCATATCGTTCTCCGAACGCTGTCTGCGCTCCGCCTCCTTCATCTTGCTCTCCGTCAGTTCACACTTTTCCAGGAGTACATGCAAGTTGTTGAGCTGCTCCACGATCAGTTCGCCGTGCTTCGTCATTCGCTTGTGAGCCTCAGTGCTCTGCAGTCGTGTACGCTTACGCTCCGTCTCCTGCTTGAGTGCAGTTATGGCGCGCTCCTGCTCGCCGATCTCCTTCTCCAGTGCGTTGCATCTGCTTATGAGCTGAGTGATGTGATCGGTGGCCTTCTGGCGAACATAGCCGAGTGCATCGTTGCCACCCTCAAGGCGAAGCGCATTGTTGATGGCATTCTGCCCCTGTTTGAGTTGCTCCTCGCTGTCGTGTGCCTCCTCCAGACACTGGGCCAGGCGTTTCTGCTCATCCGAGAGTTCGCGTTGCAGTGTGGCCATCTCGCCAGCCAACAGAGTCTCCCTCTGCTTTTGCTCGTGGCGCTGGTGCTCCAGGATATGAAGACGCTGGAATCGTCCCTGTACATTCTCGAAAGTCTCAAAGCGATCCAGCTCCTTCTTGTCGCCCAACATGCTCGAAGCCAGTTTGTTGGTCTCAAAGAGATGAGTGCGTAGTTGCTCCATCTCGCCTTGCAGTTCCTTGAAGCGTCTCATGCGCTCCTTCTGCTCGCGTGTGCGCATGAGATTCTCCTCGATGTTGGCCAACTTGGTCTCGTTCAGACGCAAGGCATCCTGCACGCGCTGGAGGTGAGGAGCGCTCAGCAGATGGTCGATCACCCTCAGTCGCTTTGCTTCCTCACGGATGCGTTTCTCCATCTCCACACGACTCATGGTGCTTTCGGGAGACTCGGAAGAAGGTGCCTGTGAACTATCATTCACCACATTGTCCTGCACAGAAGATTCGGTCTGCACGCTGGATTCTTTCGTATTTTTATCGTTTTTTCGGAATAAATGCATCATTTTTTTCAAATTGTGGCGCAAAGGTACGCAAAAATGCGCTCGAAACCAAAAAATATGACTATCTTTGCAAGACAAAATGGAGTGGCCCGTATGCCCTCCCTTGCGCGCGTAAAATATAATTAAGGAAAAAGATATGGCTCAAAAACCAAGTATACCCAAAGGTACACGAGACTTCTCCCCTCTGGAGATGGCAAAACGCAACTACATTTTCGACACCATCCGTGGCGTTTATGCCCTCTACGGATTTCAGCAGATAGAAACACCCGCCATGGAGAACCTCTCCACCTTGATGGGTAAGTATGGCGACGAAGGAGACAAGCTGCTTTTCAAGATACTCAACAGCGGTGACTTCATGCGAGACATCACCGATGAGCAGATCCATCAGGACAGCAGTAATAAGTTGGCAACCCGCCTTTGCGAGAAAGGACTGCGCTACGACCTCACCGTGCCCTTTGCACGCTATGTGGTGCAACACCGTGAAGAACTGACGATGCCCTTCCGCCGTTACCAGATACAACCCGTATGGCGTGCAGACCGTCCTCAGAAAGGTCGTTATCGTGAGTTCTATCAGTGTGATGCCGATGTGGTGGGTAGCGACTCCCTTCTGAATGAGGTGGAGTTGATGCAGATTGTGGATACCGTGTTCCAGCGTTTTGGCGTGCGTGTCTGCATCAAGATCAACAACCGAAAGATACTGACCGGCATTGCCGAACTTATTGGCGCATCCGATAAGATTGTTGATATCACCGTAGCCATAGACAAGCTCGACAAGATCGGTCTGGACAATGTCAATGCCGAACTGCGTGAGGATGGTCTCAGCGACGAGCAGATAGAGAAGTTGCAACCTATCATCAAGCTCTCGGGAAGCAATGCAGAGAAACTCGCAGTGATGCGCGAAGCACTGAAGGATAGTGAGATAGGACAGAAGGGACTCGATGAGGTGGAGTTCGTGCTCAACCATCTTGGAGACCTGAATTCGGAACTGGAGCTCGACTTGACCTTGGCCCGCGGACTCAACTACTACACAGGCTGTATCTTTGAGGTAAAGGCACTCGATGTACAGATAGGTAGCATCACAGGTGGTGGCCGTTACGACAATCTGACCGGCATCTTCGGTATGCCCGGTTTGAGCGGTGTGGGCATCTCCTTCGGTGCAGATCGTATCTTCGATGTACTCAATCAGCTTGAGCTCTACCCAGAGAGTGTGGTCAGTGCCACCCGTGTCCTCTTTGTCAACTTTGGAGAAGCAGAGGCCAACTACAGCCTTCCCATTCTCACTCAGCTTCGCAAGGCCGGTATCCCCTCGGAGATCTATCCCGACAGTGTGAAGATGAAGAAGCAGATGCAGTATGCCAACCAGAAGGCCATCCCCTATGTGGTTATCGTTGGTGAGAATGAGATGCAGGAGGGCAAGATGACCTTGAAGGATATGACTTCAGGCGAACAGAAGATGCTGACCCTTGCTGAACTGCTCGAGGCTTGCAAATAAAAGCAGAATACATATAAAGAAAAGAGAGTTGTCGTCACGGACAACTCTCTTTCTATTTTGAAAAACAAGTGAAAAGCTAACTGCCAGACATAGGCAGAGGTGCGCAATCTACCAGGCGTAGTCCATCTTGATAACCAAGACACGCAGTTTCTGGTCGGGGTCGGAGGTCTTAACCTTTGCTACATGCCAATCATCAGGAAACATGATGTTGAATGTGCCCGGTATGGACTCAAAGCGCTCCAACTTGTCAGCCTTGAACGAATACTCCAGACGGTCTGTCTTGTAAGGGGCGAGTGGGGCAGATGACTCATGATCCAGGCGTGCAAAACCTTCCTTGCCACGCACCACATACATGAAGTCTATCTTCTCACGATGGCTCTCGCTTCCCTTGCCGGCTCTCAAGTCATCTTCGCTACACCAGTTCTCGCTATCTTCCACGCTTACGGTAAGATTGGTACCAGGGATGGGTGTGCGACCTCCAGGGATGGCCAGAAGATCCGTCTCCTGCAACCAGCGGAAGAGGGCCTGCCATTGAGTAGGATTGCGATGATATTGGATATAGAAATCCGTGATGTTGACAGTGGGAGCAGGTATGGCTTTTGTAAAACCATTTTTCCATTCTCCCTTCTTGAGCCATTTCTGGGCAAGTTTGTCTAACTCTTTGGGATACTGATTGGTATAGGTCTGAGCCTGTACGCCAAGGGTTAGGGAGAAAGCAAGTGCAGTTAGGATTTTCTTCATACAATGCTTATTTGAGTGCACCTACAACCTGATCGGCAATGGCTTTCATTCCTGCTACAGAGGGATGACCAGCCTGCTTATCTACATCATGGAGTTTGAGAACAGGTATGTCGTAGTGGCTACAGATGGTTTCAATGCTCTCGTTGATGACGGGTTTGAGGTCGTTGTTGAGGATGAAGAGCAGACGAGCCTTGGGGTAGTGCGTACGAAGTCCCCAGCACAGTTTCGCCATTGCAGGGCGGAAACTGTAAAGTTCCTTGTCGGTCCACTCTCCATACTTATATTCACCGATAGGTGCATTTGCCCAACTGTCGTTCGTGGCAGCGCAGATGAGGATGACATCAGGTTCGCCAAGATTGCTCATACGAGTGATAAAGGCACGCTCGGTGTAGTCCTGCTTGTTGTAGCCCGTTCGACAAACGGTACTTCCCGAATATGAGTTTACGCGCTCCACTTTCCAAGCCATGCGCTGAGCCACCTGGTGCCACCAAGTGTCCTCTACACGCTTCACATCATTGTCATTCCTGCCTTTTGCAAAATACCATGTCTCGTTGGTAGAAGGATAGTTGTATCCCTCAAAGGTAGAATAGCTGTCGCCGAAAATGGTCACTTTAAGACTGTCTTTCTTTGCTGCAGAAGCCGTGATGGCCAGCAACATGAAAAATAAGATAGGTGTGAGTCTTCTCATTTTTTTGAGGTTTTGAGGTTATAAGGACCTTGCGGAAAAGCGCGAGGAGCGGGGGGTGAGGTTATAAGGACCTCGCAGAAAAGCGCGAGGAACGGTTATGAGGTTAAAGTTGTCCGTCGGGTACGCTGAAGGTGTCGCCACGATTGATGTCTCCTGTGGTAACGCCCAGCTTGAGCCACTTCATACGCTGTTGTGAGGTTCCGTGGTTGAAACTCTCGGGAACAGCATATCCACGAGCCTTTTTCTGGAGATAGTCGTCGCCAATCTTCTGTGCACAGTTGATACCTTCCTCGATGTCACCATCTTCCAAACTGCCAAATCTCTTGTTGTCGTGATGAGCCCATACGCCAGCGAAGAAGTCGGCCTGAAGTTCGAGGCGAACACTGATGCGGTTGGACTCCTTCTCGCTGACTTGCGCCATCTGGCTGTGTGCCTTGCTCAGAATGCCCAGAAGATATTGTACATGGTGACCCACCTCGTGAGCAATGACATAGGCATAGGCAAAGTCACCGTCGGCACCCAGTTGTTTTTTCATGCTGGTGAAGAAAGACAGGTCGATGTAGACTGTTTGGTCTGCAGAGCAGTAGAAAGGACCCATGCTGGATGTACCGGTTCCGCATCCACTCTGGGTAGATCCGGTGTAAAGCACCATCTTGGGTGCCTGGTAGGTGCGTCCCATCTTTTCGAATATTTCGGACCATACATCCTCGGTGCCAGCGAGAATCTGGCTTGAGAATTTAGCAAGTGCCTGCTCTTCTTCTGTAAATTCACGACCATTGGCAGGCTGTTCGGTAACCTGCGCATTGCTGATCAATTCGCCCACAACCTGCATGGGGTCACCTCCGCCTAAAAAGGCCATGAGGAGCGCAATGATAATACCACCAATACCTAAACCGCCGACCGCAGCCTTGCCAGACATACCGCGACGATCATCCACATTTGAACTCTCTCTTCTTCCGTTAAGTCTCATTTTAGTAATGATTAAAAAATAACTTCCTAAAGTATATGGTTAATTGGCAACTACAGCTTTGATTGTCTTTTTGGCTATTTTTGTGCTGTTTCTCGGTTTCAGTGCCCGCATTGCACCCTCAAAACAACGCAAAAATATCTCAAAAATCCTAATCAAATCCTCCGAAGTTATTTTTTAACCATTACTTATTATTTGTTTTTCAATTTGCAATACAAAGGTAAAAATAAAAATTGAAATGCGTAATATGCGTGGGCGTATTTATGTGTGTGCGCGAAAAAAAATGGGCGTAAAGCATTGCCAAATGAAAAAAAAGTAGTACCTTTGCAAGCCGAAAAGAAGTCCGCAGAGACTTTTAAGACCGTAGAGTGGTGTGTAATTGCTTGAAAATGAGCAATAATGTCAACTCCTGAAGTCTTGTGGAAAGTCTGCAAAATGCGGTGTGTTAATAGTACATGTTGGCAAAGTGATGCGGCAGTATGGTTAGTGAATCACGGCTAAGTGACTTCTTTGGAAAGAAAAATTAATTATTAACAACAAAAAAAAGAATTGTAGAAATGGAAACTCTTAGCTACAAGACAATTTCAATCAACCGTGCCCAGGCTCAGAAGGAATGGGTGGTTGTTGATGCTACCGATCAGGTGCTCGGTCGTTTGGCCAGCAAGGTGGCAAAGCTGCTCCGCGGCAAGTACAAGCCCACTTTCACTCCCAATGCTGATTGTGGTGACAATGTTATCATCGTGAATGCTGACAAGATCCGCATCACCGGTAACAAGTTGAACGACAAGATTTATCTGACCTACAGCGGTTATCCCGGTGGTCAGAAGCAGCAGACTGCTGCTCAGATTCTGGCTAAGCCCAATGGTTCTGAGAAGTTGGTACGCAAGGCCGTTAAGGGTATGCTGCCCAAGAACAAGCTCGCTGATCGTCTGCTTACCAACCTGTACATCTATGCAGGTGCAGAGCACAAGCAGCAGGCTCAGAGTCCCAAGAACATCGATATTAACCTCTACAAATAATAAACGACGATGGAAGTAGTTAATGCATTAGGTCGCCGCAAGAGCGCCGTAGCTCGCGTTTATGTAACCGAGGGAACTGGTAAGATTACCATCAACAAGAGAGATCTCACAGAGTATTTCCCCAGCAGCATCCTGCAGTTCGTGGTTAAGCAGCCTCTGAACACTGTAGACGCAGTTGAGAAGTACGATATCAAGGTTAACCTGTACGGTGGTGGTTACACTGGTCAGTCTCAGGCTTTGCGTTTGGCTATCGCTCGCGCATTGGTTAAGATTAACGCAGAGGATAAGAAGGCACTTCGTGCTGAGGGCTTCATGACCCGCGATAGCCGTGAGGTTGAGCGTAAGAAGCCAGGTCAGCCAAAGGCACGCCGCAGATTCCAGTTCAGCAAGCGTTAATGCTTGTATACTGGAAACTGGCTGTTTAGTATCTAAACTGACGAGATTCCCACCTTATATAATATATATGCGTGCGAGACTACTCGTCGGTTGATTCTAATCAAAGAGAATTAAAAAGAAAGTAAACAAAATCAAAAAAAGAACAGAACAATGTCTAGAACAAATTTTGACGCACTTCTGGAGGCAGGCTGCCACTTCGGCCACCTCAAGAGAAAGTGGAATCCCGCCATGGCTCCCTATATCTTCATGGAGCGTAATGGTATTCATATTATCGACCTTCACAAGACCGTTGCTAAGGTTGACGAGGCTGCAGAGGCTTTGAAGCAGATTGCAAAGAGTGGCAAGAAGATCCTCTTCGTTGCTACTAAGAAGCAGGCTAAGGTAGCTGTAGCAGAGGCTGCTGCAAGCGTAAACATGCCTTATGTTAACGAGCGTTGGGCTGGTGGTATGTTGACCAACTTCCCCACCATCCGTAAGGCTGTGAAGAAGATGGCTAACATCGATAAGCTGACCGCAGATGGTACTTTCAGCAACTTGTCAAAGCGTGAGATCCTGCAGATCAGCCGTCAGCGTGCTAAGTTGGAGAAGAACCTCGGTTCTATCGCTGACTTGACCCGTCTTCCTTCAGCTTTGTTCGTAGTTGATGTACTGAAGGAGCACATCGCTGTAGCAGAGGCTAATCGTCTGGGTATCCCCGTATTTGCTATCGTTGATACCAACTCTAACCCCGATCCCATTGACTTCGTTATCCCCGCAAACGATGACGCAAGCAAGAGTGTTGAGGTTATCCTGCAGGCTTGCTGCCAGGCTATCGCTGAGGGCTTGGAGGAGCGCAAGGTAGAGAAGGCTGATGCTGACGCTGCTGCTGAGCAGGATGATCAGCCCCGTCGCAAGAGCGGTAAGGCTCGCGAGGAGGAGGCTGAGGTAGCTGAGGCTCCCGCTGCTGAGTAATCCACTTTTGGAAACATAGAGAATTCTATATGGAGACGGAAGAGGGAAGCATCGAAAGAATACTTCTCTCTTCTTCTCGCTTAAATTGCAAATTATCAATTTAATATTATAATACGACTATGGAAGTTACAATGAATGATATCAAGAAGCTCCGTGAGATGACCGGTGCTGGCTTGGCTGATTGTAAGAAGGCTCTTGCTGAGTCTGACGATATGGACGGTGCTGTTGCATACCTCCGTAAGAAGGGTGCTGCTGTTGCTGCAAAGCGTAGCGACCGTGAGGCTGCTGAGGGTTGTGTACTCGTAAAGGCAGAGAATGGCTTTGGTGCTATCATCGCTTTGAAGTGCGAGACCGACTTCGTTGCTAACAACGCTGACTTCGTTGCTCTTACTCAGGATATCCTGAACGCTGCTGTTGCTGCTAAGTGCAAGACCTTGGATGAGGTTAAGGCTCTCCCCATGGGTGATGGTACTATCCAGGATGCAGTTGTTGCTCGCAGTGGTATCACTGGTGAGAAGATGGAGCTCGATGGCTACTGCTGCATTGAGGCAGAGAACATCGCTACCTACAACCACATGAACCGCAACGGTCTTTGCACCATGTTGGCTTTGAACAAGCCCGTTGAGGATGCTACTGTTGGTAAGAACATTGCTATGCAGATTGCTTCTGCTGCCCCCGTTGCTATCGACGAGAGCGGTGTTTCTCAGGCTGTTAAGGACAATGAGGTAGCTGTTGCTATCGAAAAGACTAAGGCTGAGCAGGTACAGAAGGCTGTAGAGGTTGCCATCAAGAAGGCAGGTTACAACCCCGCTCACTTCGACTCAGAGGATCACATGGAGAGCAACCAGGCTAAGGGTTGGATCACTGCAGAGGATGTTGCTGCTGTAAAGGAGATCATCGCTACTGTTAGCGCTGAGAAGGCTGCAAACCTCAACGAGCAGATGATTCAGAACATCGCTCAGGGTCGTTTGAACAAGTTCTTGAAGGAGAACTGTCTGTTGAGCCAGGAGTACATCTGGGACAAGCAGTTCACTGTAGCAAGCTATCTGAAGTCTGTTGACAAGGAGCTTACTGTAGTTGATTTCAAGCGCTTCACCTTGAAGGCTGAGTAATTAGTCACTATATCATACAAAAGTGGGCATGTTTTTCTGCATGTCCACTTTTTTTTGTATTTTTGCCTTTGAATTTAGTCCGAAATGTTAAAATGAAGATATTTGGTGTAGGAATGAACTATGTGGAGCACAATAAAGAGCTCCATGGCGAGTTATATAAGACAGAAGAACCTGTGATATTCACGAAGGCCGATTCTGCATTGACAAAGGATGGCAAACCATTCTTTATCCCTGCTTACACACAGCGATGTGACTATGAAACGGAGTTGGTGGTTCGCATTGGGCATCTCGGACGAAGTATACCCGAACGCTGGGTGATGCGTTATATTGATGCAGTGACAGTTGGTATAGACTTTACTGCGCGCGATATCCAGCAAAGACTTACAGCAGCAGGCCACCCCTGGGATATCTGCAAGGGATTTGATGGAAGCGCGGTGATAGGTGAATGGGTGCCAGTTGAGGAAATGGGCAATCTGCAAGATCTGCATTTTCATCTCGACATCAATGGGCAAACCGTACAGTGCGGACACACCGCAGATATGATATTCCCTGTGACCAAACTCGTGAGTTATATCAGTCAGTTCTTTACGCTGAAAACAGGTGATATTATCTATACAGGCACCCCCGTAGGGGTTGGTCCCGTACATATAGAAGATCATCTTACGGGCTATCTTGAGGATCGCAAGTTACTCGAATTTAATGTAAAATAGGTACAGTTCACCTCTACAATTAGAGACCTGTAAATAGCATAATAGAATAAATAACCACTCTGAAATCGAATCAGAAATCGATGAATAAAATTGCAAGGATACTGACATTAGTCTGGCTGACAATTATCGGCCAAATGCTTCATGCCCAGGAATTTACTACATTGGACTGGAATTTGATGCAGATAGACAGTATCTTGCCTGTATATACGGAGGTTGTTCCTTTAGAGAGCGATTATCGTCTGTACGACTATAGAGTTTCCATAGAGTATCCTGAATGGAAATACCTTACTGCAGAGGAAACAAAAGCTTTGAAACCCTATGTAGACGCTATTCATGATGAACTACAGGTTGAGTCCAATGTAGGTGTGAGTCGTCGACAAGGCGTGTTGGATATCAGTTTTGTTCCTATCATAAGGGAAGGAAACCGATATAAGAAATTGTTGAGTGCTCGTATCGGGATCAATCCCGTGCCTAAAGCTCAGAAGGTAGCTTCGAGAGCATCGTCAGGAGTGTCAAAGGAACGCTTCACTCGTCAGTCAAAACTGAGTACCGGTAAATGGGTGAAGATCAGCATTAAGGAAGACGGTATGTATCGCCTTACCAGTGCCTCGTTGCGAAAGATGGGATTCAATAATCCTCAAAATGTGCATTTGTATGGTTATGGTGGTTATCGCCTGAGTGAGGTGATGAAGCCAAACGAGATGTATGACGACCTTGAGGAAGTACCATTATATCACGAAGAGGGTAGTTCCGTATGGTATTTCTGGGGGAATGGTTTGGTATACTGGGAAGGTGACAAGCGTATCTTCAATCCCTATGCCACCAAGGCATGCTATTTTCTTACAGAGGAAGACGGACCAAGTTCCATTGAGACGGAAACTGCAGTAGAAGGTCAGGTGAAGAATGTCTTTACAACAACGGCAGGTCACCTCCTTTATGAAAAAGATAACTACTCATGGTTCCAGGGAGGTCGTAATCTTTACGATTCACAGAGTTTTGCCTCTTCGTCTGGGGCACGACGCAGTTTTAAGTTTGAAGTTCCCAATAGCAAAGGTGGAGAGCGTTTGACTGTTGCGATGAGTGGTAACAGTTCAACGGTTACTCCTTCGGTTAATGGTCATGCCCAAGCTGCATTAACATTAAGCGAACTTGAAAATTTCGTGTACACTCGTTTGGCTTCACGCACATACGATATCAGTTCGTACGCGACAAGTGAAAAACAGTGGAATATCACTTTGCAATCCAGTGGAACCAATGATGTGCGCCTCGACTACCTGGCTTTGCACTACAATCGCTTACTTGCTCCTGTTAATGGTTTTGTTGCTTTCTCGCAAGATAAAAGTGGGGTAAGCACCTTTGATGTGACAGGCGATCCAAATAACACAAAGGTGATGCGTATCTCCGAACCAGGTTTGCCCGCAAAACTCATCCCCACTACAGCCGGGACTGCGGAGCTAAAAGTAACGGTTGACGACCCCAGTCACCGCTATGTTGCGTTTGATACTCGATATGAGTTTCCCGAACCTACCTACGAAGGACCTATTGAAAATCAGAATCTTCATGCCTTGGACAGTGTTGATATGGTTATCATTGTTCCTGCGAGTGGCAAACTCTCTGGTCAGGCCGAGCGTCTTGCAGAGGCACATCGTGCTTATGATGGTATGAAGGTTGCTGTGGTCCGTGCCGACCAGATATACAATGAGTTTAGCAGTGGTACCCCCGATGCAACAGCTTATCGCATGCTCATGAAGATGCTCTATGATAGAGCGGATGTTACGCAGACTTCAAACGCTTCGGCAGAAGTATATGAGGGCCCCAAGTACCTGTTGCTTATGGGTGCTTGTGTATGGGATAACAGAATGCTAACTCCTGCAACTCGTACTTGCAATCCCGATGACTATCTACTCTGTTTCGAGAGCGAAAACTCATGGAATGATACAGAGAGTTATGTCATGGAGGAGTATTTCGGTTTGCTCGACGACGGAGAGGGTAGGACTCTCACCAGTGATAAAACGGACATTGGTGTTGGCCGATTCCCCGTGAAGAGCGTGGCAGAAGCAAAAGTCATGGTGGACAAGACCATTGCATATATGAGCAACAGCAATGCTGGCAGTTGGAAAAACATTGTGATGATGCTTGGCGATGATGGTGATAGCAACTCCCATATGCGTTATTGTGACGATGTGGCAGAGAGAATCATCTCGCGCAATCCTGAGTTGGAAGTTCGTAAGGTGATGTGGGATGCCTATACGCGCGAGAGTTCTATTGCCTACAATACCTATCCCGAGGTGACCGACTTGATCACCAAACAAGTCAACGAAGGAGCCATGGTAGTCAACTATACGGGACATGCTGCGCCTTATAGTATGAGTCACGAATGGGTTCTGAAATTGCAAGATTTCCAAAGTTTCAAGGGCAAGAATCTGCCCCTCTGGTTCACTGCCGCATGTGATGTGATGCCCTTTGACTCCCAGCATGAGAACTTAGGTGTAACAGCTGTGCTTAATGATGGTGGAGCCGCGTTAGCCTTTGTGGGCACGGCCCGTACAGTGTATGCCTCCAACAACCGAAGCCTCAATCTCTATTTCTCAGAATATCTCTTTGGCAAGGATGACAAGGGACGACGCTACCGTTTGGGCGATGCGCTGAGATTGAGTAAGGTGTCTTTGGTAGGCAAAGAAGGTGCACATCTGGAGAATAAGTTGCAATATGCTCTTTTGGGCGATCCTGCCCTGCTTATCGGTGCTCCACTGAATCGAGTTCGTTTGGATGCCATCTTCGATGCACAGACAGGAGAACAGACCACTCAACTTAATGCCGGTCAGGCCATTAGGATGGAGGGACATGTGGTAGATGCAGAGGGAATGGATTTGAGTCAATTCAATGGTATTGTTTCGGCTCGTGTCTACGATTCAATGGACACGATAGTATGTAAGATGAATGATCCGTCCATAAAGACCGCATTCCAGTTCACAGATCGCAGTCAGGTCCTGTTTGAAGGTCGTGACTCCGTGCGTGCTGGCCACTTTGCCTTGTCCTTTGTTGTTCCTCAGGATATTAAGTTCAGCAACGACGCCGGTCGTGTGGTGTTCTATGCCATCAATGACAGTCTTAACCTTGAGGCAAACGGGTATAGCGAAGACTTTACCGTAGGTGGAGTCATGCAACGAGACGATAGTGAAGGACCGAGGATTGAAATGGCTCTCAATGGCGAATACGGAGGCACCGTCAACTGTACTCCTTATCTCACAGCACGCCTGCATGATGTTAGCGGTATCAATGTAAGTGGCATGGGCGTGGGTCACGATATCGTGTTATGCATAGATGGAGATGCCAAGCAGACCTATGTGCTGAATGATTGTTACAGGTCTGATTTCGGTGATTATACGAGTGGCTCACTGGCTTTCACTATCCCCAATCTGGAGCCAGGAGAACATATACTCACCCTCCGTGCATGGGATTTGTTGAATAATACCAGTGTACAGGAGATGGCTTTCACCGTGGACGGAACCTACAAACCTACCATACTTCATCTCATGGCATCCCCCACGATAGCCAAAGAGAAGACAACTTTCTTGCTCACCTATGATTTGCCTGGTACCAACAGTGAATTTGAGATTGAAGTTTTCGACTATTCAGGTCGCCGACTTTGGAATTTCGTTGGATATGGAGCAAGTAGCACAGGCACTTATGCTATTCCCTGGAATCTCTCGGTAGGTGATAATCGTGGCCGCATCTCTCCTGGAATCTATCTCTATCGTGCTTCGCTGAAGTGTGGTGACAGTAAGATTGTAACGGAGAGTCGTAAGTTGATTGTCAATTAAGTAATGATTAAAAAATCCTAATCGGGCAATAAAAGTACTAAAATTGAGTTTATAAGATTAGTACACTAATATGTCTATGATGAAAACATCGAATTTGAATAGAATAATTGTAGCGGTAATGCTTGTTTTGAACACGAGCATCATCTTTGCTCAGGATAAGCAAAACATGTTTAATCCCGTGAATTTTGGAGTTACCTCACTTGCTATTGCTCCTGATGCCCGTGGTGGTGCTATGGGCGATATCGGTGCTGCGACAGAGGCCGATGCCAATTCGCAGTATTGGAATCCCTCAAAGTATCCTTTCAACATCGCCCGTGCAGGTGTGGCTGCAAGTTATACTCCATGGTTGCGCCAGTTGGTCAATGATATCAATCTTGCCAATGTTGCAGGATTCTATCGAATAGGCGACTATTCGGCATTGAGCAGTTCATTGCGTTACTTCTCTTTGGGTGAGGTGTTTCTGAGCGAGGCCGACGATGCGATGTCTATCAGTCCCTATGAGTTTGCTTTCGATTTGGGCTATAGCCGTATGTTGAGTGAGCGTTTCTCTATGGGAGTTGGTATGCGCTTCATTTTCAGCGACATCACCTACGACTATACAGCTGAATCAAAGCCTGGTAAGGCTTTTGCTGCAGATATCTCTATGTATCGCTTGGGTTATTTCCTCGCAGGCAACCGTGAGTGCAGTTTTGGTTGGGGTTTGAATGTCAGCAATATCGGTTCGAAGATCTCTTATGGTGGCGATGACAATGCAGAGTTTATCCCTACCAATTTGCGTTTGGGTATGAACTTCACCGTGCCCTTCAATGAGTACAACAAGTTCTCAATCGCGGCAGATGTGAATAAGTTGTTGGTACCCACCTATCCCAAACAGGTGGAAGGTGAGGCCGATAACGACTATACCGATCGTGTACAGCGTGAGTATTATGACATTTCGCCCATCTCGGGTATCTTCAAGAGTTTCCATGATGCCCCAGGCGGTTTCAAGGAAGAGATGCAAGAGGTGCAGTGGAGTCTCGGTATGGAGTACACTTACAACGATCGATTCATGCTTCGTGCCGGTTATCACCACGAGGCAGAGAACAAGGGTAACCGTAAGTACTTCACTGCCGGTGCAGGTTTCCATATGAGTATCTTCAGTGTAGATGCTGCCTATGTGTTCAGTACCTCACCCACCAATCCTCTCAACCAAACTATGCGTTTTACCTTAGGCTTTGATATGGATGGCATCAAGGACCTTTTCAGTACGAGAAGAAGACGATAGCGAGGGGTCACAAAGTCGGTAGAAAAAGAAAACAACAAACGACGATAGTAAGCGAACCGATATGATACGAGTTGGAATGGGATACGATGTTCACTGCTTGGTTGAACGGCGTGAGCTATGGTTGGGCGGTATCAAGTTTGAGCATACTCATGGTCTATATGGGCACAGTGATGCAGATGTGTTGATACACGCCATCTGCGATGCCTTGCTTGGTGCTGCGAATATGCGCGACATAGGTTATCATTTCCCCGACAATAGCGAAAAGTTTCACAATATCGACAGTAAGATATTGCTTCGAAAGACTGTGGAACTTATTGCAACAAAGGGATATCGTGTAGGCAATATTGATGCCACCATTTGTGCGGAGCGTCCCAAATTGAAACCCCGTATTCCCGAGATGCAACAATGCCTTGCCCAGGTGATGGGAATTGATGAAGATTGTGTTTCAATCAAGGCTACCACTACGGAACATCTTGGATTTACAGGGCGCGAGGAAGGTATATCGGCCTATGCAGTAGCTCTAATAGAAAAGTAGGTAATGAAGAAAAATAACTTCCTAAATTTATTTTTTCTTACCATTACTAAGTCCTCCCCTTTACTTAAAATATAAGGCAAGTCGCTGTATCTCCTGCCAGACAGCGGGTGCAAGCCATTCGCCATTGCAACATCCCTCTGCAATGGCATTTCTTATCTCCGTACTGCTGATATTATAGAGTGGAGCTTCTTCTGCGTATTGCACATGAGGAGGTAGGGCGTCTGCATCAATGGGGTAACCCTCACGAGGATAGATGATAATGTTGTACTTTTGTAATATTTCTTCGTGATTTTTCCAATCGCTAAAGCATAACCAGTTGTCTGCACCGATCACCAATACAAACTTGCGATCGGGAAAAGAGGTGGTGAGCGCGGCGAGTGTATCCACCATGTAAGAAGGGCGAGGCATATGCATCTCAAAGTCACTCACTTTGAGATGCTCATTTTCTTCTACAGCTAACTGTGCGAGACGAAGGCGATGCTCGTCAGGAAGCATTCCTTCAGCGTTTATTTTAAGTGGGTTCTGAGGTGAAACGAGAAACCATAGTTCGTCAACAAACCCCTCCTTGCAAAGCCATTCGCCCAATAGCGTGTGTCCCTTGTGAATAGGGTTGAACGAACCTCCGTAGATGCCAGTGAGTATCGGGCCCATGAGTGCAATAGTTCCGAAGTTTGTTCCTTTGGATTACTTGTTATTCAGCAAGGAAATCCTGGATGAGTTGTAGCGCTTGTGCTTCAGCTTCTTCCAAGATGTCATTGACAACGATATGGTCAAATTTGGGTGCAAAGGTCATTTCGTAGGCAGCCTTGGCAACGCGTTCTTCAATCTGCTCTGCAGTGTCGGTGTTGCGAGCAATGAGGCGTCGGCGCAGTTCTTCTACCGATGGGGGCTGGATAAAGATACTCAAAGCTCGGTTACCGTAGAATTGCTTGATGTTGCATCCACCCTTCACATCAACATCAAATACCACATTGATCCCATTTGCTGCCTTTTCCTCAACTGGCTGCTTTAGGGTGCCGTAGTAGCGATCTTCGTACACCTCTTCATATTCCAGAAAGTCACCGTTCTCAATGTGATTGCGAAATTCCTCAGGTGTCAGGAAATAATACTCCACTCCGTGTTGCTCCGTTCCTCTTGGTGGACGACTTGTTGCACTGATGCTAAAGGCCAAGCGAAGTTCGGGATGCTCCTGCATCAGATAGTTTACAATCGTACTCTTTCCGCTTCCGCTGGGTGCGCTGAAGATAAGAAATTTTCCTGCCATAACTACATCACATTGAGTACCTGTTCCTTAATCTGTTCCAACTCGTCTTTCATCTTCACCACGATGTTCTGCATTTCAGCCTGATTGCTCTTGCTACCCGTAGTGTTGATCTCGCGTCCCATTTCCTGCGCGATGAATCCCAATTTCTTTCCTTGGCCATGACCATTGTCCATTGTTTCCTGGAAATATTTGAGATGATTGGTGAGGCGTTGCTTTTCCTCGTTGATGTCAAGTTTCTCGATGTAGTATATCATCTCCTGCTCCAGACGGTTGCGGTCGTACTCGATGGTAGGAATGCTCTGCAAACCTTCAACGATGCGCTGACGGATTTTCTCTGTGCGACTCTTCTCGTAGGGCTCAATTTGTGCAAGTAGGTCGGAAATATTGGCCAGTTTTTCCTCAAGCTTCTTCTGCAGGGCTTCACCCTCTTGCTTGCGGAAGTTGACTATCTGCTCCAGGCAGAGGCGTACGGCCTCGCTCGCTGCTTGCCACTCCTCTTCTGTGAGTTCCTGCTGAATATCGTTGCGCGAGATGACATCGGGCATACGCATAAGAATATGCCAGGGATCTTCTGCCATGGGGATACCCTGTTCTTCACAGATCTGCTGTACCTGTTTGTAGTATGTGCCGAGCAAGGCGCCATTGAGAGGCGCTTCTACGGTAGTGGTGTCTTTTTCTGTCCAAAGGTTGAACTCCACTTTGCCACGCTCTAAGGCTGTGGCAATCATCGCTCTGATCTCCATTTCCTTTTCACGATACAGAGGAGCAATGCGTGTGCTCAGATCAAGTGCCTTACTATTCAACGACTTAATTTCTGCCGTTATCTTTTTGTCTTGGTACGCCACGGATGCCTTGCCGTACCCGGTCATAGATAGTATCATAAAGTGTTTTGAAACAAATTCTTTTGCAAAAGTAGGGAAATTATGGGAAAAAATTGTAATTTTGCAGAATATTTTTAGTAAAAACATGTATGTCGTGCATATTACATATTGAAACGAGCACTAAAGTATGCTCTGTGGCCTTGAGTCAGGATGGTGCATTGATATTTGAGAAAGCCGACTTGGAAGGTCCTTCACATAGCGTCAGTTGTGGTGTTTTTGTGGATGAGGCTCTGTCGTTTGCCAATAGTCATGCCATACCCGTCGATGCTGTTGCTGTAAGCGAAGGACCGGGCAGTTATACAGGCTTGCGTATTGGCGTTTCGATGGCCAAGGGTGTGTGCTATGGTTATCGTGTCCCCTTGCTTTCTGTCTCTACACTTCAGTTGCTCTGTGTGCCCGTTTTGCTTCGCTATGATGACCTGCCCGAAGACGCCCTGCTCGTTCCTATGATAGACGCCCGCCGCATGGAGGTCTATGCAGGTGTGTACAATCGTGCCCTTCGTGAGATACGCGAAGTGGGAGCCGATGTTGTAGATGCCGACACCTACAAGGCTTATCTTGACGAGCATCCCGTCTATTTCTTTGGCGACGGTTCAGCCAAGTGTGAAGCGGTGATTCAGCATCCTAACGCACATTTCATTCCAGGAATTCTGCCTTTGGCTAAAAATATGTATCCCCTTGCCGAACGCATGCTGATGCGTGGTGAGGTAAAAGATGTGGCCTATTTCGAGCCATTCTATCTGAAGGAATTTGTTGCCACCAAGTCACGCAACCTCTTGGAGAGTGTGAGCCGGTAAAAATCCTTCATACTATTTATGTAAAAACACGAGACAATGCAATACAATACACAACGCGTTCAACTCATCATGCCCGAATACGGCCGTGCCGTACAGCAAATGGTGGACCATGCTTTGACCATTCAGGATCGCGAGAAGCGTCAGCAGTGTGCTGCAACTATCATTGATATCATGGCCAATATGCATCCCGCTTTGCGTGAGCAACCCAATTTCCGCGAGCATCTATGGAATCACTTGGCCTTCATTTCTGGTTA
Source organism: Bacteroidaceae bacterium (assembly GCA_045629325.1). Lineage (GTDB taxonomy): Bacteria > Bacteroidota > Bacteroidia > Bacteroidales > Bacteroidaceae > Physcousia. The sequence goes on along the minus strand of JAZQQX010000035.1, from coordinate 92,971 downwards.
CAGGCTTGATGTGGACTATCCCTATCCTGTCACTCGTCTTGATGAAGAGGCAACACGCCCTGCCCCCTTGCATTATCCGATGAAGCGTATTCGCAATCGTTATTACGGTCACATCGTGGAGCAGCAACTCAGCCATCTGGCAGAAATGCCTGAAGGTGATGAGCGCGATGTGTTCCTCGGATTGGTAGCTAATCAGATGAAGCAAACCCTCTTCGATTGGAATCGCGATGCTATGGATGAGGAAAAGATAGCATTTGACATAGAACGCTATACCGACGGACAGGTACGACTTGACCTATCCAAGTTTCATTTCGACCCCGTGATGCAGGGCAAACAGCAGACCAACGGTTCGAAGAAAAAGAAAAAGAAATAAAAAAACAGTACATAGCTTCAAACAATGCCTTCATTTGTCATACAAGGTGGACATCGTCTGAAAGGTGAGATCACCCCTCAAGGAGCCAAGAACGAAGCACTTCAGGTGCTTTGTGCCACTCTGCTTACGAGTGCTCCTGTGCGTATCAAGAATATCCCCAACATATCAGATGTCAACAACCAGATAAACCTTCTGAAGGACATGGGCGTCAAGGTTGTGGAGAATGGCCCTGGCGACTTTACCTTCCAAGCCGACGAGGTGGATACTGACTATATAGAGAGTCAGGAGTTCCTTGTTCGTTGTAGTCGTTCGCGAGGTAGCATCATGTTTGTCGGTCCTATGGTTGCTCGCTTCGGCAAGGCTTCACTGGCCAAGCCCGGAGGTGACAAGATAGGTCGTCGTCGTCTCGACACCCATTTTCTGGGTATTCAGAAGTTGGGCGCCTCGTTCGAGCACGATGAGGAGCACGGTGTATTTCATATCCACGCCCCCCGTCTGAAGGGCTCGTATATGCTTCTCGATGAAGCTTCAGTGACTGGTACGGCTAATATCATCATGGCCTCCGTGCTTGCAGAGGGAACCACTACCATCTACAATGCAGCTTGTGAACCCTATATCCAGCAACTTTGTCACATGCTTAACGCTATGGGTGCCTGTATCAGTGGCATTGCCAGCAATCTTCTCACCATCGTCGGTGTGGAGAGTCTGCACGGTGCAGAGCACTGCATCTTGCCCGATATGATCGAAGTGGGCAGTTTCATCGGTATGGCGGCAATGGTGGGTGATGGTATCCGAATCAAAAATGTGGGTTACGACCAACTGGGCATTATTCCCGACACCTTCCGCCGTTTAGGTGTGAAGATAGAGCGAGAGGGCGACGATATCTTTATCCCCCGCCAAGAGCATTATGAGATAGACAGTTTCATTGATGGTTCTTTCATGACCCTAAGCGATGCTCCCTGGCCAGGTCTTACCCCCGACCTCTTGAGTGTACTTCTTGTTGTGAGTACTCAGGCAAAGGGTAGTGTGCTCATTCATCAGAAGATGTTTGAGAGCCGTCTGTTCTTCGTGGATAAACTCATAGACATGGGGGCACAGATCATTCTCTGCGACCCACATAGAGCTGTGGTGGTAGGACACGACAACCAACTCACCTTGCGTCCTTCGCGTATGACAAGTCCCGACATACGCGCCGGTATTGCCTTGCTCATTGCTGCTTTGAGTGCTCCTGGTACGAGTAGGATAGAGAATGTAGGACAGATCGACCGCGGTTATCAGGACATCGAGGCACGACTCAATGCCTTAGGTGCTCACATCACGCGTGAGGAATAGTCTTCCCAGGCTTGTCTCACCCCTAATTCACTTCTAAGAATAATGATACAGGAAGATAGTGTTTACAAGATTGGTAGTCTCACCCGAGTCCATGCACTCAAGGGGGAACTGAGTTTCTCGTTTACCGACGATGTGTGGGATAGGGCAGATGCCGACTATCTCATACTTCGCGTTGACGGTATCCTTGTGCCTTTCTTCATTGAGGAGTATCGGTTCCGCAGCGATAGCGTGGCTTTGGTGAAAATCCTTCATATTGACACTGCCGACGATGCCCAGGAGTATGCCGGTTGTGAGGTGTATTTCCCTTACGAACTCACTCCGGAGGATAATCCCGAAGACTACACCTGGAAGCATTTCACTGGATTTAGCGTGAGCGATGAAGTCCTTGGCGACTTGGGTGTGGTGACACAGGTGGAGGATAGTACAGCCAATGTGCTCTTCTGTGTGGAGGGCCGTTATGGTTCACTTCTATTGCCTGCCGTTGAAGCCTTCATTCTGGATATTGATCATCAGTTGCGTCATCTCACCATGCAACTTCCCGAAGGATTGGTTGATCTCAATGGATGAGAGATTTCTAAAACATCGATAAAGATCGAAATATATAATGAAGAAAAAGATAGCAATACTAGGTAGCACTGGTAGCATAGGTACACAGGCTTTGCAGGTCATCGAGGAGCACCCCGATCTCTACGAGGCACGCGTGCTTACAGCCAACCGTCAGGCCGACTTACTGATACAGCAAGCTCGTCGCTTCCTACCTCAGTGTGTAGTGATAGCCGATGAGAGCCTCTACTCCAAGGTAAGCGAAGCCCTTGCCGACACCGATGTACAGGTGTACGCTGGAGCTGATGCGCTCTGCCAGGTGGTACAGATGCCTTCTGTCGACATCGTGCTCACGGCGCTTGTGGGTTTCTCAGGATTGCGTCCTACCATCAGCGCCATAGAGGCAGGCAAACCTATTGCGTTGGCCAACAAAGAGACGCTGGTTGTGGCAGGCGAACTTGTTACGCGTTTGGCCTTGAAGCATCATGTGCCCATCTTGCCTGTTGATAGTGAGCATAGTGCCATCTTCCAGAGTTTGATGGGAGAGGGCGACAATGACATAGAGAAGATTATCCTCACTGCCTCGGGAGGTCCTTTCCGTAAGTTCACGCTTGAACAGTTGCGCAGTGTCACTCCCGCTCAGGCTTTGAAGCATCCCAATTGGGATATGGGTGCCAAGATTACCATTGACTCAGCCTCGATGATGAACAAGGGTTTTGAGGTGATTGAGGCCAAGTGGCTCTTTGGTGTGGAACCTGAACGCATACAGGTGGTAGTCCATCCTCAGAGTGTGATTCATAGTGCTGTGCAGTTCCAGGATGGTGCTGTCAAGGCGCAGTTGGGTGTGCCCGATATGCGTGTGCCCATACAGCTCGCCTTGAGCTACCCTGATCGCCTGCTCAGCCAGTTCCCCCGCCTGGACTGGTATAAGATGCAAGATCTTACCTTCGAGGAGCCCGACCTGGAGAAGTTCCGTTGCCTACAGATGGCTTATCGTGCCCTTGCAGAAGGTGGCAATATGCCATGCGTGCTCAATGCTGCCAATGAGGTGGTCAACCTTGCTTTCCGTCAGGGCCGATGTGCTTTCCTTCAGATGGCCGACATCGTAGAGCGGACCATGCAGACCGTTCCTTTCCAGTCGGAGTGCTCGCTCGACGACTACCTGCGTATCGATGCAGAGGCGAGAAAGGTAGCAGAGAGCTTCATGTAGTCCCAATTTTTAGTTTCAATTTTCAATTTCCCATTCGCAAAAAATGAATATCATACTTATCAAAACCCTCCAGTTGCTCTGTTGCCTCAGTCTTCTCGTAGTGTTGCACGAGGGCGGTCACTTCATGTTCTCCAAGCTCTTTAAGGTTAGAGTGGAGAAGTTTTATATGTTTTTCAATCCTAAGTTCCATCTTTTCAGCACACGCGACAATTGGTTTACACGCCTCTTTCCTTATTTTAAAAACAATGAGACGGAGTACGGTATCGGTTGGATTCCTCTCGGTGGTTATGTCAAGATAGCCGGAATGATCGACGAGAGCATGGACACTGAGCAGATGAAGCAACCTGCCAAGCCCGATGAGTTCCGTAGCCAACCTGTATGGAAACGATTCTTCATCATGGTGGGTGGTGTACTCATGAATCTCATCACAGCGCTTGTCATCTACAGCGCCATTATGTTCACTTGGGGGCGTGACCTCATCCCTATGCAGCGCGTGCCAGGTGGTTTTGTCTTCAATACCGTCGCCAAAGAGGCAGGTTTCAAGAATGGTGATATCCCTGTTGCTATTGACGGCAAAGAAGTGAAATACTTCAAGGCAGACATTATCCGTCCTCTCTCAGAGGCTCAAACGGTTACGGTGTTGCGCGATGGGCGTGAGGTGATGCTCGATATGCCGGAGAATCTGCCCGATATGCTTGAGATGAGTGAGATGAATCCTCCTTTCCTCACTCCTTTCGTGGCTTGTGAGGTCGATTCTGCATTGCCAGGTTCTCCCGCTTCGAAGGTGGGGTTAGAGAAGGGTAGTCGTATCCTTGCCATTGATGGCATAGACATCCAGTGCTGGGCACAGTTCGACAGTATCATGCAGCGCAAGAGCGATGTGTTGGCTGCCGGTTGCTCTGCTGCCGACAGTATGGCACTCCGCACCATGGACATCTGTTTCCTCAAGGTAGAGGGAGGAGATACCGTGTCGGCCACGATGCAGCTCAACGAGAAGTATATGCTTGGTATCGTACGAAGCAACCTGCTCCACTACATGGAGCCTGAGCACATCGACTACAGCTTCTTTGAGTGTATTCCCGCAGGCGTGAAGTACGGCTGGGACAAGACTGTCACCTATGTCCACGATCTCAAGTATGTATTCACTCCCAAGGGTGCCAAGAGTGTAGGTTCGTTCATCACCATTGGTAGCATCTTCCCCGACAGTTTCGATTGGGTGGCATTCTGGAATCTTACTGCCCTCATTTCCATCATGCTTGCCGTGATGAACATACTCCCTATCCCTGGTCTCGACGGAGGTCATGTCATGTTCCTCCTCATAGAAGCCATCACCCGTCGTCCACCTTCTGAGAAGGTACAAACCTATGCAGAGTACTTTGGCATGGCCATTTTGCTGCTCCTCATGATATGGGCGTTTGGTAACGACCTGATGCGTTTTGTTTTCTGATGGTTTTCACTCTTTCAACTCCCACTCTTTGACTCTCAACGCTCGTTTTTAAATCTTGTAATTCAAATCGAAGTCTATGCCTCTCCCGACGGATCCCTACATGCTTTTGAGTTTTGTCAACATGAAACTTCGCGACCAATATGCCTCCCTCGAAGAACTATGTGAGGACCTGAATGTGACCTCCGAGGAACTCGATGCTGTGCTTCGGCCTGCGGGGTTTGAGTACAGTGAGGAGCAGAAGAAATATTGGTAAGTAATGGTTAAAAAATAACTTCGAATGAAACAATATATCACCTTGTGCCTCTTCTCCCTGCTCATGCTACCAATGTGTGTGGCCTGCACCGGTCCCACTCAGGCAGAGCGCAATCGTGCCGATGCTGAGCAGAAAGGTGCCGTGCTTCTCGATGAGGCTCGTCAGGCCCTTCGTGCAAAGCAGTATGACAAGGCACGCCGTACCGTGATGCAACTGCGTTCGGAAGCTCCTTTGGCTCTTGATGCGCGTCGTCGTGCCATTCTCTTGCTTGACAGTATCGAATTGGCAGCTTCACGAGATAGTGTCCGTTTCGTACACGGAGAGGAGTGGGAGCGCCTCACACTCAAGATGCAGTTCTACGAGCGCAAGTTGCAGGAAGATATAAAGGCTTACGGGGAGTAAATATCTCCCTTTTAGTACAAAAAAATGCCCCATTTTTTTGGGGCATTTTCTTATTTTGTATCTACAAGTTTTTTTACTCTTCGGTACTCATTGTTTTATTCTACTATGTCTATCAGCTCGATGATAAACTTCAGTGCTGAGTTGGGATAGATGTCATTGCCAGCACCGTTCTTGCCGTATGCCAGTTCGGAGGGGATATATACCTCCCACTTGCTTCCCACGGGCATCATGCAGAGTGCTTCGCCCCATCCCTTGATGACCTGGCCCACACCAAACTCAGTAGGTTCGCCACGCTTGTAGCTACTGTCAAATACCTTGCCGTTGATGTCGCTTCCTTCATAGTGTACACGCACGGTCTGGTCTGCTGTGGGTATAGCGCCCTCACCAGCTTGCAGCACCTTGTACACGATACCGCTCTGCGTCACCTGTGCACCTTCCTCCTGAGCTACATCGGCCAACCATTGTTCGTTAGCCTCAGTCCAGGGATCCTTGGCATTTGCCTGTGCTGCCAATTCCTGCTCATGTGTTTTCTTGATTTGCTGGCTCTTGTACACCATGAAAGCAACACTAGCAGCTACTACTGCTAAAACTGCGATTAAGATTCCTTTTTTCATTTTCTTTTATGTTTATTGTTTAAGTTTCACTAACTTTACTTTTCACTCTCGCCTTTCAGGATTTTTATTTCTTCCCACACTTGGTCCAGGAATGCGAGGGCCGGTTCTTTTTCGTTCTGAATGTTACCGTCAAGTATGGCATCCTTGAGTCTCTGCTTCAGCGTACCCACCTCTCGGCAGGGTGTGAGTTGATAGCGCTCCATAATCTCGTCGCCCGTGATACAAGGCTGAAAGAGACGCACGAAGTCGCGTTGTTTCAGGTCCTCTATCTTTTCACGCACCATGCGGAAATTCTCTAGGAAGCGAGCCTTCTTCACCTCATTCTTGCTGGTGATGTCGGCTTCGCAGAGCGTCATCAGGTCGTCTATGTCTTCACCTGCTTCAAACACCATACGCCTTACAGCACTGTCAGTCACCTCCTCATCGGCTATTACCTGGGGGCGCATGTGCAGTCCTACGAGCTTCTGCACATATTTCATACGCTCATCCATGGGCAACTTCATTCTGCGAAATATCTGTGGTACCATCTTCTCGCCAATGAAATTGTGATTGTGGAAGGTCCATCCTATGCTTGGTTCCCAGCGTTTGGACTTGGGTTTGCCTATGTCGTGGAGCAGGGTGGCCCATCTCAGCCAGAGCTTCATCTCCTTGCTGTGCCTGTTTTCGTCCCCGTTTTCGTTATGGTTATCGTTTTCGTCCTGTTTTGCTGCCTGTGCCTTGCACACATTCTCAAGCACCTCCATTGTGTGGTGGAAATTGTCCTTGTGTGCTCTTCCGTTGATGGTCTCCACGCCTTCAAGTGCAGCCAGTTCGGGGAAGATGAGCGGTAGCAGCCCGCAACGCGACAATTCAAACCATCCTCGTGAGGGATGAGGTGCGAGCATGATCTTGTTCAGTTCATCGATAATGCGCTCCTGACTGATAATCTTGATACGCTCCTTGTTACGCTCCAGTGCATCGAAGGTCTCCTCGTCGATCTGAAATCCCAATTGTGTGGCAAATCGTATGCAGCGCATCATGCGCAAGGGGTCGTCGGAGAAGGTGATGTCTGGGTCGAGCGGTGTGCGTATGATACGGTCGTCCATGTCATCCAGTCCGCCAAACTGATCCACAAGTTGTCCGAAGCGGTCCTCGTTGAGACAGATGGCCAAGGCATTGATAGTGAAGTCGCGTCGGTCAAGGTCTTCCTCCAATGTCCCGTCCTCCACGATGGGCTTGCGCGACCCCCGGTCGTAGCTTTCGCGGCGTGCTCCTACAAATTCCACTTCCGTCTCCTCTTCGTGTCCTCGTGGGTATATCTTCACTTGTGCCGTACCGAAGTTCTTAAACACTGAGAGGTTGGCCTTGCGATGCTCCTTTTTCAGCAACTTTACCAGTCCTTTTGCCACGGCAATACCCGGTCCGTCGTGTTCCTCATTCTTGGAATTGGAGGCATGCCCTACCACCACTACATCGATATCCTTTGAGGGGCGTTCGAGGAAGATGTCGCGCACATATCCACCTACCACATAGCAGTCCATTCCCATCTCGTCGGCAGTCTTGCCTATGAGGTGAAATACGGGCTTATCCAGTATCTGGGCGAGTTCGTTATCTGTCAGATATGTGTTCATATTGCAAATTTAACTCATTTTCCCCATTCTCACAAATTAAATAAGGTATTATTTGTCTATTCCCTCACATCATATTATCTTTGCAAGAAGAAAATAGAGGGTTTACATTTTTTTCTATCTTGCGAAGTTTAACTAAAATACTGTGTATCCTTGCCACACTGCTACCATCAAGTATGATAGTGGCGCAGAGTGTGATGGTGAATGCCAGTTGGGCGGAGGGGCAGGCTGTCAAGTCCAACTATGCAGCAGAGCACTATATGGGGGAGGGCACTCGTATGCGTTATTATGGCCTTGAAGCTACTTGGCGTGCAACGGGACCGCTTGATAGCATCAGTGTGTACGATCGTCTCTGGGGGCGTCCTGAGGTGGGAGGCGGATTTATGGTGGGCGACTTCAGTCCCATCTCGCTCTATGCCGTGTCAAAGTATGAAAAACCCGAGTATAAGTCCACCATCGGACAGATGCTCACCTTCTATACCACCTTCCGCCGTGATCTGCTTCGCACCCGCCATTGGAGTGCAGGTTATAAGATGGAGAATGGTATGGGTATCTGCACCAAACCCTATGACCTCCACACCAACCTCCAGAATATCATCATAGGGTCTCCTCTCACCGTGTATGTGGGTCTTGGCTTCTTCCTGCAGTATAGGCCCACCTCGCACTGGAGCATCGGTATTGATGGAGGGTTCCGTCATTATAGCAACGGTCGTCTCACCCAGCCCAATGCCGGTGTCAACACGCTCGATGTGGGTCTGCGTGTGGGTTACACCCTTCGCCCCGACTCTGTGGTGCGTCCTCCCTTCGTGCGTGTCAAGGATCAATCGTGGAAGCGCCATCTCTATGCTGACTTCAGTGTCCAGTGGTCGCCGCAGACTATCTATGGCCAGTATGAGGCCGATTTCCACAGTCCTGTGGAACAGCGTGCAGAGCACTATCATCTCTATAGTGGCGTCACGCTCCGCGGTGCCTTGATGTACCACTATCGTCGCAAGTTCGCCTCAGGCATTGCCCTTGACTACACTTATGTACCATATATTGATGAGTTTCGTAAGGCCGATGCAGACTGTGGTTATGCCACAGACGGCCCTTATAGTCCCCATGTTTTGGGCATCGGTTTAGCCCACGAAGCCTTTTGGCACGATTTCTCCATCTCTATGAGTGTAGGCTACTATCTCCACCGCCAGCAGGGCGTCACGGAAACTTCCTTTGAGAAACCCTATTTTGAGACTGTTGGCCTTCGCTACTATCCGCCCATCGCTCATCGCCGCCTCTATCTGGGCTACAATATCAAGGCCTCTGCCTTTCATGCCTCAGGTATGCAGTTTGGTCTCGGGTACTGCCCGTGGAAATAATCTAAATCTTCACTTTCTTTGTCGTGCCATCCTCGCGTCTCATGATATACAAGCCTTGAGGTGTGTCGGTGCGTCGTCCCTGCAGGTCGTAGTAGGTAGCGGGCGTGCCATCCTCGCTTGTCACCTTATTGACAGCATCCTCCTCGTGAGCAATGTTGAAGATAAAGGTACTCAGACTGCATCCGGGTATGTGTATGGTCACCTGGTCGGAAGCCTCATCCATCTCAATGGCTGTCTGCTGGCATAGGTTGGCTGTCTCGTTGCCCGTAGAGAGCAGGTGCGTGCCACCCTTCACCTTGTAGGGCAGTTTGAACTTGATGTCATACTCTGTCTTGGCCGTGTCGATAGCCATGACGATGAGCGAGTCGCCCTTGATGTACGCCGAGGTCTCAAAAGGAGCCTCTGTGGCTGGGGTGGGGAAAAGACTTGCCGTTGCACTAATGCGTGTAGCGCCGGTGACATGCTTGGCGAAGTGGCTCATCACATAGGCACGGGGAAGCAATACATTCTTCTTGTTGTCCTTGCCATATTTCGTTTCGCCTGTGCCCACGAAGGCCCAGTGAGCACGCATGTACCAATATATGTAACCCGTGCATCCGGAGAGCATGCACTCGTTCAGTTCCTCTGCAAAGAGCAGTTGCTCGTGCCATGAGGGTAGGCGGTCCTGTATGTTGTCCGACACCGAATGCTCTGTCATCCACACCTCCTTGCCATACTTCGAGGCCAGTGTCGAGGCATTCTTCATATTTACCAAAGGTGGGTGCCCGTAGAGATGACCCGCTATGATGTCCACTTGGTCGCGTGCCACCTCATCCCTGAGCAGTGTGTTCGAGTAGTTGGGGTCGAAACCTAAAGGTTCGGCGCTGATGAGGCGCACATAGGGGTAGGTCTCCCTGTCGAGCATGTGCGCATAGTTCTTCACCAAGTTCAGTTGCTGCTGGGGTGTGTAGAGGCATCCCGAGTAGCTCACCCACCAGTCCGGCTCGTTCTGTATCGACACGGCATCCACCTTCACTCCGTTCTGCTTCATATATTTCAGGAAGGAGTTGAGCCAGGGGAAGAACTTCTCATAGCAGTCCTCGCGTAGTTCACCACGCTGCTTGCCTTGGTCATCGGCATTGCCACCCTGGGCAGTGCCGTTGGTCTTGTAGCTTCCTGGAGGCGACCATGGCGTACCAAACACTATGCCCCCTCTCTGCTTCACGATCTTGGCCGAGGGCAGACTGCCATGCCAGTCGTAGGGAGTATCCCATCCCACATCAGCAGCCGTCATGTCCCCCTTGAAGTTGGGCGATATCTCCATGCGCATGATGTTCAGTCCTATCTTCGATGTCGGTCCGTAGAGCAGTTTCACCGGTTGCGTGTCCGATCCGAACGGGCACATCGCACCGTCGCAGCATGCCGCGCCAAATCCCGTAATCGTTTGGTAGCTAGTCTTTTTCACGGTGATTGTTATCGGTCTTGCCTGGCCTGCTATCACCGTCATCACCGTCACGAGGACAGTAGCTAATCGTTTCATAATCATATCAATGCCTTTTAATTTCAACCGACACAAAGATATACATTTTTTTTATAACAAACAAGAAAACTTGTGGGAAAGTTAAGAATTAAAAATTAAAATTTATGCACAATGCACAATGCACAATTGAGTATTCGCATCCCGCTAAATTTTAATTCTTAACTTTTAACTTTTAATTTTTGTATGTCATTGCCAATCTCTTTGCTTTAAGCTAATGAATTCGTGTCTTGCATATTATTGGTGGTGATGAGTGGGATTTTTGGCATTGCATTTGTTTCTATGCAAGATAATTGCTAACTTCGCACCATAAATACAAGCGAAAAGTATGAGGAAAGTACGGAAAAGTACGATTGGAAGTTAGAAAAACGATATAGAACAGCAAGAAAAACGATAAAGAACAACAAGAAAAACGATATGAAAATGAGAAAAGCATTTGTTGCAGTATGCATGGCGTGCGCCTGCCTGATGGTGGCCGGATGTGGACAAAAATGGAAGATAGAGATACCGGAAGATAACTGTCCTATCGATATGGAACTCGTGGAGAAGGCGAAGAGTGGCGATGAGATGGCTGCCGTGGAGCTGGCTCGACTCTATATGAGAGGTGAGGGCGGTGTGACGGTGAATGGCACTCTGGGCGAGGCTTTGCTGGAGAGTATGATAGAGAGTGGTAGCGCGTATGCGAAGTACACGCTGGGTGAGTGCTACCAGAAGGGATGGGGCGTGATGGCCGACCCTCATCGTGGTGCGCTGATGGAGCGTGAGGCATACGAACAGTTGAAGCCTGAAGCAGAGAAGGGTGACGCTGATGCACAGTGCTATGTGGGACTGGTATATGAGTATGGCGTGGCCTTCGACAAGGATATGAAAGAGGCCGCTGCATGGTATGCGAAGGCAGCCGAGCAGGGGCAGGCTCGCGCTCAGGCAGCTTTGGGTACATGCTATGCAAAGGGAGAGGGAGTGAAGCAGAGCAACGAGGAGGCTGCAGCCTGGTATGCTAAGGCAGCCAACCAAGGCTATGTGCGCGCACAGTACAATCTGGGTATGTGCTACCTAAATGGTCAGGGCGTGAAGGCCGATGAGGCAGAAGGAGCCAAGTGGCTCGCTGCTGCTGCGGCTCAAGGCAATGCGAGTGCGGAGTATAGTCTGGCAGAGTGCTATATGCGAGGTGTGGGTGTGAAACAGTCGCCCACCGAGGCCGTGAAGTACTTTACCTCTGCAGCCAAGCACGGATCGATCGAGGCAGAGGTGATGCTCCGAAAAATAAGGGAAAGGGTGAAGGACCTCGGGATGTAGGTTGCATATGTACGGAAGATAATGCCTTATTGGGCAAAAGAAAAGGGGCTTGTGGCCCCTTTTTCTTTTATTCAATGATGGTGAGTGAAGTCATGACGATGTCGTCGACGGGACGATCCGAACGACCTGTCTTGGCTTGCTGTATCTTCTCCACGATATCGAGCCCTTCGGTGACTTCGCCAAACACGGTGTATTGGCCATCGAGATGAGGCGCGCCGCCGAGAGAGCTGTAGGTGGTTCGCTGAAGGGGAGAGAGGCCTATTGCAGGCTGGCTGGCCATGATGGCCTTGGTCTGTGCGATGAGTTCGTTCTGGAGTTCCATCAGTCCGGCCTGGTCGCGATTCTTGCGCATCTGGAGTATCTCGGCACGATGCTGAGCTACGAGACTGTTGAAGGTCTGTTGCTCTGCCTGCTGCTGAAGTTGGCGTGAGAGTTGGGCGAGCTGTCCCTCCTTGTATATCTGTCCCCAGCAGATGTAGAACTGGCTACCGCTACTGCGACGCTCGGGATTGACCTCGTCGCCCTGACGGGCAGCAGCGAGTGCACCGCGCTTGTGGATGAGGTCGGGATGGATCTCTGCGGGGATGGTGTAGTCGGGACCGCCTGTGCCGAGCATCTTGCCGGCAGGTGCTTCCTTCGAGTCGGGGTCGCCGCCCTGTATCATGAAGTCCTTGATGACACGGTGGAAGAGGGTGCCGTCGTAGTAGCCTTCGCGACAGAGTTTGATGAAGTTGTCACGATGGAGAGGGGTCTCGTCGTAGAGGCGAACAGTGATGTCGCCGAGAGTGGTTTGGATAAGTATTTGCATGATTCTATTTATAATATAAGACTCGGGTAAGAACCCGGGCAACGGTGACAAAAAAAGGGAGGTAAGGCCATGCGGCCTGTAGGTGAGACTCCTTACCTCTTTATCGGGTGAGTTGGAACTTGAGGCTAAAGCCGAAGTCCTGCGTGATGGTGGGGAAGGAGGTGTTGGAGAGCAAGGGTTGGTTGCGCTGACGGTCGTAGTAGAGGCAGAATGTGACATAGCGCGACATGGCGTAGTCGGCCTGGAAGCTGGCCTTGATGGCCTTGTTGCCACTGGTGGCCTCCGTGATGCCCGTCTGTATGTCGCGTGTCAGAGCACTCTGATTGCGGAGAGAGAAGTCGAGACGCAGGTTGAGGCTGTGGGCGAAATTGCTGCGCGTAGAAGCCGCGGTGCGACTGGTGGTAGCCTTGGTGGTAGCCTTGGCGGTGGTCTTGCTGTCGGTCTTGTCCGAAGCATTCTTTGCATTGGCCTTGGCCGCCTTGCGCTCAGCCTTGCTTCCGAAGTAAGAGGCAATCTTGAAGTCGGCTATCTTATAGCCCCATCCAAAGACGATGTCCTTTGATGCAGACTCGTTGATCTGGGCTGAAGTCATGGAGAGGGTAAGGATGCGCGTGGTCTTGTATTCCAACTTCGCTGTCATGTTGTTTTGGAAGGTGACATTGACGCCAGCCAAAGGTGTGAACGACTCGTTGATGGATACGGTGTTGATGTCGTACATTGAAGAAGGAGTGAACTGCCCCGTAGTGGTATTCTCCACAAAACCGAGATCACTGCCCACCATAGCCTGCATCCACGAAGAGAAGGTGTTGTAGCTACCGATAGAGAAGATGCTCTTGTAGCCGTGGTTGATGGTGACAGACTTGAAGTGGTCGCGCAGGAAGGGTAGGTTGGAAAGGCCCTTGTAGTTGACGGTCCAGTTGGGAAGCATACGCTTGATGCTGGGGAAGATGTTCATGCTGGAGCGACGAGGATTGCCACCCGTATAGGCTGCGAGGAAGGCCGGTATCATCACATCGCTGCTGTAGAGCGACGCAGTACCATTGGCAGGATTGAAGGTGCCCTGCATGCCCGTCTGAGCGGGATAGGGCAGGCCGAGGTACTGTTGCTCCACACGCTGCTGCATAATGGGCAGATATTCCATGAAGTGCTGGAAAGCCTTGGAAGTGTAACCGTTGCGTGCATTGCCTGTGCCCTGGAAGGCCGTACCGATGGAGATGGTGGTCATGTTGAACGAACCCGTCTCGGTGGTAGGATTGCCCATGTACATATACTGTATGCTACGGTTGCGATTGACGGTGCGCGAAGCATTGAGGTCGATCTTGAGATCCGTGAAGGGTTCGAGGCTTGCCTTGAGCTGGAGGTCCTCGGTGGTGGCTGTGGTGGCGGGAGTGGCCACACTGTCGGCACAGAGGAGCCAGCCATGACGCTTGGCACGGTCGAGATAACCGTCGCCCACGAGACCGAATCCGAAGTCGAGACCAGGCGTGAAGCCTCCTCCGAAGACACTGCGCTGGCCCAGCATGTCGCCCACCTCGGGCAAGAAGCCAGGAAGGGAGAGGTTGTAGGTGTTGCGATAAGAAAGACTCACATTGCGCACCATCATGGCGAAGCGCGCCACGGCTTGTCCCATAGTGTAGAACTTATTCTCCTCGAGTGGTTCCTTGGCCGTGACATTGATGCGAACCTTCATAGAGTCGAGGTTGCGAACGATGATTTTATTGTCATCGAGCACCTTGTAGTTGAGTTTGTAGGTATGGCCGGCACTATCGCGAGCTGTGACGATGATACGCTTGCTCTTGAGGTTGTGGGCCACGGTGGTAGTGGTGTCGGTGTGGAGCATCACCTCTTGAGCGAAGCCCTTGGTCTTCTTGGGATCCACCTTCTGCTGGCTCTGGCCCTTGGCGTTGGTCTGCTTGGCAGCCTGGCGAGCGAGGATGCTGTCCACGGGTACGCCGGTGCTCTTGCTCTCAGCCTCTGCTCTGGCACGAGCCTTTGCCTCGTCCTCCTTGGCTTTCTTCTTGGCCTCGTCGTCCTTCTTCTTCTGGTCTACCTTCTTCTTGGCGGCCGACTTGGCAGCTGAAGCAGAGAAGCGCTTGTTGGCTTCCTTGAGGAAGTTGGAGTGGTTGTAAAGCGTCTCGAGATTGAACTTACCGTTGAAGTTGAGCTGTCGCTGAGTGTGGATGTTGTTGCCCAGTGTCGAACCATCTTCCAGTTCGGTGCCTCGACGCCAAGAATAGGTGCCGTTGTAGCTGCCGTCGGCTGTGATCCAGTCGAAGATGGGGATACGGTTGATGGGCAATTTGTAGCTGAGCTGTGCCGACTGGTTGTAGTCGAGTGGTCGGCCAAAACTCATGAGGCTGGTCTTGATGGAGTCCTTCCATGCCACATAAGAGTCGGCATAGAGATCCTTGTTGACGGGCGTGTAAGGTTCCTCCACTTCTGCGTGGGTAGAGCTCTGGAAGGTGAAATGGAGCGACTTGAAGATGTCCCAACGAAGTTGGAAGTCGCGGTTCCACAGAAACGACTGACTGAAGTTGAGCGGTAAGGCTGTGGGGTTTTCGATGTTGTCGATGTCGCGTTCCTGAAGTTCATAGTACTGACGGTTGAGGTCAGTTGTAAAGCTGATGCTTTGAGGTGCAAAACTGAGGTTTTGGTCCTTCACGATGTCGAGCCACTTCGACTTGCCCTTCATCTTCTTGAAGGGTTCCCATGCCTTCCAGTTGGGCGACCAACTATAGCTCATACCTCCGCGCCAGGTCTTCTCCTGCTCATAGAAGGTGGTGACACCCTCCTTGCGTGACTCTTGATGAGAATAGTTGAAGGTGAAGTTGGCAGGGTCGTAAGGCATGGGGTGCTTCTTGGAAGCAATGTTGACCTTCACACCGCTCAGAGAAAGGTTCTTCTGCACCTCGTTGGTGGTGGTGAGACTGGTAAGCGAGTCGCGCTCCTCCTGCGTGGTCAGTGCATCGAGCGCATCGCTCAGGAGCATGTCAGTGTCGAGTGGATTGTACTTTGGCTTGACATTCTCGCGTTGATAGCTGTAGTAGAGTGGCAGGTTGACTTTCGCCTTCTCGGGCAATACTTTGCCCAGGTCGAATTGAGTGGTGAGAGAGTAGTCGAGCGTGTTCTCATCCTTACGGTCGCTCACGCTCTGTTCCAGTCCGCCGAAGCCTGCCGTCTCCATATGTCCATTGGCATTGACCGAACCAAGGTCGCTGAGCTGAATGGTGAGCTGGCCACGCGCAGCCCATCCACCCTCGTTGGTGAACTCCTGCAAGCGAAGCTCGTTGACCCACACCTCCACAGACTTCTGCGTACGGCCATTGTTGCGCACACCGATCATGATGGTCTTCACCTCGCCAAGAGAGGGGTTGCCCATGATGCTGATACGATTGTTGGGGTGGTGGTCGTCGTACTGGCTGTAGAGTTGATTGAGAGAAACGATACCAAGACTCTTCTCGCGGTTGCGGTTTTTCTTGAGTGCGGTGAGGATGTCGAGATCGATGTTGATCATATTCTCTTCTGGCCATACGGCACGGCAACCGTTGTAGCTGTAAGTGTCGTAATGACCTTCGGGCGTCAGTTTGAGTGGCACCTCGTACTCGTAGAAGTTGCTCTTATAATCGCTACCCAGACGGATGAAGACGCTCGTCTCGCCATCGTGCAGATCCGTGAGGTCGGGAGTTAAGGCATTGGCGTGGACGAAGAGCTGGAGATGCTTGTACTGACGCATGTCGAACTTCACATTCTTATATATAGCGCGCGCGTCAGCAGGTGCGAGATTCTCGGCAATGAGAGCCAGGCCCTGCTCGTTCTCCTCGGTGACCTGACGCTGACTGGGATCAGTGTTGCGCGAGATGCCAGGAGGCAATACATAGTTGACAGGCGTCTTGTCGCCATTCTCCTCAATGTTGACCGTGCTGACGGTGAGCGAACCGCTGGTGGCAGGAGCCTCACCCTGATAGAGTGCCTGCTGATAGTGGCGCCAGTCGCCACGAACGAGGTCGAGCGTGGCCAAACGCAGGATGACGGGTTGCTGGAAACCCGTGAGGAACATACGCATGAAGCGGATGCTCGTAAAATCGTTGATGGAGCCCACCTTCTGATCGTAGCTCTGCAAGGGTATGCGGAATAGATACCAGGTACAGTCCTCCGTGCTACCGTTACGAAGTTTGACGCTTGCCACGCGCTTGTCGGCAATGTGGTTGCGACCTACCACGAGGTCCTCGGGACGAACGGAGATGCGATACTGGAAGTACTTCTCATACTCGTTGAGCGTGTAGTCCTGGTTGATATCCTCCACATCGGGAGTGGTCTTGTAGGCTGTCTCGTAGCGCTCGGGCGAGTTCTGAGAGTCGGGCGAGTTGCCCTCGGGCATGTTGATGCGCTTGTAGCGGTCGAGAATGGAGGTCTTGCGCTGGTCGAAGTCGGTACCACGATAGTAGTGATAGTCGTCGTTGGCAGGGTCGGCCTGCAGAGAGTCGTACACCTGGGCGTTGACCTTGCCTTGCATCTCGCGGAGGAACTGTGCATAGGTGGGATAGCCAAGTTCTTGTTCGCTGTTGAGACCATTGAGACCCACATCCTGTGCACGACGGGCATTACCCTCGTTGTTGAACGCATAGGTGACGCTGGTAGTGTTGCTGGGCACACGGCCCCACACCGTCTCGGCGTAGTATTGCTTGTTGCCATCTACGGGCAGTCCGCTCTCATAGTATTTCTTGCCATCCTTGAGGATATCTTCGCTTACCTCACCCAGGTTGATGTAGAAGTCACCTCCAAGGCCTGTCTGGCCCTTGCTGTAGATGAAGGGATCCATCATCCAGAACTCGATGTACTCGATGTTCATCGTCTCAAAATCCGGGTTGTCCATCTTGCGCATCATACCACCCCACTTCTGTGTAGGATTGAGCAGATGTCCATCGGGACGCACCTCCGTAGAGAGGTTGTAGGCACCGCGCTCGTCAGGGTAGTAGGCCATGTTGAGCACACGGAGACTGGTGGCACTGCTGTAACTGTTCTGTGCCTTCTGGGGATAGAGCTCGCGCTCGTACACCTCGCGCACATAGTGGTTGGAGAGTTGCTCCATATCGCTCTTGATGTGGCTTGGAGTGAGGGTGGAGGATCGGCGGGTGAAGATGGGATCCACACTGTACCAGCTCAGCAAGGCACGGTTGTAACCATAGCGTACATCGTCGGTAAGACGGCTCTCTGGGAACATGCTGGGCGTACTGGCCATTGACCAATACTGAGCCGTGCTGATGTCCATCTTCTGCGTACTTCCCTCAAAGTCGTCGAGGTAGCTGGCACCACCCTGCACGCGTTTGTTCTGACCAGCAGAAAGTTGGGCGAACTCACCGTTGAAGGTGATGAGGCTGGGCTGTGTGGAGTGGATGAGGGGCAATTTGGCCACCATGTTGGTAAGCCACTGACTTTCGCGTCGCCATGAGAGATGGGCGCCCCACAGCATATTCTTCAGAGGTTCTTCTCCCATAGCCACCTTGGTGGTGATGGGCTGTTCGTTGAGGAACATCATCGAACCTCCCAGAACGAGATTCTTGTTGAACTCATAATCAAGGTTGAAACCTACCATCGTCTTGCGTTGCATGCCGTAGGTCTCGTTGCTCTCTACAGAGGCATTGATGGGTGTACCGGCATCTATGATGCTTCGGTTGATGATTTCTACCTGTCCGCTGTGATAGTCCACGGTGTAGTCGGTGTTCTCCACCAAGGTCACACCTCCTGCAGTCACCACAACACTTCCTTCGGCAATGTTGGGACCCAGTTCGATGATGCTACCGTTCTTTCCCTGATACTGACCGGTGAGGAGGAACTTGTCGTGCTCGGCAATCTGCTTTGCTACGGTCTTGGTGCTGTCGTAGAGTTCGGGGAAACAATACTTGTCGGCTATTGTGTTGTTGCCTATCCAATTGCGAAGATGATCACCGAAGGGCTCTGCTACGGGGAAGATGATACGACCACGACGGATGGTGTAGTTCTCTACATAGTCGAACTGGCCGTTGCTGTTGGCATGGTTGTTAGCATCGAGGCGATCGAGATTCATGGCCTTGAGTAGGGTGGTACCCTTGAGTCGCTCCTCGGGAAGGTAGGTGACATAGACACCGGCAGAGTCGTTCTGATACTTGATGTCAAGGCGGAACTTCTCCTTGCTCGTCTGCGTAGCCCCAAGGTCGTATACATTCTTCATCATGAGGCGCCATGTAGGGAGCTGTGGACTGCCGGTAGTACCTTTCAGCAACTTGACATAGAGGGCTTGTGAATTGTCCACCAAGTCGCTACTGAACTCACCGACCTGATAGGTCTGGCCGTTGTAGGTGTACTCGTAGGCCACGGCAAGCACATCGTCACTCTGCAAGGTGGTGTTGAGTGATATGTAGCCCAGCGAAGGACTCAGGTAGTAGTCGTTGGGGCTCAGCAGACGGGCACTCTGAAGTTTCTCATAGTCCACGCTTCCCTCCATGCCGATTCCGTCGAGCACCTCGGTGGCCTGACTGATGACACGCGCACTCTGGTAGGTTGTGGCCAGTGTGCTATACTCATTGTTGGCCTTGTTGCTGGGCACATTGATCGAACCGCCCGACCATAGCGCGCTACCGATATAGTCGCTTTCGCCCAGGTCAGTGAGTGCAATGATATTTCGGTTGTTTTGCGTCATGGCGCTCTTGTTGGTAACCCATACCTCAATGCGTGTGATGGTGACACCGCTGGCTATGGTGGGCAGGGAGCGCATATTCTTGTCATACTGCTGACGGAAGAAGTGGGATAGGAAGAAGTGTCGGTTCTCCTCATAGTCTGTGGCACTGAACTCAAAGGTGTTGAGCGAAGCACCGCCCTTCGAACTGACACTGCGAGAGGCTGATTTCTTCTGACTCACAACTGTTTGCAATTTCAGTTTTCCGAACTGCATGTCAGTACGGATACCGAAGAGGCTCGAACCTCCACGGATGAGGCTGTTGTTGGAGGGCATACTCACATTGCCAGCTTCAACGAGCTTCACGATGTCGTCCTCTTTACCGTCAAACTTCAGCTTCATGTTCTGCGTGTTCATTGTAAACTCCGCATCGGTATTGTAGTTGAGGTTCAGCTTCACCTTGTCGCCCACACTACCGTTTAGGCTGAGATTGATTTTCTCGTCAAAGTCAAAGCCGAAGGTCTTGCGACGGTTGGCAGCAAGGGAGGGATTGTCCACCTTCTTCATGTTGGCACCCATTTTCAGCTCAGCCGAACCTTGAGTCTTGATCTGCACACCGCCAGGACCAAAGATTTTTTCTGCAGGTCCGAGATCGAAGTGCATGTCGGTGAAGTCGAACTTATCCGAACCGTTCTGCTCAAAAGCCTCTGCGTTCTTGTCACGGAAATAGCGTTGCATGCTTTGGCGCATACTCCATTCCTTGTACTCCTCGGGAGTCATGATAATGGGTGCGTTGAGGTAATTGGCCACGCGTGCAAGAGGTGTGAGAGTGCTGGCAGGAAGAAGGCTACCTGTGCTACCTGCTGCATTACCTGTTTTGCCCGTAGTAGACGACTTGGTAGGGGTGGGTGGATTTTGTGTGCGTGCCGTATTGCTTGTGTTGGGGCGACCCGTGTTGCTGGAAGCGTTGCCCGAACCAGTACTACCCGTGGTACCGCCATCGTTAGAGAGTGTGGTGCCAATGGTATAGGTGTCGTCCTTCTCATCATAGCTCACCTCCGTCTTGATATTGTCGGGATTGCGCAGGTCGGCTGTTTTTGTCTTGAGATCCTCTGTGCTCTCCACATCCGTCTTGCGTACACTGTACTTGGGAGTTCTCTTTTGCTTGGCAGTATCAGCAGGTGCCTCATAGGCGGAAGAGGCTGTTTCGGCTGTTTCGGCTGTTTTAGGTGCAGAAGACGGTCCAGAAACAGAGGGGGCTGAATTGAAGACTTCGGAAACAGATGCGACAAGGGCATGTGAAGGTTCTGCCGCCAAGGCTATTACGCTCAGCAGCAAAATCGTGGTCCATATCGCTATCTTATTTCTCATTGTCTATTAGGAGGATATAATGTCTTTTTCTATAATCCCTTGTATGGTGTCTTTGGTGCAGATTGAAATCTGTGATGTGGTATCATTACAACATCTTCAAGGCGAGCTTGATGATCTGCTCCACTTTCGCATTGGGATCCTCGGTTAGCAGTTTTACCACCACCTTGTGAGTGGGAGCCGGACTAAAGCCCAGCATAGTGAGGGCAGCCACTGCTTCGTCGCGAACTTCCTGATTGACTGCGGGGGCGTTGCTTGCCTGATTGCTTGGGGTAGCATTAGATGCATCGACGCCCAGTGTGGCAATCTTATCCTTCAGGTCCACGATGATACGCTGTGCAGCCTTGGGACCGATGCCCTTAACCTGTTTGAGCATCTTGTCCTCGCCGTTCATAATCACATTGCAGAGTTCTGCAGGTGTGAAAGCCGAAAGGGCCATGCGTGCCATGCCCGGACCGATACCGCTTACAGTGATGAGCTGAAGGAAGAGTTCGCGCTCCAACTTTGTGAAGAAGCCCCAAAGTGTCCAACCGTCTTCGCGAATCTGCTCGTAGGCATAGAGGCGCACCATGTCCATGTTGGTCTCCTTGCCCTGGAGTGCACTGAAGGTGTTGAGCGATATGCCTAATGTGTAAGCCACTCCTCCTGTAGTCTCGAGAACTGCATCGGTGGGGGTCAGTTCCACCAGTTCTCCGCGTATGTATTCTATCATATTCGTGCGCAATCTTGATAATTAATCTTCTATATAACGAAAAAAAAGCTCTTTTATTGCGTGTGCGTGAAAAAAAATGTATTTTTGCATCAAACTTTATTCACATACAATGAATTATAACGAACTTTTACAGGTGGCTATCCAGGCATCGTTAGAGGCTGGTAGCGACATCATGAGGATATACGATGATCCTGCGCAGGACTTTGGCATAGAGCGGAAGGCTGACAATTCCCCGCTCACATTGGCAGATAAGGCTGCACATGAAAGGATTATGACTTTTCTTGACAAAACAAATCTCCCTGTACTGAGCGAGGAGGGTGCGCATTTGCCCTATGATTCACGCTCAGAATGGAGATGCTTCTGGTTGGTTGATCCGCTAGATGGAACCAAGGAATTTATCAAGAAGAATGGAGAGTTTACAGTTAACATTGCCCTTATAGAGCAAGGTGCTCCAAAGTTAGGTGTTGTCTATCTTCCTGCAAAGAAAGTGTTGTATTACGGTATCGTGGGAGAAGGTGCTTTTCGCTGTGTTGATGGGGTAGAGGAGTGCTTGCCTCTTGCTAAGGCCAAGCATGATGACTATGTGATTGTGGCAAGCCGTTCACATCTCTCTGAAGAAACTCAGGCGTATATTGATGAGGCTACAAAAAAACATGACAAAGTAAGGACTGTATCAAGTGGTAGCAGTATCAAGATTTGCCTGGTCGCAGAAGGTACTGCTGATGCCTATCCGCGTTTTGCTCCTACGATGGAGTGGGATACGGGAGCGGGCGATGCTGTGGCTCGTGCTGCGGGGCGTAGCGTAATTCAAGCAGGAACTTATGATGGTTTGCCTTATGAGGACGGTCAGCCTCTTATATATAATAAGGTGGATCTGCACAATCCGTGGTTTTTGGTGAAGTAAGTACGCTCTAATTATTAGTCAATTCTTATGAAGCGTATAGGCCTTCTTAGCGACACACATAGTTATTGGGATGATCGCTATCTCGAATATTTTGACTCATGCGATGAGATATGGCATGCTGGTGATATTGGATCAATGGAGCTTGCCATGCGTCTACAGGAATTTCGTCCTCTAAGAGCTGTCTTTGGCAACTGTGATGGAGGGGATATGCGAAGACTCTTCACGCAGAAGTTGCGATGGACATGTGAAGGCGCTGATATCTTGATGACGCATATTGGTGGCTATCCAGGGCGATATGATGCCAGTATACGCCAGCAGATATATGCCAATCCGCCTAAGCTCTTCATCAGTGGCCATAGTCATATACTCAAGGTGCAGTATGACAAGACGCTTGGCTTGCTTCATATCAATCCAGGGGCTGCGGGTCTGCAGGGTTGGCATCAAATGAGAACACTTGTACGCTTCACTGTTGATGAGGGAATGTTCAAAGACCTGGAAGTGATAGAGATTCCCAGGTAGTTGTTGTTGCGGAAAGAGACAAATCTCTTTTTTGTCTGAAGGCTCACGAGTTGTTTTTATAGGATATGTTTTAATTTTTGGTAAAGTTATAAACGAATAAAGCCCCGGGAAATCCCGAGGCTTTATTTTTATCTTTGTCCGTTTATGGATTAGCGTACGCGGTAGCGAACCTCCTCAGTGCGGAACTTCTTAACCATGTACTTGTCCTTAACATCCTTCAAACCAGTAGCGGTGATGATGCTGACACGGTTCTTGTCGTTCTCCTCGAAGGGCTGAACGGTATCACCAAAGTACTCAGCGGTGATGATCTTAGCGTCTACACCTGCATCAACGAGAGCCTTAACGGTCTTCTCGCTACGCTGCTGAGAGTAACCCATGTTGATCTCGGGATTACCAGTACCACGGTCTGCATAAGACTTAACGGTAACCTTGCACTCACGATGCTGCTTCAAGAAAGCTGCGATCTTAGCGAGCTGCTGGTCAGCGTCGATATAGTCGCTCTCGCGGATCTCATAGAATACATTCCAAGTGATGTTGCCACCCTCTACACGGGGAGTGTAAGCCTCCTCATCGTACCAGATGGTATCGATGCGAGTAGCCCACTCTTCCTCAGCCTCAACCTTCTTGTAGGTCTTGCCAAGAGCAATCTTAACACCAGCCAATACATTGAAGTACCAGTCAGCGTTCTCAGCGTGCTTGCTGTTGTAGTGGTCGGTCATTACATTAGCCAAACCCTCGAGGTTTACGCTAACGCGATCAGAGCAACGGAAATCGAAATCCAAACCGAAACGGCCAACGGGCTTGATAGCGGTGCCGTCATAGTAGTGGCTCAGCAAAGAGGGGTTGATAGCGTACAAATCGCCAGCCTCGTCGTTGTTGAATGCAATGTTAGCAGCAGCACCGGCGATCAAGTTCATGCCGAATACACGGTTGTACTTGTAACCTGCGATAGCGTTAACCAAGTTGAACTTAACATCCAAAGCGGGTGCTACATAGTTCCACTTGAAAGTGTTGTTGGGCAAACCGAATGCCTCTGCTGAATTCTCCTTCCAGCCACCCTTGCTCTGCCATGCACTTGCACCCAGACGGAGAGCCCATACGGGAGAGAACTGATAACCTGCAGCAATCTGTGCGTTGGGAGACAACAGCTCGGTGAACTTAGCCTCACCCAGAGTGTGCTGAGCACCAGCCTGCAACTGCAAGAACCAGTGGGGGTTGAAAGTGTACTTGGCATTGTCAGACTTCTGAGCATTGCCAGCAAGCGCAACAAATGAAAGCGCTACAACCAAGAGCATCTTGATCTTTTTCATAACTTCTTTTCTGTTTTGTTGTTAATAATAGTTATTCCTTATTTCTATTTTATTCTCTCTAATTGTGCGTGTGGGAGTAGGGCGAATCCCCATGTTTTTCATTCCCTTTTCGCACGGTTTTAATTCATATTGAATGCAAAGTTACTACATTTTTTTAAAATGTGAACACTTTTTTTCTCTTTTTTTATATAATGTATGTAGAATTGTGTATAAGAGTATGCTTTTCGGCAGTTTTTTGTCTTTAATGTCTGCGCTTAAAAGAGCAGTAGCCGTTGACTTTAAACGGCTGTATAAAGTGCTCTATGTGGCGTTGTGGCTATGTTATAGCACCTATTCTACAGTTTCATAAGAGTCTCACAACCTTCGAGACAGTCGCGCCATGTAGCTTCAAAATCGTCGGTGTACCAGGGATCAGCTACATCGCCGGGTCGGGAAGTGAAGTCCATGAGGAGAGATATTTTGTTTTCTGGATCATCGGGGATGATGCGTGCGATATTCCTCAAATTCCATCGGTCCATACAGATTATCATGTCAAAGCGGCTGTAATCATCACTTCGCACCTGTCTGGCTCGTTTGCCTTTGCAAGAGATGCCATGCTCTGCCAATTTGCGCTGAGCGGGAGGGTAAACGCTGTTGCCCAATTCTTCTGTAGAAGTTGCTGCAGATTCAATATAAAATTCATCTTCGCGTCTTGCTTTTCTGACAAGATCTTTCATAATGAATTCTGCCATAGGACTGCGACAGATATTACCATGGCAAACAAAAAGTATTCTCTTCATTTTTTATTCTTGATCTACTATTTTTCTTTTCATTTAGCTCGGTTTACCAGCTTCCTACACCGCCTCCGCCGCCTCCGCCGCCGACGAAACTACCACCCGAGGATGAGCTGTTGGGGTCGTGGCTACTGGCTACTACGGCTTGCTTGATGGTATGATCAACACTATGGCTGATATGGTCGGCTAACATGTGAGATGAGAAACGGTGGTTGCCCCCACTGCTCTCGTACCAACTTGGTGCAGGGATGTCTATATCCTTGAAATGTTTCTGCCACTTGTTCGTAAGACCGAAAACCATGGCAAAAGGCAGTACATCATAGAAATATTCAGGGTTCTCGTCCACCTGTGCCTTCAGCATGGGAAGTTCGGCTT
This sequence comes from Bacteroidaceae bacterium, assembly GCA_045629325.1. GTDB lineage: Bacteria > Bacteroidota > Bacteroidia > Bacteroidales > Bacteroidaceae > Physcousia. Next base: position 67,602 of record JAZQQX010000035.1, on the reverse strand, counting down.
TCTGGATAAACTCGCGGAAGCCCAAAAGCAAGGACATCTTCTCCATGCGGTATGCTGTATCTTTCGCCAAGCGACTGCTTAGTAGAGCCACCAGCCAACTACTACCGATGATGATGTTGAGGAGGGACTGAGACAGCAGGTAGTCTGGAGCATTGTAGCACTTTGTGTTGAAAACCGCCAACGACGCGATGGCGAAAAATAGAATTGCAGCGTACTGAAGTGTTATCTTTTTTCGACTCTTGATCATGTCCAATTTTGAGAGAAGCATGCGTATGCACATCGCTCCGAATGCCAGTCCTGCAAAGCCCCAGACAAAGCGCATGTCCTTGTTGTGCCAGTTCGCGACGCTGCTACCATACGCAAAGACCAGGAATGCGCAGAGGAACATGCAGATAGCCACAAATACCATCTTCCAGTTGGTGCTTGTTACCTGACGCTTGCCCTTGAAATATTTGGCTAAAGCCAACTGCGCCTTGCTGATTTCCTCGTGCTTGTCGCCCAGTTCAGACAGGCTGACGGTATTCCCTTTCCCGAAAAATACATTCCAGAACAACTGTTGATACTCAGGGGCGTCCTTGGGTAAAGGTTTTAGGACGGTCAGACACATGTCCACTTTGCCCTCGTCCGTGAAGGTCTCTCGAAGCTTCAAGTGCCCCTTCGATGCCCACCACACGATGAGTGAGTTGAGGTCGGAAATATCGGCCGAGTCATCAATAATCACGCCCACCTCCGCACTGCAGATGTCATTAGGGGCATTGTACTCGATGACCATCAGTGGGCGCTTGCGTCGGTGTAGGAGCTCATAGACCAGACACATGGCCATAAATAGGATGAAGAGTGCTGCGAAGAGGTAGGCCCTGATAGGGCTGACGCTCTTTGTTCCCTTCCAGAAACCCTCCGGCAGATTGGCTTGAAGCGTGATACCACAGAAAGGCGCAATTTGTGATGCCTCACCGCTGATGCTGTTGGATGTCACAGTCGGAACGATATTCAGGCTGTTCCCATCACCGCCCCATTCTCCACTCAGTGTTTGCAGGGTAAGTCCAGCAGGAAGTTCTTTGTCAAATTTTATGTTAAAACGAAAGCGCCCGATGTTGGTATTGCAGTCTGCTCCCAATACCGTGTGTATCAGTTCATCTGAAGAGGGGTAGCGATCGTCAGGATATACGAGCAGATAATGAATGATATAGGTGTGCCTGCCGGTGAGAAGTTCGTCTTCACTTCCGTTACGGATAATCAGACTCTCCTGGTCATTGTCAGCATCATCCAAATGATACTCGAAGATGTCCACCCTTGTCCCTTCAATCTCACAACGGTAGGTGTACTTCTTGCTTTCGCCCAACCCATCGTGATGTCTCACAAACAGGCGGGGGATGTGGCGGTAGATACCGTGTCGCGGCTCATGAAACTCCACGGTCATCGTCTCCGTTACCGTCCATGTGTTGTTCTCATGTACCTGTGCTTCGTAGGTCCAATCCTCTATGTGATAGCCAGAATCCACATTCTCTGCCTTTGTTGTAAAAGCTGTCAGTGCAACAAGGATTACAATAAGATACCGCTTCATAAATTCTGTGGTCTTTTTTGCTATAATCTTACAAATAATTCTATTCTCCTTCTACGGTTTCAGAGGTTCTTTTAACCTTCTTTGCCAATAATATCAACATGGTGAAAGCGGCGATGCAACTTGTTGCGTCTGACGCAGGAAGTGACATCCATACACCATCGAATCCGAAGAATTGGGGCAAGATATAAAGGAAGGGGATGAGGAAGAGCAACTGTCTGGTGAGCGAGAGGAAAATGCTCTTGCCGGCATGGCCGATACTCTGGAAGAAATTGCCGACAACCATCTGTGCTCCTACGATGGGCAACATTACGCTACTGACCCTGAAACCTCGTGAGGCAAGTGTTGTGATAGTTTCGTCATTTGTAAAGAAATGTGTTAGTGTTTCTGGGAAGAGTTCGCAAACCACACATCCAGTAGTAGAAACGATGGTGCCGCATATCATGGTGAAGTTCAAGCAACGCCAAACGCGAGCGTTTTGGCGTGCGCCCCAGTTATAACCTACGATAGGTTGCATGCCTTGATTGAAGCCCATGACAGTCATCAGGAAGAAGAATACCACACTGTTGGTGATGCCATATGCAGCAATGGCCATGTCACCTCCATTGGGCACATCAAGCATGTCTCCATAAGTGCGCATCTGACTGTTGATGATGAGCACAACCAGGCAGGCACAGCAGTTCATAAGGAACGGTGACGCGCCGATGGAGAGTATCTGCCGTGCAATCTTCAGACTGGGACGGTAGATGCCACGCTGCAGGTGGAGTACCTCTTTGGGATTGCTAAAGAGCCGTAGTTGGATGCTCAAGGATATAGCCTGGCTCAAGATAGTGGCAATTGCAGCTCCTCGTATGCCCAGGCCCAATCCCCATTCGTAGATGAAGATGGGGTCGAGGATCGTGTTGACGATAACGGTGAGGATGGTACAGTACATAGCCTCTCGGGGATGCCCCGCGGCACGAAGGACTGCGTTGAGTCCGAAATAACTGTGACTGATGACATTGCCCAACAAGATGACCTCCATGTAATCACGGGCGTAGGGTAGGGTGTTCTCGCTTGCTCCAAAGAGCAACAGGATCTTATCGAGGAAGGGCCAGCAAGCTGCAGTGAAGACAATGCCGAGCATGAGGTTGAAGATGAGCGTGTTGCCTAATACTTTCTGGGCAGTTTTGTAGTCTTTCTGGCCTAAACGGATGCTGATGATAGCGCTGGCTCCAACGCCAATCATGGCGCCAAAAGCAGCAGAGAGGTTCATGAAGGGAAAGGTGGTGGCAAGGCCGGATATGGCATCGGGACCTACGCCCTGACCAATGAAAATTCGGTCTACATTGTTGTAGAGCGACGATGCCGTCATGGCGATAATGGCGGGCAAGGCATATTTGAGGAGAAGTCGTCCGATGGGTTCGGTACCCAGTTCTATAGGTGCATTTTGCTGTTTCACTGTGAATTGTTATTTTGGGTCGGTTGAAGTGGGTGTATGTCTCCTGCTGAGGATGTTGCGTAGCAGAACATAACCATTTTGGAGTGCAAAGTTAGTGAAAATGTGTAGGATGGCCAAGCCTAATAAAAATAAATAAGGTAAACGGGCAAATTTTGTAGGGTTGTTGTTGCCGTATCTATCCTTTTTTTGTAACTTTGTGCGCATTTTATAACAAATGAACTAAAATTCTCAATATTTAAACAATCATGAGTACTCAAACAGAAAAAATCAAGGAGCTGATAGAGCTCCGCGCCAAGGCCCGTATCGGCGGAGGTGAGAAGGCAATTGCCAAGCAGCATGAGAAGGGCAAGATGACTGCCCGCGAGCGTATTGCTTTGTTGCTGGACGAAGGTAGCTTCGAGGAGATGGACATGTTCGTAGAGCATCGTTGCTACAACTTCGGTATGGAGAAGAAGCACTATCTGGGTGATGGTGTGGTAACCGGTTGCGGTACCATCAATGGTCGTCTGGTTTATGTCTTCGCACAAGACTTTACCGTAAGTGCAGGTTCTCTTTCAGAGATGTTGGCAAGCAAGATCTGCAAGGTCATGGATATGGCTATGAAGGTTGGTGCTCCCGTTATCGGTCTGAACGACTCGGGTGGTGCTCGTCTTCAGGAAGGTATCAACGCTTTGGCTGGTTATGCAGAGATTTTCCAGCGCAACATTATGGCCAGTGGTGTAATTCCTCAGATCAGTGGTATCTTCGGTCCCTGTGCCGGTGGTGCTGTTTACTCTCCCGCTCTTACCGACTTCACCTTGATGGTTGAGAATACCTCATATATGTTCCTCACCGGTCCTGGTCCCGTTAAGGCAGTTTTGGGTGAGGTCGTTACTCAGGAGCAGTTGGGTGGTGCAAGCGTTCACGCTACCAAGAGTGGTGTAACCCATTTCACCGCTACCAACGATGAGGAGGCTATCGCAATGATCAAGCAGCTGATGAGCTACTTGCCTCAGAACAACCTGGAGACCACTCCTCGTGTTGAGTGCACCGACCCCATCGACCGTCAGGAGGACTACCTGAATGAGATCATCCCCGAGAACCCCAATATGCCTTACGATATGTATCAGGTTATCAGCGCTGTTGTTGATAATGGCGAGTTCTTCGAGGTACAGCCCAACTTTGCAAAGAACCTCATTATCGGTTTCGCACGCTTCAACGGTCAGACCGTAGGTATCGTAGCCAACCAGCCCAAGCAGTTGGCCGGTGTATTGGACAGCAACTCAAGCCGTAAGGGTGCTCGTTTCGTTCGTACCTGCGATGCATTCAATATCCCCATCGTAACCCTCGTAGATGTTCCCGGATTCCTTCCCGGAACCGCACAGGAGTACAACGCAGTAATTCTGCATGGTGCTAAGTTGCTCTACGCTTACGGTGAGTGTACCGTTCCCAAGGTAACTGTAACTCTGCGTAAGTCATACGGTGGTAGCCACATCGTAATGTCATGTAAGCAGTTGCGTGGTGACATCAACTATGCATGGCCTTCTTCAGAGATTGCCGTTATGGGTGCAAGCGGTGCAGCTTCAGTACTCTACGCTAAGGAAGCAAAGGCTATCAAGGAAGAGAAGGGTCCCGAGGCATCTGCAGCCTACATCAAGGAGAAGGTTGATGAGTACGAGAAGCTCTTTGCCAATCCCTATCAGGCAGCCAAGTATGGTTACATCGACGATGTCATCGAGCCTCGCAACACTCGTTTCCGCGTAATCCGCGCATTGGCTCAGTTGGCCAACAAGAAGGTGACCAACCCTGCCAAGAAGCATGGTAACATCCCCTTGTAAACTGATAATCGCTGGTATCCAGAAGGCGCAGGGATGTTTGTGGTTCGCAAGAACAGACATTGACGGATATCCAATGTAGTCTCTGGTGTCCAGCAACAAACAAGTAAAATAGAAATACAATGAATTTACTATCAGTAACCGTACAGACATGGGAACTTGCCGGTATTAGTGTGGGTGTGGTATTTGCCATCCTCGTTGCACTGGTGCTCGTGCTCGGTGTCTTCACTGCTGTGGCCAAGAATACCAAAGCCAAGGTGGTAGAAGTGAAGAGCGACATCAATACGAGCAAGCAAGCCAAGGCATTCTCAGAGGCAAGCGATCAGGACAAGGCTGCTCTTGCTGTGGCTGTATATCTTTATTTCAACGATGATCACGACCATGAGAGTGGTGTGCTCACCATCAACAACACTCCAAGCAACTGGGGTAAAGTACTTAATCCAAGACTGTAAAATACAATGAAAGAGATAAAATTCAAGTTGGCTGGTCAGAGCTACACTGCTTGTGTAGAGGAGGAGAAGGGCGCTGGTGCTCTTAAGGTAACCCTCAATGGTCAGACCTATAATGTAGAGATCGACACTGCAGAGCACAAGGCTCCCGTAGCTTCACCCGTAGCAGGTGCTCCCAAGGCTGCTCAGAAGGGCGGTCCCGCTAATGTTAATTCAGAGCTTCCCGGTACTGTGACCAAGGTTGTTGCACAGGCTGGCCAGCATGTAAAGCGTGGCGATGTGCTCCTCGTTATCGAGAGTATGAAGATGGCCAACGACATCGTCAGTGAGGTAGATGGTACCGTACAGCGCATTGCTGTTAGCGAGGGTGCAAATGTAAATCAGGGCGACCTGCTCGTAGAGATGGTTGCAGACTTTGTTGCTGCTGAGGCTCCTGCTTTGGCTCCCAAGCCCGCTCCTGCACCTGCTCCCGCTCCCAAGGCTGCACCCGCAGCTCCTGCAGCTCCTGCTCCCGCAGCTGGTGCCAATGTTGTCACCGCTCCTCTGCCCGGTACCGTTACCAAGGTTACCGTAAAGGTAGGCGATGTCATCAAGGCTGGCGATCAGGTACTCCTCATGGAGGCTATGAAGATGGAGAACAGCATCACTGCCGAGTCTAACGGTACCGTTAAGGCTATCCTCGTAGAGGCTGGTGCTCAGGTACAGAGTGGCCAGGCATTGGTTGAGTTGGCTTAATTCACAATGCTTAATTCATAATTCACAATTGAGAAGAATGAAGAATGGAAGTATGGTTAAGCCCAACTTTCAATTTTCCACTTTCAATTTTCAATTTAAGAAAAAATGAAGAATATAAAATTTCTTAGCCTTCTGGCCCTGCTGATGCTCGTCTGCTCGCCCGCTATGGCGGCAGAGGTGAATGTGGCAGAGGGTTTGAGCAACTTCTTCAGCGAGATGGGCATTGTGTCCTTCTTCGTTGGTGAGGGATGGAAGAACCTTGTGATGATTCTCATCGGTTGCTTCCTGCTCTTCCTGGCTATCAAGAAGGAATATGAGCCCCTGTTGCTCCTCCCCATTGCCTTCGGTATGATTCTGACGAATCTTCCCGGTGCAGGCATGTTCGATTCTGAGATGTGGAACAATGAGTTCCTCAATGCCGAAAGTCCTTATTACCACAGCTATGGCCATGTCATGGCTCATGGTGGTTTGCTGGATATCCTCTACATTGGTGTCAAGGCCGGTATCTATCCTTGCCTGATCTTCTTGGGTGTAGGTGCTATGACCGACTTCGGTCCTCTGATTGCCAACCCCAAGAGCCTGCTCCTTGGTGCAGCAGCTCAGATAGGTATCTTCGCAACCTTCATCGTTACCCAGACCGATCTGCCTTTCTTCGGTTTCGAGCCCGCACAGGCAGCTTCTATCGGTATCATTGGTGGTGCAGATGGTCCTACCGCTATCTTCCTGACAAGTAAGTTGGCTCCTGAGTTGCTCGGTCCTATCGCCGTTGCAGCATACAGCTACATGGCATTGGTTCCCGTTATCCAGCCCCCTATCATGAAGCTTCTCACCACTGAGAGCGAGCGTAAGATTCGCATGAAGCAGCTCCGCACTGTTAGCAAGAAGGAGAAGATTATCTTCCCCATCGTGGTTGCTATCATCGTTTCCTTGGTTGTTCCCTCTGCAGCCACTTTGATCGGTTGCTTGATGTTGGGTAACCTGATGAAGGAGAGCGGTGTCGTAGAGCGCCTGAGCAAAGCAGCACAGAACGAGTTGAACAACATCGTTGTGATCTGCCTCGGTCTTACCGTTGGTGCAACAGCTACTGCTACCTCATTCATGAACTGGCAGACTGTAGGTATCCTCTGTGTAGGTATCGTTGCCTTCGGTGTTGGTAGTGCATGTGGTGTGATCATGGCCAAGATTATGAACCTCTTCCTTCCCAAGGATGGAAAGATCAATCCTCTTATCGGTTCTGCTGGTGTGAGCGCTGTGCCTATGGCTGCTCGCGTAAGCCAGACCGTGGGTCAGGAGGCTGATCGTCGCAACTTCCTGCTGATGCACGCTATGGGTCCCAATGTGGCTGGTGTTATCGGTTCTGCAGTTGCTGCCGGTATCCTCCTCAGTTTCTTGGGCTAATCGTTCAGCATACATCCCTTTATAGATAATGTAAACCCTGCTCACGATTGTGGGCAGGGTTTATTTTTTGTATCTCTTATTTTCTTAATTTTTAATTTTTACAGGCTGACTTTGACAGGTCGGATAGTACCGTCTTCGTTGAATTCAAGACGGTCGATACAAGTCTCACGGTTGTATCCTCCCGACAAGCCCATCTTGATACCTTCGGGTCGGGTAAAACGATGGTAAACCATATACCACTCATCTGTGCCGGGCACATTGACCACAGCATTATGACCTGTGCCGAATATCTGCAGTGCAGGATCCTGCTGTAGGATGACCTGGCTCTCTACCTTGGCGGGTTTGCCATTGCGCACAAACTCTGTGGGGGAGTCGGAGATAAGGTAGCGCACACAGTAGCGAGCAGAGCGAGTGATATTCTCCGACCACATGAAGTAGTACAGTCCGTTGCGTTCGAAGACATAGGTGCCTTCCAGATAGTGATATTCTCCAATGCGTGAACGGGGAATCAGTTCCTTGACCGTGCCTGGCACGATGGCCGTCATCGTCTCGTCCAGTTCGGCCATCCAGAGGTACGAATTGCCGAAGTAGATGTAGTACTTGCCAGTCTTGGGATCCTGGAACACATCGGGGTCAATCACCAGGTTGGGCGTCTTCAGTTCCTCCTGTGTCAGCATCGGTTTGCCGAGTGCATCCTTGAAAGGCCCCTCGGGCTTGTCGGCTACGGCTACACCTACCGACTTGTTGGCTACGAAGTAGTAGTAATACTTGTACCCCTTCACCTTCTTACCCTTCATCACAGGCTTCTCTATGATACAAGGTGCCCATGCATACTCCTTGCCCCATGACAGGTCGCGAAGGTCGAGTATCACACCCTCGTCCTTCCAGTTCTTAAGGTCTGGGGAGGAGAAACAGTGGAAGTCATAGTTGTGCCAGCCATAAGCACCGTCCGTAGTGGGGTAGATGTAGTACTTGCCAGTCTGCTTGCTGTAGAGCACTTCAGGGTCGGCATAGAGTCCGGGGAAAACGGGATTGTTGACCGATGGTGCAAGGTGGGCCGACTCCTGTGCATCGCTCCACGCTTGGAGTCGGTCGTATTCCTCTTTGGTGACGCGCAGGAACGAACCGTGCTGTGGACCATTGATGCCTTCTATGTCGCGTGGGTTGCTGAAGCGGGTCAGCGTGGCGTTGGCATCACAAAGGCGATAGTGGCGAGGACGACTGGAATACTCTATATAGCCCACCTGCCATTGTCCGCCCTTCAGTTGGAATGCAGAGGCACCCTCACACTTCTTGTTGCCTTCGAAGTTGACATATTGCGAACTGTCGGGCTCGGGCCACGGACCTTTGAGCGAGGCCGAGGCTGTGGTGAAGATGCCAGGTGTGCCTCCCTCCTTCTTGATCATCATGTGGAAGAGTCCGTCGGAAGGCAGATAGTTGATGTCGGCATCGATGGTGGCATAGCCCCAGTCGAAGAGAAGCTGGGGCTTGGTGATGGTGGTAAACGACTCGTCAGCATAACTGTAATACATACGGTCGTATTTCTCTATCTCGGGGTCCCACATAGAGTAGTATATCATATAGCCACCCTTATGGCCGTCCTCCCACACATGTTCCCCGTCCCATATCACCTGGGGCGCCCATACGCGAGTCACGCTGGGTTGCCACTTGCGGAAGTCGAAGGTTGTGGATTTCCAGTGTATCAGGTCGTCGCTGGTGAGCAGGTTGATACCGTAGTTGTGCCACACATCCAGTTTCTTCAGTCGCTTGGTAGCACCGTTGTTCATGTCGGTTGTCACCATCAGAAATCCCTTGTTGTCGTGCCTGCGGCAGATATACGCATCGCGCGTGCCACCCTCTATCCCTGCCATTTCGAAAGGGGAGAAGATGGAGTCTCCGCAGAGCAGGTCGTGGAAGTGCAGGCCGTCTTGTGAGAGTGCATAGGCCGTCCATTGACCACGGTCCGACATGTGGCAGTTGAGGTATCCGTAGGTCTCATCATCGGGTAGTTGGTAGTTGCCTTTGGTCTGTTGCGCCACGCCCCAGGAGGGTAGGAGCGCCATAGCTGTGAGTAGGAGCCAGTGTTTCATATCTTAATGTTAAACTATGTGTGGCGAACCATTGCCTGCTCGCCTTGTGTTGATTATCAGTCGTGTAAAGTTAAGCCTTATCTCTTAATGTACCAAACTTTTTCCCCCTTTTCTGCCATTATTTCTAAATTGCATAAGGAATTATTAGGGATAAGTATTGGCCGACTGCCATTTTTTTTATACTTTTGTGAAGATAAATGTTACACCTTATTTATATACAATAGTGGTATACTCAACGGTTGCCTGTTCTGTTCGTCGGATTTTAATCCGTCGAGCCTAAAGCTCCAAGATACCTCATAACCCCATAAACTCATAACCTCATAACCTCATAAACTCATAACCTCATAACCTCATAACCTCATAACCTCATAACCTCATAACCTCATGAAACACTCATCCCATCTCTTGGCTCTGGCCCTGCTGCTATCAGGAAGTTTTACCCAGGTTTGTGCCCAGCAGTGGACCCGTCCCCGTCAGGATATCCACAACAACATACTGCTCTCGGCAAGCAACTATACAGCCTATGTCGATCCTACGGAAGCAGACAAGCTGACTCCTACCCCCAAAGGTTACGAGCCTTTCTACATGTCGCATTATGGGCGTCATGGTAGCCGTTGGCTGATCAACAATGGAGAGTACACGGAGGTGATCGATGTGCTCAAGCGTGCGAAGGATAAAGGGAAGCTCACTCCACGCGGACTGGAACTGCTGGAGAAGATAGAGCGTTTCTACTTGCAGACCAATGCCCGCCAGCGACTGGGCGAACTCTCGGATGTGGGAGAGCAACAGCATCATCGCATCGGTAAGCGTCTCACCGAGCACTTCCCCGAGATATTCGGGGCAAAAAACAGTCAGGTCGATGCGCGTAGCACGGTTGTGATACGATGCATCCTCTCCATGGAGGCCGAGTGTGAGGAACTGACGCGCTTCAACAAGCATCTGCGTATCCACAATGATGTGAGCGAGTCGTTCCAGTACTATCTCAATGCAGGCACACCTGCTCGCATCAACCAAGATCGTCGGGAGCGCAAGCAAAACCTGCCCTTCGATGTCGATCAGCATTACACCCATCCGGAGCGTTTCTGGTCCGAAATCATGAACGATCCCGACTATCGTGACGAGAAGCGCAACAGCCGAAGCGATGTGATGCGCCGTACCTTCGATATCTGTGCCAATATGCAGAGCCATACGCAGGGCATTTCGCTCTGGGATTATTTCACCGAGGAGGAATGCTATGACCAGTGGTGCATTCGCAACATTGGTTGGTATATGGATCATAGCAGTGGACTGGGTCCTTACACCCAGCGCAATTTGCTGGACAACATCCTCCATACGGCCGATACCTGCGTGTGGGAGAAGAATGTTGACAGTTCCCTCGCCCAGGGCGCAGGCAACGCCATGCCAGGTAAGGTGAACAAGGCATTCCGCGGTGCCACCCTTCGTTTCGGTCACGAGGTCGTAGTTCTTCCATTGGCATCCTTGCTGGAGTTGGGCAACAGTTTCCCGCAGGTTCCCGCCAATGCTGTTGACACGCTGGATCGTGTCTTTGCCAACTACGACATCTTCCCCATGGGATGCAACATACAGCTCGTCTTCTATCGTCCCAAGAAAGGCAAGGAGGGAGATATCCTCGTCAAGGCACTCCTCAACGAGCGTGAGGTGACGATGCCAGGCAAGCCCGTCACCGGTCCATACTACAACTGGGCAGAACTTCGCAGTTACTATCAGAAAAAGTTGGACAACTATGACGCAAGTGCTCCCAAGCGCCAGTAATGGTCCCGCCTAACTTTTAATTTTTAATTCTTAACTTTTAACTCTTAACTCTTAATTTTTTAATTTTGAGGCTTCGCCTCGAGCCAATTTTCAATTTTCAATTTTTAATTTTCAATTTTCAATTCGTTTCCCCATGTCTCCCCTCACTATATATCAGCTCAACAGCCTCGTCAGAGGAGTTATAGAAGACTCTCTCGACGAGGAATACTGGGTCGTGGGTGAGTTCTCCGACGCCAAGGTGGCACGAAATGGCCATTTCTTCGGAGAGTTGGTGCAGAAGTCGGAAGATGGGAGTACCCTCGTGGCAAAGGCAAGCGTCAAGTGCTGGGCACAGCCATATGCTATGCTACGACTCCGTTTCATGAGAGAGACGGGTCAGGAGATACAGGCCGGACTCAAGGTGCTGGCTCTCGTCCGTGTCAGTTTCCACGAACTCTACGGATATTCCTTCGAACTTCTCGACCTTGATCCCAGTTATACCCTGGGAGATATGGCCCGACGACGCCAGGAGATATTGCAACGCCTGGAAGAGGAAGGGATACTGCACGACAATCAGCAACTCACGCTCCCCGTTCCGCTCAACCGGATAGCCATTGTCAGTAGTGCCAGTGCGGCAGGGTATGGCGATTTTTGCAGGCAGTTGCTCGAGAATGACTATGGCTTGAAATTCCATATCCAGCTATTCCAGGCCACGATGCAGGGAGCCAATGTGGAGCGTAGCGTTCTGGATGCCCTGTATGCCATAGCCGACGAGTGCGACGAATGGGACGCCGTGGTCCTCATCCGTGGTGGAGGCGCAACGAGCGATTTGAGCGATTTTGATTCCTATGCCCTTGCATCGGCCATAGCACAGTTCCCCTTGCCCGTCATCGTGGGTATTGGGCACGATCGCGACCAGACCGTGCTCGACATGGTGGCCCACACCTCCCTCAAGACCCCCACTGCAGTAGCAGCGTTCCTCGTTGAGCAGGGCGTGGATCAGTTGGCCTCTCTGGATGCACTTCAGCAGCGTATCATCAAGGCAGCCGGCGACAGGCTGGTTCGGGAGAACCACCGCCTCCAGCGCCACATCACCTATTTCCCTATGGCTTTCAGCAATATGAAGGAGCGCCAGATGGGGCGTATCGCCTTGTTGAAGCAGCGTCTTCGGATGGCCGTACAGGGAAGGTTGGAGCGCGAATCGCATAGGCTCGACATCCTTTCGCAGCGACTCGAGTTGCTCAATCCCGACTTGCTCCTGAAGCGTGGCTACAGCATCACGCTGTGGGATGGTAAGATTGTAAAGAATATCAACGAAGTACCTGAAGGTGAGGTGTTGCAGACACGCCTGCAGGATGGTGAACTCTATAGTAAAGTATTATGCAAAACGAAGAAATGACTTACGAGCAGGCTATGGCCCGTCTCGACACCATCGCCCGTGAGATGGAAACCAACCAAACGGGTATCGATGAGATGGCTTCTCGCTTGCAAGAAGCCCACAAACTTGTGGAATATTGCCGTGAGAAACTCCTTCAAGCAGAAAAAAACTGCAAATCGTTACTGAATTCCGGGGAAAATATGTAAATTTGCAACAGAATAATGTTTTAAACTTACAATTATGAACGAGATAGATTGGTCAAATCTTGGTTTTGGTTATCGCAAGACCGATTACAATGTACGATGCTACTGGCGCAATGGCCAGTGGGGTGAGATTGAGACTTGCAGTGAGGAGACTATCCCCATGCACATGGCAGCCACCTGTCTGCACTACGGACAGGAGGCCTTCGAGGGCTTGAAGGCCTATCGTTGCCCTGATGGTAAGGTTCGCGTGTTCCGTGCCGATGAGAATGCGGCTCGCCTGCAGAGCACCTGCCGTGGTATTCTCATGCCCGAGTTGCCCACAGAAAAGTTCATCGAGATGGTAGAGAAGGTAGTTCGTCTCAACGAGCGTTTCATTCCTCCTTATGAGAGTGGTGCCACCCTCTACATCCGTCCCTTGCTCATCGGTACAGGTGCACAGGTAGGTGTACATCCTGCCAACGAGTATCTTTTCCTCATCTTCGTCACTCCCGTAGGTCCCTATTTCAAGGGTGGTTTCTTTGCCAACCCCTATGTCATCATCCGCGATTTCGACCGCTCTGCCCCTCTCGGCACAGGTATATATAAGGTAGGTGGCAACTATGCAGCCAGCCTTCAGGCCAACCAGAAGGCACACGAGTTGGGATACGCTTGCGAGTTCTATCTTGACGCCAAGGAGAAGAAATATATCGACGAGGCAGGTGCTGCCAACTTCTTCGGTATCAAGGACAACACCTATATCACTCCCAAGTCCACTTCCATCCTGCCCTCTATCACCAACAAGAGTCTGATGCAGTTGGCAGAGGATATGGGTATCAAGGTGGAGCGCAGAGCCATTCCCGAGGAAGAGCTCGAGACCTTCGAGGAGGCAGGTGCTTGCGGTACAGCAGCAGTGATCTCCCCCATCTCTCGCATCGACGATGTGGCAACGGGTAAGAGCTATGTCTTCGGTGAGAAGCCAGGCCCCATCTCGGAGAAGCTGTTCAACAAGCTTCGCAACATCCAGTATGGCATTGAGCCCGATGTGCACGGATGGACCCGTGTAGTCATCGACTGATGACCGTTTTTCTTCAATACGAACTTTAATTCACATACGCACACATACATAAACCCGTTCGTCCCATTGCGGGGTGAATGGGTTTTTGCATTTGAGGCTTCGGCCTCGGGCTAATTTTCCATTCGATGAAAAGATTTCTCCTTTTTCCCCTTTTCGTAGCCACATTGTTGCCCATTCGTGCCATGCGAGTGGAGCTCCCTTCGCCTGCGATAGATCCTGCAGTAGCCATGCAGGACGAGACCCTCGATCAGAACACAGCATTCGCCAAGCGTGTATCGGCTCTGCCCGGAGTGAGCCAGGTCAGGCGCATCCCTTCTACCCAGTATCCGGAGAAGTATGTGCTCAAGATGGAGCACCCCTTGGACTATGCCCATCCTGAGGCAGGCACCTTCCAGCAACGCATCTTCGTGGGCCATGTCGGTTTCGACCGCCCCACGGTGCTCATCACCGAGGGCTATGGCGGTGAGCGTGAGATGAGTGCCTCGTCGGCCGAGGAGATCAGTAAGTTGCTCAATGCCAACATGATCTTCGTTGAGTACCGCTACTTCCAGGAGTCCATGCCCGAACCCTGCAACTGGGACTATCTCACGGTAGAGAATTCGCTCAACGACCTCCATCAGGTCACTACCGCCTTCAAGGCGCTCTACCCTCGCAAGTGGTTGGCCACGGGTATCAGCAAGGGAGGCCAGACCTGTATGTTCTATCGTGCCTACTTCCCCGACGATGTCGATGTCAGCGTGCCCTATGTAGCTCCGCTCAACAAGGCCGTGGAGGATGGTCGTCACGAACCCTTCCTCACCAAGACCGTGGGCAATGCCCGCGAGCGTCAGGCAGTCCTCGATTTCCAGATAGAGGTACTCAAGCGCCGTGCCCGCCTCGAACCCATGCTCGAGAAGTTCTGCCGTGACAAGGGGTATAAGTTCAACGATGGGGTAGGCATCCCCGAGGTATTGGATATGATCGTGCTGGAGTACAGTTATGCCCTGTGGCAGTGGGGTACCAATGTACACCGCATCCCCGATCTCAAGTCGCCAGACGAGACCCTCTTCAATCATCTTGTTGCCACCAGCGGTCCCGACTATTTCCGTCCCGACCCCTATTTCCTGAGTTTCTTCGTGCAGGCAGCGCGCGAACTGGGCTACTATGGCTACGACACCAAGCCCCTGCGCAAGTATCTCAGTATCAAGAATTCCAAGCACTATCTCCAGCGCCTTATGTTGCCCAAGGAACTGTCCGGCATCAAGTTTAGCAACGAGCTCTATCGCCGTACTGTGAAGTTCCTGAAGCAGAACGACCCCAAGATGATCTACATCTACGGAGAGAACGACCCCTGGAGCTCGAGTGGCGTGTGTACCTGGCTCGATTTCAGCAAGAAGCATAACATGCACCTCTATGTGGATCCCAATGGAAGCCATTCGGCCCGCATTGCCACCCTTCCTGCCACACAGCGCGAGGAGTGCATCTCCCTGCTTCGTGAGTGGATGGAGTGATTCATAATAGATATCTGGATCGTGCCCGTGCCAGCGCTTGCGAGCCAATTCGGAATAGATAATGTCCATAAAGAAAGAGAGGTATTGCATTTTTGCAATACCTCTCTCTCTGTTATGTTGCTAATGCATTGGAATTACCATGCATTGTAAGGTTCAAATGCAGTGGTTGTAGGTTCGATACCCCACTGAGGATTGTGCTTCAGGATAGCATTGTCGATGGGCAGACGCTTGTATGCCTCGTCATTGGCCACATTGAGTGTGTAGCTTTTGCTACCGATGTAGTGGGTGATAGTGTTCTTCACCCAGGGCTTAGCACCATCGAGGATGTAACGCTTGAGGTCGACGGTACGCTGGAAGCTTACCAGAGGAGCCTCGCGGCGACGCTCGTTGAGAATCTCGTTGAGGAGCTGGTCCTGAGAGAGTGAGCTGCCACCCTTCAGGGCTGCACCACCCTCGTAGCGATACTGACGGAGGAGGTTGAGCGATGCCAATGCCTCAGAGAGCTTGTTGGTACGAGCCTCTGCCTCTGCCTTCATGAGGAGAAGGAGGGGGTAGGTGAGGGCTGCGGTCTGCTTGATGTTGTTGCCACGATAATCAAACTTCATTATACCGTCGTCAAGACGAGTACCGTCGCTCAGCACCTTGCTGTAAGCATGCTCGCTGAAGATGAACTTCTGTGCACGGAGGTCGGTCTCGTCGAAGAGAGCCAGCCAATCCTGTGAGGGATAGAAGCGAGAGGTAGAGTAGTTGTAGGGAGTGTTGCGATAGAGCAAGCCCTCGCGGTTGTCGGTACGCTCAAACTTGGTATCGCTCTTGTGACGGAGTGTCATGTAGATCTCCTCGTCCTCGCCCTCTTCAGGAGCTACGACGCTGGTAGCCTCGTAGTAGAAGTCGGCATAGTTGTAGAGCATATTGTCCACGCCACCCTTGTCCTTGAGAGCAGTCTCCCATGCCTTCTTGGTGTCGGCTGCCATAGCCTCCCAGTCGCGTACATACATATCGTACTCTGCGCGGAGTGCGTAGGCACATGCAAGGTTAGCGCGTGAGGGGTTGCCTACATTTACGGGGCAGTTCTCGCAAGCATAGTCGAGATCGGCCTTCACCTGCTCGAAGATCTGCTTTGTAGTAGCAAGGTCGCCATTGCCGGTGGTGGGGTCGCCAGAGGTACGCAAGGGAAGAACCTTTGCATCGTTGGCACCATTGGGATCGTACATAGGACCGTAGCAGAGAGCAGCGTGCATGTATATCCACGCGCGTCCAACCATGGCCTGTGCGATGACGCTCTTAGCCTCGGGGCTCTTGGTGTCGATGTTGCTCACACCGTCGATGACATTGTTGAAATAGCTCAGAGAGCGGAAGATACCATAGCTCCACGACATAGGGGTAGAGTTGCTGGGATAGATGGGATAGTAGCCAATGTATGCAGCCAGCATATCGAGGTTGGGGAAGGTGGCTGTATAGTTGCCTATGGCCTGCGACTCAGAGATCTGAAGATTGTCACCGAGGAATGCGTAAGAGCAATTACGGTTGTTGTCGAGCATGAAGTAGTCGAGCGTATTGGTATTGTTCAGCAATTTCTCGTACTCATCAATCTGAGTAGGGATGAGTTTTCCCACGGGCTTCACATCGAGGAAGTCGCTACATGAGCTGAATGTCATGGCAGCGGCAAGAATGGAAATATATGATAGTTTTTTCATAATAGTATCAATGAATGATTAGAAACTGAATGAAAGACCTATGTAGAACTCAGGACGGATAGGCATGGTAGAGTAACCAGCCTCGCTTTGTGCACCCATACCACCTGACATATCGTTCTCATATGCCTCGGGGTCGATGTCTACACCCTTGCCTGTGATGCGGAAGAGGTTGCGAGCCTGAGCGTATACGCGAGCGCTACCCATACCAATCTTGTTGATGAGCTTCTTGTCGAAGTTGTAAGAGAGGGTGAGGTCGCGCAGCTTCACATAGCTTGCATTGCCACAGTTGATGTCACAGAAGGGGAAGTAGAAGAGGTCCATATTCCATGATGAGAAGTTGGGATAGATGGTGTTCTCCTCGTCACCAGCCTTCTGCCAACGCTGTGAGAAATAGCGGCTACGATAGTTAGAACCCTGGAATACATCCTTACGATACTTGTGGCCGAACTTACCGATGAACATGAATGAGAGATCCCAATTCTTGTAGCTGAACTCATTGGTGAATGAAAGTTCGGTCTTGGGAGTAGCGGTACCGAGGTAGATGATATCCTCAACCTCGCTCAAAGAAGCGAGCTTCTTGTCGCCGGTGAGACCGTCGGTGATCTGTACCTGACCCTTGTCGTTCAAACCTCTGAACTCATATCCGAACAAACCGTTCATGGGATAGCCCTCAGCGTGGATGGGCTGTACATATGCCCAGTAGGTAGAGTAGAGACGGCTAACATTGTACTTCTTCACCTCGCTGCGGTTGAATGACAGGTTGAGGGTAGATGACCAGCGGAAGTCGTCGGTCTTGACGGGAACAGCACGGAGACTGAGTTCCACACCCGAGTTGTGGATGGCACCTACATTGCGGGTCATTGAAGATACACCGGTAGTGGGGTCCATTGCATCCTTGGCCAGGATGTCAGAGCTACGCTTGAAGTAGTAGTCGATAGAGAAACCGAGACGGTTGCCAAGGAAGTCAGCATCGAGACCGATGTTGGTAGTCTGTGTCTTCTCCCAGCGGAGTGAGTTGTTGGGATAAGAAGAGATACCGTTGGAAACACCGCCAGTGGTTGAGTTGTACGAACCTGCAGAGAGGATCATGTAGGGGCCCTCAGAGAGCGAGATGTTACCGTTGACACCATAAGAAGCACGGAGATACAGACGGTCCACCCAGCTTACGTCGAAGAAGTCCTCATTGTTGATCTTCCATGTACCACCGACTGACCAGAGGGGACGGTAGCGGTACTTGGGATCGGTACCGAAGAAGTTGGTGAGGTCCTCACGGATACTACCGCTCACGAGGTAGCGGTTGTCGTACTCGTAGGCACCGTTGGCATACCATGACACGAAGCGAGTGTCGCGACGTGTGTAGCTACCGTTGCGGAGTGTTACGACCTTGTTGTAGAGCATGTTTGAGTCGTAGGTGTAGTTGTTGAGCTCGAAGATGTCGATGGGAGTGTACGAGCCTGCCACCGCATTGTAGCCTACGCGGGTAGCATAAGAGTTGTTGTCGTAGGAGATGCGACGTACCTCGTTACCGGCCAGTGCGCTTACACGATGCTTACCGAAGGTGTTGTTGTAAGAGAACTGGGTACGGATGGTCCAGTTTTCGTTGCTATTGCGCGTCTCGTCCACGAGGTCACCGTTGGGGATGTAGTGGCTTGAGGGATTGTCGAGCTGGGTGCTACCGTTGTAGGCGCGACGCATGAGGAAGCTGTTTTGAGTGGCAATGCGGCGATAGAGCGAGTTGCCATGCTGCCAGCTACCACCAATCTCTGCCTCCAGACCCTCGTAGATATGGAAGTTGAGGGCAGCATTGAGGCGAGCAGCATAGCTGCTGGTCTTGCTATAGTCCTCGTCGGCATCAGTGATGGGGTTGTAAGAGAGATCCTTCAAGCCGTCGTATGAGCTGTAGAGCTGCTGCAGACCGTAGCTGAGAGTGTTGTAAGCCACGGGGTTGCCATCCTTGTCCACGAGAGTAGAGTAGGGCTTTACATAAGAAGTACCCTGGGCCAGGGTGAGGTAGCTCGACCAAGGAGCTGTAGAGTTGTTGTAGTTCACATTGGCAGCGGTCTTCACGGTGACGAACTTGTAGGGAGTCCACTCGTTCTTCAGGTCCACGATGAGACGGTTGTCAGAGGTGTTGATATAGGTATCCTTCGTGTTCTTGTAGTTGACAGAGAGGTTATAGCGGTTGTAAGCATTACCGCCAGAGAGCGATACGTTGTGACTCTGAGTCATCTTGTTGCGCATCATGTAGTCCTCCATCTGCTTCAGGGCATCCACATTGCGAAGAGCGGCAATCTGGCTGTTGAAGTCAGCCTCGCTGATCATGTTGGCATCTCTCTGTGCGATGAGCTGGTTGACAAGGCTCATGTTCTCCGACTGGGTGGAGAGCTTGTAGTTGCCACCATTGGGGTTGAGGTTGTAGAGTGCGAGTTCAGCATCGATATAGTCGCTGGTGCTGCCCAGGTGGAGGTCATCCAGATTGGGTTTGAGCTGTACGGCGAAGCTACCCTTGTAGGCTACGGTAGTCTTGCCCATCTTACCCTGCTTGGTGGTCACGGTGATCACACCGTTGGCAGCGCGCGAACCGTAGATAGAGGCAGCCACGGCATCCTTCAGCACGGTGATATTCTCGATATTGTCGGGGTTGAGGTCAGAGAGCTTGATCTCGGTGGGATAGCCGTCCACTACGATCAGGGGAGCCACCTCGGCATTGAGTGTACCGATACCGCGGATGGTGAGGCTTCCGTCCTTGTTGAGCACCAGACCTGCCACCTGGCCTTCCACGAGGTTGCTCAGGTCGGTGCTGATCTTCTTCTCCAGCTGCTCGCCGCCGATCACGCCATACGAACCAGTAGTGCGCTCCTTGGAGATGGTCTGATAACCGGTCACTACGACATTGTCGAGCACCTGGTTGTCGTACTTCATCGATACAGTCACATTCTTCTGTGACTTGGTAAGACTGATGGTCTGAGGAGTCATACCCACGAAGGTGACGGTCAACTTGGCATCCTTGCCATCCTTAAGGTTGAGGGCGAACTGACCGTTGGCGTCAGTGGTGACACCTGTCTCAGTACCTGCGACTCTTACAATGGCACCGGGGAGGGGCTCATTGTACTCGTCTGTTACAACGCCTTTAACAATGCGTCCGCTCTGAGCGAAGCACTGTACTGACATGATGATTGCCAGTAGAGTAAAAAGCAATTTCTTAGACATAAGTGTTAATAATGTTTGTTAATAAATAATATATAATGTATACTAGTTTCTTCTGCCCCTTCGGAGTGAAGCGTCACTGCGTTGCAGATGCGGAGCGGTGAGGTATTACTTCAAAGCGCATCCTCTATGGCCTTTCTGATGGCATCGCCACGAAGGTCCTTGCGGAAAATCTTGCCCTCCTTGTCGATGCAGATGATGAAAGGTATGCCGTTGAACTGATATTTGTCCATAGCCTCGCGACCGCTGTTGGGAGCCAGCAGGTTGATCCAGGGCGTCTGCTCCTCAGCCAGGGCTTTGGTCCATGCGGCTTTCTTCTCGTCGATGGAGATGCTCACGAAAGCCACGCGCTTGTCTCCCTTGTAGTCCTCATAGATGGCCTTCAGCTTGGGAGTCTCGGCACGGCATGGACCGCACCAGCTTGCCCAGAAGTCCACGATGACCACCTTGCCCTTCAGATCGCTCAGGCTCACCATCTTGCCCTTCTCGTCGGGGAAGGTCAGGTCGGGAGCTGGCTGTCCTACAGCCGACTGGGCCTTCTTCATGGCCACATCGGCCCTCTTGGCCCTATAGTCGCTGGCCAGTGTGGTGCCGGGATTGGCTTTCTCCAGACGTTGCAAAGCCTTTTCCAGATAAGCCTCGTCCTTCGCCACATAGGGCATCAGAACCATAGCACTTGGCAGGTCCCCATACACCTCAAGCAAATGCTTGGTCTCTTCCATGAGTTCTTTGTTGGTCAGGTCATACACCTTCGTGATGCCTATGTTGGCGTTTCCGCCCTCTGGGGTAAGGTCATTCACCAAGCTCGCCATCTCCTGCTGTAGGTAGTAGTTGTGCGCGCTGCTGAAGTTGAAAAGGTCCACGAGCTGGTTCTTCTTGCCACCCTTGATGGGTATGTATCTTGGTTTGTTCACCCTCACGCTGGCAGTGTCCACTCCTTGGAAGTGTATGCTGATGTCCTCATCGTCCACCCATACCCTCACGCTCTGCGCTTCGCATGCCATCACGCTTAGGGCACCGGGCTTCTGCCTTGTCACCTTCATGCTGAAAGTGTGGTCGGGCTTTATGGTAGTCTCAGCTACCACGATGTGCTCAAATCCATTGTTCTCCTGTAGCACCACTCGGTCCACTTCCCCCACGCAGTCCACCGTTCCGCTAATTGTCACGGTATGCTGAGCGCCTACTGTTAGGCAGAAGGGAGTAAGGATGGCAAATGCCAGTTTTCTAAGACTCGTTTTCATTATATTCTTTTCCGTATTTTTCGTTGGGCAGTGCATTGTCAATCTGCCATTTAATCTGCTATAAGTATGAAGATTACCTACCACACGGCATAGTTATGTAAAAAAAGCTTAAAAACGACCACTCTCCTCACTTTTTTCGCTTCTCATGTTATAAATTGACGAAAATCAAGTCTTTTTTGTGAAAAACCGCCTCTTTAGGTCCTTTATAATTCCTAATCCGTAATTTACAGTGTTCCGGCTTCACCGTATATCTAAAAGATGAGCTTCGTGAGCCAGTCCGACAAACTGGTGGCATGCTTATGATCAAGATTGGTCACGCTTATGATTAAGTTTAGTCATGCTTATGACAAAGGTTAGCCACCCCTATGATTTAGGTTAGCCATTATAAGGGAGGTTGACCCTTATTTTTTGATTTTTTCATAAAAAAACAGTACGACACTCTACCGGTATAGTCTAACATGCATAATATTAGCAAGATATGTTGGTAGAGTGCTTGCAAAACACTCTACCAACACTCTACCCACATTCTACCCGCATCCTGCTTGTTCTCAACTTGTATCCTAGCAGATTGGAGAGGGCAGAGAGAGGTAGAGAGTTGGTAGAGTGTCAACTTTAAGACTCTACCAATTCAATTTGCTAATAATCAGCAGGGTGTGGTGCTTTGGTAGAGGAGGGGGTGGTTTTTTGAAAACTTGGAAAATCAAAATCTGTGTTTGCAGTCACGGCACACATGCTTGGCGTTGGAGGAGGAGCTGCATAGCCAGTAAATCAGCAATCCACCTCCGACGATGAGCAAGAGGAGGCAGTCATGCCAGGAAGAGAAGCCCTGGTCGCGATTCTGGTAGATGATAAAAGCACCCATCGCAAGCATGAAGAGCCCGAGGATGAGCGATGTCCAGTTGCCGAAGCGCTTGTACTGTACGGTGATCTGTATGTTCTCACTCCCACACTGGGGGCACCACTTTGCCGTACGCTGTGCCTGCTCCTTCCGTATCCGTTCGTAGAGGAGGAATGCCTTCTCGTAGTCCTCCTCGCGCACCATCACATCCACGCTCCGGTCGGCAAACATTCCGCGTGCCACCTTGCTGTTCGTCTCGTCCCATATCTGGCACTCTATGCCCTGCTCTTCGAGCGCATCCTTCAGTATGGTTGCCTCAATGGCTGTGTTGCAGTTGATCTTCAGTGTCTTGTTCATGGCTTTTTTGATTTATCTCTTTTATGCAAAGTTAATGAAAGAAATAGAAAGCAAAGAGTTTCGTAGTGGAAAACTACCTTGTCTGCCAATCTTTTAACATATTTTGTTCGTAATAGAAAAAAACAATACAAAGATAGTTGAGCCTCAGCGTTCCCTTGCCTATGGAAAGTTTTTTCCGTGTGGCATGGAAAAAGATATTCCGTGCGGTATAGATAAAATGTGTGGCATGGAACAACTGAAAGGTGGCTGAGAATTGGGTGAGGTTCTTTTTCTCTTGACATGTGATAAACCCTCAACCCTCCACTTAAACGCAGGAAATGCCAGTAAATGCTGGTGGTTCAGGGGTGTTGAGGGTTTGCACAACCCTCAACTGGGGTGAAACCATAGTAAATGCTAATGTTTCCCGCGTTTTAGTGGAGGGTTGAGGGTTTTGTGCAGCAAGTTACTTGAAGATGTATTTACTGATGTATTTCTGCATCTTTTTAGAATCCTTTCCACCGTCCTTTTCTGCATTGCTTTCTGTCTTGCACATATTTACGATGTAGTTAGTGAGTTTCTTCGGAATGCTCGCCATCTTCTTCCATACCTCTTCCGTGCCTGCCCATTCGAAGGTGAATGTGTTATTGTCAATCATTTTCAGATTTCCTTCACGCCCCATCTCTGTGTATATGCCATCTCTGTAGGTCCACTTGCCATATTCATGAGGAAGTATGGAGAAAGTGCTTTCGCTAATTATGTTGGTGATTTCTGCACATGCATACTCACCAAAAGGATTGAACACCTTGATACGACGGTAGTATAGGGATTTGCCAAAGGTTACAGAGGCAAGTTCTTCATTGTCTATGGAAGCCAGATACCAAACCCCTTCAAGTGCCTTGGGATCCTCCTTGTCAGGCTCCTCACCGGTGTAGTCAAAGGCTTTATGGTCATTGTCACCGATAGAATATATATGCATACCTTCATCTATAGACAGCATCAGCGTGGTCATGTTGCTACATATCTTGTACTGATCGAAGGGTGCGTCAAACTTGCCTCGGCTACTCTCTAAGGAGGTGAGTTTGTACACGCCACGAGGGTTCTGCTGTTGTGCCTGCACGATGAGCGCGAAGCACACCATGACTGATAATAAAAGCTTCTTCATGTTGTCTTTCGTTTTTTATGTTATAAACTCTTGATGTCCAAACGATTCAGAGCGGCAGTTGCAGCCTGGTGGTTCTTCGTTGCAGCCTGTTTGTAATAGTTGATGGCATCGGGCAGGGATTGCTTCACTCCACGACCTGACTCGTACATGAGTCCTAAGCTATAGAGAGCGTTGGCATTTCCCTTGTCGGCCGCTTTCTTGTACCAGGAGATGGCCTTTGATCCGGATATTGCTACACCCCTACCCAAAAGATAGGCAGAGGCCAGTTCAACCATGGCATCCACATTGCCCTGTTCGGCAGCCTTCGTGAAGTATTTGGTGGACTCTGCGTCTGATTGATTCACGCCCTTTCCACTCCTGTAGAGTTGTCCCAGCCTGTGCTGGGCAAGGGCATAACCTTGTTCGGCAGCTTTCTTCACCCACTGTGCTCCCTCCGTATCCGACTGTTCTACGCCATTCCCGCGTCCATAGCAAAGTCCCAACCTGTATTGGGCCCGAGGCAAGCCTTGGTCGGCAGCCATCTTATAATACCTTGCCGCCTCTGCCCATGACTGTTCCACGCCACGACCTTTCTCATAGCAGTATCCCAGGTTGCATTGACCCCTATCGTAGCCTTGCTCTGCTGACTGCTTGTAGTATTTGACGGCTTCCGTAAGCGATTCCTCCACACCATGGCCAAATTCATAGCAAACTCCCAGATTGCACCGTGCGTAATAATTTCCTCGATTAGCGGCCATCCTATAGAAGTGTAAAGCCCACTCCCATGACTGTTCTACGCCCTGCCCCTTTTCGTAGCATATTCCCAGATTGTTCATCGCATAGTGGTTTCCACCATTAGTTGCGTGTATGTACAGTTTTACTGCCTTCTCATACGATTGCTCCACTCCGTAGCCGTTGTAATAGCACCAACCCAAGTTACCTTGGGCATTCGCATTCCCTTGTTCTGCTGCCAGCCTGTACCACTTGGCAGCTTCGTCCCAGGACTGCTCCGTACCCTTACCGTGCTCGTACTGCCATCCCAGGGCATATTGTGCAACGGGTTCTCCCTGCTGGGCAGCCTTTGTGCGCCACTTGAAGGCCTCCTCCCAAGACTGCTGTACACCTCTGCCATATTCATAGCACCAACCTATGCTACGCTGAGCTGGGGCATAGCCTTGCTCCGCAGACAGGCGGTACCACTTGAAGGCTTCGTCCCACGACTGTTCCACTCCATGCCCTTCCTCATAGCAAAGAGCCAGCGCATACTGACACTTGCCAAGTCCTGCCTCCGCACCCATCTTCAGCCATGCAACCGCCTCTTCGGGATTGTTGGCTTCACTTTCGGACAGACTTGCCACGGCCAGAATGTCATCATCACTCAACGACTTCAGCATGACCAATGTGCTGTCATCATTAGGCCTGGGTATCTCAAATTCCGTCTTGAGTTGTGCCTGTGCCGTCAGTACCACAAAGGTAATCAATAGCAAGAGTGTTCGTTTCATGGCTTTTTTTGATTTGCCTCTTTTATGCAAAGTTAATTAAAGAAATAGAAAGCAAAGAGTTTTCGTAGTGGAAAACTACTTTGTCTGCCAATCTTTTAACATATTTTGTTCGTAATTGGAGGTGCTAATCACAGACCGTTGAGTGTGGTCTGAACGCGAGTTCGACTGAGCAGGCTTACCGACCTTCGACTGACTTTCTGCGACAAGCATGAAGTTTTCGAGTTGGCCTTTATTCTTCAGCTTACGATACCTTGAAGGACTGATGACTTCCAGCACACCGTTGGCGCCTCTGACTCCCCATAGTCGGGTGGCATCCGTTCCCCGAAGCATTCTGTATGCTTTTATATTCTTTGGCTTTGCCCCTGTGATGCTGGCCAGTTCGCTGATGGAATATATTTCTTGGTTTGTATCAATGTCGATGTATTCTCCAGCCCTTACGATTTTGTCATTAAATGTGATCAGCAATGGGATGCTGTCCAGACTTTTCGTTAGGCTCATCTCGTGTCCCTTCTTATCCACCCAATGGATGTCAATTCCTTTGTCTGTAAATGTAACTTGGGCAAGTACGGAAACAGGGAGTGAAGCAAGGAAAACGGATAGGATGATGATTGTTCTTTTCATGATTTCTTGAGTTTTAAACTTTAAACCCCTTAAACTTCATTATAAATTATTCGCGCATAAATGTTAGAAATAGACAAGGTCTGTACAGCGTGCATTGACATTATTACCGAACTTGTCCTTGGCTGGAGTCCACTTGGGCATGGACTGATAGAGACGGATGGCTTCGGCCTCCTGTTCTTTCTTGCCATCGGATGACTGGGCTGTAATGTCGGAGATGGAACCGTCCTTGTTGACGGTGAAATACAGGCGGACCTGGTCATTCTTGGAGTGGACTTTCTCGTGCAAAGTGCGTTTAGTCCTGGGTATGCGGCAGTTGGCATCTATGAAAGCCTCCATGTCACCATCGAAGCGTGGCCAGTTTATCGCCAATGAATGAAGCGGATAGACATAGTCGTCCGGAGCAAGGCTTTGTTTGGCTTTGAGGACGAGACTGCGTCCGTCGGTGCTCTTTATGGTGTAATGAGGAAGACGGCGTTCCAGTTCCTTGACATCCTCGGGTGTATGTCTGACTGTCATTTTAAGTTCGTCGATACGCAGACTGTCTATCCATTCCGGAATGACAAGATTTCCCTTCAACCACAGTTCCAAGGATCCCAGGAAGGTGACATTGCGCAACTCACCAGGGATGTGGTCGATGCGCAAGGGTTCGTTGCTATCCTTCTCAAGTGTCTTGATGAGATCCTTCTCGCTGTCGGCTTCGCGTATCATCCAGCCCATCTTGGGGCGCACGGAGCCTGTCTGGCTGTCGATGTCGGCTCCCACAAAGCCTGCCCACATCTCCATGTTCTGGCTCTCGAGCACCCGGGTGCCACCATTGTCGCGTATCTGATAGATGATGGGAGTGGTGGACATCTGTGCCTCGAAGCCATCAAAGTTGTAGGGTACGGATTCGGGTGTGCGCCCCTTCTCGGTGTAGGGCATCAGTTTGAGGAACCATCCATCCACTCTCGTGGTGGGCTTCAGTGAGCAACCTCCACCGTTCTGCATCTCGCTGACGCGCTCTTTCTTCACGATGCCCTGCCAGAACTTACGCTTCACCTTGCCCTGCGAGGCATCCACAAACTGTTGCAGGATGGGCGAGAGGTCCTTCACCCACCAGTCCATGCCGTAGTCCTTGAGTCTGTTCGTGCGCTCCAGCACGCTCTGCCAGTCGGCCGTAGTACCTTCGAGGGTGATGCTGGGGATGCCACAGGCGATATAGTGAACCACGAAGTCGAAGAAAGCCTTCACGCTGCTCATCATCGTCATCTGCGACACGATGCGTTCCACCTTGCCCGTGGTGCTGAAGTCAGCCACCATAGTCTGGGTGAAGTCGGGCGTGGTGTTGGCATCGATCTGCTTCTCAAAGTCCGTCAGGATGTCGTCCCACCTCACTTCGGGCGAATATAGGGGGTACTCCGACTCCACGGTGAGCGTCTTCTTCCCTTCGTGCTGAACCAGCAGGTGGCGCACCGCCTCAGGATCCTTGTTGACAAACTGGCTGAACCCGAGGCTGATGAGTTCCCAGATCATGTCGGGCGAGAGCACCACCGGACGATGGTCGCAGTAGGCAAAGACGAGGCTGTGGAAGAAAGCCGAGGCTCCCATGTAGCAGAACTGGTCGTCACGGAAACTGGATGTCACCGTACCCTTCGCCTTGTTCAGGTTCTTGCTACTGCCCGTGATATGCACCTCTATGGCCTGCCCATGCTCCACCGCCTTCATCTGCTTGGGTGCGGGCAGTTCCCCATCTACCACGAATGTGATGGTGCCCTCTCCCTGGTTCAGCACATTGTTCTTCTTTTGTGCCTGCATGGTGAGCGTGGCGCACACCATAATAAATAATACGAGCTTCTTCATACCATTGTTTTTTTTGTGATTCTGCCGCAAAAGTAGGAAAAAAGCATAGAAAAAGCCTCAAAAATGAGTTGACAAAAAGTTCACATTTTCAAAAAGCAGTTCACAAAAAGTTCACAAAACGCCAAAAAAAACCGTATTCATCGGTATTTTTCGGTATCGTCGGTTGTTCGTTCTCCCAATGCTGTCTGTACCGTTGCAAAATGCTTCTATTTATTCTTATTCCCCAATATGCGACATGCGACATACGACAGAAGAAGAAAGAGAGAGGGGAGGAGAGTGGGACTTAATTGTTTCTCAATCTGTCTGTGATGGTAGCTGTGAGTCCTCTTGTGGCAAGGTAGGAGACGAAGGAGAGCCACAGGGCATGTACGGCAAGGAAGGGAGACAGGATGAGATAGAGCCCAATGAAGACAAGCATGCCAACGAACACGGAGAGGAGCATCTCCTTGGTGCGCGTGGCTCCGATGAAGATGCCGTCCCAGATGAAAGCACCCAGTCCGCAAGCGGGGAAGAGGAGCACCCATGCCCAGTAGTGGCGGGATGCCTCAAGCACGGTGGGGTCGTCGGTGAGGATGCCCAGGAAGGGCCGGCCCAGTGTGGCATAGACCAGCGTGAAGAGTAGCGTCATGGCTACACCCCATGCAAAGAGATGGCGCACGGTGTCGCGATAGAGATGGTCGTTGTTGGCACCAATGGCCTTGCCCACCAGTGCCTCGCCTGCATAGGCAAAGCCGTCCATGAAGTAGCTGTAGAGCGTGAAGAGCTGCATCAGCAAGGTGTTGACAGCCAGAACGGTACTGCCAAAGCGTGCTCCTACGGCGATGAAGAAGAAGTGTACGAAGATGAGGCAGAGCGTGCGGAAGAAGATGTCGCGATTGACACTCACAAAGCGCAACATGGCCTCGCGTGTGAGCACCCCGCTGCGCTGATAGTAGTGCCTCAGACGAGGGAGGTAGTGGCGGATGAGCATGGCCAGTGCAACGAAGAGGCCGGTGTATTGTGCCAGCACCGTGCCGAGGGCCACACCCTCGATCTTCATCTCCAGGGCATAGACCAGGACGAGGCTGTAGAGGATGTTGGTGACATTCTGCACCACGGCAACGAGCATGGGTATGCGTGTGTTTTGCATCCCTACATACCAACCGCTCAGGGCAAAGAGCAACAGCGAGGGAGGAGCACCCCATATGCATATATTAAAATAGGTGCGCGCATAGTGGCCCACCTCTGCCTCGGGTGCGATGAGACGCAGGGCCACCTCGCGCAGGGGTGCCTGGAGAACGAGCAGGAGGGCAGAGATGCCAAGAGCTATGATGCCACTGCGAAGCAGGTGGGCGAGGCATTGGTCGAGGCGACGCGCACCCAGTGACTGGGCCGTCATGCCACTCGTGCCCATACGCAGGAAGGCAAACATCCAGTAGATGATGTTGAAGAGCATTCCCCCCACGGCAATGGCACCGATGTAGGATGTCTTGCCCAGGTGTCCGGTGATAGCCACATCGATGAGGCCCAGCAGGGGCACCGTGATGTTTGACACGATGCTCGGCAGAGCGATGTGGAGTATCTGCTGATTGCGGAGAGAGAGAAATGACATGGTCTTTACGAATTTTGATGCAAAGGTAGGGAATAAAATTAAAAATTAAAAATTAAAAATTATAAGAAACAGAAATGAACGAAAATAAACGAAAATATATAAAAACTCCTACTAAAGAAACCGCTCGGCATCCCGACCTTTTGCAGTCGTGCAAAACGGAGTGACGCTTCGCTCCGAAGAACTACTTTTGTCCAGTAGGCAAAAGTCTTTTTCATTGTTTATAGTCTAAGGAGGACGGGTGCGCAACGCGTATTTTGTCATTTTCAGTGCATTATATGATATATTTTGGCTATTTGGTCATTTTGTGCAAGTGTTTGTCCAAAATATATTAGACGAATTCAATCTTATTGTTTATCTTTGCAATCAGTTAACCAAAACCTCATACCCTCCATATGAAACATTTCCGTTACATTACCATTTTTGCTTGTACTTTTCTCTTCGCTTTGGGAGGCAAGGCACAGGGTGGACTCATACGCAACGATGTGTTTTGGGACACTCAGGACGGAACTCCCATCTATAGTCAGGGTGGTGGCATATTCAAGTTCACCGACCCCGAGACCCATGCGCCTGCCTACTTCTGGTACGGTTCGCACTTCCGCGAAGCAGAGCAGTATCGCAAGGACCCATCTGTCACCCTGGAGCGCAACAGCATAGTGGGCGTGACTTGCTACAAGAGCACGGATTTCGTTCACTGGAAGGATATGGGCCATGTGTTGACGGTGGACGACATCACCGGTGGAAGAGGAAGGGCAGGATGGTTTGCCCGCATGGGTGTGGCCTACATCGAGGAGACCAAGCAGTATGCCTTGCTCTCTCAGCACAACAACTCGGTGATGGTGGCCTTGGCAGACCAACCGACCGGTCCGTTTAAGGTGCATAAGCACATAGACATGACCCCCATGATAGGTACGCCTAACACGGGCGACCAGACCGTGTTTACCGACGAAGACACGGGCAAGGACTACCTCATCTATTCCTACGGCAAGGGGCGCCACATAGCGTACATCTCGGAGATAGGCGTGCTCGAAGACGGAACGATAGGACTGAAAAACTGCGTACAGGTGTTCAAGGGCGAGAGTCGTGAGGGCAACTGCATGTTCAAGTACAAGGGCAAGTACTACCTCTGTGCTTCCAACATCTATGGCTGGGACTCCTCCTTTGCCTACTATCTGGTGAGCGACAGCATCTATGGTCCCTACCAGCCTGTCAACGACATGCAGGTGATGGATGGCTGTGAGCGCGACTATGCCCATATCACACAGACCGGTTTCTTCTACACCCTGCGAGGTGGCGAGCAGGAAACCGTGATCTACTGCGGTGACCGATGGTGCGACTTTGCCGGCAACGGACTGGGTTACAACCAGTGGTTCCCCTTGAGCTTCAAGGGTGACCGCCCATACTTCAACTCACTGTCGGAGTGGGAACTCGATGCAAAAGCCGGAACATGGAAGGTGGGAAAGGGCAACAACTACATACTGAACAGCAGTTTTGAGGCCGACCGCAGGGCTGTGCCCATACCCACAAAGCCCCGTCAGGAATACCTGCTGGGCTGGGACACAAAGGTGCTGAAAGGCAACGAGGTGTCGCTGGCCAATCCCCATACCCCTTATCTTAACTATATGAACACGCGCGAGGATCGCAAGCAAGTGATAGGCGAGAAGGCCCTTTGCATCAGCGACAGCATAGACTTCGAGCGTGAGGTGAGCCAGGACATCGTCTCCACTCCCTATGTGAAGTTGGAGGACGGAACCTACATGCTTACCCTGAAGTGCAGAGACAACGGTCTGTTTGATGAGCTGACTGCCCAGGTGGAAAGCGGAAAGAAGGTGCAGACCCTCGACATCAGGCGCCTTGCCACAAAGGACAGCTGGACAGAGGCACAGCTCAAGGTGAATGTGAAGGGAGGCAAGGCCCGCCTCGTGTTCCGTGCCAAAGGCAAGGCCATGGCCCGCTGTCTGATAGACGATGTGGAGCTTGTCAGGGCACATTGATAAACCATCTGGGAGAAAACCCATCTAATAATCTATAAGACAAACCATTAAAACATTTATATACAATGAGATTCTTACTGACCACAGTCCTCCTCCTTGCAGGACTGACAGCCATGGCACAGCCTGGTGAAAACATGCAAAGAAGACGCAACTTCAACGCAGAGATGACCAACCCCGATGCTCACGACCCCGTGATGGCCAAGGGTGAGGATGGACGCTACTACTGCTTCATGACGGGTATGAATGTGGGTGTGATATCCAGTGCCGACATGAAGACCTGGAGACGCGAACCCTCTGCCCTCAAGCAGACTCCCCAGTGGGCACGCGACACCGTGCCTGGCTACAACGGTCATACATGGGCTCCCGATGTGAGCTACCACAACGGTCAGTGGCATCTCTACTACTCTTGCTCTACCTTCGGTAAGAACGGTAGCGCCATAGGTCATGCCGTGAGCAAGACGCTCGATCCTACCTCGCCCGACTTCGGCTGGGAAGACAAGGGTATGGTCATCGCCTCTCACCGCAGGATAGACAACTGGAACGCCATCGACCCCAACCTCATCGTGGACAAGAAGGGTCAGCCCTGGCTCACCTACGGTTCGTTCTGGGACGGCATCCAGCTCATCAAGTTGGACAAGAAGGACTATCAGACTCCTCTGACCAAGCCTGTCACCATTGCACGCCGTCTGGGTCGCAAGTTGACCCTGAAGGAGACCAACGATGAGAAGAACTGGACCCGTGAGGGCAACAATGTCATCGAGGCTGGAGAAAATGCCATCGAGGCACCCTTCATCTTCCGGCATGGCAACTACTACTATCTCTTTGTGAGCTTCGACTACTGCTGTCGTGGTGCCAACTCCACCTACAAGACCGTGTATGGCCGTAGCAAGAAGGTAGAGGGTCCCTATCTGGACAAGGACGGCAAGGAGATGGCATACGGTGGCGGTACGCTGCTCTATGGTCCCGATGAGACCAACTTCGGTATCGGTCACAACTCGGCCTATGAGTGGGACGGTGAGTGCTACTTCATCTCGCATGCCTATCTCAAGGATCAGAATGGTGCTGCCAAGCTCTTCGTGCGTCCACTCAACTTCGACAAGGACGGTTGGATTATCCAAGAATAAAATCCAGCTCTCTCACAAGCGCTCAAGTAAGGTCTGCGAAACTTGAGTAACTATAATGAAAATGTGTTTTCTAATGTGATATTAGATTTTTGTTTATTAGGTTGATTGTCAAATCCCCCCATTCATTGGTTGTGAAACCGACGAAAGGGGGGATGACTTTTTTCAGTGGGCTTGTATATTCCCACCTTGTCTGTATAGGATATGAACGGAGAGATCGGGATTGTCGATGTTGTCCTCAATGATCTGCGTGGCTCGTATGTTGGTAAAGGTCTGTGCACGGCAAATGGCTGTTCCCCAGAATAAAATGGTGGAGAACAGCAACTTGCACCAGAAGGTGGGAAGGTGCTTCATCATTTCTTTGGAGTACCGAGGCTCTCGCTGAAGCCTTCGATGATGCCCTTGATGGCACCCGCTACGCCTTGAGCCTTTTGAGAGATATTGGTCGCAGTGCCCTTGGCAAAGCTTGATACGCACTCTGCATTGAGGCGTGCCACCTCTTCCAGTTCGGCAGGTGAGTATTCGTTGTAGTGCTTGAAGATGCGCTTGTTGATTTTTGAGTAATCGTTGGCAGCCTTCTTCCAGTCTTTCAGACCGTAGGTCATACCGTTCACTTCAATCTCCTGACGGAAACTGCGAAGTTGATTGACTGCACTCTCCTTGGTGGCACAAGAGGCAAGAAGGAGGCAAGCGAAACAAGATGTTAAAAGAATTTTCTTCATATTCTTGAGTTTTAAGTAGTAGGTATTTACGAGTTTTGTATGTTTATATGTCGGATCAATAGAAACCGCAGATGTCCTTGATGTCAACTTCGTTGATGGCGCCCAGGTCCTTCACCACATTCATATCCACCTTGGTACGGTCGGCCACGATGCTGTAGTTGTGCTTACGGTCCTTGATATACTTCTGCTGAAGTTTGAGCAGTGAAGGCAATGTCATCTTTTCTGCTCCCTCAAAGACGGTTTGCATCAGGTCGTAGTCAAGTCCCTTGTCGCGTGCATCGAGATAAGACCAGATGATGGCATCGCGTGTGGTGCGCTGTGTGCGCAGGCGAGTGATGAGGGCACCCTTGGCAATGTCGAAGGCTGCTTGTGACTGGGGCATATTCTCCACAATATCCTGGAAGGTGGCCATACAGTCGCCCAGTTTGTCAACCTGAGTGGCTGCATAGTAATAGGTAGAGTAGGGGTCGTAGGTGAAGTTGGGCGCGGTGAAATAACTACGGCAACTGTAAGCCAGACCGCGAGCCTCACGAATCTCCTGGAAGACGATGCTGTTCATACCACCACCGAAATACTCATTGTAGAGCGTACGGGCAGGTTCGATGTCGGCATTGAACTTCTCCTCAAGATTAGAGTAGGCAAAGATGCAGGCATTGGGTGCGGGATAATGGCAGAGGTAGACCACATCGTCCGTGGTCTTGGTGGGGAGGAACTGCTGTTGTGCCGTAGAAGGCAAGGGTGCCAGTTGGTCTGCCGTCTTATGCTCCTGATCGATGAGTGCAATGACCTCGCTCATCTTGTCAGGACCGTAGTAGGTGACAGTGTGCTGATACTGGCAGAGACCCTTCACCTTGTCCACCAACTGCTGAGCGGTGAGCGACATCAGTTCCTCGTTGGTGAGGGTATGAGCCTTGACATAGTCCATACCGTAGATGGCATAGCGACGAAGGCTGGCCACGAAGAAATCCTGATTGGTCATATTCACCTCACGCTCCTGCAAGGTGGCCATCTTCATGTTCTGAAGCGCCTCCTCATCGGGCTTGAGATGGGCCAGAAGATCCTCTACGAGACGAACAGCCTCTGCCTTGTTCTCATCCAGACCGCTAAGCATGAGGTAGAGGTGCGAACTGGTGACCTTGGCATTGATACTACATCCAAGTGCATAGAAGTTCTTCTTGATCTCCTCGGCACTCATCTTGTCGGTGCCCAGATAGTCCAAGTACTCGAGTGCAGTCTCTATCTCACGGTCGGCATCAGTGCCCATGTCGAAGACATAAGCCATCTGGAAAAGATCGTTGAGCGTATTCTCCTTGTAGATGACCTCAAGGTCTTTGCTGGTCTTGCCAAAGGTCAGGTCCTTCTTGTAGTCGATGAAGACAGGAGCAATGGGTTGAACCTCCGACTGCTGTATCTCGCGGAGGAAGTGACTCGTGGAGTCACGATTGGTCATGACGGGATTGATCTCAGGCTTCTCTATCTGCACGATGCTGGTGTCCACACCCTGGAGTTTCTTGATGCATACATAGTTGTCTGCCCCAAGATACTTGTTGGCCACGCGCATGATGTCGTCCTTTGTCAGTGCCTCCGTCTTCTTGACTGCAGCAACAGCTTCTGCCCAAGTTTGTCCGGCTACGAAAGAGTTGACAAACTGCATGGCACGACTCTCGTTCTCCTCTAGGGCTTTCTCCACCGAGAGCTTGTAGTCGGTAAGGACAGAAGAGAGCAGACGGTCGTCAAAGTCGCCTTTCTTCAGTTTCTCAACCTCGTCGAGCAGGAGTTGACGCGCTTCGTCGAGACTCTGTCCGGGCATGGGATAAGCATAGAGAAGGAACTCTGCTCCCTGCTCCATCACATTGTTGTACGAACCGCAAGCCATGAGCTTGTGGGGCTGAACCAGGTTGAGGTCAAGAAGACCAGCCGTTCCGTTATGGAGGATAGACGAGGCAATCTCAAGTGCGAGGTTGTCGTCCTCCTTCTCTCCGGGAGTGCGCCATGCCACCCACACATTCTCTGCCTCTTCGCCGATGACCTCCTTGAAGACGGGAGCGGTGATTTCGGGTTGAGGCTTCACCTCCTTGCGAACAATATTGTCGTTGGGTTGCCATGCTCCAAAGTATTGCTGGATGATGTCAACAGCCTCGTCGGGATTGAAATCGCCGGACAGACAGATGGCAACATTGTTGGGACGGTAGTAGTTCTCAAAATACTTGCGGATGTTGACAAGAGAAGGAT
This sequence comes from Bacteroidaceae bacterium, assembly GCA_045629325.1. Taxonomy (GTDB): domain Bacteria; phylum Bacteroidota; class Bacteroidia; order Bacteroidales; family Bacteroidaceae; genus Physcousia. The sequence goes on along the minus strand of JAZQQX010000035.1, from coordinate 32,158 downwards.
TCTTGAGATGCTCCTGCGTACCGATGACGGTCTGCGTGCCGTAGGGATGATTGGGATAAAGTGTCGAACTGACCGCCTCAATGACCTTGCTCATGTCGTTGGTAAGATTGATGTTCTTCTCCTCGTACACAGCCTCAAGTTCGGTATGGAAAAGGCGGATCACCATATTCTGGAATCGGTCAGCCTGTATCTTTGCCCAGTTCTCAAACTGATTGGAGGGGATATCCTCCTGGTAGCAGGTGACATCCTCTGAAGTAAAGGCGTTGCTACCATCCGAACCGATTGCAGCCATAAGTTTGTCGTACTCGTTGGGGATGGCATAGCGAGATGCCTCATAGCTCACGGAGTCTATCTCATGATAGATGGCTTTGCGTTGCAAGGCATCCGTGGTTTGCGTATAAAGTTCGTAGAGTGAGTCAATCTTTGCCAGTTCTACAGCCTCAAGTTCGTAATTCCATGTACCAAACTGCTTGGTACCCTTGAACATCAGGTGCTCAAGGTAGTGAGCCAGACCCGTACTCTCGGCAGGATCGTCCTTGCCACCAGCATGCACGGCGATGTAAGTCTGGATGCGGGGCTGTTCCTTATTGACCGTCATATAGATCTTCAGACCATTGTCGAGCGTGTATATCTGGGTGTGCATAGGGTCACCCTCAACCGTTTCGTATTCGTACTTGGCCTTGTTGCAAGAGGCAAATAAGCCTATTGTGGCTGAAGCCAGAAGCAAAGTCTTGAGAAAGTTTTTCATTGTGATTAGGGTTTTATGGTTAATTCGTTACGATTATGGCTTAATGGTTAGTTCGTTGTGATTATGGCTTAATGGTTAGTTCATTCTGATTCATTCGTTGCATATATTGCTGAATGACGCTCTTCATGCGTTCCTCTAACTGTCTGGGGTGCTGTCCCGAAAGGTCGTGCTGGATGAGAGAATCCTGCTTGAACTGGTAGGCGTGAGCCACCTTCTCCCCGTCGAACTGAAGTAGCCAGTCCTGTTGCAAGTATTGGTAGCAACCAGAGACGGAGAGGTAATTGAGGGCGAAGCACTCCTCGGGTGAGGTGCTCATGAGGTCTTGTCCAAAAGCTACATAAGGCAAGTCATAGTGAAGCAACCCCAGCACCGTAGGCATGATGTCGATCTGGCTGGCAATGCGTGTAGAGTCCGTACCAGAGAGCTCGGGCATGGAAGGTGCATAGAAGATGATGGGCACGCTGTAGAGACCTATGTCGGTCTTGTAGAATGCATCGTCGGCAGCTGTGGCGTGGTCGGCAGTGATGACAAAAAGCGTGTTGTCAAACCAAGGTTGTCGGGACGCCTTCTCAAAGAAAAGCTGGAGTGCATGGTCCGAATAACTGATGCAAGCATAGAGAGGAGTAGGACCTTCGGGGAATTGCCCCTGATACTGCTCCGGCATACGGAAAGGTGAGTGTGACGATGCCGTAAAGACGGAAGTGATGAAGGGTTGGGGCAGTTCGCTCATCTTGTCGCAGAAGAACTGCAGGAACGGTTCGTCCCAAATGGCCCATGTGCCATCAAAGTCCTTGTCGCCATCGTATCGAGGATCTGCATTGTACTCGGTTCGGCCGTAATATTGCTGAAAACCTGTAGCATTGGCAAAAGCCTGGAAGCCCATCGAACCGTTCTCCGCACCATGGAAGAAGGCAGAGGTATAACCTTTTTTGCGCGACAATTCGCCTGCCAGCCCGGACAACTCGTTCAGTGCTGCGGGTGTAGAGAAGAATGGTTCGAGAAGAGACGGAATGGAACTGAGCACGGAAGGCATACCGTCGATGCTCTTGCGCCCGTTGGCAAAACTGTATTGATAAGAACGCCCCCTTACGGACAGAGAATCAACAAAAGGCATAAAGCCACGCGCAGAAGCCTGTTTGCCAAAACTCTCCATGATGAGCACCACCACATTCATGGGTTGGAATGCTGCGGTGTCAGGTGCAAGCGTGCTGGGCATGTGAACGGGAGAGTACAATGCTTCGGCCTCCTCCTGCGACATGTATTCCAGTTTGGGGAACGATTTCTTGTTCACTGTACGGATGATGCTGAAAGGCGTATTGAGCACAATGGCAGCGTCCACGGAATGGTGAACATACTGATTGGCATTGGAGAGCGTGATGGGGCGCACAGCCTTGGTAAATCCACCACGCATACCAGCAATGGTGAGAGGGATGGCAAGGGCAAATGCCAGGATTTGCACGGCATAGTACACCACTCTGCCTCGTCTCTTGGCATGGGGCTTGGCCTTTTCCGTTTCATAGTAAGTGGGTGTGCAGAAGCCTCTCCATAGAACAAAGGCTATTGCAAAAGCAATGACAAAGAGATACCAGTAGGGCAGGGCTTCGTGCAGAAGTATGGTGAGGAAATGGCTCTCGTTGCCAAACTCGGAAAACACATTGGCCGTGGTGCGCTGTACGGTGAAGGGGTAGTAGGCACAGTCGCAGAGATTGGCCGAGAGACCCACGAAATTGACGATGACGAAGTACCATCGTAGAATGCGATAAAAGCGTTTCCCCTTGAGATGGCAAGGGAAGAGGAAGGCAAGGATGAGCGGGAAGTTGAGGTAGAGGATGGCCGTAGTGTCGAAGCGCAATCCTGCTACAAGCAGACTCCACATGTAGCCCCACGAGAGATGATCGGCAAAATGCGACATGTTGCATCCTACGAACACCAAACGCGTGATGGCATAGAGTATGTAGAGCAAGATGAGATTGCCCAACAAAGCCACTAACGGCATGCGTTTCCACTGTTTCATCATAATGTCTCTCTCTGCAAATCGTTCCTTTTGATGGATACGAATCTTCTTTTCAGTAGTGGTTAAAAAAACTTCGGAAGATTTTTATCATTACTTACTTCTTGATGCCCACGATGGTTGTGGGGGCCTTCTCCTGATTGCGACGATCGGTCTGGGTGACGACACGCGCTGCAAGTTGGAGGAAGGCATTGCCTGTGATGGAAGAAGCATCGAGGGCTGCGGGTGTACCGTTGTCGCCATTCTCACAGATGCTCTGCACCACGGGGATCTGGCCCAGCAGAGGCACTTGCATCTCTTCGGCAAGTTGCTTCACACCTTCCTTGCCAAAGAGGAAATACTTCTCTTCGGGATGCTCAGCAGGAGTGAACCACGCCATGTTCTCAACCAGTCCGAGGATGGGTACATCTACCTTCTCATTCTGATACATATTGATACCCTTACGCGCATCGGCAAGGGCAACCTGCTGAGGTGTGGAGACAATCACGGCACCCGTGATGGGGAGAGTCTGCACGAGGGTGAGATGGATGTCGGAAGTACCGGGAGGGGTGTCGAGTATGAAGTAGTCGAGATCGCCCCAATGTGCATCACCGATGAGTTGCTTCAACGCATTGCAAGCCATACCTCCGCGCCAGAGCGTAGCCTGGTCGGGGTCAACAAAGAAACCTATGGAAAGCATCTTGATGCCATACTTCTCAATGGGCATGATGAGGTCTCTGCCGTCTATGTGCTCACTGTAGGGACGGGCATCCTCCACCTGGAACATCTTGGGCATAGAAGGACCGAAGATGTCACAGTCGAGCAAACCAACACGGTGACCCAGTTTGGTAAGGGCTACGGCGAGATTGGCCGCAACGGTGCTCTTGCCCACGCCACCCTTGCCACTCGATACGGCAATGATATTCTTCACACCAGGCAGAAGGTCGGGCAGATCAGGACGGGGTGCCTGTAGCGACTTGGTCTTGATCTCTACCTCAACTTGAGGAGCCACATAGGCGTGGATGGCCGCTTCGCATGCTTTTACGACAGACTTCATGAAAGGATCGGTGGGCTTGTCGAAGATGAGGCTGAACGATACATGAAGGCCGGCAATGCGCATGTCATCCTCGACCATCTTCATTTCTACCACATTTTTACCCGTACCAGGGTAGCGCACAGTGGCCAGCGCGTCCATTATAATTTGGGGATACAGTTCCATTTTTTTAATTCATAATTCACAATTCACAATGCACAATTGAGGCTATGCCTCGCACAATGCACAATTGAGGCTGTGCCTCGACAATGCATAATTGAGGCTATGCCTCGCACAATTCACTTGCTGACTTCCAGACTGCTTCGTTTCTCACGACTGTAACTGCGATACTCATCGAGTGGTATCTCTACATCCGGTTCTGTGAGTTCGCCTTGCAGGGGAAGATGGAAGCGGAGGTACTTGATGTCGATGCCTCTGCCTCTCCACATACCTTCGTAGTAGGTCTGGAAGGAGCGGGCCTCGAGGGTGTCCTCACCCGTTTCCTGATAGAGACTGCGTGTACACACCTCGGGTGCTATATGGTTGGCCTTGAGCATCTCTTCGGTGTAGGTGAAGAGGAAGTTGGAGTCTGTCTTGAGATGAACGAGTCCACCCTCATTCATAAACTGACGGTAGCGCTCCAGGAAGTAGGTTGAGGAGAGTCGTTTGGTAGCCTTTTTCATCTGAGGGTCGGAGAAGGTGAGCCATATCTCGCTAACCTCGCCAGGTGCGAAGAAGCGCTGGATGAACTCAATATTCGTGCGCAAGAAACCCACATTGGTCATGCCACTCTCTATGGCATCCTTGGCTCCGGTCCACATACGCGCTCCCTTGATGTCCACGCCGATGAAGTTCTTCTCGGGATAGAGACGACCCAGGCCCACGGTGTATTCGCCACGCCCGCAACCCAGTTCCAGAACGATAGGGTTGGAGTTGTGGAAAAAGTCCTCGTGCCAACGACCTTTGAGTTCGAAGGGCGTTTCCTCTTTGATGGTATTGAAAGGGCACTCGATGACGAGCGGGTTGGCCGCCATCTCAGCAAATTTGGCCAGTTTTCCTTTTGACATATTCTTTTTTTTCGGTTATTCGGTTATCCGGTTGTACGGTTGAGCAGTTGCTCGGTTATATAGTTGAGATGTTGCTCTGCTTGGCGGTTATTTTTTGTATTTGAACCAGCGATAGATGATGCCCACGAAGAATACGGGACTGGTAAGCAAAAGCAGGTGAGCCCACTCTCGCATAGATAGAGGTTCGACATTGAACATCGTTCCGCCAAACTCCACAATCAGCCATTGTCCCACGAGGATAGCAACAGACACCCCTAAGAAGGCAGGGCACTCGCGCAGTCCCTCAAAGCCCATCTTGCCGGTTTGGAAGGCACGGGCATTGAACAGGTTCCACCACTGCATCAGTACGAATGTGGTGAAGAACAGGCTCTGCTCATGGTCGCTGAGGATGTGAAGATGGTTGGTGGAGAGTGCAATATGGCCGTTCTCCACGCTGAAATAGTAGTAGAAGCACAGCATGGTGATGAGCACCACAAAGAATGCCCCACCCGTGATGAATATCCAGTTGGCCATGTGACGGGTGATAATACTCTCGTTGGTAGAGCGAGGCTTGTTGTCCATGACACGCGGATTGGGTGGCAATGAAGCCAAGGCACCAGCTGCGAAGGTATCCATGATGAGGTTGACCCACAGCATCTGCGTGATGGTCAGAGGTGATTCCTGTCCCATGACAGAACCAACCATCTCAACCAGACAGGCTGCTACATTGATGGTGAGTTGGAAGAGCAAGAATCGCTGTATGTTCTGATAGAGCGAACGACCCCACATCACAGCCTTGGTGATGCTGGTAAAGGAGTTGTCGAGGATGGTGATGTCGCTGGCTTCCTTGGCTACCTCAGTTCCATCGCCCATTGAGAGACCCACATGGGCAGCGTTGAGGGCAGGAGCATCGTTGGTGCCGTCTCCCGTGACAGCCACCACCTCGCCTTGTTCCTGAAGCAAGCGTACGAGACGCTGTTTGTCGGCAGGACGGGCACGGCATATCACTTGGAGTTGGGCCACACGCGAGGCAGCCTCTTCATCGGTGAGAGATGCAAACTCCGTACCGGTGATGACTCGCTGTTCCTGCTTGACATCCATGCCCAACTGGCGTGCAATCTCACAGGCCGTACCCTTGGTGTCGCCTGTTACGATCTTCACATCGATACCTGCATGATGGCAAGCCTCGATGGCTCCCGGTACATCCTCGCGGATAGGATCGCTGATGGCCGTCACAGCCTGGAAGTGTGTGGTGCCGTCGTTGGTGGTATAGGCAAAGGCCAGTGTACGCATGGCCTGTGACTGATAGGTGAGGAGCTGGTCGTTGATATCCTCGGGGATGTCCTCCTGGCACATGGCAATCACCACTTCAGGAGCACCCTTGATGAACTTAACCGGTTCGTCGAGGGTAGGAGAGACAATGGTGGTGGTCATATACTTGCGCTCCGTGTCGAAAGGTTCCTGTACGGAGATCGGACAGTTGTGACGCATAGCCAGATAGTCCACTCCACGCTGATGCATCCACACGAGGAGAGCACCCTCTGTGGGATTGCCTATGGCCTGTTCGCCTTCCAAGTGTGCCGTACTGTTGGTGGCAATGTTCTCATAGAGCAGAGCCATTGCCTGCTCATTGCCCCGGCCCGGCATCTCGCGGTGTCCTGCCAGACGCATCTCCATGACGGTCATGCGATTCTGTGTGAGCGTACCCGTCTTGTCCGTACAGATCACCGTTGCAGCACCCATGGTCTCACAGGCGTGCATCTTGCGTACGAGGTTGCTACTGCGAAGCATACGGCGCATACTCAGAGCCAGACTCAGTGTGACGCTCATGGGCAAACCCTCGGGCACAGCCATGACTATCAAGGTCACGGCAGCCATGAAATAGTTGAGTATATGGCCGATGATATCCCATACAGCCCCTCCATCACCCGAGGGTGAGTAAGATGAAGAAGTGCTGATGGCGGTATCTGCAACCTGGGCCATGTCACCGCTGATGAAGGTGGTCCAGAGGAGTTTTGCTGTGAGGATGACAAAGCAAAGTGCAGCAGCCGAATAACCCGCAAAACTGATCTGCTTGGCCAGTTTGTTCAACTTGATTTGCAAGGGTGTTTCCACACCATTGTCAATCTGAGAACCCGCATATACGCTACCATATTCCGTATGGTCGCCCACAGCATCAACCAGCATCGTGCCGTGACCAGCCATGATGCTTGTTCCGCGCAAGACACGGTTGGTGGGGTAGGTAGCCTCGGGGTCCAGCATGCTCTCGTTGGCCGACTTGTTGACCATAAGTTCGCCGGTGAGGGTCGACTCATTGACATTGAGATTGGTGGCATCGAGCAGGTTGCCGTCAGCGGGAATCTCATCGCCGGTGTTCAGCAGCACCACATCGCCTACCACAATATCCTGTCGGGGTACCTGGCACACCTTGTTGTCGCGCAACACGGTAACGAGTATTTCGTCGTTGACCTGATTGAGAATGTCGAAGTCCTTGCTCGCTTTCACCTCAAACCAGAAACCGATACCCGTAGCCAGCAAAACGGCAATCATGATGCCGAGAGGTTCGAGGAACACGGCATAGCCTTCACCTTGCACCCAGCAATGGATGCAGGCAATGACGATGGAGAGTACCCATGCCACAAGCAGTATCTGGATGATAGGGTCGTTGAATTTCTCAAGGAACAGACGCCAGAGCGATGTTCGCTTGGGAGGAGTCAGCACATTGCTACCGTGAAGACGCCTGCTCTCTTCAACTTGTTGCTTATTTAGTCCTGTCATATCTCACTTGTAATTTTGCGCAAAGATACGAAAAAAGACGCAAAGTAGGTTGGCCTTTGCGTCTTTATTTATAAATAAGGTGTTAAGTCTGGTTAAAGCATCCTTATCTGATGTCGATAACGGGGATATTGTCTTTGTCGTTGTAGAAGAGGTTCTCACCGGCCATACCCCAGATGAAGGTGTAGTAGTAGGTACCTGCGGCAGCGTGCATAGACCATTCGGGCGACATGATGGCCTGCTCGTTGTGAAGCCAAACATTACGGCTCTCCTGAGGTTGGCCCATCACATGAGAGATGGTCTGCTCCTCGGGCAGGTTGAAGTAGTAGTATGCCTCGATACGGCGACCGTGGGTGTGAGGAGGCATGGTGTTCCATACTGCACCGGGGTTGAGCTGTGTCAGACCCAACTGCAACTGGCAAGGACCTTCCTCAAGCACATCATTGACGATGAGCTTGTATACCGTACGATTGTTGGCTTCCTCGGTAGTACCTACAGGACCCCATACGGCAGCCTTCAGCGAACCCTTGCGTCCGTCGAGTGTGATCCACTGGGTCTTGTAGTGTGTGTGTGCTGTAGCAGAGTTGAGGTAGAACTTGGCAGGTTTGCTTGCATCCTTACTGCGGAACTCCACGCTCTTGTTCACATCTACCCAGTTGCCCTTGTTGTCCTTCATGTGACCACGGCCTACATAGAGCGCCTCCTTGGGAGAGAGTGCATACTCCTTACCGTCAACGATCACTACACCGTCGCCCAAACCGCAGTTGACGATGCCCACCTCACGGTTGTAGAGGAAGTACTTGTCCTTGATGGTGTTGTCCACATCAAGACCCAGTTCCCAGAAGTTCTCCAACTTGAGAGTCTGGTTGACGGGCATGGCACCACCGAAGATGAAGCGGTCGTAGTGACTGTAGGTCAGAAGGATAGAGTCGGGACTCATCACCTTCTCCATGACGAAACGCTCGCGCAAGGTCTTGGTGTCGTAGTGCTTCACATCCTCAGGATGGCAGGCAGTCTGGAACTTGACATGCTGGCGACCTACGAAGCGGTCAGCCTCTTGTGCGACTGCGTCGCAAGTGAAAAGTGAAAAGTGAAAAGTGAAAAGTGCAGCAAGGGCTGCGGGAGTGAGTATCTTTTTCATTGTTATACTTATATTATCTTTGTGTTATCTTTGTATTATCCTTGTATTATCCTTGTTTTTTTACTTGTTGATACGCTGTTTTGTTACTTGTTGATACGCTTACGGTTCCAAGCCACGAGAGCCAGCGTGCCGAGCGTGAGTACAGCAGCACCGATGTAGTTCAGGTACTTCATGGCCGAATAGATGGCGAATGCAATGGGCGAAGAGGCGAAGTCGAGCGAACCGGCCTGGAAACCTTCGGGAACGCGAACAGCCTTGTCGTCAGGATGAAGGGCTGCTACATCGTGAGCAGCAGAGGTGAAGTCACCTGCCATCCAGGTCACGAAGTACAGACCGACGGTCAGTACCACCAGACCTACGATGAAGGAACGGACCACATTGCCGTTGGTGTAGGGCAGAACCATCACAAACACATAGAACATACCTGCCAGTGAAGCCAGAGGCAAGAACATGTTGCCAGGCAGGATGACAGCCAAGGCAAGTGTTACGGGGATGAGCAGGATAGAAGCCACGAGGGTGGTGGGGTGACCGATAACGAGGGCGGGAGACATACCGATGTAGAACTCCTTCTTGTCGCCAAACTTCTTGGCAATCAGTTCGCGAGTAGCCTCACTGATGGGTTTCAGACCCTCGATGAAGAGACCTGTGATGCGAGGAATCAGTTCCATGACGGCACCCATCTTGATACCCAGACCCAGGATAGAGGGGATCTTATCGACGATCTCGTCCATACTTTGGCAAGCCAGACAACCGATGGCACAACCCACGAGGATACCCAGGAAGAGAGGGTCGCCCAGCAAGCCGAACTTCTTCTTCATGCCCTCAGCGTCGATGTTGATCTTGTTGATGCCAGGGATGTAGTCCAGCACCTTGTTCACCACGAGGGCTACGGGCATGAAGCCCTGCACGAAAGGCTGGGGGATGCTGATACCCTCCACATTGTCGTAGAACTTCTGGAACTTCTTGGCAGTGAGGTCGGCCATGACCAGTGTGATGATATAGCAGATGATAGCGGCAAAGAAACCCCATGCGATGCTACCTGTCATGAAGTAGATGACAGCGCCGATAAAGGCAAAATGCCAGTAGTTCCAAAGGTCAATGTTGACGGTGCGTGTGCAACCCAGTATCAGGAGCAACAGGTTGACTCCCAGGCAGACGGGGATGATAAAGGCACCTACAGAGGTGTTGTAGGCCACAGAGGCTGCTGCAGGCCAACCCATGTCGAAGACCTTGAGTTGGAGGTCGTAGATCTCAACCATGCTGTTGAGTGCGGGGGTCATGCTGTCCACCAGCAGGCCGGTGATCACGCCCAGGCCCACGAAACCTACACCTACGCAGAGTCCGCTCTTGAGTGCCTTGCTGAATTTGATACCGAGACAAAGTCCCAGGATGGTAAAGATGACGGGCATCATGACTGCCGCGCCAAGGTTGATGATGTAGCTGAATACTGCTTCCATTGATATTATGTTTTGGTTATTATTATCTGAAACTGTGTTTTTGGTTATTGTTATCTGAAACTGAATGGGGTAGAACCGATGTTGTGACCGTCGGCAAAGATGTCAGCACGGTAGGTGCCGGCAGAGAGCGTCTCGGCTACATCCCAGTAGACGGTGATGGCAGTCTCCTCGCCCGTGTATTCAATGTCCTTGCGGATAGAATAGTCCAAGGTGCGGTTCTGATAGGGGAAGGTGCCACCGTGGCTCAATACCTCGCCCGTAGGTGTGCTGATGCGGATGAAGATGCTTCGGTTGCCAGCCTGTGCAGTTACATTTCGGCTGATGTTGAATGACACGACAATCTTCTTCACATCTTTGATCTTCTCGGTGGCCTTGCCCTTCTTGTTGTTACCGACAGCCCGTATGCCCGTAGCGTCCAACTGGGCAGCGATGTTCACCTTCTCTGTCAGTGCCTCACGCTCGGTGTTGAGGTTGGAGATATGCTCCTGCTGTTGCTGGTTGGCGTTGCGCAGGTTCTGGTTCTCGTTGGTCAGAGCCTCGTTGAGACGCTGGAGCGAATCCACCTGGTGTACGAAGTCCTTCAGGATGGCACGGAGCGTCTCCAACTCCTTCTTCAGTCGCATGATCTCCTTGGCGTCGGTTGACTTCGTGCGTTGCAGTTCGGCAAGCAGTTCCTCGCTTCGGCGTTGCTCGGCTTCCAACTGGGCCACAAGCGAGTCGTTGTTGATCTGCATCTTCAACTCATTGTATTGTGCGGAGAAGTTGGCATATTCGTTCTCCATCTCGGCCTTGTCCATCTCGGCCAACTGTCGGAGTTGCTCCACTTCTGCCAGTCTTTCGGCATTTTCCTGACCCTGGCGCTGGTAAGAGACGAACCAGCCGGCCAGTACGGCGATGAGCAGGAGGGCCATGATGATGGCCAGCGCTTTCACCGTGTTCTTACTCTTCTTGTCAGTGGGTGCCTGTCCTTCGTTGGGAGTAGTGCCTATGTTGTTGTTTTCGATTTCGCTCATATTTATACCTTATTTATTTAATGATTACCAAGTGCAAAGTTACAAAAAAATATTGATAAGTCATAGCATAAGCAATGATTTTTTTTACAATGAGGCAAGGGAACAGAAAGGTGCCCCGGCAGAGGTCGTGTTTTGCCTCTGTGGAGGCTGTGTCTCGTCATGCTTGTGACAACGCTTAGTCATGTATAATGGCAACGCCTCGTCATGCTTATGACTGACCCTCGCCACGCTACGCGATAAAATGAGGTTGCAAGGGGAGGGCGTTTTACCGCCCCCTTTGGTGAACTGGTGGAGAAAGGTGGAAAATCAATGTTTGACATTTGACATTTGACATTTGACATCACACCGTGAGGGGGAGAAAAAATTAAAATATAAATTTATATATTTATATATTTATATATTATAACCCATCCCCCTGGGGTGGCTCTATTGTCAAATGTCAAATGTCAAATGTCAAACATGGCGCGAGCAAGCAAAAAAAGTGTCAGTTTCTGTCCATGTACAAGGGCTTGCAAAAGGCGAAAAATAAGGTGTGGCAAGGCTTTGCGTGGCGAGGGCAGAAGTGTGACGCGTTTTGAAACCGCTTGTTTGACAAGATTTTTTATTTTGGGAAACTTTTTCTCTAACCAAAAGTCGTAAAGTATTGATAATCAGTTGTGGTAAGTTAAAAAGTGGGAAACTTTACAAAAATTGCCCGTGAAAAAATGTCCCAAAAAGTTTCATTTTTATTAAAAAAAAGTTTGCCGGTTTGCGTTTTTTATTGTATCTTTGCAGATGTTTTCGGCAAGGTAAAAAGAGTGTCTGTTGCGACCTTGATTTGCTATGTTCGGCTAACCTATTAAAATACAGATAATACCACGAATTTCAATCGTACAAAAATACTAAAATCATGATACAGACAGTTGTAAAAAGAGACGGCAGAACCGTTGGATTTAACGAGGAGAAGATCGCTACCGCTATCCGCAAGGCGATGCTTACTACCGATGAGGGTGACGACCCCCAGTTGATCTATGCCATCACTGAGCGCATTGCCATGAAGGGCAAGCCCCAGATGACCGTGGAGGAAATCCAGGATATGGTGGAAATGGAGTTGATGAAGAGTTCGCGCAAGGATGTAGCAAAGATATATATCAAGTATCGCGACCAGCGTAGCATTGCCCGTAAGGCAAAGACACGCGACATCTTCCTGGAGATCATCAACATCAAGAGCAATGATGTGACCCGTGAGAATGCCAACATGAATGCCGACACTCCTGCCGGTATGATGATGAAGTTTGCCAGCGAGAGCACCAAGCCCTTCGTTGACGACTATCTCCTGAGCGAGGATGCACGCGAGGCTGTGCGTGGCAACCTGCTTCACATCCACGACAAGGACTATTATCCCACCAAGTCGCTGACTTGCGTACAGCATCCTCTGGATCATATCCTCGAGGGCGGTTTCCGTGCAGGTCATGGTGAGAGCCGTCCCGCAAAGCGCATTGAGACTGCCAGTATCATGGGCTGTATCAGCATGGAGACTGCACAGAACGAGATGCACGGCGGACAGGCCATTCCCGCATTCGACTTCTACCTGGCTCCTTATGTGCGCTCTTCATATATAGAAGAGGTAAAGGAGCTGGAGAAGCTCACCGGCGAGGACTTGAGCGACCTCTACAACGATAAGATTGACGACTACCTGAACCTCTCGCTCAGCGGACTGGAGGGCAAGGAGCGCCTGAAGCAACATGCCATCAACAACACCGTGGGTCGTGTACACCAGGCCATGGAGGCTTTCATCCACAACATGAATACCATTCACAGCCGTGGTGGTAACCAGGTGGTGTTCTCAAGCATCAACTACGGTACCGACACCTCTGCAGAGGGCCGTTGCATCATCCGCGAACTTCTTCGCTCTACCTACGAAGGTGTGGGAGGCGGTCAGACTGCCATCTTCCCCATTCAGATCTGGAAGAAGAAGCGTGGCGTAAGTTATCTGCCCGAGGATCGCAACTACGACCTCTATAAGTATGCTTGTCAGGTAACAGCTCGTCGTTTCTTCCCCAATTTCATCAACCTCGATGCCACCTACAACCAGAACGACGCATGGGATATCAACGATCCCAAGCGCTATGAGCACGAGTGTGCTACCATGGGTTGCCGTACGCGTGTGTTCGAAAACCGTTTCGGTCCCAAGACTTCTATCGGTCGTGGTAACCTCTCATTCTCTACCATCAACATCGTGGGTCTGGCTCTCGAGTGCAGAGAGATTGCCGATCAGAAGCAACGCATCGATGCCTTCTTCGCCAAGCTCGACAACATGCTTTGCGTCACCGCACAGCAGTTGCACGACCGTATGCAGTTCCAGAAGACCGCTTTCGCAAAGCAGTTCCCCCTCGTGATGAGTTCACTCTGGTTGGGTAGCGAGAAACTCGGTCCCCGCGACACCATCGAGAGCGTCATCAACCAGGGTACCCTGGGTATCGGTTTCATCGGTCTGGCTGAGTGTCTTGTGGCTCTCGTGGGCAAGCATCACGGTGAGAGCGAGGAAGCACAGGAACTGGGTATCAAGATCATCACCTACATGCGCGATCGTGCCAATGAGTTCAGCGAGAAGTACCAACACAACTACAGCGTGCTCGCCACTCCCGCAGAGGGTCTCTCTGGTCGCTTCACCCGCGGTGACAAGAAGAAGTATGGCATCCTGCCCGGTATCACAGACCGTGACTACTATACCAACTCCAACCATGTGCCCGTTTACTACAAGTGCTCTGCACGCCACAAGGCAGAGGTGGAGGCACCCTATCACGACCTGACTCGTGGCGGTCACATCTTCTATGTGGAGATCGACGGTGATGCTACTCACAATCCCGAGGTTGTAATGCGCATTGTGGACATGATGGACAAGTACAACATGGGTTACGGTAGTGTGAACCACACTCGCAACCGCTGTATGGACTGTGGCGCAGAGAATGCAGAGAAGAACCTCGACACCTGCCCCAAGTGTGGTAGCAAGAACATCGACCGCCTCCAGCGTATCACCGGTTATCTGGTAGGTACCACCGACCGTTGGAACAAGGCCAAACTTTCAGAGTTGAACGACCGCGTAACGCACGACTAATTCCTCCATGGAAATAAGAGTATTAGACATACTTGAAGATACTACGGTAGATGGTCCTGGCTTCAGGACCAGCATCTACTGTGCAGGCTGTCAGCATCATTGTCCTGGCTGTCACAATCCTCAGTCCTGGGATATGGACGGAGGGCGCGATGTGGCTCTCGACGAGATACTGAAGACGGTTCTCGACGACCCCTTTGCCGATGTCACCTTCTCTGGTGGCGACCCCATGTATCAGCCTGAAGCCTTTGCCGAACTGGCTCGCCAGATCAGGGCCAAGAGCCAGAAGACGATATGGTGCTACTCGGGATTCACCTTTGAGCAACTCGTGCTCAATCCCAAGACACATGCCTTGCTGGAGCAACTCGATGTGCTGGTGGATGGCCGTTTCGTGCAGGAACTTCGCGATGAGGACCTTCTCTATCGTGGCAGTAGCAACCAGCGCCTTATCGATGTGCCTCGCTCTTTGGCAGAGGGTAAGGTCGTACTCTGGCACTCACCCTTAGCATTGGTAGGTTAACCTGATCACATCATATTTTTAATAGAAATAGGAGAGAAAGAAAATAGGAGAGGCAAACACCTCTCCTATTTCTTTGTGTATTATCTTATTACTTGTGTTTTATTATATTGTGGCCTTTAGTGATTATGGTTCTTGCCTTGCTATTTTTGACATTTGACATTTGACATTTGACAACACACCGATGGGGGGTATGTTTTGCGATTTGTAATACCCAAGAAAGAGCGGAATGGTCTATTGTCTGTCGAGCTTCAGTATCTGGTCGCAATGCTCATAGACGGCTGTGCGATGCGTGATGAAGATGACCGTCTGTCGTCCGCAGTACATCTGCTTGAGGTTCTGCAACAATCGTTGCTCCGTCTCAATGTCGAGTGCGCTGGTAGCCTCGTCGAGCAAGAGGATGCTACCTTTGCGAAGCAAGGCTCTTGCGATGGATATGCGCTGTGCCTGTCCCTCGCTCATACCTTCGCCCATCTCTCCGCAGAGCGCGTCCAGTCCACCGGGGCGTTGCAACACGAAGTCGGCACAGGCACACCTTAGTGCCTCCTTCATCTCCTCCTCCGTGGCCTGTGGATTGCCCAGCAAGAGATTGTCGCGGATGGTACCGCTGAAGAGCGTGTTGCCCTGAGGTACATACACGAGATTGCATCGGGTTAGGGGAGACACCTCGCGAGCCATTTCGTGGTTCGCCTCGCCTGCTCTCTCGTCCTCTTTGTCGCTCTTGCCGTATATCTCTACCTTGCCTTCCTGGGGCTTCAGGAGAGCCAGGATGAGGCGAATGAGCGTGGTCTTGCCGGCTCCCGTCTCGCCCATGATGGCCGTGGTGCTACCCGGTGGGAAGTTGCATGACAGATGTTGAAGCACGGTACGCTTCTGACTGTCGTAGGCATAACTGACATCGGTGAAGCGTATGCCCGCCTCGCCCTCGTATCGTATGGCCTCTCCCTTCTCCTCGAGTGGCATATCCTCCAGTTCTATGAGTCGCTCGCCTGCCGTGAGTGCTCCAATGATGGCAGGCACGAAGCGTGTCATCTCACGGAAGGGACCTTGTATCTGTCCCACGAGTTGGATGAAGGCTATCATCATACCATAGGTGATAGTGCCGTCGTGCAGACGACTTACTCCCCAAAGGAAGGTCACCAGGTAGCCTGTGCCAAAACCGATGTTGAGCAATGTGCCCGAGAAGGAGGAGAATATGGTACGATGACGCACCTGCTCGCGTAGCAGGGCCTGTGTGTCGGCCAGTCGTTCGCTCATGGTTCCTGTTCGCTCCAGGGTCTTCAGCACCATCCTGTGCTGTATGCTCTCCGTCAGCAAACTCTGTATGCGACTGTCCGTGTTGCGCACCTCGCGTGTGATGGTTCGCATCTTCTTGACATACAGTCGGCTCAGCAATATGAAGAGAGGCACTATGACCACCACGAGGCAGGCCAGACGGGAGTCCATGCTGTAGAGATAGAAGAAGGCAACCAGCAAGCGTACACATACACAAAGTGCCGAGGGGACGGTCTCCGTGATAATCGTTGTGACATCCTGCACATCACGCTCCAGGCGGTTGAGCACATCTCCACTGTGGCGGAATTCCAATCCTCTCCACTCGCTTTCCATCAGTCGGCGGAAGAGATGCTGTTGCATCCTGTTCTGGGCCTTTACGCCCAACAGTGCCGCTATCCAGCGTCGGGCAAATCCCAAGGCCACCTGACTGATGACGATGCCTATGAGAAAGGCCGCTGCCAGATGGAGCGAACTGTCGCTACGCCCCGTTGCCACATCGATGGCCAACTTTGTAGCACCGATAAAGGCAAAGTCAACAGCCACTGTCAGCAACCCTACAAGGATGTTGATAGTAGCCTGCAGACGGTATGACTTGGCCGTCTGCCAGAACCATTTCAGTATCTGTATGCTATTCTTCATTTACTCTATCCTGACATCGCTTCCCCACATCAGTTTGTTGCGCAGTGTGCGGAAGAACGAACTGCCCTTGCGCTTGAGAAGCATCACCGAGTAGGGAGCACGGCGAACCTTGAGGCGTACATCCTCACTCAACGACTCGCTTCGGCCGTCAATGGCCACGAGGAACTGATGACTGCGACTGTCCACGCTCAACTCTATCTCTACATCGTCGCAGAGGGTGAAGGGGCGTACATTCAGACTGTGTGGGGCTACGGGAACCAGTCCTAACGCGTTGCTGGTGGGGGAGATGATGGGACCACCCACGCTCAGCGCATAACCGGTGCTACCCGTAGGTGTGTTGATAATCAGACCGTCAGCCTGATAGGTGGAGAGATATTCGCCATCGATATTGACACGGATGGCTATCATTGAGGAGTTGTCGTGCTTCAGGATGGCCACCTCGTTGAGCGCATAGGGATGAGAGCCGGGCTGACCATTGGAATACTCCACCTGCAGCACACTGCGACGCTCCACCTCGCACTCGTCATTGTAGATAGCCTCGAGGGCATCGTCTATCTCGTCGGCTGTCACATCGGCCAGAAATCCCATACGACCCATGTTGATACCTAAGATAGGTATCTGCTTGTTACCCACACGGCTGGCAGCCTCGAGGAAGGTACCGTCACCACCCAGACTCACCACCACATCGGCCATGAATTGGTCGTCGGTGATGAGGCTCGTATGAGGCACATCGAGGAGCAGATCTCCGGTGAGGTAATCGTAGAATGGTTTGTCGATGAGTATCTCTGCCTCCCTCTCCTCAAGAAGGCAAAGCAACTTCTGTACGGCAACCGATTTTTTGGCTTGATATATGTTGCCAAAGATGGCAAATCGTAGTTTACGCATGATTTATTATAATAATTAGGTGCAAATATACGGAAAATTTGCTAACTTTGCCGTGAGATTTGTATAAAAACTATCTTCAATGACGAAATTAAGCGTAAACATCAATAAAGTTGCGACTATACGCAACGCTCGTGGCTGTAATAATCCCGATGTTGTCAAGTTTGCTCTTGACGCAGAGCGCTTTGGTGCTCAGGGTATTACTGTCCACCCCCGTCCCGACGAGCGTCATATCACTCGAAAGGATGTTTTTGACCTCAAACCAAGTCTGACTACAGAATTTAATATCGAGGGAAATCCCGAACCTGCATTCATCGAATTGGTGTTGCAGGTGGTTCCTGCGCAGGTTACCCTGGTGCCCGATTCGCACGACCAGATCACCAGCAATCACGGTTGGGACACCAAGACCCACTTCGACTTCCTGAAGGATGTGACGGAGCGCTTTCATGAGAAAGGCATCCGTGTGAGCATCTTTGTGGATGCTGATGTGGAGATGGTGGAGTGGGCCGCCAAGGCTGGTGCCGACCGTGTGGAACTCTACACCGAACCGTATGCTACCAATTATCCCAATGGACGCGAAGAAGCCATTGCTCCGTTCGTGAAGGCTGGTGAGAAGGCAAAGAGTCTGGGTTTGGGTCTGAACTGTGGTCATGACCTCAGTCTGGAAAACCTGGCTTACATGCACCAGTGCATGCCTTATGTTGATGAGGTGAGCATCGGTCATGCCTTGATTTGCGACGCACTCTATCTGGGTATAGAGGAGACCATCAAGCGGTATCTGGCCTGCCTGAAGTAATTTTCAATTTTGAGGCTCTGCCTCGAGCTAGCTCACGCTCGGGTATAATCAAGCAAGCTTGTTATCCCTCTCGCTTAATCGCTACCTTCAATTTTCAATTTTCAATTTTCAATTCCCATGATTTACATGTTTTTAGCTGATGGCTTTGAGGAGATCGAGGCATTGGCACCATTAGATATCTTGCGTAGAGCGCAGGTTGAAGTTGAGACGGTTTCTATCACCGACAATCAGGTTGTACAAGGTGCACATGGTGTGTATGTTGTGGCCGACCGTATCCTTCCCGCCTTGGATTGGGACGATGCGGAGATGATCATTCTGCCTGGTGGACTGCCCGGTAGCACCAACCTCGATGCCTGCGAGGAATTGCGTGAGGGTATCATGAAACTCTATGGTGAAGGCAAGCCTCTGGCTGCTATCTGCG
Organism: Bacteroidaceae bacterium; assembly: GCA_045629325.1. Classification (GTDB taxonomy): domain Bacteria; phylum Bacteroidota; class Bacteroidia; order Bacteroidales; family Bacteroidaceae; genus Physcousia. The sequence goes on along the minus strand of JAZQQX010000035.1, from coordinate 13,331 downwards.
CCGCTCCTCAGGTGTATGGCCATCTGGGCATCCTCAAGGGTGTGAAGGCTACCTGCTATCCCGGTGTGGAGACCGAACTCGATGGTGCCACCTACACGGCAGCCCGTGTGGAGCAGGATGGTCAGTTTATCACAGGTAACGGCCCTGGTGCTGCTATGGAGTTTGGCTATGTCATAGCCGAGAGCATCAAGGGCAAGGATGCCATACTGCCTCTCCGTAAGGGTATGATGTATCAGTAGGAGACGAAAACTTTGCTCGACCTCAAGACGAACATAACCTACCTCCCAGGTGTGGGACCGGCTCGTGCCAAGATTTTGGGTGACGAGCTGAATATCCATACCCTGGAGGATCTGCTCAATTATTTCCCGTCAAGGCATATTGACCGCACCCGACTCTACTATATCCATGAGTTGTCGGCCGATATGCCTTTCGTGCAGTTGCGTGGGCAGATACTCAGTTTTGAGGAAGAAGGGGTGGGGCGCAAACAGCGTATCATTGGGCACTTCACGGATGGGCACGGACTTATTGACCTGGTTTGGTTCAATGGACAGAAATATGTGCGCTCGTCTTATAAGTTGCACCACGACTATATCATCTTCGGGCGTCCCAATTATTTCAATGGTCGCTTCAATATCCCGCATCCCGATATTGACGATGCAGAAACCTTGTCGCTCAACAAGTTAGGTCTGCGTCCTTACTATTCTGTTCCGGAGAAGGTTTGCAAGCGTGGCATCAATTCGCGTTCCATAGAGAACTATGTCAACACGCTGTTGTCCAAACTCGATGCGCAGATACCGGAGACCTTGCCAGCCTCGGTGGTTGACCGCCATCTGCTGATGAGTCGCGACTCTGCCTTGCGCAATATGCACCATCCCGAGAGTGCAGAGCATCTCACACACGCCACCTATCGTATGAAGTTGGAGGAACTCTTTTTCATCCAACTCAACATCTTGAAATTCACGCGCCTGCGACAGCAGAATGCCCGGGGCTATTTATGTAATAAGGTAGGACAACATTTTATGGACTTCTACCAGAACCATCTGCCTTTCTCTCTGACGGGTGCCCAACAGCGTGTGATCAGGGAGGTGCATGCCGATATGCGTAGTGGAAAGCAGATGAACCGCCTCCTGCAGGGTGATGTGGGTAGTGGTAAGACCTTGGTGGCTCTCATGGTGATGCTTCTGGCTATCGACAATGGTTTGCAGGCTTGCATCATGGCACCTACCGAAATCCTCGCCGAACAGCATCTGGAAACTTTCCGTAAGTTCTTGGGCGACATGCCGTTGCGTGTGGAACTCCTGACGGGCATGGTGAAGGGTAAGCGCAGGAAGGAAGTGCTTGAGGCACTGGCCAACGGGGAGGTGAATATCCTGGTGGGTACGCATGCCGTGATAGAGGACAATGTGGTGTTCCGTAATCTGGGTATTGTTGTCATCGATGAGCAACATCGTTTTGGTGTGGCACAGCGTGCCCGACTGTGGCGTAAGAGTAGCATCGCTCCCCATGTGCTGGTGATGACAGCCACTCCCATTCCGCGTACCTTGGCCATGACGCTCTATGGCGATTTGGATGTGAGCGTCATCGACGAACTGCCACCTGGACGCAAGCCAATCTCTACCGTTCATCACTATGCCGACCACAAGGAAACGCTCTATCGCGGTATCCGTCAGCAGGTGGCTTTGGGAAGGCAGGTCTATGTGGTCTATCCGCTTATCAAGGAGAGCGAGAAGATGGATATGCAAAACCTGGAAGATGGGTATGTTGAACTCTGTCAGGCTTTCCCCGACATGCGTATCAGCAAGGTGCATGGCAAGATGAAACCCGCAGAGAAAGATGCTGAAATGCAACGCTTTGCGAGTGGCGAGACGCAGATGCTTGTGGCTACCACCGTGATTGAGGTGGGGGTCAATGTGCCCAATGCCAGCGTGATGGTGATAGAGAACGCAGAGCGCTTCGGATTGGCCCAGTTGCACCAGTTGAGAGGTCGTGTGGGGCGTGGTGCCGAACAGTCTTTCTGCATCCTTGTCACCAAGTACGAACTCTCTAAAGAGACACGCCGGAGAATACAGATTATGACGGAGACCAACGACGGTTTTGAGATAGCAGAGGCCGACCTCAAATTCCGTGGTCCCGGCGATTTGGAAGGCACCCAGCAGAGTGGTACGGCCTTCGAACTTCATGTTGCCAATCTGGCGCGCGACGGTCAGATTGTACAGCAGGCCCGTGACCTGGCTCGTGAGGTGCTCGATGACGATCCCGACGGCACAAAACCGGAGAATAGAGCCATGTGGCAACGCTTGCGCGAGTTGGGTAAGGACCAGGTGGACTGGTCTGCCATCTCTTGATGCCTCTTCGTCCTTCGTAGCGAAACTGCTTGTCTCCAATAGCATAGCTATTCGCCGTTTTGAAGGTTGTTTTTCGCTAAATGTCACAGAGGTTTGCCAAAACTATGTGCAAAAATCTAAAAAAGCCTTAATATTTTTGTCTTTTTGCTTGATATTTGCTATCTTTGCAACCGATTGGGTGGAAAATCCGCCCTTATAACCTTAGAAGTTTTACTTAACAAATATGGAAAGAACACTTGTGTTGCTCAAACCTGGTATTGTCCAGCGCAACCTTATGGGTGAGGTTATCTCACGATTTGAAAAGCGCGGTCTGCGCATAGTTGGTATGAAGATGATGCAGCTCACCGATGAGATTTTGTGCGAGCACTATTCTCATTTGGTAGAAAAGCCCTTCTTCCAGTCGTTGAAGGATTCGATGACTGCTACTCCCGTTGTTGCCTTGGCACTCGAAGGCGTAGATGCTATCCGTGTTGTGCGTATGATGGCAGGTACTACCAACGGTCGTAATGCAGCCCCCGGTACTATCCGTGGTGACTATTGTATGAGCAACCAGCAAAATGTGGTTCATGCTTCCGATGGTCCTCACACTGCCTACGACGAGCTGAAGCGTTTCTTCAAGGAAGGTGAGATCTTCGACTTTGGCATGACCAACCTCGACCGTCTCTATGCTCCCGACGAGTACAATCGCGACGAGTAATCGGTCCCTTTCCCCTAACCAAACACTACCTATCTACTAACCCCTATCAATCAACCTGAAAATTAATGAGTAAGATAAGACATGTACTGATGGCCACTCTCCTCGCTCTGACCTGTTCTTCTGCACAGGCTCAGGATGTGTTGGCGCGTCAGGCTCCTGTCGATAAGAGAATAAGTGCACTTGATAGTATCACTCTCCGTCGTACCATTCCTTTCTCGGAGGGTAACCTGAATGCTCCTTCGGTAGATCTTTACCCCTCATGGACCAATGAGTTTGTGAGCAATTATGGCGTACCTATGCCTCGTGAGTATCGCATCGATCTCCGTCATTTCTGTATGCCTACTGATAGCCGACTCGTCACCTCTCACTATGGCTACCGTGCAGCTTTCCGTCGCAACCACTATGGTACCGACATTAAGCTCTATGTGGGCGACACCGTCCGCGCTGCATTTGCCGGTAAGGTTCGTGTCGTAGCCAACGAGGGTTATCGCAAGGGATATGGCTTGTATGTCGTGATCCGCCACGACAATGGTCTGGAGACAGTCTACGGCCACCTCTCCAAGCAATTGGTAGTTCCCAACCAGGTGGTTAAGGCCGGACAGGTCATTGCCCTTGGTGGTAATACCGGTAGAAGTACGGGTGCTCACTTGCATTTCGAGACCCGCTTGCTGGGCCAGAGCATCAATCCCGAGTTGCTCTTCGACTTTGCCGCACAGGATGCTTTAGGCGATTTCTATGTATATCGTTCTAATGGCCGTAGCGGTATTGAAGGTGCTGCACACCATGCTGATGCCCCCTCGCCCGCTCTCGCATCGGTTGCAGAGATGCCCGCTGAGGTAGCAATAGCTGTTTCAGAGACCAAGGAGGCTCCTAAGGCAGCAAAGGCAACAAAGAAGACACGCTCTGTGGTGCACAAGGTGAAGCAAGGCGATACGCTTTCGGCTATTGCCCGTAAGTACAACACCACGGTGGCTAAGCTCTGTAAGCTCAACCGCATCAAGGAAGGTGCAACCTTACGCCTGGGCCAGGTCATCAAGTGCTCATAGTTAAAGATACTTCATTCACAAGATAGTGAACAAGAGAGGGTTTGGACATCCATTCCCTCTCTTTGTAATAAAAACAAGATACAAGTCAATGGAAACAAAAGAGCAGTTTGAACAGGTGATGCAGGAGTGTCGCACACTTTTTGCAAAGAAGTTGCACGACTACGGTGCTGCTTGGCGCATCATGCGTCCCTCTTCTATTACTGACCAGATATATATCAAGGCCAATCGCATCCGAAGCATTGAAACCAAGGGGGTTACATTGGTCGACGAAGGTATTCGTCCTGAGTTCATTGGTATTGTGAACTATGCACTCATCGGTCTTATCCAGTTGGAGTTGGGCTATGCCGAAACCACCGACGATATGACTCCCGAGCAGGCTCTGGAGCAGTACGACAAGCATGCTCAGGCTACGCTCGAACTGATGCTCCGCAAGAATCACGACTACGATGAGGCTTGGCGCAGTATGCGCGTGAGCAGTTATACGGATCTCATCCTGATGAAGATTTTCCGCACCAAGCAGATTGAGTCTCTTGAAGGCGGTACGCTTGTGTCCGAAGGCATCGATGCCAACTATATGGACATGATGAACTACGCCGTGTTTGGTCTTATTAAACTAACATTTGAGGACTGATCACCAGTTGCTGTTGAATACGCGTTCCCTCACAAACCACTAACGAGATGTCTGGAAAGGTAAAGAATACGATGCTTTGGATATTGGTGAATGTTTGTCGCCTTTTGGTGGCTGTCACATTCATCTTCTCTGCCATTGTGAAGATTATCGATCCCCGTGGTACGGAGTACAAGCTCCAGGACTACGGTGAGGCCTTTCATGTCAGTTTCCTTCTGCCTTCCTATGTACCTTTGGTGCTGGCAGTCATCTTGGCCTTGATAGAGTTCCGCATAGGTATCAACACATTCTTTGGCATTCGTCGCAAGTCCACCTCGCGCATCGCCTATGCCTTCATGCTGGTGATGACGCCCCTCACACTCTACATCGCCCTGGCCAATCCCGTTTCCGACTGTGGTTGCTTTGGTGATGCACTCATCCTTACGGGTTGGCAAACCTTCATGAAGAATGTCGTATTGCTTCTGGCCACCTTTGTTCTCGTGCTCTATCCACGCATGCAGACCCGTCTCATCAGTGAGGAGCACCAATGGCTCGTGTCACTCTACTCTCTGCTCTACGGCATCGTTTTGGCAGGCTACTGCATCTATCGTCTTCCCGTTATCGACTTCCGTCCCTATCATGTAGGTGCCGATATCGTGAAGGCTATGACTCCCGACGGCGAGATGGAGTTTGAGACGAAGTTCTTGATGGAGAAAGACGGTGAGCAACAGCTTTTCTCACTCGAGGATTATCCCGACAGCACCTGGACCTTTGTGGACACCCAGACTGTGCAGAAGGGCGAGAGCCAGCCTCCTCTCATCGACAATCTGCAGATTGTGACCTATCCCGACGGAGTGGACATCACCGAGGAGATTCTCGCTGCCGAAGGGTATAAGTTCTTCCTCATCGCTCCCTATCTCGAATGGGCCGATGATGGATATATGGATGCCTACGAGCGTATACACGACTATGCGAGCGTACACGGCTATCCTTTCTATTGCCTCACAGCAAGTGGCAAGGAAGGCATACAGCGCTGGACCGACCTCACGGGAGCAGAATATCCCTTCTGCCACACCGATGCTATCACGCTCAAGACGGTGGTTCGCTCCAATCCCGGTCTGCTTCTCATGAAGGGAAGTGAGGTTGTGGCCAAGTGGCCTTGTACCGACCTGCCCGAGATTGGGCCCGACTCCAAGTCGCTCGACCAGCTCCCCATTGGTACCCCACAGCTCCAGAGTCATATGAAGCGCACCATACAGCTCATCCTCTGGTTTGTTGTGCCCCTTGTCACCATCACCTTGCTCGACCGTCTGTGGTTTGGTCAGCGTATGGTGCGAGCCTTATTGAAACGCAAGAAAAGAAATCAAATATTGTCAAACCAATTAAACGAAAACAACAATGAGAAAGAAGATCGTTGCAGGTAACTGGAAGATGAACCTGAACCTGCAGGAAGGTGTAGCTTTGGCTACCGAGTTGAAAGAGGCTCTCGCTGCTGAGAAGCCCAACTGTGATGTTATCATCTGTACTCCCTTCATCCACCTCGCTACCGTAGCTGGTATCACCGAGGGTACCGTTATCGGTCTGGGTGCTGAGAACTGTGCAGACAAGGAGAAGGGTGCTTACACCGGTGAGGTTAGCGCTGCTCAGGTTAAGAGCACTGGTGCTCAGTATGTCATCTTGGGTCACTCAGAGCGTCGTGCTTACTATGGTGAGACAGCTGAGATCCTGAAGGAGAAGGTTAACCTGGCTTTGGCTAATGGTCTGAAGGTTATCTTCTGCATCGGTGAGGTTCTCGAGGAGCGTGAGGCTGGCAAGCAGAACGAGGTTGTAGGTTGCCAGTTGGCTGACTCTCTCTTCGATCTGACCGAGGAGCAGCTCTCAAATGTTATCTTGGCTTACGAGCCCGTTTGGGCTATCGGTACCGGTAAGACCGCTACTGCAGAGCAGGCTCAGGATATGCACGCATTCATCCGTGGCTGCATCGCTGGCAACTTCGGTGAGAAGGCTGCAGAGGAGATCTCTATCCTCTATGGTGGTTCTTGCAAGCCCAGCAACGCTAAGGAGATCTTCAGCAAGCCCGATGTTGACGGTGGTCTGATCGGTGGTGCTGCTCTCAAGTGCGCTGATTTCAAGGGTATCATCGACGCTTGGAACTAATACACATTCCGCATAGGAAGGCAAGCATTGCTTGCTAAAAAAAGAAAACAATATATATCTGTTAATCCCCCTCCTCCTGCATCTCGTCAGGGGTGCAGGAGGTTGGTGGGAGACGGATATGCAACAGAAAAAGATGGTCAAGAGATTTATCATATTTTTCACTTTCGCCTTGTCTGCCTTCACAGGTATGGCACAGGGCAAGTACACGGACTATCTGCAGCGCAAGGTTGCCGGTAGGGGTACTGTTGTTGTTCATCAGGATTCGGAGATCGACAAGTTGGTCAATGGCATCATTTCTGCCATCAAGGAGCAGTTCTCCGGCAGTTCTGCCACCAGCGAGGAGCAGGAGGAAGGACCTGCCGTAGCGCCATCGGGTCGTCACACCACGGGCAACGGTTTTCGTGTACAGGTCATCTCTTTGGGTAGTACCTCCAAGGACAAGTCGCAGGCAGAGTCGTGGGGCCGACGCTTCAAGGCGCTCTTCCCCGGCACCAATGTCTATATCACATTTCGCTCTCCCCACTATGTGTGCCTCGTAGGCGACTACAAGACGCGTGAGGAAGCGAGCGAGATGCTCAAGCAGATGCGCGAAACCAATCAGTTCAACAGCGCCAGCATCGTTCGCAGTAAAATCAATATCTATTATTAAAATAAGGTATGCGCGTGTGTGCGTAGCATGTGATGCTCCACACCGTCGCTCCATACCATACATCGACTGAAGATGGAAATCGATAAGCAAGAAGAATTACAGCAACATATACATCGCATACTCGAACTGCTGGGCGAGGACCCCGAGCGTGAGGGTCTCGTGCGTACTCCTCTCCGTGTGGCCAAGGCCATGCAGGATCTCACACGCGGTTATCAGCAAGACCCCGTGGCTATACTCAACTCTGCCAAGTTCAACGAGGAGTACAGCCAGATGGTCATTGTGCGCGACATCAACTTCTATTCACTCTGTGAGCACCACATGCTTCCTTTCTATGGCGTAGTCCATGTAGCATATATCCCCGATGGTGAGGTCACAGGTTTGAGTAAGATTGCCCGCGTGGTGGACTGCTTCTCTCATCGCCTTCAGATTCAGGAGCGTATGACCAAGCAGATCCGTGAGTGCATCCAGGAGGCTCTTCATCCTCTGGGTGTGATGGTGGTGATTGAGGCCAAGCATATGTGTATGCAGATGCGTGGCGTGGAGAAGCAGAATAGCGTCACTACCACCAGCGATTTCTCCGGTGCTTTCAATCAGGCAAAGACTCGCGAGGAGTTCTTGCAACTTATCAATAAGAAGTAAGGTTCGTGGAGCGATGAGCGATGAGCGATGAGCGTTGAATGTTGAGCGTTGAATGTTGAGCGTTGAGCGGGGAGAGTTGAGAGTTGAGTATCGAGCTTTCGATAGCTCGATAGCTCGATGTCTCGCTTTCTCGTTTTCTCGAGTATTCGAGCCTTTGAGCCTCGGAGCCTTCGTTCATCGCTCCCCGCTCCCCGCTCATCGCTCCCCGCTCATCGCTCCCCGCTAATGCATTAGCACGCGGTCACCGCATTGCTTGGCAAGGAGGTTTTCCACCTCCTTTATTTTTTGGAATTCTGCTATCAGTTTGCGACATTTTTCCTTGTCCTGCAATACGGCAGGGTCGCGCATCTGTTGCATGATTTGTTTCTTCTGTTTTTCTACGATACACAGTTTCAGGTCGATGATGAGATGCTTCACTTGGTCAAGTCTCATATTGGCCTCATTGGGCACGCTCTGCTTTCCCTGGTCAAAGTACTTGCTCAATTCCTCTTTGTCCGACACCATTTCAAATGCAAAACTGCTGACTTGCTGGTCGGGATGGTTGAGGAAGTATCTCTCCGCCTTGAAGTCCTCGTTTTGCAGTGCCTGCTGTGCAGCCTCTTCCAGGATGCGCTGATGAAGCGGATTCAGCAGTACGATGCTGTCACGCTGCAATGCTATGGCCACATATTCAGCTACCGATGTGGGATGGGGCTCACCCTTTTCGTTCAGTAAGTTGCACACCAGTTCCTCACCGTGTCTCACCACGATCTGTGCTATCAGTTTCTCCTTCGCCTCTTGTGTGTTCCTTTCCCTTGTGATCTGTGACAGCGAGGGTCGGCTCTGTATGTTGGAACCGTCAGTACCTTGTGTGGCGGCAGGTCGGGTAGGGCGTGGAGGTTGGTTGCCACTCGTACCGCTTCCACTCGTGTCGGTTGTCTCCTGGGCGGGGATATCTGTGGGGAAGTCGGTAGGTATGTTGTTGAAGTCTTCGGTTGGAGGCACATCTTGTGAAGCCCCCTGTGATACCATCTGTGAGCGTCTCTCTTCGCGCTCCTTCTCCTTGCGCCACTCCTCAATGTTGCGCTGTACCTGTTTCTTCACCGCATCCGTGATGAGCTTCTCCGTCATCTGCATCATCTGTGCCGTCTCACGGATGTAGAAGGTACGCGTGATCTCGTCGGGTATCACGGCAATGCTCTGCACGATGTTGTTGACCAGCTGGCTCAACTTGATAGGGTCGCCCTTGGCCTCCTTCATCAGCAGGTTGGTCTTGAACTTGATGAAGTCCACCTGATTGTCGTTCATGTAAGCCTGAAACTGCTCCGCCGTATGCTCACGACCAAATTCGTCGGGATCCTTACCTTCGGGTAGCAACATCAGTTTCACATTCATACCTTCGCGCAGCAACATGTCGATACTCCTCTGGCTTGCCTTGATACCTGCGGCATCACCATCGTAGAGCACTACTATATTGTTGGTAAAGCGATGGAGCAATCTCACCTGCTCGTGAGTCAGAGCCGTACCGCTACTTGCCACTACATTCTCCACACCGTTCTGGTGCATTGCGAGCACATCCGTGTAGCCCTCCACCATGAAACAGCAGTCTTGCTTGTTGATGGCCTGCTTGGCCTGAAACAGACCATAGAGTTCGCTCTTCTTATGGTAGATGATGCTCTCGGGCGAGTTCTGGTATTTCACACTCACACCCTTTGTTGCAGCATCGAGTACACGGCCACCAAAGCCCACCACCTTACCGCTGATGGTGAAGATGGGGAACATCACGCGACCCGAGAAGCGGTCGAATATCTTGCCATCCTCGTGCTTGATGCTGATACCCACACCGTGGGCAATGCCGTCGTTGTCGGGCGTGGAGATGAGATACTGCTCTTTATAGCCCGCCTTGAGCGCAGCCTGTGTACACTTGTCTCTGCCCGAGGGACAGTAGCCCAGTTGGAACTTCTTGATGATGTCGTCGCGAAATCCTCTGCTTCGGAAGTATGCCAGTCCGATGGCCCTTCCGTCGGGTGTGTCGTACATCTGTTCCTGAAACCACTTGTTGGCCCATTCGTTGGCAATGAAGAGACTCTCACGCTCCGTCTGTGAGGCACGCTCCTCGGCAGTCATTTCCTTCTCCTCTATGGTGATGCCATACTTCTTTGCCAACCAGCGCAAGGCATCGGGCCACGAGAGTTGCTCGTGCTCCATGATGAAGCTCACGGGATTGCCACCCTTACCGCAGGCAAAGCACTTGCAGTAGTTCTTGGCTGGAGACACCATAAACGAAGGCGTACGGTCGTCGTGGAAGGGACAGAGGCCTTTGTAGTTGGCTCCTGCGCGCTTCAGTGTCACGAAGTCGCTCACCACATCTACGATGTTGGCGGCGTCGATGATTTTATCTACGGTTATGCGGTCTATCATGAGTTTGGCGTTTTGCGTTTTGCGTTGAGCGTTGAGTGTTGAGAGTGGAGGGTTGAGAGTGGAGCGTTGAGGGTTGAGCGTTGAGGGTTGAGAGTTGAGCGTTGAGTGTTGAGCGTTGAGTGTTGAGAGTTGAGAGTTGAGTGGTCGATAGCTCGATTTCTCGATATCTCGCTTTCTCGAGCCTTCGAGGTTTCGAGCAGTTGAGGCATCGCTCGCCGCTCATCGCTCGCCGCTCATCGTTCATCGCTCGCCGCTCATCGCTCATCGCTCGCCGCTCGCCGTTTATTCTGTTTTCGATTCTTTGAAGTTGGTCTTCAAGGTATATTTCTTCCCGTCTGTGTCGGGCACGATGACGCCCACCCAACCTTCATCCAGGTTGTCCAGGCAATGCATCCCTTGAGCCATTTTGCCCGTTTGCTTGGCATCTATATTGCTGTAGTACACGATGATGCGCGTGTCCACCAATTCACCCTTGCTTACCTTGCGCGAAGTGTTGGAGTAGGCAGGGTAGAGTTTGGCCGTCATGATGCTGTTGTTGTTCTGGCGCTCTCCGAAGGCTATCATCTTGCCGTTGGCCTGCGTCACGATGCCCACCTCGTTGTCAATGTTCACCCAGTTGCTCTGCATCGTCTCCATCTTCGCTCCATCGGAACTAATGCTTCCATCCTTGTAGTAGAGCGTACGCGTGGGGCTCGTCAGTTCGTCCACGCTGATGGCCATCAGTCCGCCCTTCTCCGCTTTGATAGTACAATCCTCGTTGGCCCTTACCTCGTTGATGAATATCACGGCATTGCCAGAGGTGGAGTATATCACGAAGCGCTGGTTCAGAGCCCCTTGGTTGGTATTCAGTTCGCCATGCATCACGAAACTGTTGTCCCACAGTTGGTACTTTCCTTCCACCACGGGCACAGCATCCGTGCGTTTGCCCTCCACCTCGTACCAGCCCAGGAAGTTACCCGTGTTGTTGGCACGGAAGGGCACGATAATCTTGTTCTTGTCGGGCGAGTTGGAGGCAATGTAGCCCGTGTAGCTCTTCAGTCCCTTACTCCATGAGAAGGTGGTGAAGCGACTGTCGCTTGCGGCCCTCACCACATTCTGGCAAGGCAGTATCTTCGCCTCGCTAAACTGGCGGTTGAATTTGTTCCACTTGGTAGGCTTGAGTTTTTGGGTCGAGAGCACATCGTGCATCAGGTAGGTCATCATCACTCGGTGAGCTTCCACACCCATTCTTCGGGCACCCACATCTGCACGGAGGAGCCAACTGCCATCCTTCGTGGTCTGCTGTCGGGCCTTGATATACTTGTAGGCCATATTCTCCATCATCAGCGCGTTGCGGTCGCGCAGGAAACAGGCCATCGTGGTGTACGAAGTGATCTGGTCGTAGAGGAAGAGGCTCCAGTCGTTGCCGTTGGGCATGGCCAGTTCGCCATCAGCCAGAGCCAGCCAGTTCAGCACGCTGTCCTGCACCTCCTGATTGTGATGCATCAAGGCGTTGGTCTTCCACTGTTCCTTGCCGTGCAAGCCCTGCTGGAACATTTTCAGCGCCAATGCGGCCTCGCCCAACTCCTGCATCACCACATTCTGGTATGAGGTGTGGAAGAGGTTGTGGTTCTGTAGCGTATAGTCCTCATAGAGGTTGGCTCCGCGGTAGAGGTCGGCCACGGTCTTGCCGTTGTATTCGGGGTCGATCACCGTGCGATTGTGAGCATCGCTGGGGTGCGAGTAACTGTTGATGGCAAACTCGCGCATACGCTCAAACCACTGGGGGGCCAGAGGGTCGTTGGGGAAGAGTCCCAGGGTAGCAGCCAGGATATCGGCCTCCCATCCGTTCTCCTCCGCCTTCGTGTCACCGTTGAAACCCGTGGGGATGGAGCGTCCCAGTTCGTAGTTACACTCCGCCTTCAGCATCTGGTAGATGTAGCCTCGCTGGGCCTCCGTCAGTTCGTTCCATTGGAAATAGGCGCTGTAGGCCACGCTCATGGCCCAAAGACTTGATTCCCATGCCACATCGCTTGTCGATGTACTGCCCCAGTAAGCACCACCCGAGCACACCTTCAGCCTGTTGGCCTTGTGGGTGGAGTAGGCGAAGATAAGGCTCTTGCGCGCCATGTCCTTCAGTTTGTCGTAGGTCACTCCCTCGGGCAACTCAATCCCTTGAGGTTGTGCATATTTCACCAGGAAGGCACATATCATCGACAGGTCCGCATTGGGGCGCACGCCACGCTCGTCGCTACCTCCGCTGTTCTCACCGTTGAAGAAGCCACACTTCTCATTCAGACTGTTGGGCTCCTGGCACTCGCGCCAGTCGTTCACCATATAGGTGGAGAAGCGGGCCAGCATCTGTAGCAAGTCCCTCTTCATGTTTTTCTCATTGACGAAGCTATGGTCTATCACCCCTTCGGTGGGCGAACTGACCTGCGCCTTGCTTGCGAGCACGCCACACAGGCATATAAGTAGGATGGCTATTCTGTTTCTCATTGGTTTTGTGGTGGGTTTTATTATTCAGACTTTACTGATACATATTTATTGTGCAAATATACAAAAAAAATGTCACTTATCCAAAAAATCAGAGATTTTTAGTTGAGCGTGGAGCAATGAGCGTGGAGCAATGAGCGTGGAGTGTTGAGCGATGAGCGACGAGCGAAGGCTCGAAGGATCAGGAAAGCGAGATATCGAGCTATCGAAAGCTCTATACTCAACTCTCAACCCTCAACCCTCATCGCTCCCCGCTCCCCGCTCCCCGCTCCCCGCTCCCCGCTCATCGCTCATCGCTCATCGCTCAACCCTCATC
>JAZQQX010000034.1:0-1610 GCA_045629325.1 Bacteroidaceae bacterium | reverse complement strand
ATATAATTAACTCATAATTAAATAATAATATGGCAATAGAAAACATTCCATTTGAGATGAGAGAAAGCAAATTTGTCCCCGGACATGTTTCTCTCGCTATCAAGGAGGGCAAGGTGACCTTTGTTGCCCCTACCGAGAACAAGACTAACACGAAGTATGGCGAGAAGTACACCATCGCAAGCCTGAATGTGATGATCGCAGTACCTGGCGCTACAAGCAACATCTTCCTCTCATGCAAGGCTCTGGGCGTAGATGCCAAGTTGGTGGAGGAGGGTAAGGTGAAGCAGGGCGATACCATCACCTGCTTGCTCAACCTGGACATCCATTCATTCAATGGCAAGTCCTATCAGGATGTAAACATCAGCGAGATAGAAGTTAAGACTCTCCCCCCGCCCTCTGCATTTTGCCCGTCGGCAAAAGCCTAGCGAGGGGGCTACAAGTCCCCGAACGAGAGGGAGGAAGGAGGGGAGTCTTAAAGAAAGCACATTACTAACTAACAATCTAACAAATCGCTCTCACCCTGAAAACCGGCTTGCCGGGCCCTCTCCATAGAGGGAGAGCGGGGAGAGAGTCTTAAATTGAAAATTATGGATTCATATGTTTTGAATTTACAGCTTGAGCAGATTGAAGCCAAGCTGAGAGAGATGGCCACGAACAAGCACAAGGAAGAGATGGCCGAGAGTTTGATCAGGGATATCCGTTTCTTCGTGGAGCACATTGACGAGTGCCAGTATGGAGTGGGTGCCGTGCGTAACCTCATGATCTACCTGGGTCTGAACGAGAAGGGTCGCTATGCCGTCCTGAACAACACCACGGTGGTCAACACCATGAGGTTTATCCTCCATGAGATCGACGAACTGAAGGCTGGCAAGGCTCTGCAGAGTCCCGACTGCCTGAACCGCAAGGAGACCATTCTCCCCGGAGGCAAGCGACTCTACCGTGGACTGTGCTCCTACATAGATGCCTGTGAGGACGGTAAGTACACCCTCCACTTCAAGGTGGGCATCAATGGCGGAGTTCCTACTCTCGATGAGGTGTTTGACCTGGCGAGAAGAGTCATCGAAACAGCGGAAAGCGCGTAGTTCGTGGAGCGTCGAGCGATGAGCGATGAGCGATGAGCGTCGAGCGAAAAATAAACAAATAAACTTACAAAAACATGTCAAAATTATACAGAAATGTGACCGTAGAGGTCAATGACCCTAGTGGTCGTTTGAAAACAGGTGAGAGAATCACTGTGTCGCTGATGTTCAATGAGGAGAAGAAGAAGTTCTTCGTGGACATTGCAGAAGTGAAGCCCGAGGTGAAGGATGAGGACAAGCCTAAGAAGGAAGTTGTCTACGAAGGCTTCTTCTCGGGAGTAAAGGGCACCATCGGTGCCAATGGCAACCTTCTGGTGAGCATGAACATGAGTCCCAAGAAGATGTGCACCGCCGGTGTGGACAATACCCGCAATGAGATCAACGAGGCTTTTGCCACCGTGGTTGAGAAGGCCGGATTCAAGTAAGTAAGGCCTCACCCCTCGGTGGGCGTTGAAAGTGGAGCGATGAGCGTTGAGCGAATGACACTACACGCCTGCCTTGGGAGGAGCTACATAGCAAATAGAAAAGAGG
>JAZQQX010000033.1:0-23515 GCA_045629325.1 Bacteroidaceae bacterium | reverse complement strand
TCAGCTCGACAAACTTCATGTCGAAGCGGGTATCGGGCTTATCGCTGCCATAGTACTTCATGGCGTCAGCCCATGTCATGCGGGGCAGGGCAGGGATGTCGATGCCCTTGATGGTCTTGAAGAGGTGACGGCTCATGCCCTCGAACATCTGCAGGATGTCCTCCTGCTCCACGAACGACATCTCGCAGTCGATCTGGGTGAACTCGGGCTGACGGTCAGCACGGAGGTCCTCATCGCGGAAGCACTTACAGATCTGGAAATAACGGTCCATACCTGCCACCATACAGAGTTGCTTGAGAGTCTGAGGACTCTGAGGCAGAGCGTAGAACTGACCTGGATTCATGCGTGAAGGCACTACGAAGTCGCGAGCACCCTCGGGAGTAGAATTAACGAGGATAGGAGTCTCGATCTCCAAGAAGCCCTGCTGGTCGAGATAACGGCGAACCTCAAAGGCGAACTTATGACGCAACTCCAGATTGCGACGAACGGGATTGCGACGAAGGTCAAGATAACGATACTTCATACGAAGATCATCACCACCATCGCTCTTATCCTCAATGGTGAAAGGAGGAGTCAGCGACTCGTTGAGTATATTCAGTTCGGTGACATTGATCTCAATCTCACCGGTAGGCAGGTTCTTGTTCTTGCTATAGCGTTCTGCTACGACACCTGTAGCCTGAATCACATACTCACGGCCCAACTTCTGAGCCTTCTCCTTCAACTCAACAGCGCAGTCCTCATTGAAGGCCAACTGAGTGATACCATAACGGTCGCGAACATCAACAAAGGTCAGTGCGCCAAGGTCGTGCACACCCTGTACCCATCCTGAAAGGGTAACCGTTTCTCCAACATTGGCAAGACGAAGCTCACCACAAGTCTTGGTTCTATACATATTCGTTTATTAATTTACAATTACAAAGTACAAAGTTAGACATTTATAGCGAAATGTCCAAAAGAAAATTATGAATTATGAATTGTGAATTATGAATTGTGAATTATACTATATGACAACGACGCGAATATAGTCCTGAAGATGTGCGGGACCGACACCATAGCCACCCTGACTGTCGGAAATGAGAATGAGCGTCTGACGACCATCGGGCAGAGGTTGACCGAGACACATTCCCTCATAATTGGCCCAAGAATAGTCCACCACCTTAAAATGCGTGTCCCACTGTGTGACAAACTCTTTCTGCAAAGGCGAACCGGGAGCCACATTGGTATCAACGAGGTAAAGTTTGTTGTATACCCACGACCCCATAAAAGTCTGTGAGACAAACGCCTCACGCTCCAACACAATGAGTCGGCCATCACCCAGAGCTGTCATGGCCACCACACCGTGAGTGTGAGTGCGGGCTGTACGCGTGGCACGAGGCATGTCCAACTCGTAGAGGAACTGATGAGAGGGCTCAAAGATGGGGCGCCCTTCAGCATCCTTGTCGGGAGATGCCTTGAAGGTTTGCAAGTGAAGGTTGACCAAGGCATGATTGATGGGCGATGTAGGTACACCGTCGGCAGGGAGTATATTCTCCGTGGTGGTATAGAAGGTCTGCGACACACTGTCGTAAGCCAATGCCTCGAATCCATAATTAGGATAGATGTTGCGAAGATATTCAGGGATGACGAGTTCGTAACCCGTACGCTGACCATTGCGGTCCATCTCGATGATATCCTGATAGCCCTCTCCACAGACAAAGAAACTATTGCGCTGAGGGCAGAAGATGATGTCTTCGGAATCGCGCATAGAGATACCATCGGCATTGGTGTCGAGAGGAACCTGTCCACGGAAACCCTCTTCACGAATGTTGACAATCTGACCGGTAAGGGGGTCTTGCGAGATCTGCCAACACACAAAACCGTCTAATGTCTCCTTGTCGCTCACCACAGCATAGTGACCACCTCCAAAGGGTGTGATGCCAGAGTAGTGACCCGAGGGGATGCCAAACATGCTCAACTTCAAGGCTTTGTGCAGTGATGCGCCAAAGGTGGAGAGGAAAAGCATGAAGGAGGAAAGCAGAACGAAATATCTTTTCATTGTATCTATTATCTAAAGATGAAAATGGCATAGACAGACACACCTATGAGGGTAAGGAAGAAGAAAAAAACGGGTACGGAAGCATCTTCCTTGAGTATGCCCGACGAGGTGTAAGTGTCGGAGTAAAACTTACGGGTACCGACCAAACGCGCGCACAGAAAGTAATAAGCGGTGTAGGCCAGCAAACCACATATCACGCCCCAAAGTCCGCCACAGAGGATATCGCCCGGATAGTGTACACCCAGATAGATACGCGAAAAACTGGTGAGGATGGCGTAGAGCAACATCACCATGGTGATCCAACCATAGCGGAACACGAGGGAGAGGAACACGCAAATGGCAAAACCATTTGCAGCGTGGGATGACATAAATCCGTACAGACCTCCCATATAGCCGTTCACGATATCCACCTGCCCTTCGAGCAAGGGTTCGTGGGTGGGACGAAAACGGTGGAAATAGGGTTTGCAGATGCCACTTGCTACCTGGTCGGCCAACAGTATGGCGAGCGCGAGAAACAAGATGACAAACAGGATCTGCGAGGCTTTGTAACTGCGAATGAGCACATACAGCAGTGAGGCGTAGAACAGCGCCCAGGTGCCAACCAGGGTAATGGTCATCCACACTCCATCCCAATAGATGGAGTCACTGCCGTTCCATGCAAGGAGTAACTGCTGGTCGTATTCGATGAGTTGAGAAAGCATAGGCGATGAACGATGAGCGATGAGCGATGAGCGATGAGCGATGAGAGTTGAGCGTTGAGAGTTGAACGATGAGCGTTGAGCAAGCTCGACCGAAGGTCAGCGTTATTAAATCACAACGACACTGGAGACGGGTATCCAACCCTGCTTGCCATCGGGCAGACGAACCTGCAACCAATTCTTGACGCTGGAGTCGATGATGGTCACCGTTGTACCTTCGTGGAGAAGGAAGAGTTCCTTGCCTGCCATATTGGGCGAACTCTTACCCGAGATGCTGTTGTCGAAGACTATAGCGCGATCGTGATGGAGCTGGCGTGACTGCTGTTGCCAGGCAAAGAGGTTGGACAACAGTACGAAGAGGAAAAAGACCACCGAACTGTAGAAACCCAACTTGCGCAAGGTGATGCCTGAAAGGAAGAAATACATGCACAGCGAGGCAAGGCACAGCACGAAGAGGACAATGCCTGCTATGGTCCATCCCTCGGCACTCAGAAGATTGAGCAGACCGCGATACCAGCGCACGAAGAAGATCTCCTCCTCGGGAACGATCTTGTCAATGGTCTTGGTGCGCACATACTGCAGGTTGTAGCGTATGTCGGGATCACCGGGATTGAGCAGATAGGCACGCTCGTACCACAGCAGGGCCTGTGGGATGCTGTCCATACGATAGTAGCAATTGGCCATATTGTAATAGAGTTCGGCTCCCTCTCCCTGCGAGGCCATCTGCTTGTAGATGGTGAGCGCCGACTCATAGTCGCCATCGGTGTACAACTTTTCTGCCTTTCGATACGAACCGCCTTCTGCACAGAGGGTCAGAGGCAGGTAGAAGGTCAGCAACAGGGATATAATCAATCGTATATTCATACTGAATGGATTTTTCGGTTATTCGGTCGTTTCGCTTTTCGGTTGGCAACTCACTTGCTCTTGTTGATATTCATATCGATAAGTCCGATGATATCGCAGGCCGAGTCGTACATGTGTTCCATGTTGGTGCTTGGATCACCGGGAGCAAAACGGGCAAACTCGCACTCGCTCAATATATCGAGGAAACGCGATGTGACAGACTCCTCAATGCCTTTCTGGAGAAGCATGTCGCTCACATTGTCCTTGTTGAGTTCGGCAACGGGCAGATTGAGTTTGTCGGCTACATAGCCCCAAAGGGCATGCATCACCTCATCGTAGAAGTGCTCATCGTCACCCTTCTGTAGCAGTTTGTTGGCCTGACGCAGACGCTTGACGGCCGACTTGCTTGCGCGACGACCTCTACGGCCCACAACATCGGCATTGGCCTTGGCTTGCTGACGGAAGATGATCATCACTACGGCAAAGAGAATGATGATGGCCAGATAGTAGAGAAGTTGCTTCAGCGAACCGAACATGGTCTCACCGGGGGTGTTGACGGACAGTTCGCCTTGCTTGATGAAGTGAATGTCATCGCCCAACTCCTTGATATCCTCCTGCGTACGCGAAGCACTGGAGGCCATGGCTCCTGCCACCTTGGCCACACCTAGTTCGAAACTATCGGTTGAGAGTGTGACATACAGCTTCTTTTCGGTATCGAAATAGCAGAATTCAACGGGAGAGATGGTGAACTTACCTGCGTGATGAGGCACGGCTATATAGTCGTAGGAGACGGTGCCCTGCGAACCGTTCTTGGTTATCTTGGTGCTCTCCTGACGCTTGGGATCGTACTCCTCAAAGTCACGGGGCCAGGTGATGGCTGGAGCATTCATCAGTTTCATGTTGCCCGTTCCGTTTATCACCAGTGAGAGCGTTGTGGCATCATTGGCATCTACCTGCTGGGGAGAGAGTTTGCCCTTGATGGAGAAGTTCTTACCTACGGCACCGGAGAAGTTGAGGGGGCGCGAGGGCAAGGCATCTACCTGAATGTCGATGGCTGGTGCCTTGATCTTCTTCTGTATGCGTTGCATCATGCCACCACCGTTGAAGAAGGCATCGATGGGGTCCACATAGCGACTCTGCACCACGATGTCGGCAGTAAACTCCACGGATGGGATGGTCAACTTACCCGTACGCTGTGGAAAGACCACATACTCGCGCCATACGACCGTACCGTAGTTCTTATTGCCCACACGCTCAAGTTTGAAACTCTGCTGTTGGGGTTGCTCTATCTCCTGTGTGTGGAAACCGTCGAGCTGGGGTATGTCGCCGGCCAACTGCTCCACGCTTACCAGTGAGTAGAGTTTATAGGTGATGAGCACGGCTTCCTGTTCATAGACATGTGTCTTGGAGGCTGTTGCTGTGAAATAGATGTCCGACCCGCTCACCGTCTCTCCCTGACGAGGGGTGTGAAGTGAACCGCCATCCTGCTGACGCGAACCCGAACCACCCGACGACTGACTGCCCTGACCTGATGATGAGCCGGGCAAAACCTCAATCTTAGCCGTTCCGCTCTTGATCTTCTGACCACCTGATGTCACGGTGGCTGAAGGCAGGGTGTAGGTTCCTTCCTTGATGGGCATCAGGGTATAGGTGAAGGTGGCCGACGAACTCTGCGTAGTGCGACCGTTCACACTGCTGAAACTATTCATCTGACTGACACTCGGCCCGTACTGCAACTCAAAACCGGTAAATTCGCCATCGGGCTGTATGTGTTCGTATTCGGTAGTATTGAGCACATACTTCACCTGTATGCGTCGGCCCACCTCTGCTTGGGCGGGTGCCTGAATTGTCAACTTCTGTGCCCACAGCCACCCTGTGAGCATCAACATGAGAAATGTGATATAATAGCGTTTGGTCATAATCAAATAATTTCCAAAATAGCCTTGCGAAACTTGTATCGTTAGTCTTCAGTAAACAAATCTTCCGAAGTTATTCTTTTACCATTACTCTACCAGTTCTTCTGCAGTCTGCGTGGACGGGCTTCCTGCTCCTCTGTGTCTTCCATGCGCTTTGCACGGTCGTACATGTTCATGCGGTTCTGCGTCTCGCGCTCTTTCTGCATAGCTGCGTTTATCATCTGTTCAGAAGCTTCGTTGGGCTGTTGCTGTTGTTGTTGCTCCTGTTGCTCCTGTTGCTTCTGTTCTTGCTTCTGCTGGTCTTGCTTCTGCTGTTGCTGATCCTCTTGCTCGGAGTTGTCCTGACCCTCACCGCCACCACCTTGCTGGCCCTGGTTGTCCTTCTTCAACTGCCAGAGGCAGAGTGCCAGATTGTAGCGTGTCTCATCGTTTTTCGGATCGTAGCGAAGTGAGGATTTGTAGTTCTCCACTGCTCCCTGTAGCAGTCTGTACTTCATGCTGTCGGGGGCATTGACCGAATTACTTTGGAGCAGTACGCCGATATTACGATGGATGTGGGCCTGTCGGCCAAAGTCCGATTCGAGCGAGTCGGCCACCATATACTCATGCATGGCTATGCTGTCCTTGCCCGTCAGCAGATAGGCATTACCTGCATTGTAGTGGGCAATGGCCACTGTGGAATCCTTCGTGATGGCACGCTCATATTCGGTGCATGCCTCATATATATAAGAGGAGTCTTGGCAGAGAGTGTCGTTGGCCAGGGCGTAATTGCGATTACCACGGCGCACATGGTCGCGGAACGAATCGCCCGTACACGAGGTTAGCGTACCCAATGACATGAGCAGAAGGAAAAGCATCGCTCCCTTCTTGCCAAAGAGGTTGACACGCTGGAAGAGATGGTTCTGGCGGGCCATGATGAGCGCATCGCATATCAGAAGTATCAAACCTATCAGGAGGAACAGTTGATATTTTTCATTATACTCGGTATATTTGCTCACATCGAGTTTGGTCTTGGAGAGCTGGTCCAGATACTTGTCAAGGGCTTCCTGAGCAGAACTGCTGTTGTCCACATAGATATAGGCGCCTTCACCGGCCTTGGCTATGTCACGGCACATCTGCTCATTGAGTTTTGTTACAACGGTATTGCCTTCATTGTCAATGATATACTGTGTGGTACCGGGGATAGGTATTTTGGCACCTTCCGGACTACCGATACCCAGCACGAAGACATGTATGCCGGCCTTCGATGCTTCCTTGGCAGCTTCCACGGCTCCGCCTTCGTTGTCTTCACCGTCGGTTATCACGAAGATGGCTCGGTTGATACCTTCTCTGTCCGTAAAACTCTTCTGCGACAGTTGGATGGCTCGTGCGATGTCGGTTCCCTGAAGTTCGATGAGCGATGGTTCTATCTGGTCGAGATACATCTGGGCTGTGGCGAAGTCGCTCGTGATGGGCACCTGGGTGAATGCACTTCCGGCAAAGATCACCATACCTATCTGGTCGTCGCCCATCTGCTTCATCATGTTGGTGATGAGACGCTTTGACTTGTCCAGACGATTGGGATGAACATCCTGTGCCAACATGGAGTTGCTGATGTCGAGTGCCACGATGGCCTCAATGCCATAACGGTCGCGCTCTGCTTCCTTCGTGCCATTCTGGGGTCGGGCCAGCGCCAGGATGAAGAATGCCAGGGAGGCCTGAAGCAACCAGAACTTCAGTTCGCCCCTCAGAAGCGAATAGTCTTTTATCAGTCGCGACACGAGATGAGGCTCACCGTAGCGGGCCAAGTCGCGTCTGCGCATATACAGTCCAAAGTAGTGGAGCAAGGCAAAGACTGCCAGCACCAGTAGTAGATAGAGATATGTAGGGTTAGCAAATCTGAACATAGTGTGAATCGTTGTTAGGGCATTTTACGAAGTACGGTGAGGCGAAGTAGCATCTCGAGCATGAATGCACACAGGGCTATGAGCAGGTAGGGCATGAAGTGCTCGGCCTTCGTATTGAACTTACTTACCAGCAGTTTCGACTTCTCAAGTTTGTCGATCTCCTGATAGATTTCCTTCAGACTCTTGTCGGAGGTTGCACGATAGTAGATACCATCGGTGGTCTGGGCAATGTTTTGGAGTGTACCTTCGTCGATATCTGCATCTACCATGATATACTGCTTGTGGCCTCCCACATAGTAGGGGTAGCGAGCCTTTCCCTTGGCTCCCACACCGATGGTGTATAGACGCACTCCGTACTCACGGGCCATGAAAGCTGCATCTGCGGGGGTAATCTCACCGCGGTTGTTCGAACCGTCGGTCAGCATGATGACCACCTTGCTCTTGGCCTGACTGTCCTTGAGTCGGCTCACGGCATTGGTGATACCCATACCGATGGCTGTACCGTCCTCGAGGATGCCGTTGGCTGCCATGTCGCAGTCCATCTTGTCGAGCATGTTGAGGAGCACGCCATGATCGGTTGTCATGGGGCATTGGGTATATGCTTCTCCGGCGAAAATGGTCAGACCTATATTGTCATTGGGGCGACCTTTGATAAAGTCCATAGCCACATCCCTAGCTGCAACGATACGGTTGGGCTGGAGGTCCTCTGCAAGCATACTGGTACTCACATCCATACAGAGCATGATGTCGATACCTTCAATGTTCTGCTCGCTCCAGTCGTTCTGCGACTGGGGGCGTGCCAGGGCCACAACGGCTACGGCAAAACAGACGATGCGCAACACGAAGGGTGCATGTACTAGGTATTCTCTGAATGTATGGGGTTGATGTGTGAATGCATGAAGACTACTGACCATCAGCACGGGTTCTGACTTACGGAATCTCATCACATACCATACTATATAAGGTATGATGAGGAGAAGTAAGAGAAAATATAATGGCGATGCGAAAGTCATTGATATTTATATTTTATATTAGGATAAACGGATATTTCGTGTCAGAGTATATCTTTTCAACTTTATACCGATTCAACTACACTAAACTCTAAACTCTAAGCTCTAAACTCTAAGCTCTAAACTCTAAGCTCTAACCTCTAACCTCACCTCAGCAAGTCAACCAGTCGCACGATCATGCATACGAGGATCACTGCTACTGCTATCGACATCACGACGATGGAGATGCGCAGTGTCCACTTCATGCCGATCGTCTTACGCTGTTCGGCTGTGTAGATGGGTTCGTCGGACTTGGCATTGGGATCTACCTCTTGCTTGGTCTGGTTGATGTATTCTACTGCTGTGAGCAGATGAGCATCATTCTCATTGATGGGTGTTGTGTACTTGGCAAACTTCACCAGGTCGGCCGTACGGAACAGTTCGGACAACTCCTCCAGAGCCTCTGCATCGTTCTCCTGCACCAGGCGGTCTATGATCTCGGTCGATGTCATGTCCATGGCACGGAAACCGTAGCGGTCCTGTATATAGGTGCGGAGGGTATCGGTGAGCTGGGTGTAGTATTCCTTGCTCTCCTCGGTAGCCCATGTGCGCTCTTCCTTGATGCGCTGTATCTCTTGCATGGCCACCTGATGAGGGGGCAGTTTGGGCTTACGGCGCATGAGGGGGATCACGGGGTTGCCCTTCTTGAGCCACCAGTATGCGAGGAAGGTCAGCACGCAGAGTAGTAGGATGGCAAGGAGCGAGAAGATGGTGTGGTGCCAGTCTTCCCACGCAAACTCGAGCTCCTCTACCCCATTGATGCCTGCAAACTTCTCCACATGGAGCGTATCTACATCGGGCGAATAGACGCGGAGTGCCAGGGCCTTCGACTTGTAGTGCGTCGTGTCCACAATGACTTCCATAGGGGGAAGATAGTACAGAGCCGAGTCGAAACTGGTGATGATGTAGCGCTGACTGATCTGCATACGCTTGCCATCATTGAGCATCTGGGTGTCGGGCTTGCAGTTCTCTATCACCTCGATGCCGGGCACCAGTGCCTGGAAGTATCCATCACGGAGAGATGACTCGAAGTGTGGAAGTTCGGGTTTCTGATTGGCATCACAGGTGACATCAAGCGTGATGGCAGTCTGCTCTCCTATGTAGAGTTGCATGGAGTCTATCTTGATATCAACCTGCACTTGGGCCAGCAGGTTGACTGAAGAGAGTATAGAGAAGAATGCTATAAAGAAAATTTTTCTTTTCACAACAATAGTTTTATAGGGTTTCACCTTCTTAACTGCGCTGGGCGAACAGGCTCATGAGAGCTGCCACATAGTCTTGATCTGTACGCACATTCACATAGTCCACATTGCTCCGGGTAAAGGTATCGGCCAGTCGGGCTTGGTGCGACTTCCACCATGAAGCGTGGTGATTGCGCACCTTGGCACTGCTGGTGTCCAGATAGCGCTCGTATCCGGTCTCTGCATCGACCACCTTCATCAGTCCCACATTGGGCAGTTCGGCTACTCTGCGATCGTACACCTGGATGGCTACGATGTCATGCTTGCGATTGGCAATGCTCAGGGGCACCTGGAAGTCGTTCTCGTCCAGGAAGTCGCTCAGCACGAATGCGGTACATCTGCGCTTGATGGCCTGACGCAGATACTCTATGGCCACCGATACATTGGTTTGCTGACTCGTGGGTTGGAAGTCGAGCAGTTCGCGTATGATGTAGAGTATGTGCTTCCGACCTTTCTTGGGTGGGATGAACTTCTCCACTTTGTCGCTGAAGAAGATGACGCCGATCTTGTCATTGTTCTGTATGGCGCTGAAGGCCAGTGTAGCTGCTATCTCGGTCAGCATCTCACGCTTCTGCATCACCTGCGTACCGAAGTTCAGACTTGCACTGACATCCACGAGCAACATCACAGTGAGTTCGCGCTCCTCCTCAAACACCTTGATGTAGGGCTTGTTGAAGCGGGCGGTCACATTCCACTCTATGTCGCGTATGTCGTCACCATACTGATACTCGCGCACCTCGCTGAAGGCCATACCTCTACCCTTGAAGGCGGAATGATATTCGCCTGCAAAGATATTGTTGCTCAGACCGCGGGTCTTGATCTCAATCTGGCGTACTCGTTTTAGTATTTCACTCGTTTCCATTGACAAAGATGCCAATTTTGAATTTTGAGGCTACACCTCGAACTTGCTCGTTATTGATTTCGTCGAGATTGCTCACGGTCGCATGGCACAAGCAAACTTGGCTCTGCCCTCACTTATTCGCAACCTCAATTTTCAATTCTCAATTCTCAATTTTCAATTCGCCTTAGGGCACCTCAACCTTATTGATGATCTGGCTGATGATCTCCTCCGAGGTCACATTGTTGGCCTCTGCCTCATAGCTCAGGCCGATACGGTGGCGCAGTACATCGAAGGCCACTGCACGCACATCTTCGGGGATCACATAGCCACGGCGCTTGATGAAGGCATAGGCACGAGCTGCGAGGGCCAGGTTGATGCTGGCACGGGGCGAACCGCCGAACTCAATGTAGTTCTTGATCTCCGACAGTCCGTACTTCTCGGGATAGCGGGTAGCAAACACGATGTCGGCCACATACTGC
Source organism: Bacteroidaceae bacterium (assembly GCA_045629325.1). Classification (GTDB taxonomy): domain Bacteria; phylum Bacteroidota; class Bacteroidia; order Bacteroidales; family Bacteroidaceae; genus Physcousia. Next base: position 12,527 of record JAZQQX010000033.1, on the reverse strand, counting down.
TCTATCTTCTCATCCAGATACACCTGGCGCACCACCTCGCGTGCATCGAGGATATCCTTGGTGGTAAGGATGGGGCGAACCTCGTTCTTGATCTCACCGGAGATGTTGGAGCGGATGATGCGCTTCTCGTCCTCCAGTTTGGGATAGTCTATCACCACCTTCAGCATGAAGCGGTCCACCTGTGCCTCGGGGAGAGGATAGGTACCTTCCTGCTCGATGGGGTTCTGGGTAGCCAGTACGAGGAAGGGCTTCTCAAGTGAGTAGGTGCTCTTGCCGATGGTCACCTGGCGCTCCTGCATGGCCTCGAGCAATGCGCTCTGAACCTTTGCCGGTGCACGGTTGATCTCATCAGCCAGCACGAAGTTGGCGAAGATGGGACCCTGCTCCACAACAAACTTCTCGTCCTTCTGACTGTAGATCATCGTACCGATGATATCGGCGGGAAGAAGGTCGGGGGTGAACTGGATACGGTTGAACTTCGCATCCACCAACTGTGAGAGGGTCTTGATAGCAAGAGTCTTGGCCAGACCCGGCACACCCTCCAGCAAGACATGACCATCACTCAGAAGACCGATGAGAAGAGATTCAACCAAATGTTTCTGACCAACGATCACCTGGTTCATACCAGCAACCAGATTGGTCACAAAACCGCTCTGTCTCTCGATACGCTCATTCAGTTCGCGTATATCAATAGATTCTGCCATATTGTATATTTTTTTATGTGTTTTCGTCTTTCGGACCACAAATTTACACAATATGAAGCAAATGACAAAAGCGAAGGCGCAAAAATAAGCTATGTTTAAGTTAACTTAAAAGAGTTTTAAGAGTATTTAAGAATTGAGATGAAAAGGCAAGTACTTTTACTCAACACTTTTAAGTTCAGGAATCTTCAAAACCGTACCTACCGGAATCAGATCGGGATCGGGCAAATGGTTGTAACTGATGATATAGGTTACCATATTCTGATTGCCATAATACAATCGCGACAACTGATACAGACCCTCACCCGACTTGAGCACATGGGTACACTTCGTACCTGCTATCTGATAACGACCATCGGGCAGAGCATTCTTCGAATTGACACCTCTCGAACTTGCCGTCCTCCCCATTGTTTGAGCACGATCAAATTCCTCCTCAAATTCATCCACCTCCTTCCTTACAACTGCCTTCTTTGCCACAGGCTTCACCGCACCACCCTCTGATACAGCAGTTCCCGTTTTAGCAGACTTCACAGCACCACCCTCTGATACAGCAGTTCCCTTTGTGGCAGGCTTCACAGCACCACCCTCTGATACAGCAGTTCCCTTTGTGGCAGGCTTCACAGCCCCACCCTCTGATACAGCAGTTCCCTTTGTGGCAGGCTTCACAGCCCCACCCTCTGATACAGCAGTTCCCTTTGTAGCAGGCTTCACTGCCTCACCCTCTGATACAGCAGGATCTTCATTGACCGGCAAAGAATTATTGGATGCCAAAGAATCATTGGTTACCAAAGAATCCACAGCCACAGGTACCACCTTGGTATCCTTCTTCTTGGAGATAGAATCGACAGTCACGGGCTTCTCTGTCTGTTCTGTCTTAAAGAAACCATCTACATAAGAATTTATCTTATCAAACCAATGGAAGCGACCTGCCAAATAGCCAAGCGTGAGCAACAGCAGAGCCAGAAGAAGATAGAGGAAGAATCTGCCCCATTCAAACTTATGTTTTGTTGCGTAAACATCCTCAATATCAGACTCTAACACATCATCTGATGAATCATTGCTTGACGACTCATCATCCCCTGCAGAAAGCGTACTGCCATCCACCGAAGGAGTGGGCTCTGCAGGGGCTTCTGTAGCGATAGAATCATCTTGAGCTACATCTGCCAAAGGCACAACCGTAGGTGTATCCTCTGCAGTAACTTCATCGACAGGCATTGCCAAAGGCACAACCGTAGGTGTATCCTCTGCAATAACTTCATCAACAGGAGTTGCCAAAGGCACAACCGTAGGTGTATCCTCTGCAATAACTTCATCAACAGGAGTTGCCAAAGCCACAACCGCAGGTGTATCTTCTGCAGTAACTTCATCGACAGGCGTTGGCAAAGGAATATCCTCAACAGGGGCATCTACTTCAACAACAGAAGAGTTGTCAGGAAGTTCATCCGCATTATCGACACCAAGAACATCTTCGGAAGAAAGAACATCGTTGGCATCGGGTATGCGCTCCATCTCGCTCAAATCAACACCTTCGTTGATAATGATCGTTTCAAAATCAGCAAAAGGACGGTTGACCTGATCCTTCAAAGCCGAATCGGGAGTGAAGGATATCTTTGAATGCCCGCCAATATGGATACGCTCGCCTGTGTTCACATTCACACTGTCACGGCCACTTACCTCAATCACCTTGAATGTGCCCAAGCCTTTGATCTTGACAATCTTATCCTCCTGAAGAAACTGAATGATAATATCAAACACATTGCGCACAAAAGCATCTGCGTCCTTCTTCTGCATAGAAGCACGCGCAGAAAGACCTTGAGCCAAATCCTGTAATAGTACCTTGTTGTCCATAGAAGTTTAGTTTATCTTATCTTTTAAGATGGGACTGGGCTTGAACTTAATCTCCATCCTGGGAGGAACGAGCATACGCTGACGAGAGGAAGGATTTACCACAACATGCTCCAACTTCTTCTTAACATCAAAGGTACCAAAACCCTGGATGCTAATAGTATTCTCATTCTCGAGTTGGCTTGAAAACTCTGCATTGAAGGCAGAAACTATCTTTGAAACATCTCTGGACGATGTTCCCAACCTGCGAGACAATTCTGTGATAAATTCCTTATTATTCATCTTGAGTAAGTAATCAAAATTATATTAACAGCAAGTGACTTTCACTAACAATCAAGCTAAATGTGCATAAAGGTCGAAATCGTCGGCCGAATCAATGACCACATCATAGAACTCACCCACCTGAAGCGAAGATGCAGATACAGGTATCAGCACCTCAGGATCGACCTCGGGAGAGTCGAATTCAGTACGGCCGATATAGTAGTCACCCTCAATACGATCGATGATAACCTTCATAGTCTGACCCACTTTTTGCTCCTGTACATCGGCAGAAATGCGTTGCTGAACACGCATCAACTTTGAGAGACGAGCCTCCTTGACCTCCTCTGGGATATCGTCGGTGAAATGCTCACATGCATAAGTTCCGTCCTCCTCACTATAAGCAAAAGCACCCATACGCTCAAAACGAGCCTTCTTGGCAAAAGTCAGCAGTTCGTCAAAATCATCGTCCGTTTCACCGGGGAAACCAACCATCAGCGTAGTACGAAGATGGATGCCAGGGACCTCACGGCGGAGAGCCTCAATCAGATCGTATGTCTTCTGCATATCAATGTTTCGGCGCATCCTCTGCAACACAGGCGTTGAGATATGCTGAAGCGCGATGTCGAGGTACTTGCAGATGTTGGGATACCTGTTCATCACATGCATCAATTCCATCGGAAAATCCGTGGGATAAGCATAATGGAGACGAAGCCACTTCACGCCTTCTATCTGTGCAAGACGCTCTACCAGCTCGGCAATGGCACGACGATGATACAAGTCGACGCCATAGTAGGTAAGTTCCTGGGCAATGACCTGGAACTCCTTAACGCCCATCGACACCAACTTCTCGACCTCAGCAACGATCTCTTCGATAGGACGGCTCTGATGCCTACCTGTGATGATAGGTATAGAGCAATAGGCACAATGGCGATCACATCCCTCAGAGATCTTCAGATAAGCATAATGAGAAGGAGTGGTGAGATGGCGGTCATTCTTAAGTTCCTCTCTATACTCATGGCCGAGGTCGTTCACCAGTTCGGTCCAGTTGAACTTGCCATAAAACTTATCAACCTCGGGGATCTCCTCATTCAGTTCGGTGAAATAACGCTGAGAAAGGCATCCCATCACAAACAACTTCTTCAGACTTCCCGTCTTCTTACGCTCAGCAATCTCAAGTATCATATTGATACTCTCCTCCTTCGCATCGCCAATGAAACCACAAGTGTTGATCACAGCGATCTCGCCTTGAGGATCCTCTGCATCATGAGTCACCTGATAGCCATTGGCCTCCAACTGACAGAACAGTTTCTCAGAATCAACAAGATTCTTCGAACAACCTAAAGTAATGATATCAACCGTAGGTCTATTCATACCCAACTATGCCTTGAAACAAACTATGCCTTGAAAAGTGAATCAACAAACTCGCGACGATTGAAAGGCTGGAGATCTTCCATGCCCTCACCCAAGCCGATATAGCGCACGGGAATCTTAAACTGGTCGGAAATACCTATGACCACACCACCCTTGGCAGTGCCATCAAGTTTGGTGATGGCCATACTTGAGACCTGAGTAGCCTGGGTGAACTGCTTGGCCTGCTCAAAAGCATTCTGACCCGTACTACCGTCAAGGACAAGCATCACATCGTGAGGCGCATCGGGCACAACCTTTTGCATCACACGCTTGATCTTTGAAAGTTCGTCCATCAGGCCCTTCTTGTTGTGAAGACGGCCAGCAGTATCAATCAGCACCACATCAGCATCGTTGGACACAGCACTGCTGAGCGTGTCGAAAGCAACACTTGCAGGGTCACTGCCCATATGCTGTTTGATAACGGGCACACCGACACGCTCGCCCCAAATGACGATCTGCTCCACAGCAGCAGCTCTAAAAGTATCGGCTGCACCGAGACAAACCTTCAAGCCAGCCTTCTTAAACTGATAGGCCAGTTTGCCAATGGTGGTAGTCTTACCCACACCATTGACACCAACCACCATAATCACATAAGGCTTCTTGCCCTCAGGGATAGTATAACCTTCGGTGTCAGAACTATTATTCTCTGTAAGCAGATTGGATATCTCTTCACGGAGAATATTATTCAACTCATCGGTACCAACATACTTATCACGAGCCACACGCTCCTCAATACGATTGATAATAGAGAGCGTGGTGTCAACACCCACATCGCTGGTCACCAACACCTCCTCAAGATTATCAAGAACATCATCATCAACCTTGGACTTGCCAGCAACAGCACGCGCGATCTTGCCGAAGAAACTCTCTTTGGTCTTTTCAAGACCCTTGTCCAAGGTTTCCTTCTTTTCTTTCGTAAAGAAACTAAAAAATCCCATAGTATTCCATTATACAATAAATCACCGCAAAGATAGTACAAGAAATTGAGAAATCTACGATGAATGCAGTAAAAAATACACTTAATAGCATAAAAAAGCACCTATCTTGTGGATAGGTGCCCTTTATAGGACCTTTGGTCATTTGAATCTTAAGTCAGGAAAACGAACTTTATTAGTTCTTAAAGAAGTCCTTTACGGCTTCGTTGGGAACCATCTGCTCGTCGAATGAGTAAGAACCAGTTTCGGGATTCTTAACCATCTTGATTACCTTGGTATAGGAACGGCCATCTGTCTTACCTGTCTGCAGAGTAGCCACTGTTTTCTTTGCCATAGTATACTAATTATTTAATTTCCTTGTGAACAGTCATTCTTTTCAGAATGGGATTGTACTTCTTCAACTCCAAACGCTCGGGAGTGTTCTTTCTATTCTTAGTGGTAATGTAGCGAGAAGTTCCTGGGAGTCCACTCTCCTTCATTTCGGTACACTCCAGAATTACCTGGATTCTGTTGCCTTTAACCTTCTTTGCCATAATCGTTTCCTCCTATATTAACCAATTACTTTAATGCTCTTCCAATCACAATAGCCCTTAGCAACTGCCTGGTTGAGAGCAGCATCGAGTCCAACCTTGTTGATCAAACGAAGACCAGAGGCAGAGATACTCAAGCTAATCCAGCAGTCCTGCTCTACATAGTAGAACTTCTTGGTGAACAAGTTCACATCAAAGTGACGCTTTGTACGACGCTTTGAATGGGAAACATTACAGCCAATCATGGCTTTCTTTCCGGTAATTTGACAAATCTTAGACATTTCTAATCTTTTCCTTTCTTTAGTTATTCAAATAACTTCTTTCAAACAGCGTGCAAAATTACAAGTTTATTTTGAGACTACCAAACATTTCTACAGAAAATCTTCAATATAAAGAACTTTTTCACGAAAAAACATTCAAAATCTCCTCATCAGCCTATATATAAATACTGTAACTTGTCTAAAATCTATACTGTAACCCGGCTAAAAGCGGGAGCCTCAATAGGACAAAAATCCTTCTCCAGATACTTATAATAGCCAGTTATGGCAATCATCGCGGCATTGTCGGTGGTGTAACTGAACTTTGGAATGAATATCTTCCAACCATATCTCTTGGCATAATCGTGGAAAGCATTGCGCAGACCATTGTTGGCAGACACACCACCAGCCACAGCCACCTGCCTGATCTTATAGTCCTTGGCAGCAAGGCGCAACTTCTTCATCAAGATATCTACGATAGTACGCTCGAGAGATGCGGCCAAATCCTCCTTGTGATGCTCAATGAAGTCAGGGTCATCCTTAATCCAATCACGCAAGGAGTAAAGGAAAGAAGTTTTGAGTCCGGAGAAACTATAGTCATAACCCGGAAGATTGGGCTTGGAGAAAGTATAGGCATCAGGATTGCCCTGACGAGCCAACTTGTCAATGATAGGGCCACCTGGATAGCCGAGACCCATCACCTTACTACATTTGTCAATAGCCTCGCCAGCCGCATCGTCGATGGTCTGACCCAGCACCTCCATCTCCTTGTAGGACTTCACCAGCACGATTTGTGAGTTGCCACCACTAACAAGCAAGCAAAGGAAGGGGAACTCAGGCTGATCGGCATCATCTTCATTTTCCTTGATGAAATGGGCCAAAATATGCCCCTGAAGGTGATTGACATCAATCATAGGAACACCCAAAGAAACAGCCAGTCCCTTAGCAAAAGAAACGCCAACATGGAGCGAACCCATAAGACCGGGTCCTCTCGTGAAGGCAATTGCAGTAAGGTCTTCGCGCTCTATGCCAGCCCGTTTCAGTGCCTGATCAACAACGGGAACGATGTTCTGCTGATGCGCTCTCGAAGCAAGTTCGGGAACCACACCGCCATAAGCCTCATGTACAGCCTGGCTTGCAGTGACATTGCTTAATAGAATGCCGTTCTTAATGACGGCAGCAGAGGTGTCATCACAACTGCTCTCTATACCTAATATATAAATATCTTGTTGCTCCATAAGACGAAATCTTCCGAAGTTATTTTTTAACCGTTACCTAAAGTCAAATAATCAGTGACTGAGTATCTCCACACCGTTCTCGGTCATCACATAGGTATGCTCCCACTGAGCACTGGGCAGACCATCCTCAGTCAGGACAATCCATCCCGTCTCATCTTCCTCGTCCGCGCAACACTCATAGTCGCCCATGTTGATCATAGGTTCGATGGTGAAAGTCATACCAGGTACCAGCAACATACCCGTACCCTGCTTCTTGCCATAATGCTCCACATCAGGGTCCTCATGGAACTGCACCCCTACTCCATGGCCACAATAGTCACGAACAACCGAGTAGCCGTTTTGATGAGCAAGTTTGGTTATCTCCTTGGCCATATCGCCCACATAGACATAAGGTTGCTCACAAACCTTCTCGCCTATCTTCAGGCAATCCCATGCCACATCGACCAAACGCTGTACTTCAGGTTCTGCCTTGCCAATCACAAACATACGGCTGGCATCAGCATAGTATCCGTCAAGAATAGTAGTACAGTCAACATTTACGATATCGCCCTCCTCAAGGATCTCCCAATCGGCGGGGATGCCATGACAGACAACATCGTTGATACTCGTACAGCAACTGTTGGGGAAACCCTCATAGTTGAGAGGAGCAGGTATACCGCCATGCTTAACCGTGAAATCATACACCAGTTTGTCTATCTCGAGTGTAGACATTCCCTCCTTGATATGCTCGGCCACATGGTCGAGAACGGCAGTGTTGAGCACACCGGCCTTACGGATACCTTCAATCTGAGACGGGGTCTTGATCAAATCGCGTGTAGGAACAAGTTTGCCATGCTCCTGAGCCTCCATGATCTTAAGATCCATTGCTGTAGGTTCGATACCCGGCAACACCGTCCAATTAGTCTTTTTCTTTCGAATCATATACTTAACATTATCACAGCCTTATATAATTATAACACAAAGACTTATCCAATTACATCGCAAACTCGGCAAACAACAGGACAACTCAATGAGAATGAAGGCCGTTATACTTGCTAAATGGGAGGCTTTTGCAAACCTCCCATCTGAAATATCGTAAAAAACCTCTCTAAATTATTCAGCTGTAGCCTCTCTTCTCTCTCGAGTAGCCTGAACTACATTCACTACATAGTCGCCCAACTTCTCGCACTCCGAGATAAGGTCGATGTAGAATACACCAATCTGGTAATCATATACCTTATTATTAATATCGATAAGGTTCTGGTTCTTCAACTGTGTACGATAGTTGTTGATCTCATGTTCAATGTTGTAAGTTACATTGTAGTCAATATGCTGGTGAGAAGGACGAGACACCACTTTGTGCATCTGGTCGAGCGCATTCTCGGTCAGGTTGAGCATGTTGTGAATGTGGCCATACTGCGACTCGGTAAAGTCTTCCTGCGCATAACTTCTTCTGCGGTTCATGGTACGAGCCAGGTTGAAACAACTGTCACCGATACTCTCCAACTCACTCACTTCACGAAGCATACGCTGGATATGACCCTTTGACTCGGCAGACAACCTACCCTCGCTCACCTTATTGAGGTAGTTGGCAATCTCAATCTCCATGTTGTCAGTAATGCTCTCGTACTTCTCAATACGGCTGAAAAGTTTGTTGAACTCATCGTCCTTCTCTGTGTGAAGTAACTCACGGACAAAACCGAACATCTTCACGCAACGAGCACTGAAGAGTGCAATCTCCTTCTGTGCCTCAAGGATACTCAACTCCGAAGTGCTGAGCAGACCACCAGAGATATAGCGCAAACGGCTCTCTTCCTCTTCTCCACCCTCCTTGTGAGGAATGATCATGCAAACCACCTTTTCCATGGGTTTGATAAACCAGATGAGGATCAGCACATTAGCCACATTGAAGGTGGTGTGGAATGCAGCAAGAACCACTGTCAGCATGCTCTTGTCCATCGTGGGACTGTTGCGATCAACACCAACCATACTGCAGATGAAATCTACGAAATATGGGAAGATGCAAAGAATCCAACATACACCGAAGAGGTTGAATATCAAGTGAGCCATAGCAGCTCGTCTTGCCTGTGTGGTGGCTGAGAGAGCAACAACATTGGAAGTGATGGTGGTACCGATATTCTCACCCATTACAAGGGCAATACCCATATCAATCTTCAACACACCCGTTGAACACAGTGTCATGGTGATGGCCATAATAGCAGCCGAAGACTGTACACAGCAGGTCAGCAAACCACCCACAAGTAAGTACAACAAATATGAACCGTAGCCCCAACCACTCGTGCTATTGAAGAAATCCATAATAGCGGGAATGGTGTCGAGCTTCATCTCTGCGGCATTGATCTTCAGGGTAGTCAAACCCAAAAGCATCAAGGCCAAACCCATGATGAACTCACCCATATTTATGTTCTTCTTGCTATAAATCAGTACGATAGCAATAAAAATGGCGGCATATACGACAATACGCATGTCGAAGCCACCACTCAACACCATAATCCAAGCTGTGAATGTAGTACCGATATTGGCACCCATGATGACGCTGATAGCCTGAGCCAGACTCAAGAGACCTGCGCTAACAAAACTAACCGTCATGACGGTTGTAGCGGTAGAAGACTGAATGGCTGCAGTGATGAACGAACCAGTTAAAAGACCGGTGAAGCGATTCGTGGTCATTGTTCCAAGAACATTACGCAGACTGGCACCTGCCATCTTTTGCACGCCCTCACTCATCACCTTCATACCATACATCAGCATGGCAACAGACCCTATAAGGGTCATGATGTGTAGAAAATCCATATAAATAAAAAATTGAGTAGTCTAAATGGAATCTTAAAATGCTTGCGCAAAGATAACAAAAAAAATGGATTGGATTGATATGATTATAAAAAAAGTTAATATAAAAATTTCAAAATCAATCAAACCATGCTTCTTACTCAAATCTTATACTCTTGGCAGAATGAATGCTCCTACTCAAATCTGATACTCTTGGCAGGGTGAATACGACTGACAAGATAACTGGGAACAATAAGTACCAGAACGGAAATGATAATCGTAGAAATATTGATAAGCAAGATGAAACTCCAGTTAAAATCTGCAGGCACACGATCGATGTAATAATTCTCTGCATCAAGTCGGAAGATACCCGTATATCGTTGGAGCAGAATCAATCCGATACCCAGAATGTTGCCAATGATAATACCTTTGCCAATGATAAATACGGAGAGATTGAGGAAGAGACGACGCAACAAACCATTGGTTGCACCCAAAGCCTTCATCGTACCGATAAACTGTGTCTGCTCCAAAATGATGATGAGCAAACCGCTGATCATCGTAAACGCAGCAACGGCCGTCATCAATGCCAGGATCACCCAGATGTTCGTATCAAGAAGAGTAAGCCAAGAGAACATAGGAGCATAGAGTTGCTGAACAGTCTTTGCCGTACAAGGATAAGGACTACCCTCTCGCAAAGATGCCAGTTTGACGCTTACATCATAATCTACATTCTCCAAATTGCGAAAATCATCGATATGAATCTCCACGCCCGAGCACTCATCGGGCTCAAAACCACAAAGTTTGCGAACCGTATAGATATCGGTGAACACCATATTGTTGTCAAACTCCTTGATATTGGTACAGAAGATACCACCTACTTCAGGATGACGGGTTCTGACATTCTTATCAAAGAAATAGGCATACACCTTGTCGCCGACATCAAGTTTCAACCTATCGGCTAACTGCTGACTAATGAAAATCTTATTAGAGATAGTGGAATCCTGAAAACCAGACAGTTGTCCCTTCACAAGATGACGCTCAAGAAAACGAGTATCAAAATCTTGGTCGTAGCCTCTCAACACCACACCGTCAAAACTATCCTCCGTCTTGAGCATACCAGGTTTGATACAATAGCGCTGTGAGTGACTTACACCATTGGTTTTATCTAGGACAGCCAACATGCTATCATTCATCAAGATAGGTAGCGATTCGTAATTCTCTGAAATCTGGTCGTTAAAAACCTGGATATGACCACTCATACCCACCACCTTTTCCTGAATCTCTCGCTTGAAACCAATGACAACAGACACACTGATGATCATCACAGCCACACCCAATGCCACGCCAAGCGTAGCTATACGGATAGCCGGACGAGAGATGCGCTTCGTGTCCTCGTCGTTACGGTAGAGCCTCCAAGCAAGATGAAAAGGCAGATTCATAAGTTAAATGGTATGTCCGGGATAAGCCTCAAGTGCCTTACGCAACACAAACAAAGCTCTGGCAAGATCCTCCTTCTTGAGCACATAGGCCAGTCGCACCTGATCCTTACCGGCACCGGGCGTGGTGTAGAAACCGGCAGCAGGAGCCATCATAACCGTCTCGCCCTCATACTCAAAGTCGCTCAAGCACCAAGCACAGAAGCGCTCTGCATCGTCAACAGGCAGTTTGGCCACCGTGTAGAAGGCACCCATAGGTATAGGACTGTAAACTCCGGGAATGCGGTTAAGGCCATCTATCAGGCACTTACGCCTCTCCACATATTCGTCATACACTTCACGGCTGTAGTCTTCGGGTTCGTCAAGAGAAGCCTCCGCAGCAATCTGACCGATCAATGGGGGTGAAAGACGAGCTTGGCAGAACTTCATCACTGCCTGTCTCACATCCTTGTTCTTAGTGATAAGCGCACCAACACGGATGCCACACTCTGAATAACGCTTTGACACAGAGTCGATTAGCACTACATTGTTCTCAATGCCTTCCAAGTGGCAAGCCGAAATATAAGGACTGCCGGTATAGATGAACTCACGATACACCTCATCAGAGAAGAGGTACAAGTCGTACTTCTTCACGAGATCGCGAATCTGGTTCATCTCTCTACGGGTGTAGAGATAGCCTGTAGGATTGTTAGGGTTACAAATCAAGATAGCTCGTGTACGTTCGTTAATGAGCTCCTCGAATTTCTCAACCTTAGGCAGCGAGAAACCCTCCTCAATGGTTGTTGCAATGGTGCGAATTACAGCACCGGCCGAGATGGCAAACGCCATATAGTTGGCATACGCGGGCTCTGGAACGATGATTTCATCACCGGGGTTCAGACAGGCCATGAAGCTGAAAAGCACAGCCTCACTACCGCCGCTGGTCACGATGATGTCGTCAGCATCAAGATGGATGTTATACTTTTCGTAGTACCCTACAAGCTTCTTGCGATAGCTCAGGTATCCTTGCGAAGGGCTGTATTCCAGAATCTTGCGATCAATATTACGAATAGCTTCAAGAGCAGACTTAGGTGTAGGAAGATCAGGTTGTCCGATGTTCAGGTGATAAACCTTGGTGCCACGCTCCTTGGCGGCAAAAGCCAAAG
>JAZQQX010000032.1:0-21102 GCA_045629325.1 Bacteroidaceae bacterium | reverse complement strand
GTGCGTAAGAACCGGGCTCGAAGTCCATGTGCTCGCCGGGAGGCAGAGCCACCTTGTACTCCTTGATGAAGGTTGCCACATTCTTGTTGCCAATAACGGTGCACTCCCATTCCTTAACGCCCATTACAGAGTCGTCAACCTTGATAGACATATCGCTCTTCACCTTGCACTGGCAACCGAGGCGCCAGTTGTCCTTGATCTGCTTGCGGGTGAAGTGACCCTTCTCTGAATCGAGAATCTCGCCACCACCTTCGGGTACCTGGAGCTTGCACTGACCGCAAGAACCCTTACCACCACAGGCACTGGGAAGGAAGATACCCTCCTGCGACAAGGTAGAGAGCAGGCTACCGCCCTGACCTACAGAAACGGTGTCCTTGCCATTGATCGTAATATTCACATTGCCACTAGGTGACAAATAAGTCTTTGCTACGAGCAGGATGATGACCAGCACAATGATGATCACCAGGAATACGCCAATGCTCGCAATAATTAAATTCATGTCCATTGTCTATTCCTCCTGATTTTAGATTTTCAAACCGCTGAAACACATAAATGCGAGAGCCATCAGACCTACAGTGATGAAAGTGATACCCAGACCCTGGAGAGGCTTGGGAACATCGGTGTAAGCCATCTTCTCACGGATAGCAGCCAGACCAACGATGGCCAGCAACCAACCGATACCGCTACCGAGAGCGTAAGCCACAGCGTCGCCTACACTACCGATGTACTGGCTGTTGGTGGGCTCCATACCGATACGCTGCTGCATGAACAGAGATGCACCCATGATGGCGCAGTTTACAGCGATAAGGGGAAGGAAGATACCCAGAGAAGCATAGAGAGAGGGGCTGAAGCGCTCCACAATCATCTCTACCAACTGTACGATACCAGCGATGACGGCAATAAAGAGAATGAAGGCCAGGAAGCTCAAGTCAACTCCCTCAATGAGACAGTCGGGACCGAGAACCTTGGTCTGAAGCAGGTAGTCAACGGGTACGGTTACGAGCAACACGAAGGTTACAGCAATACCCAGACCAATAGCAGTCTTAACATTCTTGGATACAGCCAAGTAAGAGCACATACCCAGGAAGAAAGCGAAAATCATGTTGTCCACAAAGATAGAGCGGACAAACAAACTAATCATATGTTCCATAATTACTTAGCCTCCTTGTTTATTGAGCGATGTGCCCAGATTACACAACCTACAATGATCAAACTCATAGCGGGCATTACCATCATACCGTTGTTCTGATAGCCAGCCTCGTACATGCAATCGGGGATAACCTGGAAACCGAGCAGGGTACCGAAGCCGAAGAGCTCACGGAAGAAACCTACGATGACCAGGATCAGGGCATAACCCAGACCGTTACCGATACCGTCGAGGAACGACTCCCAAGGACCATTCTGCATAGCGAATGCCTCGAGACGACCCATCAGGATACAGTTAGTAATAATCAGACCCACATACACAGACAGCGCAACGCTTACATCGTATGCATATGCCTTCAGCACCTGGCTTACGATAGTTACAAGCGCAGCAACAACCACCAACTGCACGATGATACGGATACGGTTGGGGATGGTCTTGCGGAGCAATGAAATAATCACATTAGCAAAAGCCGTGATGACGGTCACACTCAGACCCATCACAATGGCAGGCTCCAACTGGGAGGTAACAGCCAATGCAGAGCAGATACCCAAAACCTGAACAGCAACGGGGTTGTTAAGGTTCAATGGACCAGTCAATGCCTCACGGTTCTCCTTAGAAAACAATTTACTCATATTCTGTTCCTCCTAAGATTAATTGTTAGACTCATTTTCGCAGCACTCACCTTCAGCCTTGGGGCACTCAGCACCCTCAGCCTGGCACTTGCCACAGCACTCACCTTCAGCCTCGGCACACTCAGCACCTTCAGCCTGGCACTTGCCACAGCATGCACCCTCAGCCTTAGCCTTGCAGCAATCCATCTCCTCAGATGCGCACTCAGCTACACCAAGGAAATCCTTGTAGATGCTCAAGCCGTCGGTTACCATTGCACCTACACCCTTGCTGGTCAAGGTAGCACCAGTAACACCGTCAACCTCGGTCTCCTTCTGTGCAGCGCCCTGCTTTACAACGGTAAGAGCGATGTTGCCCTCAGCGTCGAAGATGGGCTTGCCGTTGAACTGCTGCTGGAACCAACGCTCAGCGATACGGGCACCAAGACCTGCGGTCTCACCCTCGTGGCTGAAGTAGGTACCATATACATGAAGCTTGTCCTCGTCAACTGAGATATAGCCCCAGAGGCCACCCCAAAGACCACGACCGGTAACGGGCAATACATACTTCACTGCACCGTCCACATTAGCCTCATAAAACTCCTGACCGTTGCACTCCAAGGTGTCAGTGATGACCTCAGCATACTTAGCATCGATAGCCTCACCCTGCAGACCTTCGATGTTCAATGACAGAAGAATCTGGTTCTGGGTGTCACGCAGGACATTAGCATCCTGGGTGGGCTTCAGTGCACTGCTGACGAAAGCCAAGAGGAAAGCAACGATGATAACTATCACTGCAGCATACACAATAGTGTATACATTGCTATTTGTATTCAGTTTCATATCTTCTTATCCTCCTTACTTTTTAGTTGCACGATTCAGTCGCTTGTTGATGTTGCTCTGTACGAAGAAGTAGTCGATCAGAGGAGCGAAGAGGTTCAAGAGCAGGATGGCGAGCATCATACCTTCGGGATAACCGGGGTTGAGTACACGAACCAAAACTGCAATGAAACCAATCAGCAGACCATAGATCCACTTACCACCCTCAGTACGGGCAGAGGTTACGGGGTCGGTAGCCATGAAGACAGCACCGAAGGCGAAACCACCCAGTACGAGATGCTGCCACCACTCAATCTGAGTCAGACCGCAAGCCTGCATCAGATAACCGGTAGCTGCACCACCAACGAATACACTCAGCATGATCTTCCAGCTTGCTACGCCGGTGTAGAGCAGGATCAGGGCGCCAAGAGCAATAGCGATGACGCTGGTCTCACCCATAGAACCGGGGATCAACCCGATGATGGCAGCCTTGATGGTCTCGCAGTCGAAACCGCTGAAGCCATCAGCCACGGCAGCACCCAGAGGAGTAGCAGCGGTGAAGGTGTCGGGCACATCGAAGCCCAGACCGAGGATTGTCTCCTGGCTGATCCATACATTGTCGTCACCAGTCATGCAGCTGGGATAGCTGAAGAAGAGGAACGCACGGGCAATGAGAGCCACATTGAAGGTGTTCATACCAGTACCACCGAAGATCTCCTTTGCGAAGATGACGCTAAAGGCAACAGCCAAAGCGAGCATCCAAAGAGGAGTGTTCACAGGGATGATGAGGGGGATGATGATACCGCTGACGAGATAACCCTCAGCGATCTCCTCCTTCTTCCACTGAGCCACGGTGAACTCGATACCCAGACCCACTACATAGCTGACAATCAGCTTGGGCAGAAGGGCCAGGAAACCATAGAGGAAGAGGCTCCAGCAACCTACCTCGCTGCAAGGACACTCAATGCCAGCAGCCAGGGCATTCTGGAAACCGATGTTATAGCAACCAAAGAGCAGGGCGGGAACCAGTGCGATTACCACGAAGCTCATCAAACGCTTGCTGTCGAAAGCATCGTGGATGTTCACGCTGCCCTGACGGCTTGTTGTATTTGGTACGAATGCAAAGCTCTCGAAGCCCTCATAGAGGCTACGGAAAGCATGCAGCTTACCACCTTCCTCGAAGGAAGGACGCATATTGTCGAATACTTTCTTTAACGCTTTCATATCTTATCTTAAAATTTAACTTTTAAACACTTAAACATTTAAGCTCTTATTATATAATAAGGTATATTAAGCGTTCTCACGGCGCAAGATATCGAGGCCCTCGCGTACGATGCGCTGCAACTCCAGCTTAGAGCTGTCGATGAACTCAGCGATAGCGAAATCCTCGGGTGCAACCTCGTAGATACCCAGAGCCTCCTGACGGTCGATGTCACCAGTGATGATAGCCTTCACCAGGTAGCCTGCATAGATATCCATAGGGAACACCTTATCATACTCACCGCCCACAATGATGTGGCGCTCGCTACCCTTCACGCGGGCATCCAGCGCATACTCTTTCTTGGGGCAAAGCCAGCTCCAGTAGCTACGGCTGGTGCTGAACTCATTGCAACGCAGAGGATTGATCCAACCCATGAACTCGTCAACATCGTTACCCTCGGGGATGACATTGACCTCAGTGGCATGAGCTGCAAGATAACCTTCCTTACAAGTCTTGATACCGGTCATCACATTACCGTTGATGATACGCAGACTCTTCTCAAGGTCGAGCTGACCGTTGAGCAGGGTGGTCAACTGCTGACCTACCTTCACCTGGAAGTACTTGGGAGTCTTCACCTCGCTACCTGCAAGAGCAATGGTACGGGTCAGATCCACCTTGCCGGTAGTCATCAGACGACCAACGAAGATCACCTCCTCGCCACTCATAGTCCAAACCACCTCGCCCTTGTTGATGGGGCTCACCTGATTGATCTGTACACCTACATTACCTGCGGGAGCAGGACCGTCGTAGATGGTCACATTGCAGTCCTTAGCGCCCTTCAGAGCCTCGCTCTGCTGCTTGGCGCTGATACCGAGCTCTACGGGAGCCAACTTGCTCAGCGCGGTCAGACCTGCCTGGAACTCCTTCTCCTGTCCCTTCAGGACATACTCGAAGTCCTGACTCAAGGGCATGCTGTTGAAGGCAGTCACGAAGATAGCCTTGGGCTTGTCCTCGGGGTTAGCCACAACATCATAGGGACGGCTACGGAAGAAGCTGAAGAGACCGCTCTCCAGCAACACAGCCTTCACATCACCCTTAACATCAAACTCGCGAGCCTCCTGCTGCTGATCTGCCTTCACGCGGATGCTCAGCAACTTTCTACGGTCGCCACGCTCCACCAAGCTTACAGTTCCGCTTACAGGGCTCACAAACTTCACTTCGGGATGCAACTTGTCAACAAACAGTGCATCACCAGCCTTAACGCTGTCACCTTCCTTGACAACTACCTTGGGCTTCACTCCCACGAAATCGTCGGGCACCAGCGCATATTCGCCGGGGCACGCTACGGTGAGGGTTTCCAAAGCAGCCTTGCCTTTCAGGTTCACATCAAGACCTTTACGCAATTTGATTACTTTAGCCATATTTTGGAATTAATAAATATTGGTTATTCTCTCTATATTTCTGGGCTCTCGCTACGCATACACGCACAATACGCCCAATACAGGTACAAAATTACAAAAAAAAATTAAAAGTCCTTTCGTCAATGCAAGAAAATTAAAAATAAAGCATTAAATTTGTATTCAAAATATACGGAAACACATCACTTAGGGTGCAATGAATCGACTTAAAAGCATACTTCGTTGGGTAGTGGGCCTTATCATCGGCTCATTCCTTTCCGTCATATTGTTCCTCACGCTCCCACCCTGTCAGAAGTGGTTGGGCGCGAAGGTGGCCCAGGCACTTTCGGAGCAAGTGGGCAGTAAGGTTGAGGTGGGTCGTATCCAACTGGGGCTCACGGGCCGTCTCATCATCGACGAGGTGCTCGTCCACGACCTCCAGGGCAAGGAGATGCTCAAGGTGGCTCGCGCAGGGGCCAAGTTGAACATGCTTTCTTTCCTCCGCAATGGTGACATCCACATCCACAACGCCCTGCTCTTCGGCGCTCACGCTCATCTCTATCAGCAACAGCCCGAGAGCCTGCCCAATTTCCAGTTCCTCATTGATGCCTTCAAGAGCAACAATGAGGAGAAGAAACCCCTACCCCACATCTCCATCAGCAGTATCCTCGTTCGCCACGCGTCTGTCAGCTACGACCAGCTGTGGAAACCTGTCCGCCACGACCGTTTCGACCCTTCGCACCTCAACATCAGCGAATTGAGTCTGGCGGGTCAGTTGCAACATCTCACCGACGACTCGCTCTCCTTCCAGCTCCGCAAATTGAGTTTCGTGGAGCAGAGTGGCCTTCAGGTGAAGCAGGCAGAGGGTTTCGTCAGCCGGAGTTTCAACAAGTTCAGCATCAGCAACTTTCTGCTCAATATGCCGGGTAGCACCGTGCGCCTGCCACAGGTGGCGCTCGACACGCAGTTGCGCTCCGTCAGCGGTTCGTTGCAGTCGAGCCTGACGCCTGCCGATGCCCAGGCTTTCTATCCTCCGCTGGCTTCTATGCACTCGCCCGTGGAGGTTGCGATGAACTTCAACATCGACACGCTCAGCGCGCATATCAGCGAACTGCGTATCCATAGTCAGGACGAAGCCATCGATGCGGATATACCCAATATCGACGCCATCGGAATCAAGCAGAAAAGTCCGGATATTTCTACATCTATCGCCCACCTCTCAGTCAAGCCGTCAGTGCTGGACTACCTCAATGTTTTTGTGAAAGAGTTGCCCAAACCCATCGAACCTCTGCTCAACACCCTGGGTGAGACTTCCCTCCTGGGCAACATCCACTACGGCAAGGAGGAAGGCATGGCCGATGTAGTGGTCACTACGCAACAAGGACAGTTGGACCTCAACGCATCGCTCATCGACAAGCGTCTCAAGGCGCGCTTCAACACCGACGGCATCGAACTGGGCCACATCTTGGCCTGCTTGCAGAAGAGTGCCTCTGCCAGCGACTCTACGAGCATCGTGGGGAAGGTGGCGTTGTCGGGCGAAACGGATTTCGTCATACCCGAGAAGTGGGGCAAGCGTGCAGGGGGCGACAGTGCCGGTCAGCATAGCACGGGCAAGAGCAAGAGTCTTTCGTCTGTCCTTGCCCAGGTTCCTTCGGGCACATTCAATGCCAACATACACGAGGCTGTTGTCAAGAATTATCCTTATCACAATATTCAGGTTGCGCTCCATCGTCATGGCGAACAGTGCGATGTTTCTTTGGACGCGCGCGACCCTGCCCTCACGCTCAACTTCCAGGGCAATGCCAACCTTGCTGCTGCCCAGCAGGCATTGCAGGGCTTGCTCGACATTGAGCATTTCCGCCCCATGGACCTCCACCTCACCAAGAAGGGCATGGAGGATGTGCGCACCAAGGTGGGCATCGACCTCAAGGGCAACAGTCTGGCCGACCTCACGGGCGACATATCCATCCCGCATCTCATCCTCACCGACAAGGAGGGTACGGCCACCTTCACCAGTCTGCAGTTGGAGAGCAAGAACGAGGGCGACCATCGCCACATCCGTCTGCAGAGCCCCTACCTCATTGCGAGCGCCGACGGCGTGTTTGAGTGGGCGGACATGGCTCGCTACCTTCAGCAGAGCGTACACCAGTGGATACCGGGCATCGTGAAGGCACCGCAGGCTGACTATGCTCCGTGCGAGGCCCAGTTCTCGCTGTCTGTCACCGACCCATCGCCTCTGGAGCGCATCGCCGGCATCCCTCTCCACCTGGAGAAGGGTCCGCTCATACTTACGGCTTCGGTCAACTCGTCCGACGGTTATCTCCATGCCAATGCCGATGCACCAAGCATCAGTTATGGCAGCCAGAACCTGCTCAACTTCTGCTTCGACACCGAGAGCGTCAAGGGTAAGATGAGCACGCGCCTCTCTGCCAGTCGTATGATGAAGCAGAAGCCTGTCGATATACGCGTCGATATCGATGCCGAGGATGCCATGCTCACCACGCACATCAACTGGGACAATCATCTCTCTCCGCTCTACACGGGTTCTATCGCGCTCCGTGGCAATGTGTTGCGCGAGGCGGGTCAGGTGGCTGTCAACGGCGAGATACTCCCCTCCACACTTCAGATCAACGACACGGTGTGGAACATACGCCCCACGCACATCACCTTCAACAATGGTGTGCTCAATGTGGAGAACTTCCGCATGAACATGGAGGACGGCGACCGCTGGTTGGCCATCCAGGGCAAGGCTTCGAAAAGCACGGAGGATACCTTGCATGTCAACCTCAAGGATATCGAACTGGCTTATGTCTTCCAGCTTGTCAAGGTCAAGCCTCTCTCTCTGGCGGGCAAGGTCACGGGTCAGCTCTACGGCACGCATCTCTTTGCACAGCCCGAGGCTCACGGTCATGTGGTGGTGCCTCACATGCTTTTCAACAATGCCGACATGGGCACCTGCGATGCACAGTTGGCTTGGGGCGTACAGCCTGGTACGCTCGACATCGATGCCGACCTCATGGACCCCGTCCACCAGGCTCATATCGATGCCAAGGGCTATCTGCATCTCGTCAAGGACCCCGTCCAGTCGCTCGACCTTCGCTTCGTGTGCCAAAACGCCAACATGTCGTTCCTCAATCGCTATGTGGACGGCATCATGGAGGACATCGAGGGTCGTGCCACGGGTAGCGTCAATGTGTATGGCACCTTTGGCGATGTGGACCTCTCTGGCGAGGCTGATGTCAGCACGGCTTCGCTCACCATTCCCGCGCTCAACGCACGCTATCATGTCTTCAACGAACATGTGACCTTGCGCCCCGACGGACTGGAGATGAAGGACATCAAGGGCTACGACCCCATGGGTGCGCCGGGCAAGGAGGATCATAGCGCGGTCATCAACGGCCGTATCACCTACAATCACTTCCGCGACATGCGTTTCCACTTCGACATCACGGGACAGAATGTGCTGGCCTACAACTTCCCGGAGTTCGACGACCTGCCTTTCTGCGGTGTGGTGTATGGCACGGGCAAGGTGGCACTCGACGGTCGTCCGGGTCAGACCACCATCGACATCGACGCGCATCCCACCAATGGCACTACGCTCACCTATAAGGTATCTACGCCGGAGACGCTCACCCAGAGCAACTTCATCACCTTCATCGACAAGGACGAGGCTACCGGACAGGACGAGGATGGCACCGAGAACCAAGAGGAGGAGGACAAACCTGATGGCGACATGCACATCAACTTCAACATCGACCTCACGCCCGAGGCGGAGATGCGACTGCTCATGGATCCCGTGGCAGGCGACTACATCTCGCTCTTCGGCAACTCTCGCATGCGTGCCACATACTACAACAAGGGCGACTTCAAGATGTATGGCACCTATCGCGTGGACCATGGCATCTACCGCATGTCCATACAGGATGTCATACGCAAGGACTTCCAGTTCCGCCAGGGTGGCACCATCGTCTTCGGTGGCAATCCCTTCAATGCGGATCTCGGTCTGCAGGCTATCTACACCGTGCCAAGCGTATCGCTCAACGACCTGTCTGCCCGAGGCACCTTCTCCAACAACAATGTGCGTGTCAACTGCCTCATGAACCTGGGCGGAAAGGCGGGTGAGCCTCGCATCACCTTCGACTTCGACATCCCCAATGTCAACGACGACGAGCTTCGCATGGTACGCTCGCTCATCTCCACCGAGGAGGAGCGCAACCTCCAGGTCATCTACCTCCTGGGTATCGGCCGTTTCTACACCTACGACTATGCCAGCACACAGGCACAGAGTAGCGCCGCCATGAACTCGCTCCTCTCTTCCACCCTCTCCGGACAGCTCAACCAGATGTTCACCAACCTCATGGGTGGCAACCAGAACTGGAACATCGGCGCCAACCTCTCCACGGGCGACATGGGCTGGAGCGACATGGATGTGGAGGGTATGCTCTCCGGCCGACTGCTCAACAACCGCCTCCTCATCAATGGCAACTTCGGCTATCGCGACAATCCTGTCGCCGCCAGCAACTTCATCGGCGACTTCGACCTGCAGTGGATACTCAACAAGCACGGCAACCTCATCCTCAAAGCCTACAGCGAGACCAACGATCGCTACTTCACCAAGTCGGCCCTCACCACCCAGGGTGTCGGTATCTTGCTGAAGAAGGACTTCATCCGCTGGTCCGACCTCTTCAAGCCCAAGAAGAAATAGTATAAGGGGAATTTTTTTTCTGCTGATTTATTTTTACAATAAGTAGAAATTATATAAATTTGCCACTGTATATACTTATACATATACCAAATATTGTCGTATCATGTTAAAATACAGAACGATGAAGAAAATCTTACCCATTGCGATTTGCTGCGTGATGTCCTCCTGTGCCACCATCATCAATGGAGGCTCCCCTCTGGTCACCATCGACGGTGACATCGACGAGCCCGTGACAATCATCACCGAGGCCCAGACCTACGAGGATGTCAACCTCCCCATCGAGGTGAAGGTGGGGCGTCGTGGCATCGACGAACAGCACATACAGATAAAATCCGACCAACACAAGTACAGCGACATCGTGCTGGAAAAGAAATACACGGGATGGACCGCAGGCAACTACTTCATGGGTATCTTCCCCGGACTCATCACCGACTGGGCCACCAACAGCAATGTGAAGCCTCGCCACAAGTACTACAACATCACGCCTGGCGAAGAGCGTCGTAGCAATCATCCCTTCCGCCCCGAGGTACCGGTCAACCGTCCCCATGCCAACGACTTCTACCGTCACGAGGTGAGCCTCTCCATGGGCGTGTCGGGCACGGTGGAGAATGCGTACTACGACCTTGTGGACCGCCATGTCAAGAACCAGGGCTTCAACGACACCGAGACCTGCATGAACTCCGGCGAGGGCGTTTGCCTGCCGTTGTCTATCGACTATATGTACAACATCAACCGTCGCCTGGCTGTGGGTCTCTCATTCACCAGAGCCGTCATCTCGGAGTGGAGCGAGAAGGTGGTCGATGTACCCTCTGTCAACTCAAGCGCCCCCACAATGCAGGTTTTCTACGACATCTACTCGCAGAGCCTCTGCTACGCCACCATGCCATCCATAAGATACAAGTGGGCCATCCTTCGCAAGGCGCCCCTCGCCTTCTATTCGCAGTTGTCCCTGGGTTATGCCCACACCAAGTTCACCACCCGCAAGTTGCACGGTGAAGGCGAAAGCGCCCGCCTCGTCCCCTATTCCGTGAACCAAAACCGCCTCGGCTATCAGGCCACCTTTGCCGGCATGGAGATAGGCCGGAGCTACCTACGCTCCTTCATCGAAGCTGGCGTAGGCTACAAAGGCTACATGAACCTCGGTCTGAAATACTGCTTCTGATTCTTGAACAGAAATGTTTAATAAGAAACTAGAATAAACGGAATGTTTTTTTCCTGAATACGGCTTGAACTAATTGAGCTTATATATATTCCGTTAATTCCGCTTATTCTAGTTTTAATTTTTCTTTATTATTCTCATATTATTTGATTCTATTTTTGTTTCTTTGTAAACTATTACGATTGTGATTAAATTGTAATAGTTGGGAATTTACTTATTTTTGAGTATTGCGGGGAAGGTAGATTTGCCGTAACTTTGTATTAGAGAAAAGGCGAAGAATATGCCGTGCATCAACGGTTTACAATCCGCGGCAGGAGCGTATATTAAATACTGATACACAATCTGTTAACACAACATACCGCACCGTAAGCGCTCTGCTTCCCTCATTTGCCTTCCTCTCGTCATCGTGTATTCTCACAGGATGATGGCCGTGGGATGCCATACTCATTTTTAGGTATCGGGCATAAAGACAGGACAAACAAAAGAACAAAAATAAGCAATGAAAGTAAAGATTATTTTATTCACCCTCTGCGCCACAACAATATCTACTATTGCACATGCGCAGGGGGAATCGCCCCGACTGAAGTTGGGTGGCTATGGCGAGGCTGTGATGTCGCGCAACTTCTTCAGCAACAACTACAAGCGCTATACCAATGCCGAGCTCTACAAGGATGCCAAGAGCCACGGTCAGATCGACCTGCCCCATGTGGTGTTTTATGTGAACTACAACTTCGGCAAGGGATGGACCCTGGGGTCGGAGATAGAGTTTGAGCACGGTGGCACGGAGTCGGCCGTGGAGATAGAGGAGGAAGAGACCGGCGAGTACGAGACGGAGGTGGAGCGTGGTGGCGAGGTAGCCCTCGAGCAGTTCTGGATACAGAAGTCGTGGAGCAAGGCTCTCAACCTGCGCATGGGCCACATCGTGCTTCCCGTGGGACTGACCAACTCTGCTCACGAGCCCGACCGTTTCTTCACCGTGTACCGCCCGGAGGGGGAGAGCACCATCATGCCCTGCACCTGGCATCAGACGGGCGCTTCGCTCTGGGGCCGACTACCCAAGTGGCGCTACGAGGTGCAGTTCGTATCGGGCCTGGAGGCCGACCTCTTCGGTGCCAAAAACTGGATCAAGCGCGGTGCGTCAAGTCCATACGAGTTTGATGTGGCAACGGCCTATGCCACCGTGGTGCGCCTCGACAACTACTCCGTCAGCGGACTGCGCATGGGTGTGAGCGGGTACTATGGCAAGTCGGCCGTCAACTCACTCAAGCCCGACAAGTACAGCGGTGTGGGGGGCGCCATAGCCATCGGCACATTCGACTTCGACTACGCCGGGCACAACTGGCTGGCACGAGGTTCCTTCGACTACGGTCACCTCTCCGATTCCGAGGCCATCACCCGCATCAACAAGACGCTGGGCAAGGGCAGTGTGTCGCCCCAGACATCGGTGGCAAGCGATGCCATCAGCGTGGGCGTGGAGGCAGGCTACGATGTGTTCTCGCAGTTACGCAAGCCGAAGGAGAAGGGGCAGAAGTTGTATGTCTTCGGTCGCTACGACTACTACGACTCTATGCACAAGACGGAAGGTAGCATCGTGGACAATCCCTGCTGGGAGCGACAGAAGTTGACCGTCGGTATCAACTACAAACCCATCTCCCAGATCGTGCTGAAGGCCGAGTATGCCCATCGCTTCCTCAAGACGGGATTCAACGACGAACCAGCCATCAACATCGGCATCGCCTATGCCGGATTCTTCAACCTTTAAGTCAACAGATTAAACCATTTAAGGGGTAAATACATTAAACCCTTTAGAAGTCAAACATTTAACATATCACTTATGTCAAGTAATTATCTCAAACTCACATTCATGCTTCTCATGTCGATAGGCATGGGCAGTTCGCTTACAAGTTGTAGCGACGAAAACGAAGTTACAGACCCCAATGGCGTGGATAAGGCTACGCAGGTGGTGCTGGAGAACTATGTGGATGCCGTGGTGGTGCCTACCTATCAGAGGCTTGCCGATGCGGCACTTGCCCTGGCCGACGACTGCCAGGATCTCTCCTCACAGCAGAAGGTGGACCAAGCCTGCCTTCACTGGGTAGAAGCCCGACGCTACTGGGAACTTTCAGAGG
Organism: Bacteroidaceae bacterium; assembly: GCA_045629325.1. Classification (GTDB taxonomy): domain Bacteria; phylum Bacteroidota; class Bacteroidia; order Bacteroidales; family Bacteroidaceae; genus Physcousia. The sequence goes on along the minus strand of JAZQQX010000032.1, from coordinate 7,937 downwards.
CTTTCCTCTTCGGAGCCGCTGCCGACTACAACATCGACCCGCACATCGACTCCTGGCCACTCGACCTCACACAGTTGGAGGTGGTGCTGAAGGCTGGCGACATAGAGAATCGCCTCGATGCGGGTACGGCAGGCTACGGTCTGCTCGGTTTCCACGCCGTGGAGTATGTCATCTTCCGCAATGGTGCAGAGGGTGATGCCACCAACCGCAACCGTCCCTACTCCACCATCACCGAGGCCGAGAAGACCTATGCTGCGGCGGTGGCTACCGACATGGCCGTGCAGTGTGTGCGTCTGGAGGCATCATGGTGCGGGGTGGAAAACATCAGCCAAGACAAACAGGATCTGCTCGATGAGGCAGAACTCTTGCCTTCGATGAACTACGGCCAACTCATCGCCGGTGCCGGACTGCCCGGCAATGCCAAGTACAAGACACAGCAGTCTGCGCTGGAGGAGATACTCGTAGGTGCTTCCGACATTGCCAACGAGGTGGGCAACACCAAGATAGCCGACCCCATGGCTTCCGGTCAGTGGTCGGATGTGGAGTCGCCCCACTCATGGAACTCGGTGGCCGACTTCCTCGACAACATCCGTAGCATTCGCAATGCCTACTACGGTTCGCTCGACGGCAGCATCTCTCCCGCATCCGTCTCCTCTTGCATCGTCGCCATCGACAAGGCTGTGGATGCCAGGATACGCTCGTGCATTGAGGAGGCCATAGCCAAGGTAGATGCCATGCCACGCCCCTTCCGCAACTACATCACGGAGAAGAGCGGACCCATGTATGAGAAGATACAAGAGGCCATAGATGCGTGCAACGAACTCGTAGATGCGCTCGACGAGGCCAACGAAATAATCAACCAATAATCCCCACTCCTTTTACCCTATGCAAACACACTTTTCCTACAAGTCGCACGGCGCATGGGTGCTTGCCGTGATGCTCCTCACAGCCTGCGCAGAGACCGACATCCCCGATGCCGAACCCGAAGTGACCGACCCTTCCGTGGCGGAGCAGTACTACACTGGCGGTAAGTTGGGCACCAGTTTCATCACCACCTCCAAGGCCTACGAGCAACCCACACCTGCCATCAACAACAGTGGCATGTTCCAGTCGTTCAACAGAGGCGAGAAGATGTTCGAGAAACCCTTCACGGCCAATACGAATGGCGGTGAGCGCGAGGGTCTCGGACCGCTCTACATACGCACCTCGTGCCTCCACTGCCACCCCGGCTACGGTCATGGCAAGAGCCAGCCCGAGGGCAGTTTCAACACCACGGAGGTGGGCAACGGCTATCTGCTCGTGGTGGCATCGGGCGACAACTATGTCACCTGGCTTGCCGGTATGCCCCAGACTCGTGCCGTGGCTCCCTTCAAGGACCCCATCGACGAGAGTCAGATCGACATCCAGTGGCGCAACTTTGAAGATGAGTGGGGCAACCGCTTCGACGACGGCGAGACCTACAGCTTGCGCTATCCCGTGGTCAGCATGCCCCGCGAGGCTGTCTATGTGCTCCGTCAGGGTTATCACGACCCCAATGGCACCGACATGAGCTATACCGACGGCGACGGCAATCCCTTCTCCATCCGTCTGGAGTCCACGCTCGGCATCTATGGCACGGGCCTTCTCGATGCCATCAGCGATGAGGATATCCTGGCGCAGTATGAGAAGCAGTACAAGGACGGTCTTCTGCCCAACGGTCTCAACCCAGCCTTCTTCAAGGACGGCGAGTACACCGGTTGGTATCGCAACAGTGCCCAGGGCGACGGCACACCCTTTGTGCGCCGTCTCACCTATGCCTGCAGTCGTGGTCCTGTGCTCGATGGAGCGGGTGCCAATGCCATCTGGAACATCACCAATGTCACTCGCTCCGACCGTCGCTATCACTACCTCGACCTCAAGGGCACCGTCTATGCCTCGTGTGCCTCCAAGGATCCTGAGGTGCAGGCTGGCTTCCCCGACTACATCTCTCGCTTCACCACCCCGGCCGAGCATCCGGAGTTCTTCACCGCCGACATGGAGTCCAACATCTACAACTACCTGACTTCCAAGAATCTGCCCACCGAGATGAGCGATGACGACTATGTGGATCTCATGGTGTGGCACCGTGGCCTGGCTGTGCCTGCTGCGCGCAACATCGACGATCCCACCATACAGCATGGCAAGCAGAAGTTTGAGGAGATAGGTTGTGACTACTGCCACCGCGAGTCGTGGACTACGGGCTCCGACGAGGTGCACGATCCCAACCTCTTCAAGGTGGTGGACCCCAACAGCAAGAACAAGGGTAAGCAGTTGGCCAGCCTCATGCCCCGCTATCCCAACCAGAAGATATGGCCCTACACCGACCTCGTACAGCACAAGCTCTTCATGAAGAACGACCTGCGCACGGGCTGGTGTCGCACCACGGCGCTGTGGGGACGAGGCCTGCATCAGTTGTGTACCGGTTCGCCCTATGCCGACCGCCTGCACGACTGCCGTGCCCGAACCACGCTCGAGGCCATCATGTGGCATGGCACCAACCAGGGCGGTACGAGCGATGCCTACTGGTGCGTGAAGAAGTTCCGCGAGCTCCCCAAGGCCGATCGCGATGCCATCTGTGCATTCGTCGATGCCATCTAAAAAAATTGAAGAAGAACCCCAAAAATCTTTTTCACACGAAATCCGCGACAAACCTATTATTTTAACCATTCAAGTTCAGGCTTGAACATACTTGCATCATAATGACGCTCCGTCAAACCATCCTTTCTACGGCAGTCGTGGTCATCCTGGCCATGATTGCCGGCACCTTGCTGGAGAGCATCGAGGGAAGCTCCTTCGTGGAGCAGCACATCTACCACGCCTGGTGGTTTATCATGCTGTGGGCCGTGCTTGCCGTGGCGGGCACGGTGCTCATCCTCCGCTCGCGTATGTGGAAGATGCCCGCCACCCTACTCCTCCACATGGCCTTTCTCGTCATCCTGTGTGGCGCACTCATCACGCACCTCCACGGGGAGCAGGGTCAGCTCACGCTCGTACAGGGCAAGGGGCAGGACCGCTTCGTGCTCAAGGGTGGCCACACGGCCCGCCTGCCATTCAGCATCATGCTCGAGTCGTTTGAGGTTATCTACTACGAAGGCACCACCTCGCCACAGGACTACTGCAGTCATCTTGCCATAGTGCAGGGCACCGACACCGTGAGAGGCACGGCCAGCATGAACCGTATCCTCGGCCATCAGGGCTACCGCTTCTATCAGTCGGGCTACGATGCCGACCTGCTTGCCACGCGCCTCCGTGTGGCCCACGATCCCTGGGGCATCAGGGTCAGCTACACAGGCTACATCCTGCTCCTCCTCGGCATGTTGCTCTATTTCCTCCAACCGCAGTCCATGTTCCGCCGTCTCTTGCGCGAGAAGTCGGCCCTGTTGCTTCTCATGCTCTTCCTCCTGCCGACTTCCCTCTCGGCACAAAACACGCCGAGGGTCGTCCCCACGCATCTGGCAGAGGACCTTGCACGCCTCCACATCTACTACAACGGGCGCATCTGCCCCGTGCACACCTTCGCCCACGACTTCACCGTGAAGCTCTTTGGCAAGGCCAGCTATCGCGGACGCCGTAGCGAGGAGGTGCTGGCAGGATGGCTGTTCTTTCCCGACACATGGAAGCCCGAACCGATGATCCGTGTCAAGGGGAGCGAGGTGAAGCAACTGCTCTCCGTCTCCTCCGGCTATGTGTCGCTCCTGCAGTTTGCCAACCACCAGGGCGACTACAAACTGCAGTCTGCCGTGAGTCTCATACAGAAAGGCAACGATGTGGCGGGCAAGAAGAACATCATGCTGGCTCACGAGAAGGTGAACATCATCAACGGCGTGTTCTCCGGTTCGGCCATGAAGATATTCCCACTCCGGCAGAAGGACGGTTCCGTCAGGTGGTATTCGTCCATCGACGCCCTGCCCAGCGACATCGACCTCAACCACTGGACCATGATACGCAAGCAGTTGCCACTCATTGCCGAGGCCATCACCACGCGCCGTTACACCGATGCCCAGCAACTCATCCGCCAACTTGCCGACTATCAGGCCGAGGAGTGTGGCAAGGCTCTCCCCTCGGCCCTCGACACCCGCGCAGAGATACTCTACAATGGCATCTCATCCTCTCGTCTGTGGGCCATGCTCTGCACCACCATAGGCATCCTCTCCTTCGTCTATGTCATCGTGGCCCTCTCCCGCCGGAAGAAGCCATCGCGCATCTACACGCTCGCCGTCAGTCTCGTCATGGTCATGGCATGGCTGTTTCTCACCCTCTGCATCGTTCTGCGCACCCTCATCTCCCACCACCTGCCCCTCTCCAACGGCTTTGAGACCATGCAGGCGCTGGCATGGCTGTCGCTGGCCATAGCCTTCCTCATGCGTCGCCGGTCGCTCCTTGCCCTACCCTTCGGCTGTCTCATCGGCGGACTCGCCATGATGGTGGCCATGATGGGCGAGAGCAATCCCGCCGTCACGCATCTCATGCCCGTGCTCCAGTCGCCCCTGCTGTCCATGCATGTCATGGTCATCATGATAGCCTACTCCCTGCTTGCCTTCATGATGCTCCAGTCCGTTGCCACCCTCATCCTCATGCGCCATTCGCCCCACCTGCACCAGTTGCTCCGCGACTTCCGTCGCATCAGCCAACTCATGCTCTTCCCCGCTGTCTTCCTGCTCACCACGGGCATCTTCATCGGTGCCGTGTGGGCCAACATCAGCTGGGGCCGATACTGGGGCTGGGACTCCAAGGAAGTCTGGGCTCTCATCACCATGCTCATCTATGCCCTTCCCATGCATTCCTCCGTCAGTTGGCTACGCAGTGACAAGGCCTACCACACCTACATCGCCCTTGCCTTCCTCGCCGTCCTCATGACTTACTTTGGTGTGAACTACTTCCTCCCCGGCATGCACTCGTATGCATAGGCGTAGGCTACAAAGGCTACATGAACCTCGGTCCGAAATACTGCTTCTAATCCTTGAAACCCCTCAATTGTGCATTGTGCATTATCTTCACTTCAGTTGTCGGCTACAAGTGCCGTACTCCACGGTGAGGTTGAGCGCAGGCACCCATCCCATGTCGCCGGGATGGCGGGTGACATTGAGGTATGGCTTGAGGCGTAGCATACGGCGGTGCTCACTGACCTTGAGGTCATTGTACTTGACGAAGACGCGATGATCCAAGGCCAGGTCGAGTATACAGCCCAGTGCCAACTGCGGACCCACCGTCTCCACCTGGTTGCTTCCCTTCGGACGCATATTCTCCTCATACACCTGTCCACCGTCGTAACTGCGTACACCTATTCCCACGAAAGGTGTAGCCTCCAGGCGCTTCAGGCCCTGCGAGAGATTGTAGCCGTAGCTCAGCATGCCACTGGCCGACTGTATGCCCTCACCCTCGTAGATGGTACCGTCCGAGCAGACGATATTCTTATGGCATCGCCCACCGTACAGCAAACCGATATCCAGCCCCACCATGTGCTGGCCACGCAGATACTGTGCACCCATGGTGATGCCCACGACGCAAGGCCCCACATAGGCCGAGAAGGGCGCATGTACCTCCACACCTATCGAACCGGCTATTCCCCACGAGCGCGTCATCTGTCCCACATGCATCACGGGGTCGTAGCTCGCGCGTGCCAGTTCCTCCTGCACCTCGTCATACATCTTGTTCGTCTCCTCCACATCCTCTCCTTCCTTGGTGATCCTGCGATAGCGGTCGGACTGACGGTCGAAACTGCCGTTATAGAACGACATCACGCTGTGGCTGTCCACCTCCGGACTGGTGCAATACTCCATCGTAGCCTTGCGCATATTCGCCTCCAGCAGGTCGAAGTCCGCCTGACAGTACTTCAGCAGATTGTCGCTCTTGGCGCTCCCCTTCACCCACATCTCCGAGGTGTTGCGGAAAGTGTCGAAGGCATAGTAGTAATACTTCACCCCATCCTTCTTCACCTTGTGCACATTAGTCTGCACACAATATCCCATCGTAGCATTGAGCGTATCCACCATCGGATCCTGCCCCTTGAAGTCATTCCACGACAACCGGCTCTCTCTCCAGGGCACGATGCTCGATCCCAGCGTCTGACCCACAGCATGCCCGCAGCACATCATGCCCAGTAGCATGCATGCTATGTTTTTCTTCATCATAATCTCCATGCGCTTCACTATTTATTATTTTACGGGGCAAAGGTACAAAATCAATACAACAACCACAAGAAACCTTACATAAAAAATTACATTCATACTGTCCTTCCCGTTGAACAATCCCCTCTGCTCGCCAAAAAAATCTTTGACTACGCCATGACAAATGCACATTGCACATTGCACAATGTACAATTTTGAGCTTATAGGAGAACCGATGTTCCCTACAATCCCCCTTTACCATCTGCTCTTGACATAAAAAGTGTGGAGAAACTTCCGCTCGGCATCCCGTAGGGTGACGCTTGCGTAATGAAGAGGAGCAAGAAATTCGTGGACTTTCGCCTACGGGACGAAAGTAAGTTAAGGAATTTGAAAAAGTGTGGAGAAAAGAGGCAATGATATTCATCCGTTCAGCGCAGGTGTTGTCTAAAACCTCATCTACCTCATCTCCTTTCGAAGACGAGGTAGATGAGGAAGAGTAGTGCAAATAACAATAGAAAGGTCCTGATATCTGGAGGCTCATATACAGCCTGCTTATCCACTTTATTCTCTACGAATGTCGTGTCCCGGATGCGTAGCGAGGTGGTGTCCTCAATGGAGACCTTGCTCTTGCTCTCCTTCACCCGGGTATTGGTGCCCACGAAGGTGGCATTCTTTGCCACAATGTGCATCGTGCTGTCTGCACCTTGAAGGATAGAGAGGCTGTCTGCCTGAAAGACGAACTCCTGAAGAAGCGAGTCGGTGATTTGAATGATGGCCACCTCTTCGTGTACTCTCACAGAGTCCACCTCGGTCTTTTTCTCCTCAACTGCGCTTCGCTGTGTGTGACAACTCACGAGCAGAAGAAGAGCGATGATGAATAATACTTTCTTTGTCATTTGCGTGTCAGTCATTGTGTCTATACCTGTAATGATAGTCGATGCCTATGAGTGAGCCTGCGAAGGTGAGTATCTCACCGAAAGCAGTCAGTACCGTGGGGTCGATGACCCCGGTAGGAGGCACGAAGAAGGCTGTAGTGATCATGGCAATCCCGAATATAACCAGGAGAAGAGCCATAGGGAACTGCATTTTCATAGGCATTACATGTTTGCGAGTCTCCAACCCTCAACCATTTGCTCTCTCAGCCACTCCTCGGTGTAAGGTTGAGGGGTCTCTGGGGCTCTTCCCCCAGCGTAGCGGTTGGGGGGAGCGGGGAGGGGGCTTTCCATACGGCTCATCGCCGATACGATTGCGATGTAGGTATTGGCATCGTGGCCTGCAATGGGCTTATCGGGGTCGATGCCCGACCAGCGTGCTACATTCTGCAGGTAACGCTCAGTGTCGTTCTCATTGGGAGGTGCCCAACGACCGATGATCTTGCGGAGCGTATTGTAGCCGTACTTCTGCCGGTAGGTGCGGAGCAGAACGAAAGCTGCTCGGTAGCCGTAGGCCATGCTGACGAACTGCACGAAGGCAGGATCGGTCTGCATCTTGGCCCTGCCTTGCCACTTGTCGCTTGAGTGACGGATGTTGAGGGGGTTGTTGTTGCGAAGTCCTCTGGGTAACATAAGCGTTGAGTGTTTAGCGTTTAGCGTTTAGCGGATTTTTCATTGGGCAACGCTGTGCGAGTCCAAGCGTGGGGCTTCTCCTTGACCTTCGGTCGAGCCTCTGTGACGCTCGGCAATGTGACCGGGCCGGGCCCTCGTCGCAGTAGCGAGAGGACAGTACTTCAAGCAAGCTTGGTACCGCCCTGCTCGTTTCTGCTAACGAAGCTTGAGGCTTCTACACATTGCTCTCGCTACTGCGAGCCTTCTC
>JAZQQX010000031.1:0-25514 GCA_045629325.1 Bacteroidaceae bacterium | reverse complement strand
CTCACTTACGGATAAGACTCCGCTGAGAGAGCTCTTCGAAAAGACTAATTTCAACGATGTCAAAGAACTCGATTATCCCCTCTTTGAGGGACTATTTGATTAAATTTAACTTCGTGCCGATTTTAACGGGACACTAATGATGGTGTAAGTTTATATTTCCAGGTAATGTAACAAAAAAAATTATATACATTTTCTTTGATGCTATCTATTTTATTGCACAATGAGGGATATTCATTAACATCTGTGAGCGTTTTTCTAATCTCGTCACACCATGGCCCTGTCAAGTTGGCTTTGACCAGAGGAAGGTGAAGATCGTACCCTTTCAGGCTATGATATTCAATAACCTGTTTGGGCTCACGCAGATTTGAGATGTTGCAAAGTATAGTATCATCTGGATTTAGGAATATGGGGACCCACGACCCTGTAAATCGTAGATATGCATATTCAGGTCCGTGAATGTCTACAGATAGCTTAAAATATCCGGCCGAATCCACCTGTACATTATCTATTTTTAAGTATCCTTCATCTTGCATGTCAAGATGTGCAATCGAGAGGCTCTCGTTTTGATCTCTTGAAAGGTCAACATGACCTAGTATGCAAGTTTTCGACTTGCTTAGTGAAAATGTGTTAACGGGCTGATAATGCTCGATGTCAAGATTAGGATACTCGACCTTCACATCAGACGCATGAACACTATAAAACTTAAAAAAATCATTGTCAGTATAGCCCGACAAGATATCATAAATACTATCTTGCTTGGCCAGTGGAGGAAAGGAAATCTTAAACCGGTGCCTATTCCCTTTCTTTATTACATTTCGCCCCCACGAAGCATCCTTCAAAGTATGCGCAGGATATACATCTCCTCTTTCATTTACGATTCTAAAGTTTGGAATTAAATAAAATGAACTTCCATTCTTGGAATTAACAGTAATGGATACCGTTGTTTTCTTCTTGCTCCTTCTAACATCATCAATGCTTATATTACTACAATAATTAAAATCGCATACTATTTCTTTTTTTCTTGCATTCACACTGATACTATTCGTGAATATGACCAGATATAGCAGAACGAAAAAACTACTTGCTTTTTTAAGATTCATAATAATACTGTTCTAAAGTTATTGAATAGATTATCTGTGTTCTTTAAATCTCATATTACCACCACTCCACGATGTTATCATCCTTGCGGATCAGGAAGCATCGCTCGTCCATGCCACGGGTAAGGTCGCGAAGCCACATCAGGGCACCACGGGGCAAAAGTAGCCCTGCTCACCTTGTCCCCTCTCAAAATCCAGCCTTTTTCATCCATTCAGGCTCCAATGGTTTTCCTGTGTATCTCTCCATAATTTGTATCCTCAAGTTATCAATGTTTGGATGACAGGTTTTACTTATCGTAGGTAAGATTTTTAAGTTACATGTTGCTTCTTTATTAGGCAACATAAAATAAGCATAGTCATCTGTATTTATTGACTGCATGAACGAAAGTTGCCTGAGAACATCATTGCTGTATGCAAACGAAAGAAATTCATTGTCCGTCAGGTAAAACGGGTCTTTACTTCTTTCTTTATTCAAGTCACGGAAATTCGCAGATATTCTTGTCATTGTAATGTTATCAATTACGCCTTTGAGATTTAGATACAATAAATGAGATTCTAATTCCGAAAGTTGATACTTCCAAACAAAATATCCTGTAAGTGTTTTGATTTCAGAGAGAATAGAATCGTTCTCACTTTCCAACTCTTCAATATACACCTTGTGGCCCCTTTTTTTTTCTCTCTCTACATGAACATATTGAGGATCAGCCTTGAGTAGGTTTTGCATGAGGTCATAGCCCTTAACACTCTCATAAGCAACTGCATACTCAGAATCACAAATGTCAATGTTCACACTTAAAGTGTCACCTGGATAAACAAAGATAGGAATATCATGACTTTTTATTGTTAAGTAAGTCCATGTCGGATTGTCAAGTTTTCCCTTTATCTCAAAGTCTCCATTAGCGGATAGCTGAACACCATGAAGATATAAGTCATGCTCATCACCTACGAAAGTAAATGGCTGTATATATATATTATTTCCATAAGAAGATGCACTATGATTGTTGATGTGCCCTTTTATGACCGATGCATCAGTTCCCATGAATCTGTTGTCTCGATAAACTAAGTTGTCATGATATTCGAAGGCTTTAGGGACTCTGGTTCTCTTTGAATGAATTCCCCAAAAGCAGATTATATTCCCATCCTCCTGTATAGATTTTAAATCAAAAAACATACATTTTGATGGGATTTTCTCGAACTCAATGGAAAAGTGTAAAATACCTGAAAGAGGAGCAAGATTTTTTCCAAGAACCGCTCCGTTGATATGAAGTAGATGATATCTTTTACAGGCTTCATCTTCAAGAAAAAACTTTGAAGGGAGAAATATAGGCGTTCCTGGTAGACTTTTATATTCCATTGTAACAACTGTAGTTGTATCTGTGCTTTGTACATCTGTTATCTTGACATTGTGACAGCCCGGATTATGGATAAAAGTATATTCCCTGCTTTTTGCAAAAGAGGATAGAGTACAGAACATAAATATTATATAAAAATAAATATGTAACATAGATATGATCTTTTTATAATTATGAATGTTATTATCTTAGTTATGAACACATATATTTCATGGGGGGGGATGATAACCTAACATAAGCGATTTTCAAAGTTTTTTGCTTATTGTTTTCTATTCTTGAGCTCTACAATAGTTCCCCCTTGATAGTGGAAGCTAAAGCGTTTAAATAAATAACCAATGGAATCCCCCTTAACATTGTAATCAATTGTACGCATGCTGTAAAAAAACTCAAAATCGTAGTTGAGACGCATAAAATTCTCATATCCAATTTCTTCCCACTCCCATGTAACTTCTGTGTCATTCGGACATCCCATGACATTCGTATTAGTTGTCATTTGGAAATGTGGAATGTATTCAATGTCGTTGACATTAGGCAAAAAAGCTTGCTCCTTGATTGTAAAAAAACCTGTGACTATACAAGCCGAGTCTCTGCACTGGTCTCTATCGACATAGACATCAGTCTCCTTGATAATTTCTCCACTTCTACTTCTTGACCTTTTAGCCAAAGTTTTGCTACAGGGCAATTCACAATCCTCGTTGCTACAGCCTGTATTCATAACACTAATCGTAAGCACGGTTATAAGCATACCTACAATGCGAATAGTTACTTTTTTTAAATTCATAATAATACTGTTTAAAAGTTATTGAATAGATTATCTGTGTTCTTTAAATCTCATATTACCACCACTCCACGATGTTATCATCCTTGCGGATCAGGCGCTCATCCATGCCACGGGTAAGGTCGCGGAGCCACATCAGGGCACCACGGGGGATAGAGTCGTAGATGAGCTTGTTGTCCTCAGCCATGGTAGTGCCCAAGGATACCCATTTCGAGTTGTCCCAATACAGGAACTCATACATATCCCCCACACGCACATAGTTGTCATCACCGCGAGGGATGATGCGAGCATGGGTTATGGTTACAGGTTTGTTCATGTCCATACCCACCCAGTTACCGTTGGCATCGCCAGTCTCGTAGTTCGTAAGATAGTCGCCATCGAAGGCAGGAGCAGGGTCGCCAGCACGACAGATGGGGTTGCCCTTCACCTGCATGCTGTCAGCAAAGAATGCCAGTTCGGCAATGCTTCCGTATGTACCGTCGGCAGAGAGATAGCGCCAGTAGCGGTACGCCTTTCCGTTATCGTTGAGAGGGATACGGTCGGGATAAGTCAGGTCTGTTATGGTATAGAGTGTATCCACCTGATTGAAGCCTGCATCGCTGGATGCCTGTATCTGCCCACCCAGCACACGGCGTTGCATGTCAATGACATTCCAGCTAGAAAGATACTTACGGCGTAGGGTAACACTTCGCTTATCATCAGTATGGCTTTCTACATACTCTATCTCGCCGTTGCTGTGTAGGATGAATGGCAAGGACAAGGGAAACATGCCGTTCTCATCCACCTGCATCATGATGTAAAGTACATTCCTGCCAGTCTTAGGGAATAAACCAGCCTTACGCTTTTTGCCGTCTTGGCAGACATAACCTTTATCCAGCTTGCCATAGGAAATTATATTCCAGTCTGAACTGATGCCGTTGAAGGCTGCCAGATAGACATATTGATCATTGATGTGCTTTTCATTTTCTGTAACAGGAATAGCAAGATCTGTCGTGGCATAATATTCGTCAGTAACATCTTTCTGGAATTGGCTGAACCGCTGGGGGAATGTGGCCTCGCGCAGATATCGCTCTGTATCACGGTTGATGGCATAGGTATAACGATAAACCTTGGGAATGCGCTGGTAGGGAAAGAACACACCGCCGGGATTGGTTGTGATGTCCCATTCGGAAGTAATACGCTCCCCCTTGTCGTTGAGGATGGCATACCAGTCGTGACCTGCACGATAGCGTCCCCATTGTGGGGTATAGTCGTATGATGCAGGGATGCCTATAGCACGCATGGTGCAGATGCCCAGGCGGACATAGTCCGTGCAGGTGCCAAAGGTGATGCGGTGCATAGTCTCCGCGTTGCCGAAAGGAGGTGCTGTGGCGGAATAGATGCCAAACGGATGAACATCGCGAGCTATGCGCTCACGAAGCACGCAGGCAGCATTGTAGGGTGAGGCATAGCTCTCATCGTTGGGTATCCAGTTCGTCATCACATCACCGAAGCAGGAGCGGAGAGTGTCGCGCCAGTGGTCAAGCGACTGCAGTTCGTAGCACTTGTAGGGAAGCACATACTCGCAAAACTGGTCGAAGTCGAGATGCTGGAGCCAAAGACCATCCTTCCAGAGGAGGAAGGCAGAATCAATGTTCTGGATGAGATAGTCGGCCTTGATGATGCGTATGTCCTGCACGGTGTCGTTGAGCATCCCTGAAAACTGAACATCATTACAGAGTCTCAGCAGAGAGTCATTTTGCTCCGTGGGTGAAAGTCCCGACAAGAGTACACCTTTCCCAAGCCTATAATATTCCTCTATCCGGCTTCCCGGGCGATAGGAATAGTGGCCGGGCATGTTCTCAATGAGGAACTGTGCCGCGCGCAGTTTCTCCGGCTCATCCTTGTAATGGTCAAGTACAGCCTCCAGTTCTGCCCTGTTGTCACCTGCCAGTTCCAATGCCTGCTCCAGATAGTCGTCGTGAGTCATCTCCGCAGTGCAACTAAGCAGAAAAGAACATAGAGCGATTCCCCAAATAAACTTGATGTACCGTGTTCTCATGAATAGAGTTTTTTACTAATTGCTATCTGTATTTTTTAATTACAATATGCAGACACTACTGTATATAGTACTGAAAAGATTAACAGGTTCATTGCTGATATATTCATGAATTTTCTCCTTTTCATAATGATCTTTTATTTAATCTCTTTAAGAATATTTTGTATCTCAGGTGAATATACCTTAATCTCTTTCTGCTTGATAACCTGAACCATACTGTCCTCTCGCTCTACATCGTGCGTTGCCTTATACACCTGCCACTTGCCATAGGGCGGAGCGAAGCGGACGGGGCACATCAGGGAAGCTTCATCGTAGCATGCCAATGCACGGTCGTAGTGCTTAAGGTACCGGCAGATGTCGCCCTCCAACAGCGCAAGGTCGTAGGAGAGATGTTGCCTTCGGCACTCTTCTGCCAGACGGTAGGCTTGACCATACCTGTCGGCATAGAGGCTCTCTATGGCATAGTCGTAGAGGAAGATGCTTCGCCATGACAGATAGGGATACAGGCGCTCGTAGCGGGGCATCATCTCTGCCGAATGGCCATGCTTGGACTTCCTGCTGGCATAGCCCCAGTCCAACAGCAGGATAGTGTAGCCTGCGACGAGGAGAAGGCTCATGGAGGTGAAGATTATAGGCCATGAGCGGTGAGATAGGACAAGAAGCACCAACCTCTCCTTGAACAACAAGGCCCAGCTCGATAAGGTCAGCAACCATGACATGGGGTAGAGGAGCGGATAGCAGAACAGGCAGAAGATAAGGAGCATGCACATGCTCTGCCACATGGCTCTGCACTGCTCATAGAGCTTTCTCTTCCAGATCAACGGGAAGAGCATCAGTACGGCCAAGAGGAGGATACCCGCAAGGCCGTGGTTTACTCCTGCAAGGAGGAATTCGTTGAGAGGATGCCGGATGTCGTCTGCCAGCATCTCAAGGTCTTTGTCGTGGTGGGTCCTGAAATACTCTGCCTGCTTGGGCATATAGAGACGGCCGAAGCCATCCGCGCCATGTCCGAGCAGTGGGGCCTCTGCTATCAGTTCTGCCGAATTGCGCATGATGAACGATCGCCCCCTTGACGATGGTAGCTTTACAGAGACGGCAAAGACAAGTCCCAAGACAAGGGCTACGGGAACGGCACTCAGCCTCCACCTTCCTTTGAGCACCACCAGAAGGATAAGGGTGGCAAGACATATCCATCCTGTACGGCAATCCGTAAGGATGATGAAAAAGGCAGATGTCGTGCCTACTATGGCATACGGTACTCTTATGGTGCCGTCCTCTGCCCTTGCACCCTCAAGGATGAAGGGTAGAAGCATGCATAGGTGGAGGGAGAGGACATTGGGGTTCTCAAAAGGTCCTACCAGGGCATGTCCCTTCAGCAAGTATGAAAGTAAGGCGTGGGAGCAAAGGTATAGTGTAATAACTAATGATGCAGATGCCATTGCTGAGCTCTCGGGCTCAACTCTTTTACGAGACAAAAGAATATACAAAATACCAATAAGCGCCACGATGGCTGTCATCGACCATCTCTGATCGATGAAGCCATCGTGATATAGATTCAATACGGGGCTTGTAGCAGCAAAGAGGATTGCTATTAGCCAATACATGTCTTTCATCTGTAGGCGCTCAATAGTGTCTTGTTATATAGGGAAGACGCCTCTTATAAGGGCGAATACGATGTTTTTTTACAGTTCTATCTCGCCAACAAAAGTAAATGTTTCACCGACAAGACGGATTTTAAATTCGCCTGTTAGGTTGCTGGGCAAGCACAGATCATCGCTATCCTGAATATATAGGATCCAAGAAGAGCCACTTCTAAATTATTTATATGAAAGAGGATTGTAATACATTTCAAAAGGACTTATTAGATTACTTCAAAACATCCCATGTATGTACTCCCATCATTCAGTTCCACTACGAGAGTGTACGAGCCTTCTGGCAATTGAGAAACGGTAGTCTCGAACGATGTGTGACCATTAATAGAGGATGTGTTGACTACGAGGGGCTCACCTTCCTCATTGTTTATTCTTACCGAGACACTACCCATATATCGATTAATGTCAATAGTAATGATACCACTTTCTATATCTGCGCTGACAGATGGAGTACCTGTACGCGGACCCGTGAGAGGCTCGTTAGTTGTTTTACGAATGTCAATGGGCTCTGAGTAAATAGCCAAACAAGGCATAAGAATAGCCAAAAATAAAATAACGGTCTTTTTCATTATTTGTTTAATTAAAGGGTTAATAATGTTTTCCGACCGCAAAATTATACAGATTCTTACAACTAGTAAAGCCTTTTAGGTCTAAATTATTTAAATTCAAATCGCTTTTGCAACATGCTGAATATTAACATGATACCCCCCCCCTATTAGAGAAAGTGCGGGTCTAAATTTTGTGTTTAACAGGCTTTAATACGCCTCGATAAACTCCCTGAGAGATATGTTTTCGTACTTAATTCCCACTTTCTCTTTGTATAAAAACAGTTTCTGCTTAACTGCCTTTTCGCTGATGCCGTATTCTTCCGCAATGCACTTCTGTGACATCTTCAAGCGTAATAGCATCATAAGTCTTACATCTACTTCACGCAGATCCTGAAATTCTGTTCGTAAGCGACTCACAAACTTGCATTCCGAGTTTTCAAGGAATATCTCAATTTCCTTCCAATCATCATCTGTGAATATGGCTTTGTTCCTGCCATCCTTGACAGCTTTTATCTTTTGCGCTATCTTAATCTTCTCCAACAGATACTTCTGCATGATGTCTATCTGAAGGTCACGATACTTAAGGTCCTTTTTGTGTTGCTCCTCTTTCATGGAGAGCTCCCGGTCGAACAGTTCCTTCTCATATTTTATCTTGATATCTGCTTTCTCCTTTTCCTCCTTTAGCTTTTCGGTAGCTCTTTTGCGATACATTATATATGTGTATATGGTGACACATAGCAATAGCGATATAATACAGGCTATCCATCTGGCTCTATAGGTGGCATGTTCTGCAATGGCTTTCTCTTTCTCCTGGGTTATGAGATTCTCATAATGCAAGTTTCTCTGCTCAAGTGACTCGGAGTACATCTCGCCGAGATGCCGGTATGCAGAGTCTGCGTAAGCCAGTGCAAGAGCGGGGGTGTTCTGCAGTATGGCTACTTCGTGCAATTTTGTGAATATCGTATATCTCTGAACAGGGTTTGCCTCATTTAGAATACTTCTGTATATCTTATCGGCTTGAGCTATTGAGTCAGAAAGCAAATAGCTGTTGGCCAGCATCAGTTCACTCTTAATCCCTGGATCGTTCCAGAAACGGGTCATTTGCTTTGCACAGAAAAGGGCAGAGTCATTCTGACCTACTTCTCCGAACAATGAAGAAAGACTATGATACGCACTGGCGATAGATATTGAGTCGCACCCCTCTTGTGCAATCTCCAGTGCAGACTTACATTCCGAGAGGGCATTCATCAGTGAGCCGGACATGGAGAGGCAGTAGCTCACCTGTACCTTATATAGCACCTGATTGCGAATCTGGCGTTTTGAGTAGGCTGAATACAGCTGATCGGCTTCTTGTGCGTATTTTAGAGCACGCTCCTGGTCGTAGGACATACAGAGATTAGATGAGTATAGCATTGATAGGCACTGGAAGGCCGTATCTTGATGCGTGGAAGCATTTTCTATGGCATTGGAAAAGCACAACAGGGCCTTCTCGACACTATCATTCAATGCATAATATTTGCCCATGTAATACTGGCTTCTCGTGTAGTACCGGCTTGGGGAAGTCTCATCAAAACTGTTGTAGGCAATACGAATAAGTGAGTCGTTATCAACATCAATACCACTTTTGTCCTGAGCCATCGTGTAGGTAAGGCAATATGCAGGCAGTTCTTCAGCAGGCAATTCTTCCCTGCTGATTTTGTCCAGCAGGTTTAAGGCACTGTCGGGGTAGGTTTCACACAGTTCAAATGCGATGTCAATGTCTTCAACATTATGGCTCTGATGACAAGAAATGACAACAAAGGTGAACAGTAGAATTGTAATATGTGAGATGGCATGTTTCATGTAGCAGGACAATAAGTTAATCATGATGTTGCAAAATTACAGAAAAGTCTCAACACCACAAGTAAATATTGGTCTAAATTTGATGGAGAAAGATTTCAGTCTTATATTGCTATGCAATATACCATAATGAAATACTGCAGTTGAGGTCTAAATTATGTTAAGTCTGCTACTTTTTACTACATATTTTTTAGACATACTGCCTATTCTCCCCACTTTCTTCACTCCTCTGCCGGGCAAAACAAAAGCACCTCACGGGAGGGTGAGGTGCTGGGGGTATGGGGGCTTTTTCAGAAGGTGCCACAGGAGTTGGCAATAGTGTGAAGGGCGACTCGATCCAGCATATACAGAAGGTCGAAGAAGACACCCCGTTTAGATCGCTTCGCTTACACAGTTTTTAGACATTTATTTCTGCAAGAATAGATAGAACTCTTCAAGCGTAGCTACATCAACTTTCGGAAAATCTATCTGACTAAGCACATTGAAATGGGCATCGTTTGTGACAATAAGTTTTGCATTGCATGCAATTGCGCAGTCAACGAACTTGTTATCGTCACAATCCTGGGTAATAAGATTGAAATGATAATAGTTTTCTATTTTAATCAGGTTGTGACAGTTTTGCAATGCATTAAGGATGTTATGAGCAACTTCACTACCGTGTTTCCTCGTCAGAATCTCCTCATATTCAAACATAATCTCAGTGGACACACAAATCTCAAATTGGCCCCCAAAGAATCGCTTCCAGATATCGAAGAATAGGCTCTGGCGAGAGAATGAACTGATAAGGCAATTCGTGTCTATGACATAACGATCCATACCCATCGTATAAAAAAACTATTGATAAGGCGTCCTGTTATGCTCGTTGGCCCAACTGTTGATAGTGTCCTGGGTATAGAGTCCGTTGGCAATATTCTGATCAATGGCATCAAGTGCCTTGTTAGCAAAATACTGCGCTATGAGGTTTTTAATCTCCTCAATTTCCTTTTCACTCTGTACAGATGCCATAACTTGCAAGATGTACTGCTGAGCTGGAGTGAATATGGTTCGTTGAACTGAATTGTAATCCATGATCTTAGCAGATGTCTGTTTATTGTTTTTTGCAAAAGTAATGAATAAAATCCGAAATCGGACATGTCTGGGCAATATTTTTTATAAAAAAAGCATTACACACAACCTTATTGCCTCATAACCTCATCATTCTGTCCTCATGATGAACTCATAGATGTGTCCGTTGCGGAGCAGGTCTTTGACGAACTTACGGAGTGAGGAAGGAGTGACGGAATGAACAATGTCGAGGTTGTCGCGCTCGATGATAACACCCTGATTGATAAGGCTCTCCATGTAGCGGTCCATGTCGAAGGGGACTGGCTTTTTCTTATCGGCCTTGGACTTGGCAGACTTTTGCCCCTGGCCGGCATTCGCATCATCGCCATCCTTCTGAGCCACAGCGTTCTCCTTGGCATGGAGATAACTGTCGAGGAGGGTCTGCGTGATGAGGTCGCCATCGGCCATGCCTCGAAGCAAATCCTTGACATCGCTGATGATGGCCTCTGCCCGTTCGGGATCACAGGTGAACTGGATGGGGAAAGCCTGCTGGGGATAGGGATAGCAAACGGAGGAGAAATCACATTTGATGCCATAGACATCACTATGACGGATGCGGATATGGTTGATGAGCAACTGGTTGAGGACATTGGCCAAGGCGTCGCCATGTGCCACATGATACGAATCATAAGTGTACCCCTTCTCCTGATCGACCATGAGAATGACCTGGGCAAGGGGCGAGGAATTGGTGATGGTGACCACAGCCTTGTCGTCGTAGGTCTTGATATGATGCTCGGGACGGTCGATGGCTCGCGCGGGCTTGTCCTGCGAAGGTAGGCTGGCCACATACTTCTCCAAGAGAGGCAAGAGCGACTGCGGATCGGCAGAAGTGTTGATGACGAGCGTCATGCCGTTGTAGTTGCCATGCAGACGGGCCAGTATCTTCTCCATGTCGGTCTGATTGATGGAGGAGAGAGATTCCTGCGTAAATTGGGGCGTACGGGCACCGGTAGGGATGGCAAAAGTAGCCAACTGAAGCTGCGCCTTGATGTTAGGATTATTGACAGCCGTAGCCAATGTGCGCAGGGTAGCCATATCGGTTTGCCAACGGATGGAATCCACCCGATTGTTGGTGAGTGTCTTGTACAGCTTCTGGAACATTAGTTCCATATCGATGGCATTGAGGCTGTCGGCCTTTGCCTTCTCCGCCACTTCCAGACTGTCGGCATTGGCAGGACGCTCGCCTTCAAATACAACATTACCATCGTGCGCATCATAGTGGTCGTAGTTGTAGAGCGTATAGTTGCTCGTGAAGGTCATGGGGATGGTGAAGGAGGGGTGCTTTAGGGAGCAGGAAACTGAAGGTTGGGAGGTGGGCATACCCTTGATGAGGTCGTCGTAGATCATCTCCTCGTCCTCCAGCCACGAGGTACCGCCCCATTGCAAGGCACGAACCTGCGTACGCGTGGTATTGGTGGAGTCAGGCACATTGTTCATCAGCACACGCACACCATTGCTGAGCGTGTACTGGGTGAAGCCCATGCCCTCCACGGCCTTGCGTGACAGGATGGAACCTGGCTGTGGATTGATGGCAGAATCGAGGGTAGGACCGCTGGCTATATCCTCGGCAGAAGGTTCGTCGGTGTAGGGGTCCAGCTCCATCTGCTCCACACCTTGCATGAGGGCAAGCAGTTCCTCCTCACTGGGCGCCTTCTCACCCTCGGGCATCATCATCATGACGAAGCTCTGGCGCGTGGGGAAGAGACGGACGACGGCCTGACGCACCATCTCAGGCGTGATATGCTTGTCAAAGTATTTCTCCAGAATATAGTCTGTCTTAGGCGAGGTGGGCAGGGTGCCATGCAGGGAATGGTTAACCAGTTCGTCGGCCATCCAGATGCTGGAGTAGTTGACACTACGGTTCAGATTGGGGTCGTCGAAGTCGATGACCGTGGTGTCCTGGTCATCCACCATCTCGTCGGGCTTGTAGTTGAGTTCCTTATCGGTAAAGCCAAATCGCTTGGCACGCTCCAGTTCGATGAGCAGGCCGCTGATGCAGGTTAGCAGGTCGGCAGGTGCACAGGTCAATATGAGTTGGTTGACAGCGTAGTCGTCGGCATTGGTGGTGGAGTTCGTCGGCATCTGTAGCATCATGATGGAAGGCATGTTCTGACGGAGGCGGTAGAGGCGATCCGACAGGCATCTGACAGCAATCTTCTCCACGCGCTCACGCATGAGGTTGCCCACCAGTCGCTGATTGCGACCGAGACTACGGGGACGGAAGGAAGCCAGCACAATGTTGGCAACGGGGATGCTCTTGTCCTCGACCGTCAGCACACGGGGTTGCTGGGGATTGCGGAGTACCTGCTTCATAGGCAACTCCGTCTTGCCCGGTTTCAGGTCGGCAAAGAGTCGTTTGATCTGCGCCTCCACCTTGGCAGGATCGATGTCTCCCGTCACAATAACGCACTGGTGCTGAGGTTGGTACCACTTATGGTAGAAGGCCTTCATCTGTTCGACCGTACAGGTGCGCACCACATCGAGGTCGCCCAGTGGGTCGCGGTCAAAATAGCGTGTGCCGGCATACATCTGCAAACCCAAATTCAAGTTCACCGCCTTCGTGGAACGGGCTCTCCACTCCTCAACGATGACATTGCGCTCAGCCTCCAGTTCACGGCTGTCGAAGGTGATGTCGCCTGCCCAATCACGCAGGATGAGCAAGCAACTGTCCATCATGGCCTGATCGCGAATGGGCATCTCCTTGAGGATGTAGGTGGTATGGTCCATCATGGTAATGGCATTGATGTCGGGACCAAACTGGACTCCGTTGCGACGCAGGAAGTCGAGGATGGCACGCCCCTTGAAATGCTTCGTACCCTTGAAGGCCATGTGTTCGAGGAAATGAGCCATACCTCTCTGGCTGTCCTCCTCGACGAGCGAACCGGTGGACTGCACCAGTCGGAAGTCGGCCACGCTCTTTTTCATGTCAGTACGCTGAATCATATAGGCAAGACCGTTCTCCAACACGCCTATGTGCAAGGCCGTATCGGCGGGGGCCATCTGCATGGAAGTGCGATGTTGTGCCCAGAGGGAACAAGCAAATATGACGGTGAGTGCGAAGAGGAGGGTACGCTTCATTTACTTTAGTTGTTTATTCGCTTAGTCGAGTTTTCGGGTTTTCGGGTTATCGGGTTATCAAGTTATCGGGTTATCGTTTAGCAGACCTGTCTTTTACTTTGAGTTGTACTTCTTCAGCAAGTTGTCGGCCTCCTTCTTGGTGAGCCAGATGACGGCACCATGCTTCTGCTCACTGAAGTTCTGACGCTTCATGGGGCTTTCCTTATCGTCGAAATAACCGATAGGCTTGAAGGTGCGGAAATCCTCCGTTTCCACAAAACCGAAATTATGGGGTCTGCGATTGTAATTATCGAACATCAGCACATACTTGTTCTGCCCGATTCGCTTCCAGCAGTTGGGAGCCTCATGACCTTGTCTTTCACCATCATTGTAGAGTGCGTCAATCTCGTAAGGTCCTGTGACACACTTACTTGTGGCATGCACAGGACGAGCGCCTCCCTCATGACTCACATAGAAGAAATGGTAGGTGTCGCCCACCTTGATGATGTCGCTGTCGATGACATTATATTTACGCCCAGGAGCCTCAAAAAGAGGTTGGGGCTGACCGATCATCTCGGTAAAGTCGCTATTCATGTACATGTAATAGATACGATTCATACCCACGCCCTCACGCATGGTGAAGTGTACCATGAGTTGCTTTTTCTCCTCGTCATAGACAGTCTCGGGAGCCCATACACAACCCACCTCTGCCCAGTTCATATCGGGCTGAGCGGGAAGCTTGGAGAAGTCGATGTTGGTGCGCGTCCAGTGCTCCAGGTCGAAGCTCTTCATCAACACGAGGCCCTTGTTGTTACCCCAGCCATACTTCTTACCATCACGATCCCACTCCGTCTCACGATACTCCGACACCTTACTGTATCGTGGGTTGTTCTCATATTTGCTACGCTGAGTGAAAAGGTGCAAGTCGGTCATAGCCAGGTAGAAAGCACCGTCGGGGCCACGGAAGATATGGGGGTCACGGATGCCATGCTGTACGGCAATGGTAT
Source organism: Bacteroidaceae bacterium (assembly GCA_045629325.1). Classification (GTDB taxonomy): domain Bacteria; phylum Bacteroidota; class Bacteroidia; order Bacteroidales; family Bacteroidaceae; genus Physcousia. The sequence continues at coordinate 11,042 of JAZQQX010000031.1, read as the reverse complement.
CGCCACTGATGATAGGTGCGTCGTCCTTCAAGGAAATCCAGTCATAGCCATCATAACTTACCGCCATGTGAAGACTGTGATCGGCATCCTTGTGATACACCATTAGGTAGGCACCAGCCTTCTTGTCGGTCAGGGGTTTATGCTTCTTGGCATTCATGGGAGCAATGCCCAGCACGAGGGCCAGCATTGCGAAGAGGGTCTTTCTCATTGTAGTTCTTTGGTTTTGAGGTTATATGGTTGTATGGTTTTGAGGTTTCGAAATAATGTCCAATATTTTCTCATAATCAAGGTGCTCAAATCCCGTGACGACATGGTTGCACTTGTCCTTGATCTGCTCTGGCGTGAGGCCGGAGGCGATGCCGATGGTGAAGATACCGGCAGACATACCCGCCTGAAGACCAGTGAAGGCATCCTCGAAGACGATGCACTCCGAGAGCGAGGCATCGAAGACCTGGGCTCCACGCAGGTAGCAGTCGGGATTGGGCTTGGAGGCAGTAAAGTCCTCGGCCGTAAGGATTCTGTCGAAGAGGGACTGAAAGCGAGGCATGCTACGGTAGACATTCGACATCTTCTTCTGGTCGGACGAGGTGACAACGGCACACTTCACACCATGAGCCCTGATATCGTTGATGAACTCCTCGACACCGGGGAAGAACTCGTAATGCATCTGGGCCTCGTAGGCTTCGAGAAGGGGAGTAACGATGGCCTGGTCTTCGAGCGAAGGAAAATAGCGCTCGAAGATCTGTTTCAGGGTTGTACCTTTTATTATATGTTCAAATCGTGGTATCTCGGGATGGAAACGGCGTCCCATTTCGCCCCAAAACACGGAATACTGATCTTCCGTATCGAAGAGTGTTCCATCGAGGTCAAAGAGGGCCACCCGGAAGGACAAGTCTGTCATATACTTTATATTTTGGCTACGAAGTTACCAAGAAATAGCGAGACTTACAAGCATTCTGCCTGCAAGTTTGCCTTCACGGCAGAATTCTTTACGAGCATAGTTCTTTTTTTCAAAATTAGTGTGTATCTTTGCATTAGATTAGCAAAAGCACAGAAGAGATGGAGAAGCAAGATGTAGCACTGGTCTTAGCCAGTGGCGGAGCCAAAGGATTTGCCCACATCGGTGCAATCGAGGCTCTGGAAGAAAGGGGATACCACATCAGTTCCGTGGCGGGAACATCAATGGGCGCACTTATCGGTGGACTATATGCCACAGGAGGGCTGGACAGGGTGAAACACTGGTTCTACGACCTGGACAACAAGAAGATATGGTCTCTGCTAGACTTCACATGGAGCATCAGTTCACTGGTGAAGGGCGACAAACTGATGGACGCGATGAAGGAGATTGTGCCGGACATCAGCATAGAGGAACTCCCCATCCCCTTCTGCGCCGTTTCAACCGACCTTATCTCCGGCGACGAGGTGGTCATCCGACAAGGAAGCCTCTACAGCGCCATTCGTGCATCCATCTCATTGCCCGTCATCTTCTCACAAGTAGCCACGGACGACCATCTGCTCGTGGACGGAGGTCTGGTGAACGGACTGCCACTGAACCGCGTACAACGCAAGCCTGGAGACATACTGGTTGCCGTGAATCTGGAAGACCACGACTGGGGCAAACCCGAAGAGAGCAAACCTGCCGGAAGATTCCCCAAGGTACGGTCAACACTCAACGCCCTGAGCAACAATCACATCAACATGCTCCGGCGTTCGCTCACCGTGGCCATTCACCAAAATGTCAAGCTCGCACTACAACTGACCCCACCCGACCTCTACCTGGGCGTTGACCTGAAAGAGTACGGTAGCTACGACTACGACAACGCCAAGGAGATAGCACAACTGGGATACGAACAAATGCAAAGCAAACTGGACGAACTGGAGCACAAGAAACATTAGTCCCACCACGCTGAGGCATATTCCATTTAACGAACCCACCTTTTTAACTTTTTTTGTAGGTAAGAATGTAGCAAGTTGGATTTTTTTCGCTATCTTTGTGCAAATATTTATAAATTAGGAATAATAACAAACAACAACATAGACAAATACGATGGAACCAAGTAAGTATATCCGCGTATCCTATACGCTTTACGCTATAGAGAATGGCGAGAAGGAAGAGATTGAAGTCGCCCCCAAAGAGAACCCCTACATGTTCGTAAGCGGACTGGGTGTCAACCTGGATGCTTTCGAGGCAAATGTAGTTAACCTCAAGGCTGGCGAGAAGTTCGACTTCAACCTCACCACCGACGAGGCTTATGGCCCATATCAGGCAGAATTCGTTCAGGAAGTTCCTAGAAGTATCTTTGAGATTGACGGTCAGCTGAACAGCAAATTCATCTACGAAGGTGCCGTTGTGCCTCTGCAGAATGCTGAAGGTCAGCGTTTCAACGGTCTCATCCAACATATCGGTGAGCGTAACATCATCGTTGACCTGAACCATCCTCTTGCTGGCAAGCAACTGAACTTCGTTGGCGAAATGGTGGAAAACCGCGAAGCAACGATGGATGAAATCCAAGGTATGCTGAAATTCCTCACCGGAGGTTGCGGTGGCGGTTGTGGCAACTGTGAAGGTGGCTGCGGTGGCAACTGCGAAGGTGGTTGTGAAGGTGGTTGCGAAGGTGGCTGTGGCAACTGCGGAAAGTAATAGCCAACCCGATAATCATACAAGAAAACAAGGAGACAAGGAGACTACAGGTCAACAAGACAACGAATTTTAATAATGAGAAATTCTTTTGGAAACATATTCACGGTCACCACTTTTGGCGAGAGTCATGGTGTTGCTGTGGGTGGAGTCATTGACGGCATGCCTGCAGGCATTGCTGTTGACTTGGACTTCATACAGGCCGAACTGGACCGACGCAAGCCAGGACAAAGCAAACTGACGACAGCACGACAGGAAGCTGACAAGGTTGAGATTCTCTCGGGTACCTTTGAAGGACTGACCACCGGAACCTCTATCGGGTTTATCGTTCGCAACACCAACCAACATAGTTCGGACTACGAGAATATGCGCAACCTGTTTCGCCCCTCTCACGCAGACTACACCTACACGCAGAAATATGGACTTCGTGATCACAGAGGTGGAGGTAGAAGTTCGGCCCGCGAGACAATCAGCCGTGTCGTAGCTGGAGCATTTGCGAAGTTGGCTCTCAAGCAGTTGGGCATCACCGTGCAGGCTTACACCCAACAGGTAGGCAACATCGTCCTGCCAGGGACCTACCAAGATTACGACTTGCTTCAGACCGAAGCCAACGATGTTCGATGCCCCGACGAAGACACGGCAAAGAAGATGTCGGACCTTATCCTTCAGGTAAAAGCCGAAGGAGATACCATAGGTGGTGTGATAGCCTGTGTCGTCAAGGGATGCCCTGTAGGACTGGGTGAACCTGCCTTCAGCAAGTTGCACGCTTCACTCGGAAGTGCAATGCTCAGCATCAATGCAGTCAAGGGTTTTGAGTATGGCATGGGATTCTCCGGTGTGACCCAGCGTGGAAGCGAGCAAAACGATATTTTCTGTCCCAACACAGAAACTGAGGACGAGCGCATGAACAAAGGAGGCATCACCACCCGGACCAACCGAAGCGGAGGTATCCAGGGAGGCATATCTAATGGGCAGGACATTTATTTCCGTGTAGCCTTCAAGCCTGTTGCAACACTGCTTATGGAACAAGAGACCGTCACACTTCAAGGTGAGCCCACAACACTCACAGCCCGAGGCCGACATGACGCTTGCGTTCTTCCTCGTGCCGTGCCCGTAGTAGAAGCCATGACGGCTATCACGCTACTGGACCACTATCTGCTGAACAAGACCGTTCAGTTATAATACAACAAGAAAAAAGATTATTAACTAAGTAAGAATAGAATTATGAAGAAGATTATCTTGGGCCTTCTTTTGGCCATTACTACATTGAGCGCACATGCTCAGTTTGAAATGGGTACATCCTACCTCAACACCTCTCTGAGTGGTCTGGACCTGAGTTTCCAGAAACAGCAGTTCAATTTCGGGCTTGATGTGAAGGGTGGCTACTTCTTTGAGGATGCATGGATGGTCTATGGCCAGATGGAGTACGATTTCACCAACATCAAGGGCAGATACAACGATGCCAACCAGGTGGCCCTGGGCGCCGGTCTGCGCTACTATATCGAGCAAAACGGACTCTTCCTCAACCTCGGTCTGAAGTACGGTCACACCAGTTCGTGGGGACTCGACACGGGTATCGACGAAACGGGTGCGCCTTACCTCAAAGGTGTACACAACAGCAAGGACAACATCTTCCTCACTCCTGAACTGGGATACTGCTTCTACCTCAACCACTACCTGAGCATAGAGCCCTCTGTATACTACGACATGTCCCTCAACCACTTCTCTTCAGGAAGCAAGGTTGGCTTGCGAGTAGGATTTGGCTTCTACTTCTAAATCACTGAAACAAAGCAAATAACACAATCCGCCGAGTCTGCAAGTTTTCTTGCAGGCTCGTTTGCCATCTATCAAATATCATGAATCTCAACCTTAGCAGTCAGATAACGCAGAACCGCGTAAACACCCGTTACTATCGTCCCGCCGACAGTATAGAGCGAAGCAACCTTACACGCTTCGAGAAGATACCTACAGACATACATACCACAAGTGAGGAAGCTGCGCTTTATGCGGCTCAGGAGATAGCCCGAACCATAAGACAGAAACAGCAGAACCATCTGTCATGCCTACTGGCACTGGTGGGAGGAAATACGCCCCTTGAGGTCTATAAGCATCTCATCAGGATGTACGAGGAAGAGAATCTCAGTTTTCACAATGTGATCATTTTCACTGCGTACGAATACTATCCCTTACCCAAGAATGCGTCGCACAGCCTGCTCACCATGTTGCAGGAGACTTTTCTCAACTATGTCAATGTGCCCAAGAGCAATGTGTACAGCATCAACGGTAACATCCCCCAGGAATATGTGCCTGAATATTGTGCCAACTACGAATCCAGAATCCAGCAGTTAGGAGGTATCGACATTGCACTTCTGGGTATTGGACAGATGGGAAACATCGCGCTGAATGTACTTGGTTCTCAGCACAACAGTCGTACACGCCTGGTGTTGCTCGATGCCGTAAGCCGTTCGGAGGCTGCAAAGGTCTTTGGTGCAAGTGACAGTGTGCCTGTATGTGGCATTACCATGGGCATCTCCACCATCTTGAGTGCACAGAAGGTGATCATGCTTGCTTCAGGAGAGGGCAAGGCAAAGGTTATCCACGAAGCCATCGAGGGGGAGATCTGTGACCAATGTGCCGCATCGGCCTTGCAGATGCACCCCAATGCCCAGGCTGTGCTCGACCTCTCCGCAGCCACATCACTCACACGCATTCAGCATCCTTGGTTGGTAACCAGTTGTGAATGGGATGACAAACTCACTCGCTCCGCCATCGTTTGGCTTTGTCGGGAAACGGGCAAACCTATTCTGAAACTCACGGACAAAGACTACAACGAACATGGGTTGGGCGAGCTGTTGGCCTTGTATGGTTCGGCATACAATGTCAACATCAAGATATTCAACGACCTTCAGCATACCATCACAGGATGGCCTGGAGGCAAGCCCAATGCAGACGACACCTATCGTCCCGAGCGTGCCACACCATACCCCAAGCGAGTTCTCATCTTCTCACCTCATCCCGACGATGATGTCATCTCCATGGGTGGCACTTTGCAACGCCTCGTCAAGCAAGGGCATGATGTACATGTGGCTTACGAAACAAGTGGAAACATTGCCGTCAGTGACGAGGAGATGTATCGATTCCTACATTTCATTGCAGGATTCAACAAACATTTTGAGAACTGTGGAAGCAAGGCTTCGGAACAACTGGTCAAGCAACTTTTTGAAGAGATAAAGAGCAAGCAGAGTAGCGACTCCAACTCAAAAGAGGCCCTTGACATCAAGGCACTCATACGAAGAGGCGAGGCACGCATTGCCAGCCAGTACAATGGTCTTGCCTACGACCATATCCATTTCCTCAACCTTCCCTTCTACGAAACGGGAGAAATACAGAAGAAACCTCTGTCTGAAGAGGATGTGGCCATCGTACGCAAGATGCTACAGGATATCAAACCTCATCAGATATTTATTGCCGGTGATCTGGCCGATCCTCATGGCACACACCGAGTGTGCACCGATGTGGTACTTTGCGCCTTAGACTTGGAGAGAGAGAGTGGTGAGGAATGGCTAGAGGACTGCCGAATATGGATGTACAGAGGTGCATGGACCGAATGGGAGATCGACGACATCGAAATGGTGGTTCCCATCAGTCCGGAAGAGTTGCGCATGAAGCGTAATGCCATCCTGAAACATCAGTCTCAATGCGAGTCTGCACCTTTCCTGGGCAACGACGAACGCTTGTTCTGGCAAAGAGCAGAAGACCGCAACCATGCCACTGCCGACTTATACCGCGACCTCGGCCTCGCCGCATATGAGGCCATGGAAGCATTTGTGGAGTATCGCATGACTGACAATAAAGCATAAAACATATAAAAAGATTATAGAAAAAGCGTTGAAAGAAATTTCAACGCTTCTCTATTTTCTTACGAAGATGCTCTCCTACAATTTCACCTTCTTCTTTACAACCTTCGACTCGTTCTGAATGCGGTCCAAAGCTGTAACTACATAGGTGTACTGCTTGCTACCGTCCACATAAGGCAGGGGATAGAAGGTATTGGAAGTGATAGTGAGTATGTGTGAGGGATCGTCAATATTCACCTTCTCACCCTCCTCAAAGCGATAAACCACAAAGCGTGTGGCCTTATCCATCTCCTTCTTAGCCTTGGGAGCAGTCCAGAACAGCACATAGCCTCCCGTACTTGTCCACACAGGCTTTACGGCTTTCACCTTGCCTGGTGCCTTCTTGTCCATCCAGGGCATGGCTGGTTGCAAGGCCGGATACTGGTGATACTGGTTACGAAGCACCGTGGTGTAGTTCTCTGGATTGTCCACACAGGCCTTGGCATACCACTGACAGCTACCCTGTGCATAGGCGCGTTGCAAGTCGTACTTCTGATACACCTGATGCCAACCATTTCCTCTGAGATCCTTGTGTTTCACGGTGCGCTCCACATCCTGGCCAATAACCAAGGGACGGCCTTGAGCGTGAGTACCCCACCATTTCACGAGGGTTTCATAGTCTGCTAGTTTGTTGCCCAGTTCCCAATAGACTTGTGGGATATTGATATCTATCCATCCCTGACGAACCCACAATAGGATGTCGGCATACAAGTCGTCATAGTTCTGGGTGCCATTGGTGGCCGAACCGTTTGGATCGTTCTTCTGATTGCGATAGATACCGAAGGGAGACACGCTGAACTTCACCCAGGGCTTGCATGCACGGATGCTTTGGAACATGTCACGAATGAAAAGATTGACATTGTTGCGACGCCAGTCATTGCGGTCCATTCCTCCTCCATACTGTGCATAACTGCGATCGTCGGGGATGCTCACACCGGCAACGGGATAGGGATAGAAATAATCATCGATATGCAGGCCGTCAACATCATAACGGTTGACGATGTCGCAGGTTACCTGACAGATGTACTGGCGATTTTCAGGAATTCCGGGGTCAAACAACATCAAGTCATCATACATAAAGAAACGGTCGGGATGTTGCTGGTAATAAGCACTGGTCAACTGAGGTGTGCCCTTGGTCTTTGCACGGTAGGGATTGATCCAGGCGTGCAGTTCCATACCTCTCTGATGGCACTGGTCGATCATCCACTGCAAAGGGTCCCAATAGGGCTGAGGGGCACGACCCTGCTGGCCCGTAAGGAAACGACTCCAGGGTTCAAGGTTGCTCTCATAGAGGGCATCACCCTCGGGGCGCACCTGGAAGAAAATGGCATTGATGCCGGTCTTCTGCAACTCGTCAAGCTGGTAGACCAATGTCTGTTGCATCTTGTCACGACCTATGCCGTTGAACTGATTGTTGACACATTGTATCCAGGCACCGCGAAATTCTCGTTTGGGCTGTGCCATAGCGCAAAGGGATGCTGTGAAAAACAGCAAGAAAAGAATCTTCTTCATTATATAAAGTATGGTTTGAGGACAAAGGTACGAAATAATTCATAATTCACAATTCATAATTCACAATTATTTTGTAATTTTGCGAGAAATAAACCACCCAACAAGAGGTTCCGTAAAAACCTAAGGTACATGGAGAAAAACATTCACATCAAAGGAGCAAGAGTCAACAACCTTAAAAACATTGAGGTGGAGATACCTCGCAACAAGTTCGTGGTTATCACGGGTGTCAGCGGAAGCGGTAAGTCCAGCCTTGCTTTTGATACACTCTATGCTGAAGGTCAGCGCCGTTATGTAGAGAGTCTGAGCAGTTATGCTCGTCAGTTCTTAGGGCGTATGAGCAAACCTGAATGTGACTTCATCACGGGCCTCCCTCCTGCCATTGCCATTGAGCAGAAGGTGACCAGTCGCAACCCTCGAAGCACGGTGGGCACTTCCACAGAGATTTATGAGTACCTCCGTCTGCTCTTCGCACGCATTGGTCGCACATTCTCCCCTATCAGTGGCATTGAGGTCAAGAAGCATACCACGGAGGATGTGGTGCAGTGTATGCTCCGTCATGCCGAAGGTGAGCGTTTCATGGTGCTTTGCCCGTTGAGGGTGCCTGAGGGACGCTCGCTGAAAGAGCAGTTGATGATGGACCTCCAGAATGGTTTCACGCGCGTATTGGTCAATGGGGAGGTGCTCCGTATGGAGGACTACAAGCCACAGCCTACTGATGAGATCATGCTGGTCATCGACCGTATGAGTGTCAACGACAGCAAGGACAACATCTCTCGTCTGGTCGATTCGTCTGAGACGGCCTTCTACGAAGGTGGAGGCGAGATGATGCTTCGTTGGGTAAACACGGGTACCGACGATGTGTTCAGTATGCGTTTTGAGGCCGACGGAATGACTTTCGAAGAGCCTTCCGACAATCTGTTTGCTTTCAACTCACCAATAGGTGCCTGTCCCGAATGCGAAGGCTTTGGCAAGATCATGGGTATAGACGAGCATCTTGTCATTCCCAATTCCGCACTCTCGGTTTACGATGGGGCTGTGGTATGCTGGCGTGGTGAGAAGATGGCCGAATGGAAGACATGGTTTATTCGCTTCAATAGCGAGCGCGGATTCCCTGTCTTCAAACCTTATTTCCAACTCACACAGGAGGAGAAGGACTGGCTTTGGCATGGCGTGCCAACAGTTAGCGACCAGACAAAGACGAGAAGCGAGAAGCTGGGAGGCGTCACAGTACAAGTGCCCTCTGACTGGAAGATCTCGCCCGAAGAGCGTGAGTGGGGGCTCCTTTCTATCGATGCTTTCTTTGACATGCTCAAGGCGGGACAGTATAAAATACAGAACCGCGTGATGCTGGCTCGCTATCGTGGCAAGACGACTTGTCCCAAGTGTCATGGCACGCGTCTTCGCCCAGAGGCCAACTATGTGAAGGTGGCTGGTAGGAGCATCACCGAACTGGTGGATTTGCCCATCAGCGAACTTTCCGAATGGTTTGAACAACTGACACTTACGGAGCATGAGCAACAGGTGGCCAAGCGTATCCTCGTTGAAATCAAGAGCCGTCTGCATTTCCTCATGGATGTGGGCCTGAGTTACCTCACACTCAACCGGCTCTCCAACTCGCTTTCCGGCGGTGAGAGTCAGCGCATCAATCTGGCAACTTCTTTGGGTAGCTCGCTCGTTGGCAGTCTTTATATACTCGACGAACCGAGCATCGGTCTGCACAGCCGTGACACCGATCGTCTCATCAAGGTACTGCGCCAACTGCGCGACCTGGGCAACACGGTGGTTGTTGTGGAGCATGATGAGGAGATCATCCGCTCTGCCGACTATATCATTGACATTGGTCCCGATGCAGGACGATTGGGTGGAGAGGTCGTATGGTGTGGAACGGCAGAAGGCAAGGGACAAGTGGGAGGTTCTTCTCATACGCTTGATTTCCTTCAAGGCAAAGACAAAATCGACATCCCCACCTCGCGTCGTCCTTGGAATCAGTCTATATGGGTCAAAGGGGCACGCGCCAACAATCTCAAAGGCATTGATGTACAGATTCCGCTCAACACGATGACGGTTGTCACGGGGGTTTCGGGATCTGGAAAGTCCAGTCTTGTACGCGATATTTTCTACAACGCCATGAAGCGCGAACTGGACCAGATAGCCGATCGTCCGGGTGAGTTCCTAGGGTTAGAGGGTGACATGAAAGCCATAAAGGCCATTGAATTTATCGACCAAAACCCTATCGGCAAGAGTACGCGTTCCAACCCCGTAACCTATGTCAAGGCGTGGGATGAGATACGAAAGTTGTTCTCTACCCTCCCCCTGGCCAAGCAAATGGGCTATACACCTGGTTTCTTCAGTTTCAACACCGAGGGTGGACGATGTGAGGAGTGTAAGGGTGATGGTAGTATCACTGTAGAGATGCAGTTTATGGCCGACCTCATTCTCGAGTGTGAGAGTTGTCATGGCAAGCGTTTCAAGTCGGATATCCTTGAGGTGATGTATCATGGCCAGAATGTCAACGACATCCTCAACATGACAATCAATCAGGCCGTCGAGTTCTTCACGGAACACAAGGAGAAGAAGATTGTGGAAAAACTCAAACCTCTGCAGGATGTAGGTTTGGGATATATCAAATTGGGTCAAAGCAGTTCTACGCTCTCAGGCGGTGAAAACCAGCGTGTCAAACTGGCTTACTATCTGGGCATGGAGAAGCACGAACCGACTATGTTTATCTTTGACGAACCTACGACGGGTTTGCATTTCCACGACATACAGAAGTTGCTTCAAGCCTTTGAGGCTCTGCTACAGCGTGGCCACTCCCTGCTTATCATTGAGCACAATATGGATGTCATCAAGTGTGCCGACCATGTCATCGACCTTGGTCCGGAAGGTGGAGACGAAGGTGGCAACCTGCTGTGCACTGGCACGCCGGAGGAGGTGGCAACCTGCGAGCAGAGCTACACGGGCAGGTTTTTGAAAGATAAAGTGAAAAGTGAATAGTG
>JAZQQX010000030.1:0-66216 GCA_045629325.1 Bacteroidaceae bacterium | reverse complement strand
CGAATTCAACAAAACCCGCTTCCTGATGGATGCCAATATTACCTGGAAGTGCTTGAAGGGCAAGGGCAACCTGACACTGGAGGCCAACGATATCTTCAACCAGGACACCCCATTCCATGCTACGGTCACGGCCAACGAACGTACGGAGTCGGGGCGCACCAAGTTGCATCACTACATTGGCTTCACCTTCAAGTATCAGATTGATCCCAAAGAAAAAAATACAAAAAAATAAAGCTATGAAACGGATAATCGTCTTTATCGCAAGTCTGCTGATTGCATTTGCGGCTTCAGCACAGTTTGTTATCGTCGAGGAGGAAGAGGCACCTGAGTTTTCCGGCCGTCCACGATTCCTCAAAGGACAGGTGATGGATGCCTTCACGGGCGCAGCCATAAAGGATGTGGAAGTGAGCCTGTATCGAGACAGCACCCTGCTGGAGAAGAAGAAGGTGGAAGTGGGACACTTCTCGGAATCATACAAGGTGGATGCCGTCTATGACTTCCTGATCGGAGAGGAAAAGACGGACAGCAAGAACTACTTGCTCAGGTTCACGCATCCGCAGTACGCTACGGCCACCCTCGCCGTTTCCACAAAGAAGTATGGGCGAAGGATCACGATCGACCTGCCCGATGTCTATATGAACCGCATAGGCAGCCTGACGGAGTCCACGTTGAAGGAGCTGACGGTGGTGGCCACCAAGGTCAAGCTGTACCACAAAGGCGACACGCTGGTCTACAATGCCGATGCCTTCAATGTGCCGGATGGCAGCATGCTCGACGAACTCATCCGTCAGATGCCGGGGACAGAGCTGAAGCCCAACGGCGAGATCTTCGTCAATGGCAAGAAGATAGACTATCTGCTGCTCAACGGACAGGACTTCTTCCGTGGCCGCAACAAGCTGATGCTCGAGAACCTGCCCTACTATACCGTCGAGACCGTCAAGGTGTACAACAGGACAACCGACCGCGCCATGGCACTGAACGACCTCACAGCACCCAAGGACTATGTGATGGACGTCAACCTGAAGAAGGAATACCGCACGGGCTACATGGCCAACATGGAGGCCGGAGGCGGCAATCACGAATCGTACCTGGCACGTCTCTTCGGTCTGCGCTACTCCGACCATGCACGCCTCACGCTGATAGGCAACTCCAACAATACCAACCTTTCCGGAGGTGCCGACAGCTATGGATTTGACGAACGACTCACCACCAACGAGGCCCTCACCACCAAGCACTCTGCAGACCTCGACTGGCTGCTGACACGCAACAAGTACAAGAACGACCTGACCTTCGGTTTCGGGCATGACAAGACGGAGAGTGGAGAGACTGGCTATGCAGAGACATTCCATGGCCAGGACGGCAGCACCTACAGCATGCACCAGCGCGCCAACGAGAGCAAGGCTTTGTCTCTTGACGCCTCCAACGTGTTCACCCTCAAGAAGCCTTTCTGGCTGGAGAGCCGTACCCGGGCTAGCTATTCGAATGCCAGACAGACGGAGCTGGAACGCAGTGGCAACGCCTTCGATGACGTCTGGCACACGCGCCGCATCGAGTATCTCGACTCGCTCCTGGCAGAGGGCGTGCCGGTTGTGGCTGCAAGCGTGCAGAACGCCAGCAGGAGGGAATATGAGAAGTCGCCCAACAGTACTGACCTGCAGCAGAATCTGTCCTTGGCCAAGGACCTGACAAACGGTGACATCATCGACCTGAATGTGAACGTGAACTACACCGACAGGGACTACGATGCCACGCGTCGCGAAAAGTATCTCTTCTGGCAAAGCACTCCCGGGCTGACCTGGAAGAACGAGGACATCAGCGGCGGCAGACGCAACCTGACGCTCGACAGCCATCTTTCGTACAAACTGAAGGACTTATGGCTGTGCGACTGGACACTCTTCACCAGCTACCGACACGGTCGCACCAAGGACTCGGAGAGCATCCTGAACACGGACACGCAACTGAGGGATGAGCAGAACAGCTACCATTACCTTACCAACGAGAACATCTGGTCGGCAGGGCTCGACTTCCATCGCGTGAGCGGTCTTGCCACGGAAGAGGATCTTCTGGTGCTGGGTGCCACCCTGCCCGTCAGCATCAAGCATCTCGGCACCGACTACCATCGCTCCACGCTGGATACCTGTCTGACGCAGCATCACATCTTCTTCGAGCCCACGCTGAGTGCAGAGTACACGAATGGAAGGAATGAACTGAAGCTGGGTTCCGACTATCACTTCACCCTGCCCGAGGCGACACAGCTGATCTCCATGCCCGTGACCACCAATCTCATCAACACGTACGTGGGAAATACAGACCTCAAACCCTCTTCCAGCCTCAACGTCTCGCTTTCCTACAAGCGTACCCTGCGCAGCATCAACTATCTGACGAACCGGATCTCCTTCGCCAAGACTTACAACCAGATAGTCAATGCCTTCACATACAATCCCGCCAACGGAACCTACCTCTTCCGTCCGGAGAATGTGGATGGTGCATGGAACATGACCTACGAGAACCGGTGCTGGTACTATCTGAAGGAGACGAAGAGTGCCACCTGGGTGGTCAAATGGGAGGGCTCGCTCCGCTATGCCGAGAATGTCAACTTCTTCTCCAACGTGGGTCAGGCAGACAAGCATCGCAGCATGAACAAGTCGCTCCACGCTGCTCTTCCCTTCAGTTTCGGTTATTTCTCCAAGGACTTCGAATGTAGTGTCGACGGACGCTTTGCCTGGAATCACGCCTTCAACAATATCACCGATGTGGCATACGCCGATGCCTTCGACTATGGCGCAGGCCTGAGACTGAAGAAGAAGCTGTTCTGGGGCATTTCGGGCAGTACCGACTTCAATGTCTACATGCGTAGCGGGTATTCCGGTTCGGACCTCAACAAGACGGAGTATGTATGGGACTTCACCCTCTCCAAGACCATCCTCAAGGAGAAGCTCACCTTCCGCCTCTCTGCCATCGATGTGCTGCGCAACCGTAGCAGCCTCGTTTACACCGTCAACAGCCAGGGCGTGTCGGAGATACAGAAGACCAAGATGCCCGGCTATCTGCTTCTGACGGCCATGTACAGGATCCACAAGACACCAAAGAAGGGCGAGTAAGTGAGAGCGATAGTGAGCTGGCAAGGGTAAAGCCCAAGAAGTAACTCAATATGGACTTACAATATATCATCAACATCTTCAAGCGCTGGTACAATGACCAGCCTCTATCCCCAACAGAGGAGGGCTTTGTCCCTCTCGTCATATCCACATGTACAGTATCTGTTCTACTGGTGGTCATGCTCATCTGGATGGCACATCTCTACCAATGGGGAACGCACATCAAATGGTTCACCGAAGACCTTTACCACTGGTTCGGATGGAATATAGGTTCCTATAACGAAAAGGAAGAGGACCAATCGAAAACAGCCATTCATACACATACAAAACACTAAAAACAAGCAATCTTATGAAGAATTTTGAGATTATGTTTTGCCGGTTCAGGGAATAATCATATCTTTGTCACGCTAATGCCATCATAGGCTTAGCATGACGCTTTGTAAGTCGTCTCTTCGAAACTGCGGTTCGGAAAACTTAGTTGGATCGAAGATGATGCGTAGGCGTCCCACACACAGCATCCCCTCACCGGGATGCTTTTTTTGCTCCGTTTATTTTCGCAGATCGACATTATTGTATATCTTTGACCACAACTTGACATCTTGATAGGCAGGATGTTAGGGAGAAATGTCGGCAATCATTGCACACCACGAACAACACACACTTTGAGAGAAACGCGAGGGCACATTCACTCTCATTCAGATATTATCAACATTTTTTTATTTATTCACAACATCATGAAGAAAAATCTTCAGAGTGGCCAGACTGCGCACAGCGTGCTGCAGCTGGCTCTTTTTTTTGCATCGAGGTGGGGTACACCATCACCGATCTGGAGCGTGGCTTCGGCCTAAACCGCTCTACGCTGTACAGCATCCGCAAGGGAGCCGCACTACCCTCTTGCAGCGAGTATTACCTGCAGAAGATGACAGAGGCCCTACAGGGGAGGCAGAGACTTTACCAAGTACAAAAACTGACGGAAAAAGCCGAAGATGTCGAGTACATGTTTGCCCGGCTTTGGGTCTGCAAATACTCCTAAAAATAGGGGCATCACAGACTTGGGATAAGGGTAAGGTCATTTTTGTGTATGAAATTCCCTGGGGTTTCATACACTCTATTGACTTTGCTTCTTAGATGTTGTATCTTTGCAGTGTCACAGAGAGGAAGGGTGGCGAACGGGGCATGCCATACAAGATGGCGCACACGATGTAAGGTATTTTCTATAGCCAATTTTCACACAGACCTCCGCCCGACGGTTTCGCACCACCCCCTCCAGTGACCCACGCCCGTCATAGGCATGGCAAGGCAGAGTCATTAGTAATGGCAAGCCGTAGCCATAAGCATGACGAAGGCGAGGGACCACAGGGCTTCGAAGCAACCAAATAAAGAGAGAATCAACCGGATTAGTCACCGTGCCTTGTAAATTTATTTCAAGGCGCAAAACACAAAAAGAAAACGACAACTATGATGCAAGCACATCACACCATGCATCCCCTGCAGATCATACGGGGAAGCGCCAAGTACATCGCCCTCATGGGCACAGTAGTCTACACCCTCTATCAGTGCAGTCATGGATAGGGCTCACGCACGCTTCCCCCGTGGACTACACTGGGAGAGAGCCCACAGGACTGGGACTGGCAGAGAGGAAGGGCGTACGGAGCCCATGGGAAGGACCTCCCAGGGCATGACGGATGCCGAGGCAATGGAGGTGCTCAGCAAACTGCACGGCGGAGACCGCAGGAGCACCTTCGCCCAGGCCCTCTTCCCCTACGACCCCACGAAGTACCGATCGCATGGCGAGTGGGCCAAGGCCGTAGGCACGCGCGTGGCGCACGACATACACACCGACCCGCTCCTCTGCCAGCGCATGCATGCCCTGGGCTACGAGCCACACAGGCAGGGCTACACGCTGGAGCAGAGAATTGAGCTGGTGAAATACTACAAGTTGAGGGTTGAGGGTTGAGAGTTGAGGGTTGAGAGTTGAGAGTTGAGAGTTGAGAGTTGAGAGATTAGAGCTTAGAGATTAGAGTTGAGAGATTAGAGATTAGAGTTAAAGTTAAAATTAAAAAAATCATGACAGAAATAACTTATCAGGCTACGAGCCTTAGAAGCTTGGTGAAGCAGATGATGCCAAGCGCAGAGAGTAAGAACATACCCGAGAGCCAGTACTGCTACCTCGGGGCGAAAGTGAAGAAGATGGAGTGCGAGGACGGTTCGGAGGCACCACAGTTCGTGCTGGTGGCAGAGACGAGCCAGCCTACCTTCGACATGGCGCTGTCGCTGGTGCTGAGCACCGACGAGGTGAAGGTGACCGACACGGTGGTGCGCGTCAACGCACGCGACCTGGACTCGGCGCTGGCTTCCTTCGGACAGCAGATGGTGACGCTCATCCTCAACGACGACGGTGTACTGCAACTCGTCTGCGAGGAGCACGACGGGGACAGCCATGCGTGTGGACGCACGAAGTACATCGGCGTGCGAGGCGAGAAGGACGGACTGATGGAGGATCTCTCCCCACGCAGGACCGACTGCCTCCAGCTGGCCTCCATGAAGCCCCTGCTGGACGGTCTGCACTCGGTGGCGGGCATCGCATCCGTACGCGGTAACGCGCTGAGCCGTCAGGGCGTGTTCGTGACCCTTGAACCTGACACCATCTATCTCGACGGAGCCAACCCCAATGTGATGGCGCGTGTCAGCTATGACAACCCCTGGCTCAAGGCACCACGCTACAAGCAGGCGGGCATCATCAGCACGGACGCCGCACGCCACCTGGTGGGCGCGCTCTCCTTCACCGCCTCACAGGGCAAGGCCATGGCTCCCGTGAGCATCTGCATGGACGAGACCTACCTCTATGTGGAGACCGAGGGCATGATCTTCTGCGCCGAGGTGACACGCAACGACCGACTGAAGGACTGACACACACCCACTGAACGAGCGAAGGGAGCACACCTGCTCCCTTCCTCCTGAAAAGTGAAGAAGAAAAAGAAAAGCAGAAAGGTTTTTCCTTCCCCCACACCCCTATTCTTTATCAAAGAAGAAAAGAAAGAAAGAAGAAATGGCGACTACCCGAAACGCGCATGCGCGACGAAAATCGAGGATACCCACTGTAGAAGAGGTTAGTGAGTATGCCATGGAGTTCAGCGGGCTGGACTTCACACCTCAGTACTTCCACGACTTCTACCAGCGTACACACTGGCGCATAGATGGCTACAAGATAAAGGACTGGCAGGCCGTGTTCCGAGTTTGGGCACACAACAGCCGTCCGGGCCGGAAGGCAATGCGACAGGCTGGGGAAGCGGGGGCTACGGCGATGACCTACCGACAGCAGTGCATCCTCTCGGCGGAGACGAGGCACATGGAGGAGGCCGAACGGCAGACGCAGGAGCGAGAGCGGGCCTACGAGGAGCAGAGGAAGGCGCATGTGAGCTACGAGGAGTACCTGAGGATGAAGGAGAGGGCGAATTGAAAATGGAAAATGGAAAATTGAAAATGGAAAATTAGAAAACTAAAACTTAACTATGAAAGCTTACTACAAGAATGAGATCGCAAGGGCAGCGGGCGTGAGCACCAACACACTGCGCAGATGGCTCGCCACGAAGGAGAGCGTACTGGAGAGGATGGGCGTGAAGCGAGGGCAGAGGCTACTACCACCCAAAGCCGTGAAGTACATCTGCCACGAGTATGGTATCAGCGAGGAAGAGTTCGCGAATTGAGAATTGAGAATTGAAAATTGAAAATTAAACAGAGCGAGCTCGGAAAATCGCAAATAAATTTGCATTTTCGCTCGCTTATTCGAACTTTGACCGATGGTCGAAGGTACTTCCGCTCGGAAAATCGCAAATAAATTTGCATTTTCGCTCGCTTATTCGTACCTTTGTACCCGTTATCAGGGGTGCGCCTCTCTTTTTGTGGCGCTGAGAATATACCCTAAGATCTGAACCGGGTAATGCCGGCGTAGAGAGTATGAACACATTTATTATCAACAAAAAATGAAGAAAAAGTATGCTATTGTGGCACTCGCAATGAGTGTGGCAGGATCTTCTTGTGCTTGGGCACAGAAGGCAGAGAAGGACTCTGCAAAGGTAAGTGAGATGCACGAACTGGTGGTGAGCGCTGTTCGCGCACAGAAGTACGCACCCTTTGCCGTGACCAATGTAAACAAATCGACATTAGAGGAATTTGGCCGTAGCGGTCAGGAGTTGCCCATGCTGTTCAGCCGTACGCCGGGCATCCTGGCATGGAGTGAGAACGGTCTGGGTACGGGTACCGTGTATATGAGCATGCGTGGCTCTGCATCGAGCCGTGTGAATGTGACACTCGACGGTGTGTGCCTGAACTCACCCGAGGACCAGACCGTGTTCTGGGCCAACATGAACAGTTATGCATCGCTTCTCGGTAGCGCACAGATACAGCGTGGCGTGGGAACGAGCACGAATGGCGACGGTGCTTTCGGTGGTACCATAGCGCTGACCACGAAGAGCCCCGACCTGAAGCCCTCGCTCGAACTGAGTGGCAACTACGGAAGTTACAACACCTACAATGTGGGTGGCAACTTCAGCACCGGACTGCTGTGGAACCACCTCGTGGTGGACGGAGCTTATCACCACACCGGCACAGACGGATATGTGCATGGCACGGATGGCAACTCGGGCAGTTACTATGGCGGTCTGACCTGGATGAACAGCAACCGCGACCTGCAGTTGAGCTACAAGAACATAGGCAACTACGAGCATACCGGACAGGCATGGAACGGCATCGACACACATGAGTTGCTCGACTGGAACTACGGTGGCATGGGCACCGGCATACGCGGTTTCAAGGACATCTACGACGCCGGCATGGGCAAGTACAACTCGCTCTACGAGTATATGGTGGATGAGTACGACCCCTCGAAGGGATATGGCCGATATGAGATGGCCGACGGCAGTCTGTGGGAGCGCACCACCGACAACTTCAAGCAGAACCACAACATACTCTCCCTGGCCTGGCAGATAGACGACAAGTGGAGCCTCAACGGCGCCCTTCACTACACCTACGGCTATGGCTACTACGATGAGTTCCGCAGTAACAACAAGCTCTCAAAGTTTGGTCTGGCCAACTACAAGTTGAGCGACGGAAGCACGCTGAAGAAGACCGACTTCGTGCGCCAGAAGGGACTTGAGCAGAATGCATACGGCATGAACTGGAATGTGAACTACAAGGGCGAGAAGTGGAATGTGATAGGTGGCATGGCACTGCAGATGTTCAACGGCAACCACTTCGGATACCTTACTTATATAAAGAACGAGGAACTGCGCCAGGCTGTGATGAAGGGTGGCGACAAGTACACCTACTACGACAGCGATGCGAGAAAGAACGACCACAGCATGTATGTGAAGGCTACCTACGACATCACACGCTCCTTCTCGCTCTTCGGCGACCTGCAGTATCGCTATGTGAGCTACTACACCAACGGTATCAATGATAAGTTCATCGGACTGGACGACGGCACCTATGTCAACCAGCAACTGCACATCAACGAGGACTATCACTTCGTGAATCCCAAGGCCGGCATGAGCTACCACAAGGGTGGCCACAAGGCCTATGCATCGTGGGCCAAGAGCAACCGTGAGCCCGAGCGCAACAACTACACCGACAACGGCAAGTATCCCGCTCCCAAGCCCGAGCGCGTGAACGACTACGAAGCGGGCTACTCATACCAGGGCAACATATGGAATGTGGGTGCCAACCTCTACTATATGGACTACAAGGACCAGTTTGTGAAGACCGGCGAGGTGAGCGATATCGGTGAGGCACTGACCACTAACATCAAGTCGTCGCACCGCATGGGTGTGGAACTGAATGCCGGCGTACGCCCCCTCTCATGGCTGAACCTGGAAGCCAACGCCTCACTGAGCCAGAACAAGGTGAAGGACTTCGACGAGGTGGTAGAAGACTGGGACGAGGGTAGCCAGACCATCCACTACGACAACACCACACTGGCCTTCTCGCCCAGCGTAGTGCTCAACGGTTTTGCCGACTTCATGTACAAGGGATTCAAGGCCACCTGGCACACTGGCTATGTGGGCCGTCAGTATCTCGACAACACCGAGTGCAAGGAGCGCTCACTCGATGCGTTCACACGCACCGACATCAACCTCTCTTACCGCCTGAACTGCTGCAAGAAGGGCCTGAAGGAGACCATCTTCGGTCTTGACCTGAACAACATCTTCAACAGCCACTACGCTTCAAACGGATGGGTGTACAGCGCCATCTATGCCAGCGGTGGCAACCCCAACAGCAATCGCTACACAGAGATCGGCTACATCCCCTCTGCCGGCTTCACGCTGATGGGACATGTGACACTGAAGTTCTAAAGGAATTGAAAATTGAGAATTGAGAATTGAAAATTGAACCCGTTCAACGCTCCACGCTAAACGCTCAACGCTAAACGCTCAACGCAATGGATCAGTTTCTGGAAATACTCGGTACGGTAGTAGGATTGTTTTATCTCTACTACGAGTACAAAGCCGATATGAAGGTATGGGTGGCAGGTATCATTATGCCTGCCATCAGCCTCTTCGTGTATTGGAATGCCGGACTGTATGCTGACTTCGGCATCAACATCTACTACCTGCTGGTAGCCGTGTACGGATGGTGGGTATGGAAGTACGGCGGTACGAAAGACAGCACCAAGGAAGAACTGCCCATCACCCACACGCCCACCCGTATGTGGGGGGTGCTCACCCTCGCATTCGTGGTATGCTTCGTGCTCATCGGGGAGATACTGGTGAACTTCACCGACAGCACCGTGCCCTGGTGGGACAGTTTCACCACCGCGCTGAGCATCGTGGGTATGTGGATGCTGGCCCGCAAATGGCTGGAGCAGTGGTTGGCATGGATAGCCGTAGATGCCGTGTGTTGCGGACTATATATATATAAAGAGGTGTACTTCTATGCCGGACTCTACGGACTCTATACCATCATCGCCGTATTCGGATATATGGAGTGGAAGAAGAAAGCGATGAGCGATGAGCGGCGAGCGGCGAGCGATGAACGGTGAGCGGTGAGCGGCGAACGGTGAGCGATGAGCGATGAGCGGTGAACGATGAGCGGTGAGAGATGAGAGATGAGAGGTATATTTTTAAAGAAAAAAAATGAAGGCATATAAACCCGACACGGTGATACTGGGAGGGGGCGACTACCCTACGCACCCCATACCTCTGCAGATACTGAAAGAGGCAGAGCGAGTGGTGTGTTGCGACGGAGCAGTGGAGATGTACCTGCTCCGGGAAGGGAAGGAGCCCTGGCAGATAGTGGGCGACGGTGATTCGCTGGCAGAGGACCTGAGTGAGCGCTATGCCGACATCACCACACGCATACCCGAGCAAGAGACAAACGACCAGACGAAGGCCACGCACTATGCCATGGAGCACGGTGCAAGACGCATAGCCTACATCGGGGCAACAGGACGACGCGAGGACCATACGCTGGGCAATGTGTCGCTCCTCATGGACTATATGCACGAAGGGGTGGAAGTGAGAATGTACACGGATTATGGCGTGTTCATCCCCTGCCACAATCACTTTGAGGCCCTTTGCCAAGCCGAGACACAAGTGAGCATCTTCAACTTTGGCGCTACACAACTACATGGCACAGGACTACGCTATCCCCTATCCGACTTCACATCATGGTGGCAAGGCACTCTCAATGCCGTCACAGGAGACTCGTTCTGCATAGAGGGCGAAGGCGACTTCCTCGTGTATATGACTTACGAATTGAAAAATAAAAAATAAAAAGCAGTCCGCAAATCGGACTGCTTTTCACTTATATCATATACCAGCACTTACACTTGGCTCTTACTTATACCAGCGCCTTGGCTCCGCCGAGACGCTTCACGCTCGGCAAAGCATAAGCAAGCTTACGCTTTGCGCTTACTTAACCAGCGCCTTTGTGTCGAGGGCAATCATAAGTTCCTCGTCGGTGGGGATACAGCAGATGGTGACCTTGCTGTCGTCGGCAGAGAGGATAGCCTCGGTGGCACGGCAGGCACGGTTCTTCTCGTCGTCGAGCACAACGCCCATATACTCAAGACCCTTGGTAGCACCCTCGCGTACCCCCCACTGGTTCTCACCGGCACCGCCAGTGAAGAGGATGATGTCGACACCACCCATTGCAGCAGCATACTGACCGATGTACTTCTTAATGCGGTAGGTGTACATCTCCTTGGCCAGGCGAGCCTTGTCGTTGCCTGCTGCGATACCAGCAAGGATGTCGCGGAAGTCGCTCGAACCCTCACTTACACCTGCCAGACCCGACTGCTTGTTGAGCAGGTTGGAGATGCCCTTGGTGTCGAGGCCCAACTTGTCCATCAAGAAGGTGACAGCACCGGCATCGATGTCACCCGAACGGGTACCCATGATAAGACCCTCCAGGGGAGTGAGACCCATAGAAGTGTCGACACACTTGCCATCCTTTACGGCTGCGATAGAAGCACCGTTGCCAATGTGGCAGGTGATGATCTTCTTGCCCTCTGCCTCTACACCGAGGAACTCACATACGCGCTGTGAGACATAACGGTGGCTGGTGCCATGGAAGCCATAGCGACGAACACCATACTTGCTGTAGAGCTCGTAGGGAAGGGCATACATATAAGCATAGTCGGGCATGGTCTGGTGGAAGGCAGTGTCGAACACACCCACCTGAGGAATCTCAGGCAACAAAGCCTTGACAGCGTTGACACCCTTGATGTTGGCAGGATTGTGGAGAGGAGCAAGGTCGTTGCAAGCCTCAAAAGCCTCCATCACCTCGGGAGTGAGGAGCACGCTCTTGTTGAACTTCTCACCACCGTGTACCATGCGGTGAC
Organism: Bacteroidaceae bacterium; assembly: GCA_045629325.1. Taxonomy (GTDB): domain Bacteria; phylum Bacteroidota; class Bacteroidia; order Bacteroidales; family Bacteroidaceae; genus Physcousia. The sequence goes on along the minus strand of JAZQQX010000030.1, from coordinate 54,279 downwards.
CCACAGCATCGAGTTCGTTGAGGTCCTTCAGCACAGCATACTCACCCGTGGTGAGCACCTCGAAGATCCACTTCACACCTGCTGTGTGCTCCTCGATGGGGCGCTCCATCTTGTGCTTCTCGCCATTGAGTTTGACATTGATAAATGAGTCGGGCAGACCGATCTTCTCGATACCACCACTGGTGATGACACTCTGGTCATCCATATTATAAAGGGCATACTTGATAGACGAGCTGCCACAGTTTAATACAAGGATTTTCATAAATAAGACTCTCCCCCCGCCCTCCCTCTAGGGAGGGGGCTGCATATCCTTTTGGGGGCTTGATGCGATTATTCTTAATAATGTTATATTTAAAATTTCATTTGTCTCTTCCCCCCTTGGTCTGCCATGCAGCCCCCTCCCTAGAGGGAGGGCGGGGGGAGAGTCTACTGCTATTTAGCATCCATTGCCTGGCAAGCAGTGATGGCCACCATCTTGTAGATGTCGTCTACGGAGCAACCGCGAGAGAGGTCGTTGACAGGACGAGCGATACCCTGAAGGATGGGACCAATAGCATCGGCACCAGCAAGACGCTGAACAAGTTTGTAACCGATGTTACCCACCTCGAGGCAGGGGAATACGAGGGTATTGGCATGACCAGCAATGTCACTACCGGGAGCCTTCTTCTCACCTACAGAAGGAACGAGCGCTGCATCAGCCTGCAGTTCGCCGTCGATCTTCAAGTCGGGAGCCAGTTCCTTGGCCAGACGGGTAGCCTCAACTACCTTGTCGACCACCTCATGCTTGGCACTGCCCTTGGTAGAGAAACTCAACATTGCCACACGAGGCTCATCAAAACCGGCAACAGACTTGGCAGTCTGTGCGGTGCAGACGGCGATCTGTGCGAGCTGAGCAGCATCGGGCATGGGAGTGACAGCCACATCGCCTACAACGAGGACACCCTCCTCGCCATACTGCTTGGCATCGGTGATGAGCAACATCGCACCACTAACGCATGAGATGCCGGGAGCACACTTGATGATCTGAAGGGCGGGACGCAAGGTGTCGCCCGTAGTAGAGAGTGCACCAGAGATCTGACCGTCGGCATCACCACTCTTGATGATGAGGCAACCGAAGTAGAGAGGATCGAGTACCTGCTCGCGAGCCTTCTCGATAGTCATACCCTTCTTCTGGCGAAGCTGGAAGAGCAACTGTGCATACTCCTCGGTCTTCTCGCTGGTAGCGGGGTCGATGATGATAGCCTGATCCAGATGAGTCAGACCCAACTTGGCACCAAGTGCCTTGATCTCATCGGGATTGCCGATGAGGATAATCTCTGCCAAACCATCAGCCAGCGACTTGTCGGCTGCGGTCAGCGTACGCTCCTCCAGGCTCTCGGGCAACACGATGCGTTGCTTGTTGCTCTGGGCGCGAGCGATAATCTTTTCCATCAATGTCATAGCGTTCTATGTTTTTATGGTTTATGTATATTTAGTTTTTTTCGAGGATTCGAGGCTGGTTGCTTACTGCTATTTATCTTCGAAGGCTCCCTGGAGGAGGATGGATTCCAGTTCCTCACCACTCACATTGATGCGGAAGCGGTTGCGGTAGGCCAGGGTGATGTGGCCCGTCTCCTCGCTCACCACGATAGCCAGGGCATCGGTGTCGGCCGTGATGCCTCGGGCGGCACGGTGACGCAGGCCAAACTCCTTGGGAATGTCGATTTCGTGGGAGGTGGGCAGGATGCATGCCGCAGCCACGATACGGTCGCCCTTGATGATAAGAGCACCGTCGTGCAGAGGACTGTTCTTGAAGAAGATGTTCTCAATGAGGCGCTGGCTCACCATGGCATCGAGGCGCTCGCCCGATGAGGTGAACTCACCCAAGGGCGAATCATTGCGGAGTACGATAAGTGCGCCCACCTTCTGCTTGCTCATGCTGAGACAGGCCATGACAAGGGGCGACACCACCTCGCGCGAGTGACGGTACTGCTCACTGTGGCGCTCATTGCGGAAGAAACTGGCGATACGGCCCATGGCATTGTGTACGCCGATGTTGTAGAGGAAACTTCGTATCTCCTTCTGGAACAGCACGATGATGGCCAATGCACCTACGCTGACCAACTGATCCATGATACCACCAAGCAGTTTCATCTCGAGCACCTTGGATATGACAATCCAGGCCGTGATGAAAACGAAGACTCCTGTAAAGACACGAAGCGAGCGTGTACGACTCATCACCCTGTAGATGTAGAACAGGATGATCGTTGTGAGGAGTACATCAATTATATCTTTTATGTGAATTTCGAAAGGCACGGGAGGGAAGTGAAAAGTGAAGAGTGAAAAATACTTAATGCTATTAATACCTTTATTACTTTGTGGAAAGCGAAGCGGGGGAAGAGGGGTTAGGTCTGGCTAGAGAACTGGCGATGCAGTTTGACCACCTCTACGGCTTGGCGCACATCATGAACGCGGAGGATATGCGTGCCCTGCTGGAGGGCAAAGGCATGAAGGGCCGTCGTGCCATTCAGGGCCTCGGACGGTGTACAGTCCAGCACCTTGCATATCATGGACTTACGACTCACACCCACGAGGATGGGAAGGTCGAGCGCCTCAAGCACACGCTGTTGGGAGAGCAGTTGGTAGTTTTGCTCAAGCGTCTTGGCAAAGCCATAACCGGGGTCGAGGATGATGTCCTTCACGCCCATGCTGTGGAGCATATCCACCCGTTCGCCGAAGTAGCGCAGAACCTCTGCCGTGACATCGGCGTAGTCGGTAAGTTGTTGCATGGTCTGGGGCGTGCCACGCATATGCATAAGGATGTAGGGCACATTGAGAGATGCCACAGTGGGGAACATGTCCTCGTCGATCTGACCGCCCGAGATGTCGTTGATGATGTCGGCGCCGAAGTCCTCCACACATCGTCGGGCCACCTCTGCGCGGAAGGTGTCCACGCTCACTGCCACATCGGGATAGAGGTTGCGGATGATACCCAAAGCCCTGCGGAGGCGCTCCGTCTCCTCCTCTGCACTCACATCGGCCGCACCAGGACGCGAACTGTAGGCACCGAGGTCGATGATGGTGCCACCCTCCTCTACAATCTGCTGTGCACGACGCGCTATCTGCTCGTCGCTCTGCATACGGCTCCCCTCGAAAAAGGAGTCGGGCGTGACATTGAGAATACCCATCACCTGAGGGTGCGACAAGTCAAAAAGCCGACCTCGAATGTTGAGCGTATAAGGTGTAAGATTCGTCATAGGGTGTAGGGATGTAAAACACAAAGGGCCAAGCGCACAACGCATACCGGTATTGCCCTACAAAGTTACATGTTTTTTGCCGATAAGCAATAAATTATCTACGATATTTCTTCGTTTTGCCTTTTTTTTGTACCTTTGCCCTCATAAAAATATGATATAGAGACGGGAATTGTCCGTCGCATTTCATCAACACAGAAACAGATTCAAGCCAAATGGATATCTCAGAACTCTATCAACGGTACTTACAGCACCCTACCGTAACGACCGACACACGCAACTGCCCCGAGGGTAGCATTTTCTTTGCACTCAAAGGTGCATCGTTCAACGGCAATGCCTTTGCCTCGACAGCCATTGAGAAAGGTTGTGCCTACGCTGTGGTGGACGAGCAGGAATATGCTCCTGAAGGTGATGAGCGCTACATCCTGGTCGATGATGCCCTGAGCACCCTGCAGGCATTGGCGAAGTACCATCGCAGTCAGTTGAGCATCCCCGTAGTGCAGATCACAGGCACGAACGGCAAGACGACGACCAAAGAACTCGTGAGCGCCGTGCTGAGCAAGAAGTACAACACACTATACACCGAGGGCAACCTCAACAACCACATAGGCGTGCCCCGCACCCTGTTGCGTATCCGTCCGGAACATGAGATGGCTGTCATTGAGACTGGAGCCAACCATCCAGGCGAGATAGAGTTTCTGTGCCGCATGGTGCAAGCCGACTACGGACTGATCACCAATGTAGGCCGGGCACACCTGGAGGGATTCGGTTCGTTTGAGGGGGTAAAGAAGACCAAAGGCGAACTCTACGCTGACCTTTCTGCCCGTGGCAAGCAGGCCTTCATCAACGGCTTCGACGATGACCTGATGGAGATGGGACGCAACGCCTCGCTCACCCTCTTCGACACCCTGATACCTTATGTGGAGGGGCGCGTGTCGGAGGTCAATCCCTTCCTGCAAGTACAATGGCGCGAGGACGACGAGATGCCCTGGCACACCGTACAGACCCACCTCATCGGTGCATACAACATTGCCAATGTAAGAGCGGCCGTGAGTGTAGGTTTGCACTTCGGAGTGCCTGCAGAGGACATCAATGCTGCGCTGGAGGCCTATCAGCCCACCAACAGCCGAAGCGAACTGCGTAAGACGGAGCACAACAGTCTGATAGTGGATGCCTACAACGCCAATCCCACCAGCATGTCGGCAGCGCTGGACAACTTCGACTTCGTAGAGGCTACGCACAAGATGGTCATCCTGGGCGAGATGCGCGAACTGGGTGCTGACAGCGAGAAGGAGCACCAGAAGGTGGTGGACCGTCTCAAGCAGTCGAAGATGGAACACATCTGGCTCGTCGGGGCCGAGTTTGCCAAGGTGGCCTCAAGCGACGACCGCATCACGCTCTTCCCCACCGTGGAGGAGGTCAAGGCCCAACTGCAAGCACAGGGGCTCGACGGCTACACGATCCTCATCAAGGGTAGCAACGGAACGAAACTTTTCCAGTTGCCCGAAGTGCTTTAGCGATAGGCACTTTGACAAAATGTAACCCACTAATATACAACTAACTAACCAAAATGAATATAATGAAAAAGATTCTATCTGCGCTGATTGTGTTGCTCACAGTCATCACACCTCTCAATGCACAGCGTGTAACGGATGTGTTGGACCGAGGCCTGGTGGCCATGAAGGCAACCACGGGCGTATATCTGAGTTGGCGTATCACGGCTGAGGAGTACTACGATGTGACATACAATGTATATCGCGACGGGGAGAAACTCAACGACGAACCTCTCAGTGTCTCCAACTATCAGGACAAGACGGGCAAGACCAGCAACTCGTACACCATAAAGGCCGTGGTGCAGGGTGTAGAGCAGGAGGCATGCAAACCTGCCAAGGTGTGGGACAGCAGTTACAAGGAGATTGCGCTCAAGCATGAGGGCATAGCCAGCAAACTCATACCCAACGACGCCTGCTGTGCGGATGTGGACGGCGATGGCGAAGTGGAGATCCTGATGAAGTTTGACAACGAGAGCGAGATGGCTCAGTCGTATCCCAAGGCCGGTCCTACCGTGAACGGCAAGGTGACGGGCGAGTACAGCATCTTCGAGATACTGAAACTCAACGGTCAACGCCTCTGGTGGGTGAACTGCGGTCCTAACATGGGTGACTTCCAGAACAATGAGCAGAACATCGTGGGCTACGACTGGAACCAGGACGGCAAGGCAGAGGTCATCATGCGCCTTGAGGAAGGTTCGAGCATCCACATGGCCGACGGCAAGACCTATACCATCGGAGCCGACGGCAAGAATGGTACGAGTTGGACCAACTACCGTGGTGCAACGGGTGGTGGAACGAACTGGTTCATGTGTGTAGGAAAGGAATTCCTGGTGTACTGCGACGGTGAGACGGGCGAGGTGCTGGACCTCATCCCCTACCCTCTGGCCCGACTGGAGAGTGGCGAGACGAGTCTGGAGAAAGCCTGGGGTGACGGTTATGGTCACCGTGCCAGCAAGTTCTTCTTCGGCGCGCCTTACCTTGACGGACACAAGCCCAGCATATTCCTTGCACGCGGTATCTATACCCAGATCAAGATGTGTGCCTACGATGTGAATCCCGCAACCAACAAACTCGTGAAGCGCTGGGACTGGCGTCAGACCAATGGCGGATTCTGGATGTGGCAGGGCTATCACAACTTTGGCATTGCTGATGTGGACATGGACGGCAGGGACGAAATCGTGTATGGCTCAATGGTCATCGACGACAACGGAAAGGGTCTGTCAACCACCGGTCTGGGACATGGCGATGCACAGCACTGCGGAGATTTCAACCCCTACACCAAGGGCTTGGAGATATATGCCTGCAACGAGGACCAGCCTGGAAACAACTACCGCGACGCTACAACCAGCAAGATTTATCACCGCTTTAACTCGGGCAACGATGACGGTCGTGCCATGATGGACAACTTCACGGATAAGTTCCCCGGTTCTATCGGTTGCTCGGCTCGTGAGGGTGCTATCAGTTCGATAACCTACGGAGCTGTATCGGGCATGGATGCCACGGGTATCAACACCAACTTCCGCATCTACTGGGACGGCGACCTTTGTTCGGAGACCTTCAACTACCTGAACGGAAAGAACACGGAGGGATGCATTGCCAAGTATGGCAGTTGGAGCCCCATATACACCTGTGCCGGTTCAATGACCAACAACGACACCAAAGGTACTCCTTGCTATCAGGGTGATATCCTTGGCGACTGGCGTGAGGAGATCATCATGCGCACCGCCTCTGGCAACATCCGCATCTACTCTACTCCTACTCCCACCACCTATCGCATCCCCACATTGTGGTCGGACCATCAGTATCGCAATGCCATGGTTTGGCAGATGTGCGGTTACAACCAGCCTCCTCACATCAGTTACTTCCTCGGCAAGCTGGAGGGCATCACGCAGGCTCCTCCCCCACTCACCATGACTGGCAGAACAGAGGTGGCCAACGGTGGTACCATCGGTAGTGAGAACAAGCACTACCTCGTGTGCGAGAACAACGACACCAAGATCAGCATGGCTGATGGAGCAACGCCTTACATCGTGACCTTCAACATCCCTTCATGGGTACAGGGAACGGCTGGCACGAACTACACGGACAAGGATGCCAAGATCAACTATAAGTACTACAACTGCGAAGTAACCGCCGGTTCGCTGGCAGGCGAAGCACGCCTTGTCAAGCAAGGTGACGGTATACTCACATTGCCCAAGGCTGACTTCACCCACAAGGGCGAGACCAACATCTGGGGTGGTACCCTGAACTTCGACGGAACGATGAAGCAGTCGCCTCTCTGGCTGAACCGCTTCACAGAACTCAACTCTGACGGTGGCGAGTTCATGAGCATCAGTACTGAGTATGCGAGCATCATCCGTCCGGGTGGTGCCAACAAGAAGGGTACGATCACCACCGGCGAACTCAACATGGGATTTGGCTCGCGCATCATCATCGACCTCTATGGCGAGGATTGCACAGCCGACCAGATCATCACCAACAACCTGAGCATTGATGCAAAGACTGGCATCTGGGTAACCGCAGGTCCTACCTACATCAATCCCGTCATCGAACTTGTCGGTCACCCCGCAACGGGTCAGACGGGTATGGCTGAAGGCAAATACATCATCGGTAAGATCAATGGCGAAATCACCGGCAAGATTGAGAACATCATCGTGGAGGGTCTGAGCACAATCAAGAAGACACTCTATGTAGAGAACAACGAACTGGTGCTGGAGATTGTTGGCATGCGCGATGCGGGCACCACCTTCTGGGCAGGTAGCAACAGAACATGGGACTTGGCTGAAAGCGAGAGTTTCCTCATCGACAACGAGGCAACCGTCTTCGTCTCTGGTGACAATGTGATCTTTGACGACAACGCCACGGGCAAGACCGTGAATGTAGAGGGAAGTGTCATTCCTTCGAAGTTCACCGTGAGCAACGAGACTGGCAACTACACCTTCCAAGGCAATGGTAACATTGAGGGTAACGCCAAGTTTGTGAAGGAAGGCAAGGGCAAGGTGACCATGAAGGGCAACAACCTCTATACCGGCGGTAACGAACTGAATGGCGGTGTCACCGTAGTGTCGCTCCTGTCCAACCAGTACAGTGAGGCTGGCAACCTGGGTGGCATGACCGGCAATGGTAAGTTCGTCATGCAGAATGGTGCAGAACTCAACACCACAGCCAATGTGGAGATGGGGTCACCCATCACGATCAGGACTACCGAAGGTGCTGTGCTGAACAATGCGGGCGACTTCGTGATGGATGCTTCGTTCAGCGGTACCAAACTCACGAAGAAAGGTAACGGATGGCTGAAGTCGGGCACTGCCAGTTCGCTCAACACGCTTGTGGTCAGCGCAGGTGTGGTAGATGCCAGTGCCAAGTTGGCCAGCAAGATCGTGGCAGAAGGAACTGCCGACTTGCGAGGCAACGCCTTCCTTAACACACCCATTGAGGTGGCACCAAAGGCAACAGCCAATCTGACCACCGTCAATCGTGCGACAACCGATCTGGCACTGACCGGCACAGGACAGTTGACCGTGTGGTGTGCCACGGAGAAAGGTAGCAACTACTACGCAACCCGTACGCCCATCCGCCTGAACATGAAGAATTATGAGGGTACGCTCGTGGCACAGGCCACATATTCAGCCGATGGCAGATTTACCCTTGACACAGGCAACGGTAGCGACACATGGACACTGAACATACCCGCTGGTCGCATCGTACAGAACACGGGCAAGACATTGCGCATCGGACAAGTAAGCGGTACGGGTGTGCTGGGTGGCTTCTGCACATTCAGCAACAATGGTGCCAGTGGCGTCAACACCTGGGAGATCGGAAACAGCAAGGACTTCAAGTTTGAGGGTGTTTGTACCAGTGGCGATAAATTCACGAAGAAGGGCCAGGGCAAGATGACGGTTACCGGATTCTGGGATTGTACCGGAGCTGTGACGGTGGCTGAAGGCGAACTTAGCGTAAACAACAATAACACCTCTACTTCTTGTCTGGGAGCAGGTACGCTCACGGTCAACAAGGGCGCCACCTTGAGTGGAAAGGGTGTATTGGGCAACAGTAGCATCACCGTATCTGCTGGTGGTGTGCTTCGCTCTGGTGTGACCGACACCAACGCAACGGGCAATCTGCGATTCTCTGGAAAGAATGTCACGGTAAACGGTACCTTGCAGACATTTGTCAGCACGAAGAGCACTTACAGCAAGTTTACCGACATGGGTACGCTGAAACTGAACGGCACACTGAAAGTGGTTGTGAAGGAGGGTGCAGAACTGCCTATCGGCACCGAACTCCAGATTATCGATGCCAACAGCATCTCTACTGGTAGTGCCTTGGTGCTCGACCTCGATCCTGCCTACGAATGGGATACCACACAACTGAAGGAAGGTATCATCACCGTGACGGGCGTGACGGGCATTCAGTCTATCAGCAGTGATGAGTTGCAACATGCCAACATCTTCACCGTGAACGGAGTAAAGGTAAGCCGTCCCACACAGAAGGGTATCTACATTGTCAATGGAGTAAAGAAGGTGCTGAGATAAAAGGAGTTACCTTCTCCACCCAATCATCATACATGCCGGGATATGCAGAAATGGCTATCCCGGCATATTTTTTTGTCATCAATGCCATAAACAACGAATAAATATTCTAAAAACAATCATATTTGTGAATATTTTAATAAGAATCAGTAAAAAAAGATATGAATATTATGAATAAATGAAATATTTGACTAACTTTGCGCTTCGTTAAAAGAGGCTGGGGGTATCCCGGCTTTATTTTACAGCAAGGAATAGTGAATAAGAATCGTCAAGAACATGACAAGAAATAACAAGAACGCTAAGAAAAGTGGCAGACTGGAAGTCATCAAGATGCTGGTTTCGAGCATGGAACTCTCGACGCAAGAGGAACTGATGAGGCAACTCGAGACTGCGGGCTATCCTGCCAGCCAAGCCACCCTGGTACGCGACTTGAAGCAGTTGCATATCGTGAAAGGCATCAGTTCGTCGGGCAAGCAAGTATATCAGATGCCTGGCGACCAGCGTTTCCGTACTGTCAGCGACACACATGTCACCGTGGAAAGCCTCAACCGCATCGGCATCACCGAGGTGAGATTTAGCGGTGTGATGGGAGTGATTCACACTCCACCTGGTCATGCAGGCCATGTGGCATACGACATAGACAATGCCAACATACCCGAGATACTGGGTACCATTGCGGGAGACGACACCGTGATGCTGGTACTGGATGAGAAAGCAGACCGTTCTGCAGTACTTGATAAACTGAGTTTGATAAAATAGAAAGATGGAAGAGATACAACACGACAACATAAAGGTGATGGTGGCCGATGCAGAGCATGAGTGCTATGTTGACACCATCCTGGACACCATACGCGAGGCCGCCAAGAAGCGTGGCACCGGTATCGCAGAGCGTACCCACGAATATGTGGCTACGAAAATGAAGGAGGGCAAGGCTGTACTGGCTCTCGACGGTGACAAGTTCGTGGGTTTCAGTTACATTGAGACCTGGGGACAGAAACATTATGTCACGACAAGTGGTCTGATTGTCCACCCCGACTATCAGGGTATGGGTGTGGCAAAACGCATCAAGGACTATACCTTCACACTGGCCCGTGTACGCTGGCCTCACGCCAAGATATTCAGTCTGACCAGCGGTGATGCTGTGATGAAGATGAACACACAGTTGGGCTATGTGCCAGTTAGTTTCAACCAACTTACCGACGACGAGGCGTTCTGGCGCGGTTGCAAAGGTTGTGTCAACCACGATATTCTTGAGATGAAAGAGCGTAAGTTCTGCGTATGTACCGGCATGCTCTGGGATCCTGAGAAGCATCACGGCGAACCCACAAGTCTGGAGGTCATCAAGGATGTGATGCGTACCTTGGTACTGAGAGGAATTGAGTAAAACAACATGTGGAAAGTAAACTCCACCATATAATAATAAAGATATAAAAAAGGTAAACAAGATATGGAAAAGAAAAAAGTTGTAGTCGCTTTTAGCGGTGGTCTGGATACAAGTTACACTGTGATGTATCTGGCAAAGGAGAAGGGTTATGAAGTATATGCTGCATGTGCCAACACTGGCGGTTTCAGCGCAGAACAGTTGAAGACCAACGAGGAGAATGCTTACAAACTCGGTGCAACCAAGTATGTCACTCTCGATGTCACTAAGGAATACTACGAGAAATCGTTGAAGTACATGGTTTTTGGCAATGTGTTGCGCAACAACTGCTACCCCATCTCTGTTAGTTCGGAGCGTATCTTCCAGGCTCTCGCCATAGCACGCTATGCCAACGAGATTGGTGCAAGTGCCATTGCACACGGATCTACCGGTGCTGGTAACGACCAGATCCGTTTCGACATGACATTCCTCGTGATGTGTCCCGGTGTGGAGATTATCACACTGACCCGCGACGGCAATCTTTCTCGTCAGGAGGAGGTTGACTACCTGAATGCCAACGGTTTCAGCGCAGACTTCACCAAGTTGAAGTATTCCTACAATGTAGGTATCTGGGGAACCAGCATCTGTGGCGGTGAGATATTGGACAGCACCCAGGGTCTGCCCGAGACGGCATATCTCAAGCATCCCACCAAGGAAGGTCCCGAACTCCTGAAACTGGGTTTTGACAAGGGAGAGCTCTGCAGTGTCAACGGCAAGCACTATGATGATAAGATTGAAGCCATTCAGGCTGTTGAGGAGATTGGTGCGGCTTATGCCATTGGCCGTGACTGCCATGTGGGCGACACCATCATTGGTATCAAGGGCCGTGTAGGTTTTGAGGCAGCAGCTCCCATGCTGATCATCGGTGCACACCGCTTCCTGGAGAAGTACACCTTGTCTAAGTGGCAACAGTACTGGAAGGATCAGGTCAGCAACTGGTATGGCATGTTCCTCCACGAGAGTCAGTATCTGGAGCCAGTGATGCCCGATATCGAGGCTATGCTTGCATCGTCACAGCGCAATGTGACGGGTGAGGTGACTCTCCAACTCCGCCCCCTCGGTTTTGAGACTGTAGGTGTGGATAGTCCCAATGACCTTGTCAAGAACAAGCTCGGTGAGTACGGAGAAACGGCCAAGGCATGGTCGTCAGAGGATGCCAAGGGCTTCATCAAGGTTACCTCAACCGCGCTCCGTGCATACTACCTGGCACATCCCGACGAGAAAAGATAAGGATCCCCAGGCCCTTCAATAAGAGCTTGGGAAACAGAAACAAAGAAACAAACCATATAGGAAAATGGCACAGAAGAAATTTTACCTTTCGCAGACCGACAAGAAAGTTGCTGGTGTTTGCGGTGGATTGGCAGAGTACTTTGAGATTGATCCACTCTTGGTGCGTGTGGCCGTCTTTTTCCTCATCATTTGCGGAGGTAGTGGTTTGTTGCTCTACATCGTGCTGGCATTGCTTGCGCCAAAGGGACCCGAAATGCCCAACAACAATAGCAATAGCAATGTCAACCGCAACATAGGTGATAGCCATTACGACAAAGGATAACAGATTATGATAAAAGTAGGTATATTGGGCGCAGCAGGATATACAGGCGGTGAACTTATCCGCCTTCTGCTGAACCACCCTGAGGTAGAGATTGTATTTGCCAATAGTGAAAGTAATGCGGGCAACAAGGTTTATGATGTACACGAAGGACTCATTGGTGAAACCGAACTTGAATTCACCAGCGAGATGCCATTTGACAAGGTAGATGTAGTCTATTTCTGCTTTGGCCACGGCAAGAGTGAGGCTTTCCTCAAAGAGCATGAGATACCTGCCAGCGTGAAGATCATCGACCTGGCACAGGACTTCCGCATCAAGGGAGACCACGACTATATCTATGGTTTGCCTGAGACGCATCGCGAGGAGATCAAGGCATGCCAGCATCTGGCTAATCCCGGATGCTTCGCTACTTGCATCCAACTCGGACTGCTCCCTCTGGCCAAGGCAGGACTGCTGACCAGAGACATCAGCGTGAATGCCATTACGGGCAGTACCGGAGCGGGGCAGAAGCCTGGGGCTACCACTCATTTCTCATGGCGCAACAACAATTTCAGCGTGTATAAGTTGTTCACCCACCAGCATCTCCACGAGATATGCCAGACACTCAACGAGTTGAAGCCTGCCAGCGCACCCCGCGTCATCGACACGCTCAACGAGGGTTTCCCCACAGAGAACTCTCCCCTCGGAGAGTCGGAGGGTGTCACCGTTGACTTTATTCCCTACCGTGGTGACTTCACCCGAGGTATCTTCTGCACGGAGGTTGTCACACTCGAGCAAGCCAAGAGTGCAGAGGAGATTGCCTGCCTCTACAAGGACTACTATCAGGATGCAGTCTTTACACACTATTCGGACAAGGCGCTCGACCTCAAGCAGGTGGTCAACACCAACAAGGCGCTCGTCCACACAGAGGTCTTTGGACGAAAGGTCGTAGTGACCTCCATGATTGACAACCTTCTGAAGGGTGCTGTCGGTCAGGCTGTACAGAACATGAACTTGATGTTTAACATAGACGAAAGAACGGGCTTGAACCTGAAGGCCAATGCATTCTAAGTCTTTTCACTTTTCACTTTAAGATGGAACTTTTTGATGTATATCCCCTTTTTGACATCGCCATTGAGCGTGGCCAGGGTTGCCATGTATGGGATGACAAGGGACAAGAATATCTTGACCTTTATGGAGGTCATGCAGTTATCAGTGTAGGACATGCTCATCCTCACTATGTAGAAGCCATCAGTAGTCAGGTGGCTAAGTTGGGATTCTACAGCAACTCCGTACAGAATCCTTTGCAGAAGGAACTGGCCCTTGCACTGGGTAAGGCATGTGGCTATGAGGACTACCAACTGTTCCTCATCAACTCTGGAGCAGAGGCAAATGAGAATGCGCTGAAACTTGCCAGTTTCTACAACGGACGCACACGCGTTCTCAGCGCAGAGAAGGCATTCCACGGTCGTACCTCACTGGCTGTTGAGGCAACTGCCAATCCCAAGATTATCGCTCCTATCAATGCCAACGGACATGTCACCTACCTGCCCATCAACGACATTGAAGCATGGAAGGCAGAGATTGAGAAGGACGATGTATGTGCCTGTATCATAGAGTGCATTCAGGGTGTAGGCGGTATTCGTATGATCGAAGCTGACTTCCTCAAGGCATTGAAGGATATCTGCGAGGCTCACAACACCGTGCTTATCTGTGACGAGATACAGTGTGGATACGGCCGAAGCGGTAAGTTCTTCGCTCACCAGTGGCTCGATGTGAAGCCTGATATGATTACCGTTGCCAAGGGTATCTGCAACGGTTACCCCATGGGTGGCGTACTCATCTCTCCCAAGTTCACTCCTGTTTATGGTCAGTTGGGCACCACATTCGGTGGCAATCATCTGGGTTGTGCCGGAGCATTGGCAGTACTCGACATCATCGAGAGCGAGAATTTGATTGAGAATGCCAACGAGGTTGGTTCTTACCTCATCTCTACCCTTACAAGCGAGATGGAAGCAGGCAATCTGCCTCATGTCATTGATGTTCGCGGTCGTGGTTTGATGATCGGCATCGAACTCGACATCCCATACAAGGAACCTCGCACGCGTCTCATCAAGGAGGAGCATTGCTTCACTGGCTGTGCCGGAACCAACACCATCCGTCTCCTCCCACCTCTCTGCCTGACCAAGGAAGACGCCGACGATTTCATCGCAAGATTCAAGCGTGCCCTGGGATAAGTAAGCCAACTTCCCCCCAGGTAAGCCTTGAGGCAAATATCACACCCACACATTATTAATATATAAGGAATGAAAATTACAGTTATAGGTGCCGGAAATATGGGCGGTGCCCTCATCAAAGGATGGGCCAAGGCCAACCAAGAGGATTTAAGCATCACCGTTGCTGACAAGAACGAGCAACTTCTGGCTCAGATGAAGGCAGACTATCCTGCCCTCACCATCACAACAGACAACAAAGAGGCTGTAAAGCAAGCCGACATCATCATCCTTGTGGTTAAGCCCTGGCTGATGCCAACCGTCATCGATGAGATCAAACCTGTCGTTGACCTGAAGCAACAGATCGTCGTTTCTGATGCTGCTAATTTCACTACGGATAAGTTGGCAGAGCAGTTCGGTACAACCGAGGGCCAGTTCTTCTACGCCATACCCAACATCGCTGCAGAATACGAGGCAAGTATGAGTTTCGTTGCCAAAGGAACTCAGGCAAGCGAGCAGTCACTCCAGAAGGTCGAGGCGCTCTATGCCATTTGTGGAGAGACACTTGTTGTTGCAGAACATCTGGTGGCTGCAGGTATGATGCTCGCCAGTTGTGGCATAGCATATGTCATGCGCTATGTCCGTGCCCAGATGCAGGCCGGCTGTGAGATGGGTTTCTATCCCCAGCAGGCCAAGCAGATTGCCTTGCAGACCATGCAAGGAGCCGTTTCTCTGCTGAAGGAGACCGGATGGCATCCCGAGGAGGCGATTGACAAGGTTACGACTCCCGGCGGTGTTACGATCAAAGGATTGAACGAACTGGATCATGCGGGATTTACCTCTGCCGTGATTCGTAGTCTCAAGGCTGGACTGAAATGAAGCGAATAGTTGTAAAGATAGGTAGCAATGTGCTTACCACCGATGCTGGCAAACTGGACATCACGCGCATGTCGGCCTTGGTGGATCAGATAGCATGGATGCGCCACCATGGATATGAGGTGATTGTGGTCACTTCAGGAGCAGTGGCATGTGGCCGACGCGAATTGCAGGTGGACCACCATCTTGACAGCGTGGAGCAACGACAACTCTACTCTGCCATCGGCCAGGTGAAACTGGTCAACCTCTACTACGATCTCTTCCGTGAGTACAACCTGCATATCGGTCAGGTATTGGCCATGAAGCAGAATTTCCTTACCGTGGAGGAGTCCAACAACATGCGTGCCTGCATGGAGGTGATGCTTCAAAATGGCGTCATCCCTGTTGTCAATGAGAACGATACCGTGTGCGTCACAGAGTTGATGTTTACGGACAATGACGAACTCAGCGGACTGATAGCCAAGATGCTGAATGCCGACAGCCTCATCCTGCTGAGTAACATTGACGGTCTCTATACTGGCAACCCCGAGGACCCTGCGTCACAACTCATCCTCCATGTGTCTCCAGGCGAGTCGTTGGAGCATTTCATCCAAACTTCCAAGAGCAGTGCCGGACGAGGAGGAATGCAGTCAAAGTACCACACTGCAAGCACCATTGCGCAGGCTGGCATTCGTGTCATCATTGCCAATGGCGAGCGTGAGCAGATCCTCACCCATCTACTCTGCCATCCTCAGGATACGCCTCATACCGATTTTGAACCCACCAAATAATGATGAAAGAGATATTCGAACAAGTCAAGCAAGCTAGTCGGGAATTGGCTTTGCTCTCTGACGAACGAAAGAATGAAATACTGCAGAAGGTGGCCCAGGCCATCCCTGCACATACCCCATCGTTGCTTGAAGCCAACCAACTTGACCTCGCAAAGATGGATCCTGCCAATCCGCTCTATGACCGCCTCCAACTCACCGAGGAGCGTCTCAAAGGCATTGCTGAAGATATGTTACATGTGGCAGAACTCCCCTCACCCTTGGGCCATATCACCAACGAGCGTACCCTCGACAATGGTCTCCGCCTGCGTCGTATATCCGTTCCTTTTGGTGTGATTGGTGTCATCTACGAAGCACGCCCCAATGTGTCGTTCGATGTATTCAGCCTTTGCTTCAAGAGTGGCAATGCCTGCGTGCTGAAGGGTGGCAAGGATGCTGATGAGAGCAACCGCGCCATTGTGAGCCTCATCCACACCGTGCTGAAAGAAGAAGGTATCAACCCGTCTGTTGTCCGTCTTCTTCCCGCCACCCATGAGGCTACGGCAGAGATGCTCAATGCTGTAGGTTACATCGACCTTTGCATTCCTCGTGGTGGCAAACGCCTCATAGAGTTTGTACGCGACAATGCACGCGTTCCTGTCATTGAGACCGGTGCCGGTGTGGTGCATGCCTACTTTGACAAGGACGGCAACCTGGAGATGGGACAACGCATCATCAACAATGCCAAGACCCGACGCGTGTCCGTATGCAATGCGCTCGACTGCCTCCTGGTACACAAAGATCGCGTCAACGATCTGCCCGAGCTCCTGGCACCCATGCAAGGTAAGGTCAACTTCCATCAGCCTACCAAGGACGAGGATTATGACTGGGATCGCGAATGGATGTCGCACGACCTTTCCATACGCATCGTGGAGTCGCTCGACGAGGCATTGCTTCACATCCAGCGTCATGGTTCAGGACACTCCGAGTGTATCATCACCGACAATGCAGAGACGGCTCTGCGTTTCCAGAATGAGGTAGATGCCGCATGCGTCTATGTGAATGCCCCAACCTCTTTCACCGACGGAGCACAGTTTGGCCTCGGTGCAGAGATTGGCATCAGCACTCAGAAACTTGGACCTCGCGGTCCTATGGCCCTCAACGAGATGACCACTTACAAATGGCTCATCAATGGTAATGGCCAGATTCGCAAATAACAATCACCCACTATCAATATAATAAACATGTCTGAAGATACACAAACAAAACAGGGAGAATCATTATTAGGAAAGTTCTTGAATCAAACAGAATTTTCCTCGTATGAAGACTTCCTTGCCAACTTTAAAGTAAATGTCCCCAAGGACTTTAACTTTGCCTATGATGTTGTTGATGCATACGCCGAACTGTGTCCCGAGAAAGAGGCTATACTCTGGACCAACGACCGAGGCGATGTGAAGCACATCAATTACTACGAATTCAAACAACTGTCCGACCAGGTAGCATCTTACCTTCTCACTTTAGGCATCAAGCGTGGTGACTGTGTCATGCTGATTCTCAAGCGCCGAGTTGAATGGTGGGTTACCATGGTGGCACTCCATAAGATCGGTGCCGTTGCTATTCCCGCCACCCATCTGCTTACCGACAAGGATATCATCTACCGCTGTCATCAGGCCGACATTCAGGCTATCATCACCGTGGGCGATGTTGTCGTATTGCGCAATGTCATCCGTGCCCGTGCCTATTGTCCTTCTGTGAAGCATTGCATCTCTATCGGTCCTACCGTTCCACAGAACTGGGAGAACTACTGGCAGGGAGCCATGATGGCACCTAAATTCAAGAGTCAGAAGGGACAGAACCATGTCACCGACGATTTTCTCATGTACTTCACCAGCGGTACAAGTGGTGAGCCCAAGATGGTGATGCACGACCACTCCTACCCTCTTGCGCACATCCTGACTGCCAAGTATTGGCACAATGTGCATGAGAAATCCCTTCACCTCACCGTGGCCGACACGGGTTGGGGCAAGGCTGTATGGGGTAAGTTCTATGGCCAGATGATCAGTGGAGCCGTAGTGTTCATCTACGACTTCGAGGGTCGCTTCTTGCCCGACAAGATGCTGAGCATCATAGAGAAGTTCAAGGTGACCTCATTCTGTGCACCTCCCACCGTCTACCGCTTCATGATACGCGAGGATCTCTCCAAGTACGACCTCTCACATCTGGAGTACTGTACCACAGCCGGTGAGGCCCTCAACCCCAATGTCTTCCTGGAGTGGAAGGAGAAGACGGGCATCATGATCTACGAGTCATACGGTCAGACGGAGACCACCTTGGTACTGGGCACCTATCCCTTCGTTGAACCGCATCCCGGTTCGATGGGTGTACCCAATCCGCAGTTCAATGTCGATGTGCTCGATGCTGACGGCAACTCTTGCCAGCCCGGCGAACATGGACAACTCGTCATCCGTACCCACGAAGGCAAACCTCTCGGCCTGTTCAAGGAGTATCACCGACAGCAGGAACTTACCGAACTCAACCACCACGATGGTATCTATTACACCGGCGATGTGGTATATCGTGACGAAGAAGGATACTATTGGTTCGTTTCGCGTGCAGACGATGTTATCAAGTCGTCAGGCTACCGCATTGGCCCCTTCGAGGTTGAGAGTGCTCTGATGACCCACCCTGCCGTAGTAGAATGTGCCATCACAGGCGTACCCGATGAGGTCCGCGGTATGGTAGTCAAGGCTACCATCGTCCTTGCCACCTCTTACCTTGGCCAGGAGGGTCCCGAACTCATACAGGAACTTCAGGAGCATGTGAAGCGTGAGACTGCTCCCTACAAGTATCCCCGTGTCATTGAGTTCGTCGACGAACTGCCAAAGACCATCAGCGGAAAGATTCGTCGCGTAGAAATCCGACAAAAAGATAATAAATAAAGATATGAGAAATTTCCTTAATGTCCAAGATCTTGGTGACTTGAAGCA
Organism: Bacteroidaceae bacterium; assembly: GCA_045629325.1. Classification (GTDB taxonomy): domain Bacteria; phylum Bacteroidota; class Bacteroidia; order Bacteroidales; family Bacteroidaceae; genus Physcousia. The sequence goes on along the minus strand of JAZQQX010000030.1, from coordinate 35,191 downwards.
GGCTCTCGCCGAGGCACAAGAGATCAAGAAAGACCGTTTCAAGTATGTAGAACTGGGCCGTAACAAGACTGCCTTGCTTGTGTTCTTCAACAACAGTCTGCGCACACGCCTCTCTACCCAGAAGGCTGCGCTGAACCTCGGCATGAATGTCATCGTGCTTGATGTCAATGCCGGAGCATGGAAACTGGAGACAGAGCGCGGTGTCATCATGGACGGTGACAAGAGTGAGCATCTGCTTGAAGCCATTCCCGTAATGGCAAGTTACTGTGATGTGATCGGCATCCGTTCCTTTGCAGGTCTCTCTGACCGTGAGTACGACTATGCAGAGACCGTATACAATCAGTTTGTGAAGTATAGCGGAAAACCCATCTTTGCGATGGAGACTGCTACAGTGCATCCTCTCCAGGCCTTCGCCGACCTTATCACCATAGAGGAACATAAGGAGACCAAGCGACCCAAGGTGGTACTCACCTGGGCCCCTCATCCCAAGTCACTCCCACAGGCTGTGCCCAACTCATTTGCAGAATGGATGAATGCGGCCGATGTTGATTTCGTCATCACCCATCCCAAGGGATACGAACTCGATCCCAAGTTTGCAGGCGATGCCCGTGTGGAATATGACCAGAAGAAAGCGTTTGAGGGTGCAGACTTCATCTATGCCAAGAACTGGAGTTGCCCTGGCGTGACCAACCCTGCAGACTATGGTAAGATTCTTGCAGACTATCACGAGATGGCAGGATGGACTGTCGATGCAGAGCACATGGCTTGGACCAACAATGCCCAATTCATGCATTGTCTGCCCGTTCGTCGCAACATGATTGTTTCCGACGATGTCATTGAGTCTCCCCGCTCCCTCGTCATTCCCGAGGCTGCCAACCGCGAGATCTCTGCCACGGTCGTCCTGAAGCGCATTCTTGAAAGTCTGTAACGCAAATCACATTATTATACAATAAAAAAGATGAGGGCCATTGGTTCTCATCTTTTTTTCTCTATGTACAAAAAAATAGCGCCGATTTCGGATTGCTCCTACTCTCGACGCTCACCCACCATAGTGGTGCCACCAGGAATCGAACCGGGGACACAAGGATTTTCAGTCCTTTGCTCTACCAACTGAGCTATGGCACCGTGGTTTCTCGTTTGCGGTTGCAAAGGTACGCACAATTTTCCATTCCACCAAACATTCGCCCATATTTTTTTGATATTTCCTTTAAAAAGCCGAAAACAAATGCCATCGAAAGGCTCTATTTCACCTTTTTAGCCACAAAAAGTCAAATAGACACCACGAAAGCAAAGGAATTTGAAAAAATACATGTATCTTTGACATCAAGAACCCACACAAAGCCAAAACGACAAATGAATACTCGTCCATTTCCTTATCTCTCAAGCCACATCTGCAGTCACTTCGCCAAAGGGGTGCTCTGCATCTTTCTGATATTCTGGTACGGTGTACAATCCGCATGTCAAGCGAAGGATTTCACGATACAGAGCAAAGGTCAGCTGCATGTCCTCATAGCCTCCACGGAGCGCCCCGTCGCTCTGACTGCCTTGGAGATGTTTGAGGAAGATGTGCAGCGGGTACTTTCTTGTCATGTCAAGAAAGTAAGCAAGGACAAGCAGGCAGACCTTATAGTCAGAAAAGACACACTCCTGCCTCGCGAAGGATTTACGCTCGATGTGCATCAGGGCAAACTTCATATCACGGGAGCAGATGCACACGGTATGGCTTACGGTCTGCTTGAAGTGTCACGCCTGATGGGTGTGAGTCCTTGGGAATACTGGGCGGACTGCACCCCTCGAACCTTGACGGAGTTCAGACTGGCCGACGGATATCACTGCGAGCAACATCCTGCTGTGGCCTACCGTGGTATCTTTATCAACGACGAGGATTGGGGACTCAATCCCTGGGCTACGAAGCAAGAACCCGAGGCGTGGACTTTGCACGAAGGGCGTATCAAGGGGGCTGTCGGTCCAAAGGTGAACGAGCGCATCTTCCAACTCCTTCTCCGACTGCGAGCCAACTACTACTGGCCTGCGATGCACGAGTGCTCACAACCGTTCTTTACCATCCCGGGCAATCGTGAGGTGGCAGAGCGCTACGGCATCTACATCGGAGGGTCTCACTGCGAACCCATGGGTACCTCGCCTGCGGTCGAATGGGCCGTCTCGGGCAAGGGTGAATACAATTATGTGACCAATCGCAAGGCTGTACAGGATTTCTGGCGCAGAAGGCTGAATGAGGTTGGTGGTCAGGAGATGGTTTACACCATAGGTATGCGTGGCGTACATGATGGTTCTATGCAGGGCGTCAAGACCAAAGAAGAGAAACTTTACTACCTACAACAGGTGATCAACGACCAGCGCGAGATGCTGAAGACCATCAACAAGGATGTGACGCGCGTGCCACAGGTCTTCGTGCCCTACAAGGAGGTGTTGGAGATCTATCAGTCCGGCCTCAAGGTGCCCGATGATGTAACTTTGATGTGGACGGATGACAACTACGGCTACATTCGCCATTTCCCCAACGAGAACGAACGCAGTCGCAAAGGTGGAAACGGGGTGTACTATCATGTGAGTTACTGGGGCAGACCTCACGACTATCTTTGGCTCAACTCCCTGTCACCCAAGCTCTTGCAGACGCAGATGCTCGAGGCTTACGAGCGTGGCATCCGTCAGATGTGGGTGCTCAATGTCGGTGACATCAAACCTTCGGAGTACCAGACAGAACTCTTCATGCAACTGGCTTGGGAGGGACAGGAACCGAAGGATTTCCTCACTGCATTCGCAGAGAGGGAGTTTGGTGGCGAGTATGCTTCTGACATTGCAGAGATATTGTCTACCTATTTCCAACTCTCCGCAGAGATGAAACCCGAACATATGGCGGGAACACGCACGGAGGAGACTGACAAGGCATACTGGAACCGTATCCGCCCCATTCTTGGCGACTGGACCGCCCAACGCATCTCAAAGCGTGTGGCCGACTACCAGAGGATATCCGACAAGGCAGAGCAACTCTACACCATCATCCCTGCCGACAGGCGAGATGCTTTCTTTCAACTTGTGAAGTACCCTATACAAGGTGCCACGCAGATGAATTTCAAGTTCCTCTGCCCTGACCGGTGTCTTACGGCCTACGATAGCATTCAGTCGCTCACACGCTTTTATAATAAGGTGTGTGCAGGAGGCAAATGGGACGGCATCATGGATGCGTCACCTCGTCGCCTACCCGTGTTCGACCGCATTGATCCCAGCACTCTGCCTCACTACCCCGAACTGTCAGAATGGCAACCATTGGAGCAAGAGAGTACGGCCTTATCCTTCCGCCACACCACTTCTATTCCCAATGGTTCAGGTATCACTACGCCCCTACCTACCGACTCCGTCACACTTCGCGTGGACCTTGTCCCCAATCATCCTTTCGAAGGCAATCGTCTTGCTTTCCGTCTCACTGTTGACGGGAAACAAACGGAGGAAATAGAGTTTCAAACCTACGACCGCAGTGAAGAATGGAAGCAGAATGTATTGAGAGGCTATGCCACCCGCATCGTCTCCGTCCCTCTCAATCCTTCTCTCAACACACACACCATACAGTTCATCCCCACCACACCGGGTTCGGTATTATATAGCCCGCAAAGTATTTATTACAAGATCAATCCAACAAAATAACGCCTCTCCCATTCCATCGAAGGTACTCTCGCTCGGAAAACTGCAAATAAATTTAACCTTTGGTTGAATTTTGGCGGCGCCTCAGCATAGAAAGCAAGCTTTTTCTGCATTCGGCTTGCACAAAATTTGCGTTTTCGCTCGCTTATTCGAACTTTGACTTTCTGTCGAAGGTACTTCCGCTCGGAAAACTGCAAATAAATTTGCGTTTTCGCTCGCTTATTCGTACCTTTGCACTCGCAAAAAAGATTTTGCATTCGGATAGTAGCGCAGTTGGTAGCGTACCACGTTCGGGACGTGGGGGTCGGGAGTTCGAGTCTCCTCTATCCGACAAGCACAAGACTTACATACAGAGCCACTACTCTCATGTAAGTCTTTTTGCGTTTCTTCCAGCCATACAGCCAAGCCACAAAAAAAAGAGGAACTTCACCCCACCTCGCCGCTTCTCATACTATTTGCAAAAATTGCTTCACATTCTTCACACATAGCCATGTACTTGTTTTTCAATCAGATACAACTACTTGTTTTATGTCATTCTGTGAAGGATGTGAAGCAATTTTGTAGAGACGAAGAAAAGGCATTCATCGTGGAAATGCTGACGAATGGAGAGGGGGTAGCGAGGGGGCAGATGAGGGTTTGAGCAGTGAAGCAACAGCTGAGAGCTTAGATAGTGAGGCCACTAATGAGTTAGGGTTATGTCACGCAGAATTGTGCGAAGATCTGGGCGGTACAGTAAGGAGCAAACTCCTCGGCCTTTATCCTTCACCATGCTTATACGGTAGTCTTTCCACTTGAGTGAAAAGGTCTTTTCACATGGGTACAAAAGTCTTTTCACAGTAGTACAAAGATCTTTTCACACATATGGAAAGTAATTAACAGAATTCCTTCACATCTATCACATTTAAAGGGCCTTTCAGCACCACCAACGCACTGATATACAGACCATAGCATAGTATGTGAAGAATGTGAAGGAAGTTATATCTATTATATGTATAAACCATATATTCGCATGAATCAAAATAATTAACTGCCATTGACAGCAAAATAAGCGATAAAAGTCTATCTCTTAAGACCACATTGTATCAACCCAAACACTCCACCATTCTACCAGTCAGATGGCAGTTGCCCCATAGGCAAGCGCTCCATCCTATTGTCCCCTCCTGCCCCTCCTTCTTCCTCCAAAATCCATGTCCACCAATACTCTTCCACCACCCTTCTTTTCAAAATATCTCCCATAATGTTTGTCTTAAGACAAAATTATTCGTACATTTGCACTCTATATGCGTAGGCGCACATGTACGAGTATACGAGCGCGAGAGCATAACGCACAAACCACAGGAATAGAGGAGCAAACAAATTAAGGACTATGGCGGAGACCTCCACAGCACATAGAGTCATCAAAAACACAGGGTACCTATACGCCAAGATGGGTATCACGATGTTCGTATCACTCTACACCACGCGTTTGATCCTCAACGGACTCGGTGCTGCAGATTTTGGCATCTTCAACATCGTTGGTGGTGCTATTGCCATGCTCGGTTTCCTTAATGCAGCCATGGCCAGCGCCACCCAGCGCTTCATGAGCTATGCTGAAGGGGAAGGAAACAAAGAGAAGCAGAAATACATCTTCAACATCAGCATTGTGCTACATACCCTCATTGCTCTTATTGTTGGTGTCGCATTAGTCGGAGCAGGCTACTTTTTCTTCAATGGCGTGCTCAACATCCCCGAAGACCGAACATTTGCAGCCCAAGTTGTATATGGAAGCCTCATCATCAGCACCATGTTCACGGTGATGTCCGTCCCATACGATGCTGCCCTCAATGCCCACGAGAACATGCGATACTATGCCCTTGTTGGCATCCTTGAGAGTTTCCTCAAACTTGCAGTTGCCCTTGCCTGTGTCTACACCGCCAGCGACAAACTCATTGTCTATGGCATTCTCATGGCTTGCATTCCCCTCATCACACTCTCCATCATGCGCCTCTACTGCCACAAGCACTATGAGGAATGCATTCTTGCGCCCAAGCGCTATTACGACAAAGCGTTGATGAAAGAAATGACAGGTTTTGCAGGGTGGAATTTCTTGGGAACGGCGAGCAGTATGATGGGTAATTACGGACAAGGCATTGTCCTCAACCATTTCTTTGGCACACTATTAAATGCAGCCTTAGGCGTTGCGAATCAGTTCAACGGATTACTCCTTGTTTTTTCAAATAACATGATTAAGGCCATTAATCCTATTATCACAAAAAGCGAAGGACGCGGGAATCGAACCCAAATGATCATACAGTCAACAACCGCATGTAAGTTCTCTTTTTTCATGCTAGCCATATTTTCCATACCTGCGATTTGGGAGATGCCCTTCATACTAAAATCATGGTTAAAGAATGTTCCTGACTGGGCAATCGTATTTACTCAACTACAGCTAATACGAGCTTTAATAGAGCAACTCACCATCACCTATGGCACAGCCATTAATTCCGAAGGTAATATAAAAAAATATAACCAAATAACAACAATTATTAATTTGCTACCCATTTTAATCGTTAGCATATTATTCAAGTTGGATTATTCACCCACCACCATGCTTACTGTGAACATTGCAGTTTGGGGTGTACTATTTGGAGGAATACGCATTTACTATATGAAAAAGAACTGTGGCATGTCCTACCATTTTTTTATAAAAAATTTACTAATTCCTACCACCATCCCTTTTCTCCTATCCTTTGGCATATCATGCATTACGCACTTATTAATCCAACACGAAATAATTCGTTTCATCGCAACTTCCACAACAGCCATAATATCATATCCAATCCTCTTTTGGTTATTAGGGCTATCAATCCTTGAAAAAAATACAATACTTCAATTTATCGGCAAATGGAAGAAATAAGGTATAAGTTAAACGGCATACCACGTCCAACAAGAACAAAAGAACAAAGATTCTGGGCGAAACTATACAACCATCCCATAATGATGGCAAAAAATTATATTCGGAAGAAACTTATCAAGAGCTATGGTTTCCCTCCCAGCACCTCCATAGGAGAACATTTCTTTTGCTCATCCGGAAACATCTCGATCGGAGAGAACACTGGATTAGGAAATGACATCCAAATTCTTGCCTATGCTCACGTTACCATTGGACATAATTGTTCGTTCTCATTTAGCAATAAAATAATAACAAGCACCCATGACTTCAATTGTTTTAGTACAATTGTGGCAAAACCTGTTACCATAGGTAACAATGTTTGGATAACCACCAATGTCACCATTTTGCCAGGTGTCACCATTGGAGACAACACTGTTATTGGAGCAGGAAGCGTTGTAACCCATGACATCCCGTCAGGAGTTTTTGCAGCAGGGAATCCATGTAAAGTAATCAAAAAAATAACATTTTCAATTGAATGAGATACGCCATCCTTATTAATACCTGCGATAAGTTTGAAGACTGCTGGGACCCGTTCTTCAAACTGTGGTCTATCTATTGGCCTGACTGCAAGGGGAAAATACACCTTAACACAGAATACAAGGATTATTCATACCCAATACTAGATGTCATACCGATTAAAGGATGTGTAGGAAAGACATTCAAGGGGAAACGTGCGACTTGGAGCCAATGCCTCAAATGGGCACTTGACAAGATACAAGAGGACATTGTGCTGTATATGCAAGAAGATTACTTCCTAAAGGCTACAGTAGACAACAAACAAGTTGAATACTATGTAGAACTGATGTCCAACAATAAAGATATTAAATGCTTGCATCTTACGGACCAATCTGTCATAAGTGGTACGCCTTCCCAATACGAGAATCTGGACATTGTAGCCACAAAGCAATGTTATCGTGTTAGCTGTCAGGCTGCATTATGGAGAAAAGAAGAATTGTACGCTCTCATCAGAGAATATGAAAATGCATGGGAATTTGAAGAATTTGGTTCACAGCGATCTTCTATTCTTGGCAATCAATATCTTTGCGTCAGCAAGCGATTCGTGCAGCTCAACAAATACGAAATCATCCCTTATATTTTTACAGGGATCGTGCAAGGAAGATGGATGGAACAAACCAAGCCGCTGTTTGAAAAGCACGGCATTCCTATGGACTGGAGCAAGCGAGGATTCCTTGGCGAGGCACCGCAGAAGCCATTAAAAAAACGCATTGCATACCGTTGGAACAAGACATGGAAGATACTGCGTAATAAAATTGAACTTAGAGAACTCAAGAAAAGACATTCATGAACATCTACCACGTTATATTAAAAATATTACATAGACTGTATATCAGACTACATAACCAACAGTTTGACACTGCAAAGATGGAGGATGTTATCAACAATGCTGATAATGCATCTAATCTGATATACAAACTACTATCAGTCCCCGAACCATGTATGATAGCCCGCTATGGTAGTACAGAGCTCTTAAATATATCTAACTACAGAAGTGTCTTGTCTCAACATCACAACCCAATTGCTTACATTACAAACAAAAGCAGAGAATGGTGGTGGAACGAGGCAAGTTGTAATCAATTACAGACACATTCTGGTTTTTTCCCCAATACGAAAGAGAACATCATACGCTTCTCCGAAATGATGTGCGAGGACACAAAACAGCTGGATTTATTAGGTTCATGGATAGAAAACGAAAAACACATGAACGACTTGTTCCCCAATAACCTGACAAAGGTTAGACTGCACCTATTAGAACCATTTTGGGCATCATCTCCATGGACGAAAGCACTTAAGGGGAAAAGAGTTGTTGTCATCCACCCATTTGCAGAACTTATCGAAGAACAATACAAGGAACAACGTACAAAACTATTCAGCAACCCGAATATACTACCGGAATTTCAACTTCGAACAGTGAAAGCCATCCAAAGCCTTGGGGGGGATTCCAACGGCTTTGCAGACTGGTTTGAAGCTCTAGACTGGATGAAACAAGAAATTGATAAAGAAGATTACGACATAGCACTCATAGGATGCGGGGCATACGGATTCCCACTTGCAGCCCACTGTAAACGTCAAGGAAAGAAAGCCATTCATCTTGGAGGAGCATTGCAATTGCTTTTCGGCATACGTGGAAACAGATGGGAAGACCCAATGTATGGGGTAAAAGAATGGGGGATCCCCATAGGAATGTACTCCTCGCTGCCTAACGCATACTGGATAAAACCTGGTGATGAATACAAACCAAAGAACGCCCAACAAGTAGAAAATGCTTGCTACTGGTAAACCGAAAATGAAATACGAAACACTCTTCAAAATATCATTTTTACTGATCTCCATATCATCAGTTCTTCAATGGTGCAGTCTCCCCATTGGCAATACTGCCGTGTGGTGGTTTCTAAGGGGTATCTTTATCATACTCTTCGCTATGGCTACGAAATGGTTTGCCAAAGAGTATCCAGTCACCCCTGTGAATATCTTCCTTTCATATGTAGTCGTTTCTGCTATCATGGGAGCCACCATGCAAACGGAAAACTACTGGGACTGGAAGCAATTGGTAGACAACACCATGATTTTCTCATTGCCTCTTGCCGTTTATGCCGTTAACGATGAACTCTTGATTGCCAAATCTATCAAGTTCTGGTTTAGATGGGCATGGATATTATTCCTTGTCCTATGCCCGTTCTTTGAATCAGATGCATTCGGCCGTTTTCTCGTCCCGTATACATTCACTATTCTCATGCTCCCATTGCTTGACAGAAGGCTTGCCATAGCATCTGTTATAGCTTTCATCATAACCATCATCGCTGGATTCGAATCAAGAGCCGACGTAACTAAATTTTCCGTGGTGTTCGTTCTTGGCACGGCCCTTTGGATACCAGTCTTACATAAATGGTTTGAAAGGATACTAAAACCACTCATGTGGGGATTATTTGCGGCTCCAATCGTCTTCTTGTGGTTAGGTGCTACAGGAACTTTCAATGTGCTAAACATTGAGGAAGAGCTGGGACTTGAAGGAAAGTATATGATGGATTCCTCCCTAGAAAATCATGACAAAGTTTCAATGTTTGGAGATACACGTACCTTTCTATACGTGGAAGAAATAAAATCGGCCATAGATAACAATTACGTCATCTGGGGGCGTACCCCCGCACGTGGCTATAACAGTTTATGGTTTGGAGAGGGTGTGGATGAAGATCTTGGTGTGAAGAGAGGAGAAAGAGGATCCTGCGAGGTATCTATACTAAACGTATTTAACTATTTTGGTATTATTGGAGTGCTACTCTATTTCGTGGTATTTCTCATTGCGGCATTTAAGGCTATCTATAGGTCTGAAAACAGGTACATTCAAGTAATAGGCCTCTATGTAGCCTTTAGGTGGCTCTTTGGATTCCTTGAAGACTTCTCCAGATATGATCTCAACATGATGTTCCTGTGGTTCATGATCGGCATGTGCTATAGTGAACGATTTAGAAAGATGACTGATGAGGAATTTGAACTATGGTTCATGTATATCACTCACCCAGATGAGGAAGCCGAAGAAGAGGAAGAGATATATAACGAATCTATCGCTCTTGAAAATGAAGCAGATGAAAACAATACAGATTATTAAACGAACATTTTGGGGAATACTTGGGCTTGGCAAGGAACTGGCAGAAGTCATCAACCGCCGGGGTAGAGATACAGAGAATCGCAGACGTTTCCCTCATGCAATTATTGACGATGGTGTCTGTATGACCCAAGATACCAGGATTGGGACTCACTCTCGCATTCAGGAATACTGCATAATTAACAATTCCATTATTGGTAGCTATACATATATTTCCAGAAATGCGTTAATTCAAAATACAACTATTGGAAACTATTGTTCTATATCATACGACCTGTTATGTGGATTAGGCAATCATCCAATAGACAGATTCTCTACATCTCCTATTTTTTACAGTAAAGAGAACTTGCTAAAAATAAACAATTGCGCTAAAGATGCAAACTTTGACGATTATAAGCCAATACATATAGGCAATGATGTCTGGATAGGAGCTCGAGTAACGATACTTGATGGTGTGAACATAGGTAATGGAGCCATCATTGCAGCGGGGGCTGTCGTAACCAAAGATGTTCCTCCCTATGCTATTGTTGGTGGAACACCTGCAAAAGTAATCCGATTCAGGACCACTGAAGAGAATGCAAAAGTTTATCAAACGCAAGCATGGTGGGACAAAGAACCTAATGAGGTTGTCGAAATAATGCTTAATAAGAGATGAAAAGCATAGCTATACTAATCACGGTGTTCAACCGGAAAGATAAAACCCTCAACTGTTTGCGCTCAATAAAAGCACAAGAAGGTCTTTCCGACTACGAATACGACATCTTTATTGTAGATGGTGGGTCTAACGATGGTACACCAAACGCTATCAAGAAAACCTATCCCGATGTTCACATCTCAATACACGAGGGACTCTATTGGGCAGGAGGTATGAGACAAGCATGGAAAGAAGCGGATGCCAATGGTAAAGCATATGACTACTACTGGCTTATAAACGATGACACGCAACTTTATTCCAAATGCCTCACCAATCTTTTGTTTGTTGAAAAAGAACATCCCCATGGCATATACATAGGAGCAACTTGTGATGCAAAAACAAAGTGTTATTCATATGGAGGAATAAAGCTACATAACAGGAATTATTCCAAGGGAAAGAAAGTAATTCCAAACGGCCAATGTCAAAAAGTTGATATGGGAAATGCAAACATCATGCTCGTATCACACTCTGCTTATGACAGATTGGGGACTTTTTGTACCAAATACACACATGGCATAGCAGACTACGATTATACACTACGGGCAATCGACAAAAACATTCCCGTTATACTTGCACCTGAATACTGCGGAGAGTGTACCGATGACCATGGCAACAACTGGATGCCACAAAACAAACCATTAAAGGAACGCATTAAATATCTATATAGTCCCAAAGGTCTTGCCTATAACGAATACCTATTTTGGATTAAATCATTCTTTCCCCAAGAATATCACATCGCAAAGTTAAAACTATGGTTGAAAACACTATTCCCTATCATCTGGCAAAAAATTAAGTAGCAAATGGACAAAAAAGCATTGATAATTAAACACGAATGGATTTTATCCCGTTTCTACCGATTGATAGGGCGAAACAACTTCTCCATCAAACGAGGGAATACAGTCTCTCTGAACAATGCATTCTTAAAGAGATGCACATTCAAGGTAGTAGGAATTGGAAATCAAATAACCATAGAATCTGGATTGACCCGACTTAAGAACTGCAATATTACTATATTCGGGTCAAATTGTACCATCACGATTGGTTCAAGAAGCAATCTTAATCACTGCAACTTATACGTTGAAGATGATAATGGAAGTATTATCATTGACCAGCATGTCACCACAACAGGCAATACAGATTTGGCTGTTATTGAAGGAAAATGTATTCACATCGGTGAAGACTGCCTTCTATCATCAGACATTTCATTCCGTGTAGGGGACAGTCATTCCATACTTGACAAGTGCACAAAAAAAAGAATTAACCCATCACAAGATATTGTTATAGGCAAGCATGTTTGGATTGGCCATTCTGTAAAACTTTTAAAAGGGGTTAATATTGGGGACTGCAGTATTGTCGGAACAGGTAGTATTGTGACAAGTCAATCTTACCCAGGAAATAGTATAATTGCAGGAATTCCCGCAAAAGTCGTTAAACAAGGTATTGATTGGTGTACAGAAAGACAAAAGATTTAATATGAAAAAGAAACTTCTCGTATTCCATCCTATCATTGCTCCATACAGAATTGATTTCTTTAATAGACTAAGTAAAGAATTCAACATAAAAGTGTGTCTACAAATGCGCAATATGATTAGCCAAACTTTTGACTATGATAGAATTATTGCGCAAATGTCATATGACCCCACTTTTTTGTTAGACAAATATAGCTTCCTCGGAATAAAATTAACAAAAGGGGTTACAAGAGCAATAAAAGAATTCCGTCCGGACATTATACTCGTCTCCGAGTGTGGGATAATAGCTACGGAGGTAGTTCTCTACAAGTACATTACCTCAGCAAAATATAAGGTTACAAGTATAATTGATGATAGTTATGACATGATCTGCGGAAACCAGTTTTCGAGAAAGCACGAAATTGCAGAAAAAATACTTATACCATTATTCAACAATGTTATTTGTGTGGAAAACAGGGCAAACGAGGTCTTTCAGGAAAAATATGGGAAAGGTATATTTTTCCCAATTATTAGAAATGAACAAACAATGAGGGTCTTATATTCCAGAGTCCTTCACATATCCAAGAGTTACCAAGGTTGCTTTTATTTGAAAGGGAAAAAGGTATTTCTTTTCGTAGGAAGGTTAGTTCCACTTAAAAATGTTCAGAGAATCATAAAATCATTTATTACTGCAAACATTGAAGATTCTGTACTTATAATCGTTGGAAATGGTCCAGAAGAAGAGAAATGTAAGAATGAAGCTAATGGTCATGGTAACATTATCTTTACCGGTCGCTTAGAAGGGGATGCTCTGTACGCATGGTATAATGTCGCAGACGTTTTGATCCTTGCTAGTTGGCAAGAAGCGTTTGGGGCAGTTACAAACGAAGCTTTATTAGCCGGCTGTGTTTGTTTGGTATCACACCATGCCGGAAGCCAATGCCTAATAAAGGAAGGAGTAAATGGATTCAAAATAAATCCATTCTGTACAGAAGACATTTCACAAAAAATGAGAAAAGCAGTAGATATCATTCCCTATAAAGATTTAGAAACCACCAGAAGCAACATGATGCAAGAATCATTCGAAACTGCAATACAAAGAGTCATAACAGGGATTAAATAAGACATGAGAGTTCTATATATACACAATGACTACCACAAGCCAAGTGGAGAAGAACATGCATCTGCAGAAATTTGTGCAATGCTTGAAGATCATGGGCATGAAGTTCGTTGGTTCAGAAAGTCGACTGCAGGACTAGAAGATAATCTTAGCATGAAAATTAAAGCCTTCTTTTGTGGCATATATAATCCATCTATTCGAAAGGAAATAACACCAATCTTAGATGAATATAAACCAAATATTGTAATAACACAAAATATATATCCATTCATCTCCTCCGCAGTCTTTAAGCCAATTAAAGACAAAAAAATACCTATTGTCATGCGTTGCCCTAATTATCGTTTGTTCTGTCCAAATGGTTTATGCCTTAACAAACGAGGAGAAGTGTGTGAGGCATGTTGGAGTGGACTACACGAATGGAATGAGATATGGGGGAATTGCGATATAAACATAACTAAAAGCATAGGGTATGCCGCTCGAAACGCATTTAATCGCCTAACAGGATTAATCCGTAAAAATGTCGATTGCTTTATCGTCCAATCAGAATTTCAAAAACAGAAGTTTGTAGCACAAGGACTTGATCCTAATCACATTGGAGTTCTGGCCGGCATACTTCCTAACATTGGAGAAGTTGAAGAACAACCCTTAGGCGACTGGGTAAGTTTTGTCGGTAGAGTGAGTTTCGAAAAAGGTATTGATGAATTTATTGAAGCCGCAAAGGCACTACCAGAAATACCATTTAAAATAGCAGGTAATGTAGACGAGCGTTACAAGATGCCTAAAGACTTACCAAACAATATAGAATTCGTAGGGTTTAAGAAAGGGGGAGAACTGAACAGATTCTATCAGAATTCTCGTATTATATGCGTTCCAAGTAAATGGTATGAAGGGTTTCCAAATGTTATACTTCATGCAATGTTACTTAAACGTCCTGTTATCAGTACAAGTATCGGTGCAATGACATCAATCATAGATGACAAGGTCAATGGTATCCTAGTAGAGCCTGCAGATTCGGTAGCACTTGAGAAGGGAATTCGTGAACTCTATTACGATACTGATAAATGTAAGGAATATGGTTTAAAAGGATTTGAGAAGGTGTGCAAACAATATTCAAGGGAAAAAATATATCAAGACTTATTATCTATCATTAAAACCGCACAGACAAATAACAACAAACAATGCAAAACGACAGTGTAATAAAAACTATTTTATATAAAATAGCATTATTGCTACCAGACAAGGTCTTTTTATCGTTGAAGTACTATAAAACATTCAGAGTCTTTCCAAACTGGAAATCCCCTAAAACCTTCAACGAGAAGTTACAATGGCTAAAGTTATACAATCGAAAGCCTGAATACACGATATTAGTAGACAAATACTCTGTTAAGAAATATGTTGCAAACATTATTGGGGAAGAATACATAATTCCCACGATAGGTGTTTGGGAGAAACCCAGCGAAATCGACTTTAACACATTGCCATCTAAATTTGTTTTAAAGGCAACTCACGATAGTGGAAGAGTTTTGATCTGCAAAGACAAAGAGTCTTTGGATATTAATGCTGCAAGGTCAATGATGCAAAAATCTATTCAAAGAAACTTTTATGCTGTTACGCGAGAATGGCCATACAAAAATGTCAAAAGAAGGATTATTGCTGAACAATATATGGAGGATGAAGATGACTCAGAACTACGAGACTATAAATATATGTGTTTCAACGGAAACGTATTCTGTTGCTTCGTTTGCTCTGAACGGCAAAGCAAAGATGGGCTAAAAGTCACCTTCTTTGACAAACAATGGAACAGACTTCCTTTTGAACGGCACTACCCCACATCCTCCGTAAAGATTCCCAAACCTTCTCAATATGAGAAAATGATTGAACTCGCTTCCATTCTTTCTAAAAACATTCCTTTCGTCCGATGTGATTTTTATGAAATTAAAGGTAAGGTATATTTTGGAGAATTAACCTTTTTCCCAGGAGGCGGAGTTGAGGAGTTCTCGCCGGAAGAATGGGATCTCACCTTAGGAAATCTAATTGACTTAAATAAACTGAACAAATAACACAAGCTCCACCCGTTTAAGCATCAAGATATAGTTCATAAAGCAAAGGAATATGTGCTATGAGCCTGACAGCAATTATGCAATTTACATAATGCAACTTGCAAAATTGAGGAGAAAATGCTAACTTTGTACTCGTCACCTGTTTCTGTTTTTTGAACTACTCAACCGCTTTGTCAACAATAAGGTAATGCCCTGCACCAAAGAAGAAGCCACCCGGTTAGGCATAAAGATACAGCCCATAAAGCACTACAAAAAGAGACGTGCCATCTGCCATGAAGCTCTGGAGAAGGGCTTTCACGTCATCAAGCTGCAAAAAAATGCCATCACAGCCAAGGCCCACCCCACAAACAGAGACCGGAGCTACTGCGGGAAGGGCATCATGCTGGTGCTTGGGCCGTGGGAGATAAAGGAGTATTCCCTACCGTTAACGGCAGGGAATAGTGGATACAAGGCAGGGAATGGTAGAAGCAAGGACAAGAAAGGAGCCACACCTACTGATAGCCTTCACGCCCAGTTTCACAACCTCAACGCAATGACGGCAGAATTGTGCATGGATAGTATAAGGATGAGCATTGACAAAAGCTCTCTAAAAGACTGTAAGTAAAAATAGAAGAAGAATGATATCTCTCAAACTGAAAGAACTGAACATACTAAATAGCAGAGCTGACCTTGCAAGGTTACCTCAGGGCAAACTGCTCATCAATACCATCAATGCGCATTCGTACAACACGGCATTGAAGGATGAAGCTTTTGCCGAAGCTCTAATAAAAGGGGATGCATTGATACCCGACGGAGCGAGCATTGTAAAGGCATGCAGATGGCTGAAAGCGAAGAGTCAGCCAAAAGAGAGATGTGCCGGTTGGGATCTGTTCTGCTTTGAGATGCAGCGTCTTGAAACAGAAAGTGAGAAGAGAAAAGGGGTAAGGGAAAAGTGCCCCACGGAAGCGAGGGTGAACGAAGGTACACAAGACCAACCTCTAAAAGTGATGTTCATGGGCTCATCGGAAAAAGTGCTGGGCCTCATCAAGGAACGAGCCAGGAAGGATTATCCCAACTTGGATATCGTAACCTATTCCCCTCCCTATAAACCTTGTTTTTCCCAAGAAGACAACGAGGCTATCATCAATGCCATCAATGAAACACAACCTGATCTGCTATGGATAGGTATGACTGCTCCCAAGCAAGAGAAATGGGCCTACGAGCATTGGAAAGAACTGAATATTACCTGTCATACTGGAACCATAGGAGCGGTGTTTGACTTCTATGCAGGAACTGTCAAAAGAGCACCTCAATGGTGGCAGGAGCACAGCCTTGAATGGCTTTACAGACTAATGAAGGAGCCTCGCCGAATGTGGAGACGCTACATCATTGGCAATACGCTTTTCCTATGGAACATTGCCAAGGAAATGAGAGAATAGGACTATTTCTGGCATAGCCCCACATGCAATAGAATCAACACAGAGACTTAAAAAGAAAGATGGATAGACAGAAGGAATTGTTTTTTGACCTAATAAGGGTGAGCGTAGGTACTTCAGACAATTTGAGGTACACACCTACTGAAGCAGAATGGAGCATGCTTTTTGAAGAAGCTAACCGCCAGACTCTGACAGGTGTGTTGCTCGATGGTATCAGGCGCTTGCCTTCCGACCAATGCCCACCCCGCCCCATACTGATGAACTGGCACGCTACAAGTGAAGTGATTGCGGCACAAAACCGCCAGCTCAACAAAGACACTGTATGGGTGAGTCAAAAATGGGCTCAGAAAGGCTATAACAGTATCATACTCAAAGGTCAGGGCAATGCTCTACTCTATCCTAATCCCTTACGACGCGCCTCTGGCGACATCGACATATGGCTTGATGGGAAACGCGATGAGATAGCAAGTTACATCAAGGGGATGTTTCCCAAAGAGGAAGTAACCCTCATTGAAATGAATTTTCCCGTAAAAAAAGGGACATCGATAGAAGTGCATTTCCAACCCAGTTTTCTCTACAACCCATTCTCCGACAGCAAGATGCAACATTATTACAAGTTGCAACAGAAGAATCCGAAGACCGTAGTCTTGGAAGGAGAACCTATACAAATACCCAGCAATGAGATGAACTTGGTGTTTCAACTCTCTCACATCTATCGCCACCTGTTTTTTGAAGGGATTGGCCTCAGGCAACTGATGGACTACTATTATCTGCTCCACATGGTACATCAAGAGCATGATGCATCTGCCATAGAGACTGCAAAAAGAATGATTGAGGAGGTAAATCTACTGAAGTTCTGTAAGGCCTTGATGTGGGTAGAAGGCGAAGTGTTTGGCCTACCTAAAGATATGATGCTTACCGAACCGGATGAAAAAGAAGGAAGATTCCTATTGCGGGAGGTTATGCAGTCGGGCAACTTCGGCCATGATGATGAGCGCGTTGGGAACTGGGCAGAGATGAATCGCCTACAGAGACTGACCTGGGGTACAAAATGGGCGATGAGGCTCATCAGACATTACCCACAAGAAGTGCTTTGGCATCCTGCATACCGTATCAAACAATATGTATGGCGTCTGTGGAAAGGATACCTATAGAAGATATGAAGGACGAAGGACAAAGAACGAAAGACGAAAAAGGAAGAACGATAAAAAGAAAAGTTCATGATAAAAAACAACAATTCTACATCGGATAATATAATCAGATGGCTGATACTGGCTGGCGAGCTCGTAGTGCTTAATGCATCGCTTGGTCTCGTGTATTATACCTATTGGACCACCACACAGAATGTGCCACCTCACTTCAAGCGACTTATGTTGCTGATGTCGCTTGTGTATGCCATCTGTGGCATACAGAAAAAGAGTATTCATAGTCGTTTCGTGCGACATGATGAGATATTGAGAGGCCTATTTCTAACTCTAAGTAGTTTCACATTCCTAAGCATGTTGGTGCTGTGGGTATTCCGCTGGCCATTGTTCACATGGAGGTTTATGATTCCATTCTACATCGGTGTATGGTTTTGCATCGGTATGTTCAGATGGGGATTCCGACAATTCGTGAAACACTACAGAGCAAAGGGCGGAAACAGTATGAGAGTGGCTTTCGTGGGAGATGTGAAGATTGCACGAAGTCTGTACGAGCATATGAAGGAACCTCACACGGGATATCGGCTGGCCGGATATTTCGCTCACTCTCCTATCGAGGGGTTCCCCGAAAGCGAGTACCTTGGTAAACCTGAAGCTGTACCTGAAAAAATAAAAAGCGGGGAACTGAACCTTCATTGCCTGTATTGCATCCTGCCTTCGAGTGAGAATCCTCTGATACGGGAAATCGTAAGTACCTGCGAGCAAAACCTGGTACGCTACATGCACATACCACCTTCTTTCAACTACCAACGGCACAACATGGCATTCGACCAACAAGAAGGTGTGCCTGTGCTTCAACTTCACAATGAGCCGCTATCCTTCTTAGGCAATAGGCTCTTAAAGCGAACATTCGACATACTCTTCTCCACAGTGTTCCTCTTGTTGGTGTTTCCATGGATCTTACTTATCTTTGGAACTGCTATCAAACTCTCTTCACCCGGTCCTATCTTCTTCAAGCAACGACGAAGTGGACTGGAAGGCAAAGAATTCCGGTGTTGGAAATTCCGTTCAATGAAGGTGAACAGGGATAGTGACAAGGTCCAAGCTACCAAAGATGATCCTCGCGTGACAAGCATAGGAAAACTGATGCGAAAGACTAATGTTGACGAGCTACCACAGTTTATCAATGTATGGCTGGGCGACATGAGTATCGTGGGCCCTCGCCCTCACATGGTGGCACATACGGAACAATATTCAGAACTGATACGGCAGTATATGATACGACATTTTGCGAAACCGGGCATCACGGGATGGGCTCAAGTAACAGGGTTCAGAGGCGAGACGAAGGAACTCTGGCAAATGGAGGGTCGTATAGAGCGCGACATCTGGTACATTGAACACTGGACCTTTGCTTTGGATATCTCCATCATACTTCGCACCATCAAAAACACGCTTATAGGCGAGAAGAATGCATATTAAATAAGGTGTAAAGATAAGTTTAGCAGAAAATAATCCCGCAGAGCAAACTGTTCTGCGGGATTATTCAATACTATTTATTATCTTTATACTGCAACAAAAGCTTTATTTGCGGAAAGAGAACTTCTTGCGTTTTTGCTTCTCGTTACCATAACCGTAGCCGTAACCATAGCCGTAGCCGTAGCCATAACCATAGCCGTAGCCATAACGCTTCTTCTCCACATGAGCATCATTAAGGACAATACTCATATCCTTAAACATCTTCTCCTGATGCAAGCGCTCAATCTCGGGTAAATAGCGGCGATCGACTTTACCCTCTCGGATAACATAAAGGGTGACATCGGCCACACGATTGACGATACCAGCATCGGCTACCATCTGAGCAGGTACATTGTCAATAACAATATAGTCATAGTGTTGCTTCAACTGCTCAATGAGGAGTTCAAGACGACTGCTCATAAGCAACTCTGCAGGATTGGGAGGCGTAACACCCGCAGGGAGAAAATCGATGTGATGAGAGGATTCATCAACCACAACCAACGACAATGCATCATCATTGGCTCCAGAAAGGAAGGATGTAAGGCCCAACTTACCCTTGACACCAGACAGCTTGGTCTGTGTACGCTTACGGATATCTGCATCTATCAGCACGACACGCTTTCCCGTCATTGCCAAGGTAGCAGAGAAGTTGCGACTCACAAAGGTCTTTCCCTCACCAGGCATTGTACTGGTGAACATAAGGACACGAGCATCGCGCTTGACAAAATCAAGGTTGAAACGAAGCATACGGAATGCCTCACTGATACTGTCATTATTGTCGTTGGCTACAAGAATCTCTGAATCTTTGATACCTTCCTTACGATGAGGTATCTCTCCAAGCACAGGAATCGTAGTAGCCTGCTCAATATCTCCACGGCCACGCACACCGACATTGAGCATTGACTTAATGCGAATAATGACAACTGGGAGTGCTGCACCTATAAGTAAGGCGATAAGATATATAACCTTCTTGCGAGGAGCAATGGGTCTATTGCTACCAAAAGGTTGCTCCACGATACGGATATTGGCTTCTGTGATGGCCAACTGAAGAGCTGTCTCTTCACGCTTGTTGAGCAAGTAGGTATAGAGAGTCTCCTTGATGGCTTGCTGGCGTGTGATGTCGAGGGCGCGCTTCTCCTTGGCAGGAACGGTAGCAAGGCCTCCTTGAAGAACATTTTCTTCCTGACGGGCTTGATTAAGCTGAACTCGAACAGAAGACAAATACCCTTGAATGCTGGAAATGATAGATGTGCGCATCTGAGCCAGGTTGGCATCAAGTTCCTTAATAGCAGGAGCATTCTCGCTTGAATTTGCAGCCAGGCGGTTGCGTTGCAGCATACTCTGGTTGTAGTTTGTGATCTGGCTCTGAATACCTGCGTCTGTTACGCCACCCAATGTAGGGATAAGAGAACTATTATCGAGACTATTCTCACGCAGATACTCATAGAGATACTGAATAGCGGCATACTGGGCCTCGAGTTGAATGGTACGCTGACGAGCTGTATTGGACTGCTGGAGGTAGCTTTGCGTGTTCAGTTGGAAATCCACCAGGTTATTCTGCTGCTTAAACGAGGCAAGTTCTCCTTCGACATCACTCAGGTCTGTACTGATGAGTTTGATGCGCTCTTCAATAAACTTGGCCGTACTACGGGCAATCTGGTTTTTATCCTCAATGATACTTCGCTTATAGACATCGAGCAATCCCGAAAGGATATCATCAGCACGCTTGGTATTGGTATCGGTGCAAGTGATAGCTACCAAGGTGCTTTCCTTGTCAATCTCTCCTGTGTTCAAACGGGCATGAACGGCATTGGCGGCTTGTTCGGGTGTAAGGTGTATCACTCGAATCTCCTTGCCAATGTACTCGCGTAAGTACTTCTCTGAAGAAAGAAGTGTAACAGATCCGACGGGAGTCTTTACCGTTTCACCGAACTTTACACTAATTGTCTTCTCGAGCTTAGTATCAACAGTTTCAAAATCGGACAATTCACAACTATTATGACTCTTAATGGTTGCCTTAAAGAGGCCTGGTTGACAAATGGAATCTGAGAAGACGGCAGTAAAAGGTTTTTCTTCATAAAGAGATACTGACTTAAGACCACGGTCAAAGATATAGTCAACATCCAATGCCAGATTGAGAGCTACCTGCTTGCACAACTGAAACGACTGAAGGATATATACCTCATTTTTCACACTACTTCCCGCCATCACGCCATTGAGTGACATCAGGGCGTCAGTACTGATGTTACGACGGCTACCACCAGAACCGTTATCGTCCTTAACCAACATCACAGCCTGACGCTGGTACACATTGGGCTTGGTAGAGAGATATACACGGGCTAAAGCTATGCAAGCTGCAACAGAAAGAACGAACCAATACCAGTTGCCTAGAAGAATGTCCAGTATATCACGCAAGGATATCATTTCACTACTTCGTTGCTGACGAACGATTCGTGTTCTGCGTTGCGGTGTGTTTGTTTCCATATATGATTCTATCAAATAAAATTGATGAGAGAATTATCGAACTGAAGCGGTTAATAGCTAAATAATTACTTCTTAGTGAGAGCAATAACAAGAGACACAACAGAAACGAGCATGCTGACTACTGTTGCACCTACAGAAAGCAAGGTATAGCCAGTACTACCCTTGACGCGTACACTCTTGTTGGGTTTGACATAAACCACATCGTTTTGTTGTAAATAATATGCTTCACTGTCAAACACGCTCTTGGGATCACGCAAATCGACCTCATAGGTTTTGCGAGAACCATTGTCTTCACGAATAACCAACACATTGTGGCGCTGGGCACTATTATTGAGGTCGCCTGCCTTACCTAAAGCCTCAAGCAAGGTGAGACGCTCGCCTGTGAAGGTTTGAGTTCCACTGTTCTTGACATCACCCAAAATAGTAACCTTGAAACTCATTATCTTTGTGTTAACAATAGCATCCTGAATATATACATCTCCACCCTTCTCACCACGCATGAGTGCCTGTATCTCTTTGGAGACTTGTCTGCAGGTCTTTCCAGTGGTGTTGATTGTTCCAAAAATGGGGAACTCAATATTACCTTTCTTATCTACCAAGAAATAGGCAACACCCGAATTTATATTGGCTTGTGAAGTGTACGAGGCTCCATTGACAGAAATACCGGTTCCACTACCAATAAGCGTATTATTATTGAATGCACCTATCAGCTCGGGGCTCTTGCTTGACACGGAGATTGCCAGTTCATCATCGGGTTGTATGGTCAATTCAAAAGCCTGGGCTATCTCTTGCGGTACGGCATAAACCTTATCAACACCCTGAAGGTATACAATCTTTTTGTCGGATATGCAAGAGGTAAAAATAAGTACGACACCCAACAAACAAACTAATGAAATATATGAAGTTTTCCTAATCATGATTCTTTCGTAAAGTGTATTCGTTTGCAAAGATAAGTTTTTTTTTATAGAATTCCACTATAGTGGAAACTTTTTTAGAACTGGAAGTATATAAACGGTTGCATTTCGGCAGTAACAAACTGATAAATGACGAATACCGATACGATGCAAACCAGACACATCACGGGAAGAGGAAGACTTGAAAAGGCAATACGATAGCGACGCTTGACCCGTGCAGGAAGCCAATGAATAATCATGCCCAGAACAAAAAGTAGGAAGACATTGCGGTATGCCACACACACATCCCACACATTGACATTCCACGCTGTACCCATCTGGCGTACCATATTGGTGGCAATATTCCATGCTGTCTCGTTGGCAACGGCTGGATCGAGATTGCTACCAGAGCGGAAGAAAAGACGCGTGAATGTGATGAAAACAAAAGTCACAAGGATAGCCCAGGGACGATTGAGCCACTCAAATGTTGGTACACAAGTCTCGCGCCCTTGTTGTATAGCCATACGAATTCGGCAGGATGCCCAGCACGCATAGACCCAACGAATCCACGCACTTATCGAGATGAAAGTCATGAAAACAAACAGCACATTCCATAGTGGTGCAGGCATATAGCATATGAACAACCACAACATACCAGCGATAATACTGGTAATAACTGCTCTCCAAACGGGACGCATATCACGCCAGAACTTAAACACAATCATTCCGACACCATTCAATCCTCCCCAAATGATGAAGTTGAGACTGGCTCCATGCCAAAGACCTCCAAGAAGCATGGTAATCATGGAGTTGAGGTTAGCATAGATTTTTTTACGCTTCTCTGGATAACGGATTGCAGTGAAAACCACCATGGAAGCCACCACAAGTACTCCAAGTGCAATCCAAGGATTACCACTGAGTATCAGAGCGGCACCGGTAAGCAAGAATATCCAAAAATAGGTACCGAAGGTTATACTGCGGTTTCCACCCAACGGGATATATAGATAGGTTTGCAACCAGCGAGACAAAGAGATATGCCAGCGTTTCCAAAAATTACCACAATTTTGGGCTTTGTAGGGGGAATTGAAGTTGGCAGGCAAGTGGAAACCCATCAGCAAGGAGAGTCCGATGGCAATATCGGTATAACCCGAGAAATCGGCATAGACTTGCAAAGAATAGGTGAAGAGTGCCATAAGATTCTCAAAACCAGAAAAGAGCTGAGGATTGTCAAACACTCGGTCGATGAAATTGACAGCGAGGTAGTCACTCAAGATGATCTTCTTAGCAAGTCCATTGAGTATCCAAAATATGGCGATACCAAACATGCGTCTTGAAAGAAAATACTTGCGATAGAGCTGGGGGATGAAGTCACTTGCTTTGATGATGGGACCGGCCACCAACTGGGGGAAAAAACTGACATAGAAGCCGAAATCCAAAAGATTGCGCACCGGGCGGACGAGCCCCTTATATACATCGCAAGTATAACTAATAGCCTGGAATGTAAAGAAAGAGATGCCTACCGGCAAAACAATATTGTCCACACTGAACACATGGCTATGCATCAGGTTGTTGCCCAGCTCTGCCATGATATTGTAGACTTGGAAATGCGTTCCGAAAAGGTTATTGACTACATCGGTGAAGAAATAAGCATACTTAAAATAGCATAGTATGCTGAGATCAATGACCACACTAAGCGTAAGCCAGCATCGGCGTTTCCAGAATTTACTGCATCTGTCTATAGCCTGGGCAATAAGAAAATCGCTACATGTTACAAAAACAAGTAAACCTACAAACAAGCCACTCGTCTTGTAATAGAACAAAAGACTGACGAAAAAGAGATAGGTGTTTCGCAAGAGATGACGGTTGCGTGTCAATGCAAAGAATGCAAAGACAATGGAGAAGAATGCCCAGAAATGGAACTGTGTGAATAGTAGTGGGCTATTGGGATCAAAGGAGAATACTCCCGTCAAATAATGTACTAATGCGTGTAAAATATCCATTAACATAATAAAGGACAAACTTAGTTATATGGTTCTACATCAAGGGGCTTCATTTCCTGATAATCTTGCACTATGGCATTAAAAAGCAAATCGCCCAAAAGTTGGTAGCCTCGGGATGTAAAATGTATATGATCGCTTTGCATCAAACCTGCCTTCACCCACTTGCTAGAAGAGCCATAGCCTCCCATAATTTGATAAAGGTTCCAAACCGCCGCATCATACTCTTCCGCTAGTTCGATGAATGCCTGTTCTACTAAGGCGGTATTGCGGTTGTAGCTTTTCTTTCTCCTACCCACATTGAGGTAGCAGTCATTATTGGTAATAAAAAGGAATGTACAATCGGGGTTGCAACGCCGAATGCGTGCTATCAACGCCCGGTAGTTTTCCTTAAAACGGTCGGGAGAAAAGGATTGAACATTGGCATCATTGATTCCAATAGCAAACAAAACAAGATCGGGGGCGACAGCAGATAGTTCTTGCTCAAATTCTGTACATCTCAACCACGAAGGAACAGCGGCTCCATTGATGCCCGAAGCTGTATACATAAGACCTGAAGCATAGGGTTCTGGGATTATTCCTCGCAAAGCAAAACTGCCACACGAATCACCAACAAAAGCAAGTGTAAACTCGCTTGCAGGGTGTGGCAAGAGATACTCATAACCCACCTCCTCTGAGGCAAGCGGGGGATAAATGGTATCTCCTTCAACAACAAGAACTGGGATAACTAATGCTGTATCCACCAGACTGCTCCCATAAAGCAAAAGGTTCTCAAAAGGAGGGACTTGGCTGAAGGTGATAGAGGAAGACAAATCGGTAGTAGTAACCGAAGCGCCTGCTAGCCCCAACAAAGATGTAGGAGACTGTTCTATATTTCGACTTTTAGTCCATTTTCCCGTCGAAGTGCACCGTATGTCTTTTGCTCCATTGGTACCCATCACAGAAAATGGGAAGATTATGCCCCTGCCTACCTCGCCCTTGGTAGTGTAGGCGCGGAGGTTGGAACGCATCTGATTGGAGAATACTCCTGCCTGAACATGACTTCCACCGATGTGCAACATATGAATAGAAGCCAGATCGTCTGACTTAAGTGAGCGGAATCGATCATAGAGCGCATCATAAGAACTGTGGCTCTTAGGAAAATGCAAAACATTATGTTCTAAGTGCAGGACAGCACTATCGCTCCCCTCGATAGGACGAAGGGGGATACTGTCTGACTCACCATGCAAAGAACTCGCATCTACTCTTAAAAGACAAAAGAGCAGTGAGAGAAACAAGGGCCATATGCGAAAGTTTCCACTCATCAGATACTGTCGTTTGTTGAGGTTATAGTAACGGACGGCTCTGAAGGTAGGGACGGAGAGCCACCATCTATCGAGGATTCGGAATCAGGAGCCTCATCAAAGCTTGCATTGCTTAAAACGCTATCGGACGCCGGACGCGGGGGGAGCTCGGAAATGGATATCACGCCAGAGCCTTCCACAGGAGCTACTGCATCCTTGAACTCAAGATCTTGCATTTCTGTTTCGCTCTCTTTACCCATACGGAGACGATAGAAACGATAATACAACTGCAAGGTACCATATAGCATATCGGCCATTTTTTGTGCACCCTTAGGAGTGAAGTGGATGAAATCACCGCCTGCCAATTGAGGTTTGGCACGATACCACTTGACGATAGAACCCTTACCGCCCATTGCAGAAAACATATCCCAAAAAGCAATACCCGCTTGAGCACTCATCGATCGAAGTGAATCAACTAACTGTGGTAAAGCCTTATAGGTCTTCATTTCTCCTCCCATTCGGGTTGCCATATCGGCAGGGCCAACAAAAAGAATAGAAGCCTTAGGGGCCATTTGCTTGAACAATGCAATCTGACGACGCAAACTCTTCATATAGTCGGAGATGATGTCGGCACTACTGCATACTGGTACATAGTTTCCCCCATATTGCAATATGATAAGACGCACATTTTCTTGATCAAAGAAGGGAGAAAGGGTTTGTTTGTCTATACGCGTAAACATATTACCCGAGCAGCCGCGCATGGGAACATTGTCCAATGAGACGCCCTGGATATCATCCAACTGTACACCATAAATATCAAAGTCTCCGCTGAAACTTATAGTTACGGCATCGACACCTGTTTCAAGAATAGTAGTATATGCAGTATACGATTCATTGACAGTACTCTCCTTCATAGAATAACTCGTACCATTAGCCCGTAGAGTCATACTGCCTGCCCCATGAGCCATCACAGTCACTTTTCGGAAAGAACCACATGTAGGATAATCTTCCAAATCGCGAGCAGAAAGACGAAGCGTGCTACCAGAAGGTACATGATTGACCTGTCCCATGATACCATATCGAGAATGTGAGGCATGCATATCTGCAGGACCATAAATCACATAATGGCCCACACTTTCACTAGGGCTGATGGTTTGACTCAAAGTATATGTGGGAACTGTCTGCAGGGCAGGAACAAGCCCCACGCCATGACCGCCAAAAGTCTGCTGATAGTGGGTACGAAGCGATGATGAAATGCGGTCACACTCCAACTGAGAATCACCCAAATGCAAAATACGCACATGTTGACTATCGGCTTCCTCAAGTGATTGGAAAAAAGAATCAAAATAGGTTTCATCACCATGAGGCAAATAGATGCGTTGTGGCGAATGAGATGCAAATTCATGGAATTCGTCTACCTTTTGTGTATGAAGATTGGCCATTCGTTGGGCTAGGAGCTCCTCCGGTGATAGAATCTCAATAGTATCCGTGCTTTCTTCTTGGACATCACCTTCCAGTACATGAAGGAGGGAAGGAAACTCGAGTGTGATTCCCGCGATTCTTATACCTTCAGAAGGCATAAAGATGCATAGGGCAGACAAGCCCGCAAGAATGCCGAAAATAAACAATAATATCTTGTAAATTCTCATCTTTTCTCTTTCATTTTGTATGCAAAGTTACAAAAAACCGAGGGTACATAGGAGAAAAACATGGCAAAATTTGCCAATACAGAAAAAAAATGCGAACTTGCAAGCTCAAACATTGCCTATCCATGAAAAAGAAACTGTTTTTTCTTTGTTTTTTATTGATATGCAGTATTCGCATTGATGCACAATCGCAAGACTCTGTCGTTGGGATTGCGTCGTATTATGCGAATCGCTTTCATGGAAGAAAAACTGCAAGTGGAGAAATCTACGACAAGAATGGATATACATGTGCACACCTTAAATATAAGTTAGGTACCTTGCTAAAGGTGAAACATCTTGATTCCGGGAAAGAGGTGATTGTTAAAGTAACAGACAGAGGTCCTTACAGCAAAAAATTCACCATTGACCTAAGCTATGCTGCCGCTAAAGATTTAGGCATCATCAGGGCAGGACATGCGAGAGTGGCCATCATCCCATATAATGAGAAGATGGAACACCCAAAACAAGAAGCCAAGATTCCAAGTTTCTTGGAATTTAGAAGTGCAGACAGCAAACTGCCACACTACGCCTACAAGGACACTATGCACATCAAGCCCCTATTGCTTCCCGTCACAGATACCAAGACAAAGAAATAAAGGCGGATTAACTTCTACTCCTTATTCTTGTGTACCCATCGAGTCACACACCATGCAAGAAAAGCATAGACTCCCCATTGTATCCATAGAGCAACATATTCATAGCGAATACTATCGAAATGTGCCCCCATACAATTTAACTTGACAAAAGCATTGATGCCAAAAGTGGATGGGAACAAGTATCCGAAATACTTCCAGAATGAAGGCAATGCACTTCCTGGCCAACTTATACCACTCATAAACAGGATGGGGATGGTGGTGAATACCACGAGGAGAATAATACTCTCCCTGCGACGAGGAATACCTCCCACACAAAGTCCAAAATTGAAAACTGCAAAAAGGAAAGGCAACATAAGCCAAGCTATATCCCAAGGGTTGGCCAATTGGGGCAGGTGGAATAGATGAGGTATGACTCCAAACTCGTAAAAACAGATGGGTACATAGACTGTAAAGAAGGCCAGGGCAACACCTAACAGCTGAAGAAAAGTGCTATGACCACTAGAGACTTTTACATTCTGTTCTCTACGAGTACCTGCAATCAAACCTATACCAAGTACCATTGTTTGCTGAATTGCTAGAATAAGGACTGCCGGTATAAGGAATGTAGCAAAACCTGTTTGAGGATTGAAGATATTCACACTCTCATAACGCACGGGGTGCTGAATTGCGAGTTTCTGCTCATCTGAGCCACCAGCAATACCTGATGCGAGAGCCATTGGATTTGCACCAGATTCTGCAACCTTGATTTCTGCATTCATATCAAGGGAGACTTCCGTATTTGCAATCAGGATGGCTTTGTAATATAGCAGTCCACTCATGTCGCTATATGCTTGCACATGGGTCTGTACACCGGTCATCAAATCGTGTTGAAACTCTGACGGAATACGCACGATGCCATAACAGTCACGATGCATAACCATTGATTCTGCCTCAGCCATATTGGCACAGTACGCTACTACCTTGACATCGGGTGTACCATCAAGGCGACGCACATAGTCACGGCTCATAGCACTGCGACTATCATCGACAACAACGACTGGCACCTCTCTAACCACCTCGCCGTTGTAAATGAGTGTATATAGGATGGGATAGATTAAGGGAACAACGATGCAAAACAGCAACGCTCCACCATCAGTAAATATACTGCGAATTGCTTTCGCGTAACTTTCGGACAATGTCATATTATTATTTATGGGGCATATGCCACTTCACGCATTATTTTCCCAAAACGGGTCACAAATGCAAAAGGAAGAATGGCAAAAAGGAACAAAATAAAGAAATATAACCATGCATTGTGGAGTGGGTATCCATCAAGAGCACAGTTGACATATAGCATATAATAATGACGCAAAGGGAACAAGAATGAAAGTCCTTGTATCCAAGCAGGCATAGCCATTACGGGAAAGGACATACCACAAATACTAAAAGACATTACACCCCAAAGTGATGCAAAAGAGAGTCCCATACGGGGTGTAGGAAGCAGGCAGATCATCAAAACACCAAGTCCTTGACTGCCTGCAATGAATATACTTATGACAAGTAACATCGTAGGAATGCCACAGAAACATGGGAAATGTAAGAATCCATAAAAATATAGCATTAACGCCCACCCAACAAGATGAAACACCATACCATGAGCTATCAACTTTCCAAACAAAGCATTAAAAGAACATAGCATGTGCGAAGTAACTTCATTTGAAGAGGCAACTTTCAAGAGGCCATCCGAAGTCTGTTCTTTTATTTCACTTCCAATACTGAAAACGGTCACAAAAAGTACAAATAATCCCAGTAGTCCTGGCACAATAATATTGGACAAATAGACACTGTAATTAAGCGATGGATTGTGTATAGGATGACTGTCGACAACAATAGGTTGCAAATAAGGTGTCATCTGATTGTCAGCTGTTCCTTTGGCACGCAAAACACTTCGACCGGCAGCACCTGCAAACAATTCGCTCATCATACGCATATCCCTATACGTCAAAGAACCTGCAACAAAATACTGGGCATTCATATATAAACTCACAGTTGGAGCATGTTGCAATTGCATATCACAAGTAGTACCCTGAGGAATGTAATAGAAGGCGTAGATATCACCCTTTTGCATAGCCTTGCGTGCTTCAGAAACGGAAGGGTATTGTGCAACAATCTCGCTATTCTGAAAAGCATCAAGATTGCGCGCTAAGGAACGAGTTGTTACGGAATTGTCTTCATCAACTAATCCTATAGGCAAACTGGTGGGCAGACCTGCATCCATAAGTGTGGTAAAGAATACCGCACAGAACACAGGCCCAACTACCATATTGAGCCAATAAATAGGCGTTGTGGCCAAGCGTCGTAGCTCGCGAAGAATAACCCTGAACATGATGACAATTTACTTCATCAAAACAGTCATACCCGCACGCAAACCATCAATAGCATGAACAGGGACTGCCTTTACACTAAAGGTCTTCATGTCATATTGTCCCGTCGTCTTTGTAGCTTTCCATGCTGCATACGAACCTAAGTCTTTCATGTTTGTGATCTTAGCCTCATAAGACTTTTCTGCTCCCAGAGCCGGTATTACGACTTCTATGACATCTCCCATCTTAAAGCCGGCCAACTGGTCTTCACGAACATTAAAGGTAAGCCACAAGTTGTCAACTAAAGCTACATTCATTACAGGCGCACCTGTACCAACCAACTCACCGATACAAGGGAAGATATCCGTCACTTCACCATCCATTTGAGCAATGAGAACGGTTTCACTAAGATAGCTATTAACTTCAGCTATTGCCCCCTGGGCTCGTTCACGCTGTGCGCGAGCAGCATCTTTGTCCTCTTTCTGGGCACCATTTTTTGCCAAATCGTATTGAGATTTGGCAGCCTTCTCTGTTGCAATAGCGGCATCTCGTTGCGCAGTAATCTCATCTAACTTCTGAGCTGTCATTACGCCTTCATCATATAGTCGTTTTACTCGGTCGTAGCTCTTTTCCATCACTTCACGACCGGCAATAGACTTTTGCCACATCTCATATGCTGCACGAATCTGCTCCTCACGGGCGCCTTTCTCGGCCTTACGAGCGATTGCTGTTGCAGCATTCTCAGCAGCTTCAGCCTGCGACAACTTGGCACGAACCTCGGGAGCCTCAAGAATAGCAAGTGTATCTCCTGCCTTAACCATCTGTCCCTCCTCTACTAAGAGACGAAGGACACGGCCTGGAACCTTGCTACTAACTCTATACTCTGTAACTTCAGCCTGTCCCTGGATAATAGTCTCCGTCTCAGAAAAGGCATAAAATCCACAGACAGCAGCAAAAGCTACTACTCCAATTATAAGAATCAACGCGGGAATGTAATTGGGCTTTTTCTTTTCCATATCTAAATAATTTTATTTACCAATTGATTTGTTATATGCAGCTTGTGTCAAGCGAATATCTATCTGAGCATCTACTCGATCACTCTCTGCACTGATCCATGCTGTTTGAGCAGCAAGTAGATCACTCGTGGAAACCATTCCTTCAGAAAAACCAATTCGAGCAACTCGGAGATTTTCTTCAGCTTTCTCAAGGTTCCGTAATGCCAACTCCAACTTTCTATTAGCCTCATTTACGGCAAAAGCATCTTGCTTAACTTGAAGTTGGATTTTTTCTTTAACTTCATCATAACGGAGTTCTGCTAGTTTTGCATCAACTTTAGCAGCTTTAACTTTATAATAGCCCTCGCCCCAATGCCACACGGGTACCTTTAGAGAAACACCGACATTCCACATACCTCGGAATCTTGTTTCAAACCCATTTGTCAAAGAAGGATAGGTTGATAGGAAGCCACCGGTTAGAGCTAACGAAGGTAAAAACGAGCTACGCTCAATATTCACCTTTTCTTTTTGCATCTGTGTGGCCAAATCCAATTGTAACAATTCTGGACGATTGGCAACAGCAGACTCCATGTCTCCCGTAATCGATTGCAATTCAACCGCTATTCCATCTAGACTTTCATCAGCCAAATGAAATTCTTCACCTAATGGTATGCCACAAGTCTGAGCTAAAAGCATACGACTCAAGATTAAGCCATCATCTATACGCATCAATGTCATCTCTGCCTCGTTTAGTTTTACACTGACAGAGAGTTCATTGGATTTCGTAGCAACGCCTTCTTTTATCATTTTCTGCACATCTGTATCCAGGTGTTGAAGCATGTCACGATACCCTTCTGCAAGCTTTCTCTTATTTACCAATGAAACAACTTGCCAATAGGCTTTGTCAACATCTAAAATTAACGACTGTTCTTCTAAACGGAGTTTCTGGCCGGCAAGTTCCTCTGAATAATGCGTAATCTTATCATAAGCCCTTATCTTCCCACCCATATATAAAGGTTGAGTAAACATCACACTCAAAATGCCAAGATTGCGAGTGTCTGTATCAAGAGCATCAACTATATGTTGGCCTGCAGTATTCAACCCCTGTGCGGCTTGCTGTGCAAAAGCCTGTGTATAATTATTAATTACCTCCTGACCTTGCATAATGAGTGGGGAAAGATCTGGGTTCGCCTCTATAATCTGCCCTATCATTTGCTCCATCGTACCAGAGAAACCACTTTGGGCTATTGCCTGCTGAACACCACCTACAACCCCGGTTCCTAATCCAGAAAGAGATGTCTTTTGTTCATCACTCAGCAGACTGACTTGCTTACTTGTTCGCTGATAAGTACCAATGAAATCAATCTTCGGAAAATAATTACTAAAGGCCGCCTTGCGCTCGTAGAATGCTTTTTCCTTTGACAACTCAGAAGATTTCATTGCCTTATTGTGGCTAAGCGCTAAGGAGCGGCATTCTCCGAGCGTCAATATATCTACACCATATGTAGGTACAACGACCTGAAGTAAAACGAATAACATTAATACAATCTTAAAAGAATTCTTCATATACCTAAAATAAATTCTTATTAGTATAAATAATGATAAGACATGTGAATTCAAAGAACAACAACTCTGAATTGCGATGCAAAGTTACGCTGATTTGGGCGAAGACAAAAGACCTATAATGCTCTCAAATTGTCCGATATGTACTTTTATATATTCAAATAAAAGAAAAATTCTTAATTATTTGTATAAATAGAACAATTATTAGCTATATTTGCAATATGAAAAGTTTTAATAGACCATTCCAGAGAATATCCATCAACGAGATGGAAAACTACATTGATGAAAACGGAAGAATTGATTCCAGAGTAGATGTATGTGGCTTCTTTTTATGTAAGAAAGGATGGGTAAAAGTAAATCTTGACGAGAAGACATATATCCTTCACTCTGGTGACATGTATCTTTATGCACCTGCTACATTTGTAAACATACTGAAATGGAGCCCAGATCTTGAGGGGATTGTATTTAAGGCAAATCTTGACTTTATCCTACCGCTCATAGAGAAGGCTGTTTCTATGAAAAATATACTCGCTGTCAGAGACAAACCTTGTATAACACTTCTTGAGGAACAGCAAAAAAGAGTTGAAGAAATGTCTAATATGTTGGAACAAAGAGAAGAGAATCTTGAAAAAATACAAGAAGACAAACCTGAAAAGGGTATATTAAAGAGGCAATTAGAGTGCCTAGGTGAAGCCTTCTTCAATGAGTTACTATATGACTACTTCGTAAATCAATCCGTCGAAGCTGAAACACTAGATACAAAAGAGAGAATCTTTCAGACATTCATAGTCTCTCTACAAAAAAATTATAGAAAAGAACGAGAAGTATCATTCTATGCGAATGAACTATGCCTTACCCCAAGATACTTTTCTTCTGTAATAAAAGAAAAATCTGGCCAATCAGCATTGCATTGGATAGTAAATATGGTCATAAGTAACGCCAAACAAATGCTTGCCCACAGTGATACTAGCATAAAAGAGATCTCAAGTGAACTACATTTTCCTTCTCAGTCGTTCTTTGGCAAATATTTCAAACAATATACGAACCTCTCTCCCAGTAAATACAGAAAAGAGTTTAGAAATAAAAAATAGAGATAATAAACGATACAGAAAAAAGAATTGCCCTCATTCTCACGAACGAGGGCAATTACTATTATTGCAAATTAGAATTATTCTGATTACTCAGCTGCGGGTGCTTCTGCAGTTTCAGCAACAGGTGCCTCTACAGCAGGAGTTTCGGCAGAAGCGCTCTTCTTAGAACGACGAGTACGCTTTGCCTTCTTAGCTGTCTTAGCCATATTCTCATCGAAGTCAACGAGCTCAATAAAACACATAGGTGCATTATCATTAGCACGGAAGCCAGTCTTGATGATACGAGTGTAACCACCGGGACGATCGGCAACCTTCTCAGAGATAACCTTGAACAACTCGGTTACAGCAAATTTATCCTGCAAATAGCTGAAGACAACACGACGAGAATTAGTAGTATCCTGCTTAGACTTTGTAATCAGGGGCTCTACGTACTTCTTCAGTGCCTTAGCCTTAGGAACGGTCGTAGTGATTCTTTTGTGCATGATCAGACTAACAGCCATGTTGCTGAGCATGGCAGCGCGATGAGATGCAGTACGACCGAGATGGTTGAATTTCTTATTATGTCTCATTTTTCTTTTTTTCTATTAAGACAAAGGATGGATTAATCCTTGTCAAGTTTATAACGTGAAATGTCTGTTCCAAACGAAAGATTCA
>JAZQQX010000029.1:0-64023 GCA_045629325.1 Bacteroidaceae bacterium | reverse complement strand
TAAAAAAGCTCCCGGACCGCAAGGATAATGATGCAGTCCGGGAGATAGATATATGAAGGGCGGGGATGGGCGGAAGGAAGGGCTATTTGAAGAGCAGGGGTACATACTGATTGAGGCAACGACGCCAGGTGAGCCACTCGTGGGCTGTGCCCTCTGACTCATAGTAGGTGGTCTTGATGCCTGCTGCCTGGAGCTTCTGGTTGACACCCTTGCTACCGAGATCCTCTGCTGTTCCTGTACCGATGAAGAGGGCCTTGAGTTGCTTGTTGACCTTGGCTGCATCAGCAAAGACGCCATCGTAGGCCT
Organism: Bacteroidaceae bacterium; assembly: GCA_045629325.1. Taxonomy (GTDB): domain Bacteria; phylum Bacteroidota; class Bacteroidia; order Bacteroidales; family Bacteroidaceae; genus Physcousia. The sequence goes on along the minus strand of JAZQQX010000029.1, from coordinate 63,717 downwards.
TGGTGATGTCGCCACCGTTGAGCGAGAAGATGGCACCGCTGAAGCTACCGAGATAGGCGAACTTGTCGAGGTTGACCATGACGGTGTTGAAGGTTTGCAAGCCACCCCACGAGAGACCTGCCATGGCACGGCTCTCACGCGTAGCCTTGGTGCGGAAGGTCTGGTCGATGTAGGGGATGATATCGTCGGTGAGCACCTTGGTGAAAGAGGTTCCGAAATCGTTCATGCTCTCGCCGGGCTTGCTACCGAAGCCATAGTCGCAATTGCCATTGTCCATGACTACGATCATAGGAACGGCCTTACCCTGGGCGATGTTGTTGTCGAGGATATTGGCCATCTTACCCTGGGTATGCCAGCCGGTCTCGTTCTCTGCCATACCGTGCTGGAGATAGAGCACGGGATAGCGCTTCTTGGGGTTCTGCTCATACTCGGCAGGAGTATAGACATAGCAGTGGCGGGCACGGCCCTCCACATTGCTCCAATACTGGCAGAGGCGCACCTGACCGTGAGCGGCATCCTTCTGGAAGGTGTAGTAGGCTCCCTCCTCGGCACTCTCGGGCACCTCGAAGAGGCTGGCGTAGAGACCGCAACCATAGACGGCCTGTGAGGCGGGATCGCTGACGCGTGCACCGTCAACCTCAATGAAATAGTAGTGGGGACCTACCACGAGGGGATCGGTGGTGGCAGTCCATGTGCCACGACCGTCGTTGGTCATCTCGTATTTCTTGTCGCAGATGTCCACGATCACCTTCTGTGCACCAGGTGCCTTGACCTGGAAGATACCACGGCGATCGGGGGTGATCTTGGGGAACTGACTCTGTGAGACATTGGTCTCTGCAGGCTTAGCCTCAGGGGTCTGTGCTACTGCTGAGAGCATCAATGTAGATGCAAAAAGGGAGAGGATGATTCTCTTCATGACTGTGTGTGTTTTTTAAAATTTGGGAAAGACCTCGCGGAAAAGCGAGGAAGGGAGGGTGTATATATAAAATACTCCGCCATGGAAGGTGGCGGAGTACGATATGGGGGGATAGAGGAAATTACTTTACACCACGAGCTTTGTTGAGGAAGGTGACCATACGCTGGAGATTCTCCTCAGTGTACATATTGAAACCATGACCGCCACCCTCTACACTGTAGAACTCGGTGGTGATGCCGGCAGCCTTGATTTCGCCTGCGAACTCAACACCCTGGCAGTGAGGCACTACATTGTCGGCCGTGCCATGGAAGACGATGATGGGAGCAGAGGTCTTCTTGCTGAGGAAAGAGATGGGGCTGAGCGTGCGATATTTGTCAGGATTCTCCTGCTTGCTCACACCACCCAAGAGGTTGCGCTCGGGTGGAAAATCGCCCATATTCATAGCCTCGCCACAATCCATGTTGAGGAGGTCGATAGGACCGCTCCAGTCAACAGAGGCAAAGACGGTGCTAGGCTGATCGGTGTACTTGCCGAGGCTACCCTCGATGTCTATCTCCTCCTTGTTTACCACGCCCTTCTTGAGACCAGAGGTGGCACCCATGAAACTTGAGAGGTGACCGCCACTTGAGAAACCTGAGGTGGCTACAAACTTAGGATCGAACTTATACTGCTTGGCGTTGCCACGGATCCAGCGGATCACAGCCTTGATGTCGTGGCTCTGTGCAGGCCACTGTGCATCAGAGATGGAACGGTGGTTGGGACAAACCACAGCATAGCCTGCCTTGAGAAGTGCAGTGACGATGGTGCCGAGGTCGGCAGCACCCTTGCTGCTGTTGCTCATCCAAGCACTACCATAGATGTGTACCACTACGGGATACTTGTCGGCTTTGGTGTCGGGGATATAGACATCCAGGGTGTGGAAAGCCTGACCATCGTCGGCATAGTTGATGTCAGTAAACTTCTCAGAGCAATGCATGTCCTCGTTCTTGACCTGCTGGCCTCCAAAACCGAAACCACCACCCATGGGCATACCGCCTCCGAAACCACCACCAAAACCACCGCCGGGGAACTGGGCGCTGGCTGTAAGCACCATTGCAGATGCAAAGATTGATAACAGAATCTTTTTCATGTGTTTAGAAAATTTATTAGGTTTAACTATTCTTTTCAAGTCACATCTGATATATGTATGACACTTTCGGATGAAGAAAGTTTAATACAAAAGCAGTGGTGGGTATCAATAAAAAACTCCCTGCGGGAGACGCAGGGAGGATAGAAACATGTATAGATGATTATTCCAACTTGAGCTTGACGGTCTTCTTGCTACCGGTGTACTTCACGGCAACAGGCTCTTTCTTAGGCAGATTGATGTAGAAGGTGCGCTCCTGAGGCATACCCTCGTAGCTACCCTTGGCAGCACCGATGGTGAAGACATGGGTGGTGTTGTCCCACTTCATCTCGATGGTGCAACATTCGCCCTGCTCGTTCTTGGTGGTGACACCATCGTCCTCGTAGAGGGTGAAGGTAGCATTGCCACCGGGGAAGATGCGGATGTCCATCTCCTTGGGATTGTACTCAGAGGTGCTCTGCATGGGACGAGCCATGGGGAGGATAGAACCAGCCTTCACGAAGACGGGAATGGTGTTGGGGGTGCAACGCATAGTGATGTAGCGACCACCACTGCGCTGAGCCTGACTCTTCTCGCCCTGATCCTTATAGAAGTCGGTGTAGTACTTGCCTGTGTAGAAGTCGTACCAGCCACCGTTGGAGCGGGGGAAGTACATACGGAACTCCTTGTCGTTGTCCTCACCGGGCACACCTACGAGGAGGTTGCGACCGAACATATACTCGTTGTCGACAGCAAGAGCTACCTTGTCGGAAGAATAGTCCATCACGAGAGGACGCATCATGGTGCCACCCTGTGTCACCTCATAGGCTGTGGAGTAGATGTAGGGGAAGAGGCTGTAGCGGATCTCCAGCAAACGGCGTGCCTCGCTCTCTACCTCCTCGCCATAACGCCAGAACTCGGTGTCGGTCTGGTAGCCATGTACGCGCATCATAGGCAAGAAGGTGGAGATCTGAAGCCAGCGGAGGAAGCGCTTCTGGTAGGCGGGATCGTTGTACTGACCACCACCGGGACGGAAGAAACCACCAGCATCGTAGGTCCACCAGGGATAACCAGAGGCACTCACGCTCAGACCGGCGATGACCTGTGTGTGGAGCGTGTTCCAGTCGTTGCCTACATCGCCCGACCAGAGGAAACTACCATAGCGCTGCATACCGGGAGCTGCACTACGGGTGAGGATAGAGGTACGCTGACCGGGACGGTCCTTCATGTTGCCCTCGTACACAGTCTTTGAGACCATGAGAGGATAGGTGTTGCGCATGAGTTCGCCAGGCCACTTGCCATTGTTGATACGGCGACCCTTAAGGTCATCGTTCTCGGGCTCAACGGCATCCTGCCACCAAGCATCGATGCCATAAGGCATGAGGAGTGACTTAGAGAAATTGTTCCAATAGAACTCGGCTGCCTCGGGGTTGAAGAAGTCGATCCAGTCGGTGCCGGGGATATAGTAGCCCTTGGCTACGCCTTCCTTGCCCACCTCAGAGTTCTTGTCGATCTTAGACCAGACGCTGAGCATCAGACGACTACCCTTCTTGTGGAGCTCATCGACAAGCAACTTGGGATCGGGATAGTACTGCTCATCGAACTTCATGGCATTCCAGCCATACTTGCCCCACCACTGCCAGTCCTGCACCATGACATCCATGGGGAGCTTCTTGTCGCGGAAGGTCTGTGCGGTGGAGAGTATCTCATCGGTAGAATGGAAGCGCTCACGGCAATGAACATATCCGAAGACCCAGGCGGGAGGCATAGGCGACTGACCCGTCATCTTACGATAGGCACCGATGGCATTGTCGGCCGAACCGAGGAAGACGGTATAGTCCACACACTCTGCCACGGGCGAATAGAGCACGGTCTGATTCTTCACACGGCTGTAGTAGAGCGTGGGCTTGTCGCCACGGGTGAGCTCAGCAGTGAACTTATGCTTGCCCTCGGTGAGGTGTACGATGGTAGAGTTGGTTGGTGGCAACCACACATTCTGCATGTCGAAGAGGGGGATGGTGTCGTCGAGCACCAGGGTGTGACGGCGAGCCATGGTCTGACCTACATCGAGGAGGATGCAATAGTCGTCATCGAAGGGTGCCTCGATGGTGGTCTCAAACACATTGGCCTGACGACGCTCCTGACGGCCTCCCTCGGTAGAGGTGACATTGACCTCTGTGACCTTACCCTCTGCCACACTGACCATGGGGTCGGAGAAGTCCGAGGGATTGAAGGTGGTCATACCGTAGTTGTTCCAAAGCACGGCATAACCGCGATTGGAGAGATAGAAAGGAAGGGATATCTGTGTGTTGACCTGGGTGAGCTGGCGGGTGAGACCACGGATGTTGAGATGACCATCCTGGAACTGGCCCAAGCCATAGAGATACTCATCGCGAGGACTGTCGAAGCGTACACCTGCGGTGTGTGTGGGTTGGCCCTGAATCTCACTGTCGGTGATGGCATACTCCTGCTCGGTGAGCACTGGACGGCCACGGCTGTCGAGGAAGGTGATGTAGCCCGTCTCGCTATCGAGCTCGATGGACATCTCACTGAAGGTGTAGGTGGTGATACCGTTCTTCTCCGTCTTCTTGTACTTGATCTTCTCGGGCTCGTTCACATAGGTGAGCTCGGGCAATGTAGGAGCATTGCCATGGCGTACACGGACAGAATTGTCGGTGAGGGGAATCAGCGTGAGGGGCACACCATCAGCCGTCTTGATCTCAATAGGCTGTGCCACACTCAGCAGACTCCAACAACTTAGAAGGAAAAATAGTGTCTTTTTCATGTCTTTTAACTTGCGATATCTATGGGTGAGTTTTGATTAGTAAATCAAATATTATACTTCACATTTATTTTTAAGCTATTACTGCTTTGCAAATTTACATAAAAAAAACAAGAAAAGGTCGCTCCCGGCATTACTTTTTCCGGAAACGACCTTATTTTAACATTCGAATACAAATTGTCCGTGACAATATCTCCTACTTTGCAGACAAAATGCCAAACCAAAGCGGAGAGGATGCGGACAATGAGCTATCCGTCAACTTCTTACTTGAACAGCAGGGGAGCAACCTCCTTCAAGGCACGACGCCAGGTGAGGAACTCGTGAGCGGTACCCTCACTTACATGAGGAACAGCATTGTAACCAGCAGCCTTCAGATCAGCAGCAGCCTTGTTGATACCAGTGGGGTTCTCCTTGCTACCGGTGCTCATGAACATCAGCTTGGGCTGGTCAGCCTTAGCGAGCTTCTTGATCTCCTCAACGCTATAGGTACCACCTGAGAACAGACCCCAGTAACCGAATACCTGAGGACGGTTGAGTGTGATAGAGTGAGTCTCCATACCACCCATTGACAGACCACACATAGCACGGCTGTTGCGCTGAGCCTTGGTGCGGAAGTTCTTGTCGATGTAGGGGATGAGCTCGTCGCAGAGTACCTTCTCGAAGCCATCCTTGACATTGAAGCCACCGAGGCCACCGATACGGGTACCGTTGGTCATACCGTAGGTCATAACGATGATCATGGGCTGGCACTTACCATCGGCAATCAGGTTGTCCATGATGATACCTGCCTTACCCTGAACGGGCCAAGAGGTCTCGTTCTCACCCCAACCGTGCTGGAGATAGAGTACGGGATAGCGCTTGTTGGGATTCTTAGCATACTCAGCGGGAAGATATACATAAGCGGGACGCATCTGCTCGCCCTCAACCTTGCTGGGGAAGTAAACGAGAGAGGTCTGACCGTGCTGGATATCGGTACGCATAGCGTAGAAATCCTTATCAGCATTGGTGGGAACCTCTACACCACTCTGCCATGAAGTACCACCATAGTAGAAGTTGGTACCGGGGTCAACCACGCGAGCACCGTCGATGGTCATGGTATAGTAGTGGAAACCAGGATCCTCGGGAGTCATAGTGGTACCGACGAAGCTACCATCAGCCTGCTTCTTCAAGGTGGTACCGCTCATAGCGCCACCGTGACCTGCAGACGCAGTAACGCTGGTAGCCTTAGGAGCAACTACGCGGAAACGAACATAACCCTGAGAGTTGACCTGAGGATAGTTCTGACCGGGCTGGCAAGTCTCAGAGGGCTTGAAGTCCTCGAGGATAACAGCATTGTCGATAGAAGCATCGAAGTCGCGAACTACATAGTAAACATTCTTCTTCTTGAGGTCCTTGTCGAAGAGGAGGGGATAGTTGTTGGTACCTACCCATGAGTCCTTATCGCTGACATTCCAGAAGGTAACGCAGTCGATCTTCTCGTGATGACGACGGAGAACACGGAACAAACGGTCGTACTGAGCCTCCTGCAAACGCTTCTGCTCATCGGTTACAACATTGCCCTCGTTGCGGTCCATATTGAGCTGACCACCCATCTGCTCGTTGACACGGATGTCGAGCTCAGTCACATGGATGTGATCAACGATCTCAGAGTACTTCTTTACAGCAGCCTCCATCTCCTCCTCGGTAGGACCGTAGATGTTGTAGTGACCCTGCATACCGATACCATCGATAGGAGCACCCTCTGACTTCAGACGCTTAACCATCTCATAGATACGGTCGCGCTTCTGGGGGTTACACTCGTTGTAGTCGTTGTAGAAAAGAAGAGCCTTGGGGTCAGCCTCGCGAGCAAACTGGAAAGCCTTCTTGATGAACTCGTCGTTGCCACAGATCTGAACGAAGGTAGAGTTGCGGAGAGGAGTGTTACCACCATCAGCGATAGCCTCGTTGACAACATCCCAGCAGTAAACAACATCCTTGTAACGGTTGATCACAGTGTGGATGTGGTTGCGCAGACGCTCATAAAGAACCTCCTTGCTAACGAGCTTACGCTGCTGTTGCTGACCACCGAACTGACCACCACGCTGGCCCTGACCCTGAGGACGCTGGCCACCCTGACCGAAGCCCTGAGGACGCTGACCACCCTGGCCGAAGCCCTGAGGCATACCCTGGGGGAAGCCCTGGCCACCGAAAGGATTGGCCTGAGGAGCAGCTGCAGTCTCTCCGTTCTTATTCTTCTTGGCAGCCTTCTTAGCAGCCTTCTCAGCCTCCTTGGCAGCCTTCTTGGCAGCCTTCTCCTGAGCAGCCTTCTCCTCTGCAGTAGGCTCCTCGTAGAACATCCAGTTAGCAAACTGGCTGTGCCACAACAGACAGTGACCACGAAGTTTGATACCATTCTCACGAGCGAAGTTAGCGATACGGTCGGCACGAGTCCAGTCGTAGTTGTCGGGACCCTTGCATACCTCACCTGGCTTCATGTCGTTCTCGGCAGTCATACTGTTGTACTCCTTCTTCACGATAGCAGCCTCGTCGGGATTGCTGATGTTGCGACCATTGACAGCCACACCAATCATGAAGTAGTCCTTGTAGGCCTCTTTCAGCGTCTTGTTGTCATCTTGCTGCTGACGCTGACGCTGAGCTGTTGCTCCTGTTGCAAATGCTGCAACGAAAAGAGCCAAAGCAAATAGCTTTTTCATGCTTTTTTTGTTTTTTAAAGTTAAAAATTATATTAGATTAATAATGATGATTTCGCTTCGCTAATGAAAAAAATGAAGATGCCTCGCTAATGATAGCTCAATTCTTTCATTCTTTCATTTACTTCATCTCCCACCAGTCGAGGGTGAAGAGTTCGGGACCCTTGCGACCCTTGAACACCAGGTAGATGTCGTGCTTGCCCTGGGGAGTCTTGATGTCGGTGGTCTTGAAGGGCTTAAACTTCTCCCAACCACCCGTCTCGGTGATAGCTACCTCGCAGATCTTGGGACCGTTGGGCTCATCGGCATGGAGCTCGAGGGTACCTCCACGAAGTGCACTCGAAGCACTTACCGTGAACTGCTTGGCCTGACGGCTACCGAAGTCCACCTCACGCAACTTAATCCAGTCGCCATTGTGAATATCAGATACATAGACATTGCCTACGCCATTGGGCTGAGTGTGGATATTACCTTTCTTATAAGCCATGGTCTCAGCTTCTATGCGCTGGAAAGGATTGAGTGTGCCTATAGGTGCCACGCCCTCCTTGTCGGCATGAAGCGTGGGGATGGTACCGTCGGCATTGTACTGAAACTCCTTCACACAAACGCTACGGCCGTAGCCACCACCCAGCCATCCACTGTGGTAGAAGAAATAGCTGTGACCCTTGAAGTCCATCAAACCACTGTGGTTGGTGAAGGAAGCCTGCTCGTCCTTAGGCATGATGATGCCCTTATACTCCCAGGGACCCACGGGTGTATTGCTCATAGCGTAAGCAATATTCTCGGGGATACCGTCGGCAGCATACATCATGTAGTACTTGCCATTGCGCTTCTGTATCCAAGGACCCTCAGTGTAGCCCTTGAGGTTGCTCTTGTCCATCTTCTTCACTTCGCCGTCGATGGAGATCATGTCCTTGTTGAGCTTACAGTAGTAGAGGTTGGGATTGCCCCAGTAGAGCCAAGCCTGTCCGTCGTCGTCGATCATGACGGTGGGATCGATATGGTCCCACGAACCATTATCGTAGAGAGGTTTGCCCAAAGCATCCTTGAAAGGTCCATAGGGGGTGTCGCCTACGGCTACGCCAATGGCCATGCCACCGCTGAGCTTGGAATGGAGGGGCACATAGAAGTAGAACTTACCGTTGCGCTCGATACACTGAGGCGCCCATGCACGGTCATCGCCCCAAGAGAACGACTCAATGGCGAGGGGCGAACCATAGTCGCGCCAGTTCACCATGTCCTCGGTGCCGTAGACGCGCCACTCCTGCATCCAGAAGAAGTCGGCCTTGATAGACTCCGTGCCTTCGTCGTGACCCGTGTATATATATAAGGTATTGTTGTGCACCATGGGAGCAGGGTCGGTAGTGAACCAGGTCTGCACCACGGGATTTTGTGCCTGAGCACCCATACCGCAAAGGACTGAGGCAAGGGCTAAGAGTGTGCGTTTCATTCGTATGTGAAAGTTTATTAGGTTGGTGGATGAAATGTATCTTGTGGGATATATGTTTTTGATAAACTATACCATACACCGTAAGTATATGATAATAATTACGATGTATGGTTTAATGAGTTTGTTATTTTACCAAAACTTTTTGAGTTTTTCCATTGTCTTTTCGGAGGATCGTCACGCCTTTCTGCTTGCGATTCAGTTGTACGCCATTCAGGTCGTACATCTGAGACTTGGCATTGTCCTTCTGGCGAACGGTCTCAATGGCATCCTCTTCCTTAGAGTTGCTCAGGTAGACTTCGCGCAAGCGAATCGTAGCAGAGGCTGCCGTGTAGATACCCACGGTATAGATCTGCTTCAGGTTGAGCTCCTTGCCGTCGGTCTTGAGGAGGCCCTTGAGAAGAGCGTGAGCCTCGCTGACCTGTGCCAGGGGAATCTCTGCATAGGCACCAGAGAGGTCTGCTGTATCGTAGATGCGCAAGGCAGCCTTTGATGCAGAAGTGGGCTTGGCGGCAAGCACTACGCTGATCGAATCGAACTGACTGATGTCCACGGGTGAACTGCCATAGTTCCAACCTGCGATACCGTTCTTGACAGCTGAATAAGAGAGAATGGTTGCTCCTGCCGATGTGATGGAGCCACCGCCTTGAACAGCGGGATTGAATCCGTCCTTCGTGATGGGGAAGAGCGTGACAATGGTGTGGAACGGGATGCTGTAGGGCGTGCCCGTGATGTCAGTGTAGGTGGCTACGATGTCGGTCTCACCCGGAGCCAAACCGATGACCTTGCCGTGGAAGACCTTGGCAATGGTGGGATCGGACACCTCATAGGTGCACGACTGTGCCACATTGCCCTGACGACCACTCACAAACTTTGCCTCAAAGGTGACATAGGATCCTCTACCGGGAGAGGTGGTGACATCCTTGATGCTCTTGGTGAGCACCTCCTTGATGGTGATATTGTCGTTGTCGTAACCGTAGAACTGGTCGTAGTAGAAGTCTTTGTACCACTGGAAACAAGCCACACCACTACCATCCCAAGGATCCAGGCCGTCTCTTTCCATGGCAGTCTTGAAGGCGGGAACAGGCGTAATGGGCGACTTGATAGATGCATCGATGTCAATGTAACAACCGGTAGAGCTGAGCGTCATGGAGATATTGTCGTACTTATCCAGCAGACCCTTGTAGAGTACACCCCACTTTGAGGTGCTACCCGTAGCCCATGTGCCATAGTTGCCATCTACCCAGTCACCGTGCTCGTTCTGATGGCCAGTACCGGCTGCAGACTTCTTCTCAGGACTCCAGTCCACCTCGGTGATCACGATGGGATTGGTGTCTACCACGGGCACCTGATTGTGGAACTGATTGGTGTATTGCGCAACGGTGCGTCCGTTGGTATATGCTTTGTCATCACCACCATACCAACCGGTATAGTTGTGAACTGCATAACCCATGTTGGCATCCTCTACGGGATAGTCCTTGTAGTTCTCATAGCTTGCCTGCCAACCCTTGCCAGGTACCCAGATGATACCCTCAAAACCATTCTCGCGAATCTTATCAACCACGGGCTGGAAGAAGTCACGCATGGCGGTCTTCGAATCCTGGCCGTTAGCATCGACTACGCTCACGGGTTCGTTGGCCAACTCAATGCTCAACCAACCGCTGTACTTCTTTACCTTGGCATTCTTGGTCACTTGATCCCAGACTTTGATCAGGAACTGCTGATAGTAACTACCTACCTTGATCTTACCTGGACAAACGCCGGGGGGGCGCATGATAACATACATGCCGTGCTTATTGGCACTCTCAGCAATGGGAACATAGACATCACCCAGATGGGTCTTGAGGGATGTGAGGCTTCTCTTATGTATATCTGCCTCTCCACTAACCTCCTGATCATCGGGGTCGTAGGTCTTACCACCAGTCTGGTAAAAAGTAGGTTTCTCGCAATACTTACACTTCGCACCCTTGGCAGTGCCCATGGGAGTAGTCTTACCGCAGAACCAGCAAGTATTGCTACCACTATCCACCCATGCGGGTTCCAGATGCAAACGGAACAGATTGCAATAGGCACCATGGAGTGTATCTGTGGTTGCCGTGAACAACTTCTCGAAATATTGCTTGCACTTGGTCACACCATTGGCATCGTACGACCATCCCCAACGGCCACCATTGAACCATGCACTTGGGGTATCCATGAAACCAAAGAAGCGTACGGGGTGACCTTGAGCATCGACCAACTGATGACCCTCCACATGTATGTCGGGCGTCTTACCAAACTCATACTGAGCCTGTCCCATAAGACTGTACGCTGATAGCAGTAAGAAAAGACAAAGTAGTTTTTGCTTGAACTTCATATTGTTAGATTTGTTTCGGTTAAAAAATCCTATCTTAATAAATTTCTTGAAATCCTTTTATTATTTCTTGAAGTCCTCTTGTGTTACTTCTTGAAGCCGTGCAACTCGAGCATCTTGTCGGCCATGCGATAACCCATAAGACGCATACCCTCGGTGTTGAAGTGGAAGGCATCGCCCTGGCTCTGGCAGTCCTTAGAGGAAATGATGTAACCGTTCTTCATCACCTCGGGGAGATGAGCGAGCACATTCTGATTGAAAGCGGCACAAGCACCACCCTGATCAGCCTGCTTGAGCTCACCTGCGAGCAGAGGTACCTTGTTGGGATCAAGACCCAGGTCCTTGCAGAGATCGTCGTGGATCTTCTTCAGGCGAGCACACCACTCGGGATCATCGGGATTGGACTCACCCTGATGCACGAGCATGCCCTTGATCACACCCGACTGCTGAGCAATCTTGGCCATATCGAGCAAACGCTGATAAGGATTGCTGTCATAGTTCTTGGCGATGCCGGGCAACCATGCACGACTGGGATCGGCACTTTCCTTGGCCAGATAGTCCTCACATGCATCCTTGTCCCACAACTCCAACTTGGCACCTGCAACGGATACATTGATCACACCTACACGATATTTCTTGGGAAGGAGTTCGATCATCTTACGACCAAAGAAATCCACGGGACCCATATTGTTACCCTCACGGCAGATGGGAGGAGTGGCCACATACCAGTTGCCCATCTCACGCTGATGGCGAGGCTGATCTACAGCAGCCAGCATCTGGAAACGCTCATCGTTCCAGTCCTTATCCTGCTCGGCGGGACGAGCACCGGCCTCCATATTGCTCTGGCCAAAACAAAGATAAATGAAGAAATTCTTGTCTGGTTTGCCCGCGTTGGCAAACAAGGGAAGAATCAGCAGCAACAAGGCTGCAAAGGTTCTCATTTTTTTCATGGTATACTTGATAATTGGTTGATAAACGGTTCAAACAGTTATTAATAATAACTTTTTCCTTGCAAAGATACTAATTTTTTCGCGCACACGGCATTCACATATGTAACATTGATTGTCGTATTTGTAACCTACAAGTGTAAAATGCACTATTTCAAGTCCATTTTAGATACATTATGACAGCAATTCAACCTAAACTATCAAAATCCGGCAAAAAAAGAAGAGACACCCTCAGAGGATGCCTCTTCCTATTATGGATAGCATTTTCAAGTTTGTTTCAGCACTGCAATGGCCTTATCTCACCATTACTTTCTTGGTCTTGCCATTGCTCAAACGGATGATATTAATACCCTTCTGAAGACGGTCGACACGCATACCGGAGAGATTGTACATAGCCTCTACAGAGGTGTCTTCGCTTTCGCTTGCCATCACCTCACCTATAGAGACAGTTTCCTCACAGGGCGTGAAGGTGACCTGGTCGATCTTGAAGTCCTTAGCTCCTACATTGGTCAGCGTGAAGGTGTTCTTGCCCAACTTCATAGGCATCTCCATCTCAACTTCTACCCACTTGCCAGCCGAAGGTTCGAGGGCGAAGGTGGCGTTGGTGGTGTTCATCTTACCACGGACATTGAACTTGGAACTGCCATCGTACATGTACTTCAGTTTCACCTTATACTGGCCTGCAGCCTTTGTGACAGGGAATGCCTGCAGACTACCACCCGAGTTGGAACCCATCACGACAAAGCCCATAGCCGAATGACCCAAAAGGCTACGATAACCTGAATTGTAGGCATCGGTGACGACATTGGACACACTCTTGTAGTCCATATCCTCACACTCGATGATAATCTCACGGATGGTATCCTCGGGCTGGAGGGGAAGGTCGGTGAGCGCCTCGTCGGGGAGGAAGTCGGTAAGGCGATCGGTGCCTTCACCTGAACAATTGATCTCAAGGTCAACAGGACCATTGTGGTTGAGCGTAAGCGTATAGGTATGAGTTTCCTCATCCCACTTCTCTGCTGCAGAGGAAGTGGCCTTGGCACGCTTCTTCACGGTCTTGGTGGGTTTCTCTTTGACACCGGTGATGGTGATGATGTCCTTCTTGGAGGCAGTGGAGTCGCTACGATAATTGTTGAAATAGAATACCAACTTATCCGTGTATTCCTTCACCACAGCCGTACTGAACAAGGCGAAGGTGAGCTTCAGGCTGTCGCAGGTGTTGTACTGCAAGGGTATCTCTGCATGAGAGGAGTTCAGTTTGTTGAAGTAGCTATAGGGGGTGTAGCAAAGCAGTTCATTGTGATGGCGTGCCACAAACATATCGCCCGTGCTGATCTCGGGATACATGGCGTTGAATGCATTCACCTTCGTCTTCTGGGAAGCCCACTTGCCCGACTTGTTGTTGTAGGCACTACGCTTGATCTGGCTTGCCGTAGGGATGGTCTTGGCCAAAGAGTCGTAGAGGCTGATTACGATGGGGATGGCCTGATAGCGACCCGTCTTCTTATAGAAGAGGAAGTTGTTGTTGGCATAGCCGGCCACGGTACCGAAACCCGACTCATTGGAGGTGCGCTCGTTGAAAGGATCGTTGTCCTGCAGGTACAGACCGTGGTAGAGGTCGATGGGAGCGGCATAGGCATGTATCTTCAGATTGGTGGCATCGTTTGACGCACTTACATCGTTGATCATCACATACTTAGTGCGGGCTATCACCTCCTCACGAGAGGCAATATGGATGGTACCATCCAACACCTTGCGGAACATATCCAACCAGATGTTGTCAAAATTGTTATATGTACCCCAGTTGCGACGGGTATAACCTGCGCTCGTGGTGGTTCGGCCATTCTCCTTGAAGTCTTCAGTCCAGATCAACTCGGGGCCGTCCCAAACGCATGCACCATTGAGACACATCTGCTCCAGCACGGGAGCAATACCACAGGCACCAGGATAGGTGTGGTTGCTACCATACTTGTTCTTGAAGTAGTCGTCACCCACGGTTCCGTTCCATCCGCAGTTGTCATAGCGCACGCCATAGTTCTTGGCCAGACCAGAGATGAAGGGGCCCATGGTCACACTCTCGTTGTTGTGCCAGTTGGCTGAGGTGGTATACTTGTAGAGGAACAGCATTGCCTCGGGATACTTTTTACAGTTGGTGAGGAAGGTGCTGTTGCGCTTCATCATACCTATTGGGTTGAGGGGATGACTCCAGATGTTACCGCAGAAAGAGATGGTGAGGAAACCACCGTACTTGTGGTGCATAGGCACGAGGTCGGCGAAAAGTTTGATACGATCCACATCGCTGCTCGAGCTCTTGTCGTTGCGCTCATTAAAGCCCCAGAACTGCTCTGCGTAGTTCCAACCCAGGAAGTTCTTGTAGTGCTTGAAGAAGTACTCGTGTATCTCCAGGGCGTTCTTGTAGTTGGCAGAGTTGTCGGGGATATGGGTATGACCGCCTGATGCGGGCTGGCAGGTGAACCACACATTGTTGGCACAACAGATTGATGCCCACGACTTATAGGTCTCAATGGCATTCTGAGGCTTTTTGTACATATTGATCTCGGTGTCGTACGAACAAGACAGCGACAAGTTCATAATGACATAAGGACGAATGTCCTTCGGGATGAGGTCGATAATCTTCTGAGGATCTGCATTGTTCCACACATCTACATGGACCAGCCATGCCGGATGCTGAGGATCGATGGGTCTTCTCTCCTGTGCAAAAGCAACACTCTTGCCTAAAAACAATAGTACGAAAAGCAATAAGGTAGTGAAAAACTGTCGTTTCATTTTACTTATCTGTTTGACATGAATAGATTACTTCTGCAAAATTACAATTTTTCTTTCAATAATATATTTATAATATGTAACAAAGTTTATGCACCATGTATCATGTCGGCTGATACATAGGTATAGGGCACAAAAAAAGAGGCACCTCGCAAATGCGAGATGCCTCCGATATATATGCTGTAAGAGATTGTCTTACTTGGCTTTGCAACTTACTTGGCTTTGCCGAGTAAGAACTGTACTCAGTGATGTTCAAGCAAGCTTGGCATCACCTTCGTTTGCAACTTACTTAACCAGCACCTTTACAACCTTACCGTTGCTCATCTTCATGATGTTAACACCCTTCTGAGCATTAGCTACGCGAACACCGTTAACATTGTAGATTTCAACAACAGTAGCGTTGGGAGTTACAACTGACAATGAAGTCTCAAGCTCCTGGAGAGCAGCAGCATAGTCGTAGCCCTCGAGAGGAGCAACGAAGAAGATGCGTACATCGTCAGCCATTACAGTACCTTCCCATACGCTGGTAGCCTCGTTGGTCTCATGCTTGGTAGCAACACCTGATACATAGTTCTCGTGCATACCGATGGTCAGAACATCGCCCTCACCTACAGTAACCTCACGGATGGCAGCGTTTGCGTTGCCCATACCGCTATCAGCACCGTTGAAAGGAGTGATGCTGGGCTCGTTGCCAGTAGTAGCGTAGATGTACATATCCCAAACATTGGTAGAGTCGTTCTGTGCGTTGTAGTAGAACATACGACCGTAGTCAGAGATCTTGTCAACAAGAGGAGTACGAGCCTTGGTGGTAACTACATACTTACCAACGGGCAGACCCTCGATAGCCTGGCTGATGTCAAAGTTAACATCACCGTAGCTGCTGATGAATTGATCCTTAACATACTCACCATCAGAAGGATTGTTGTCGTTGTAAGCAACATTAGAGTTCTTACCCTCAGCACCACCTACGATAGTCCAACCGGGCAGACCGCTGTTGCCATATACGCGATACAAGTGGGGGTTAGCAACATAACCGGTCAGTTCAACACCAACGATAGTGTCACCGGGAACATTCTGCCAATCCTCGATCTCACCGTCGGGAGTCTCGATAGGCATAAGCTTGGTCTCGAATACAGCAGACTCAGTGAGGTTCTCCTCCTTGTTCCAAGTACCAGCTACAATCTGCTTGTAGAGAGCCATCTTAGCAGCGTCGTTGATAGCCTTAGCTACCTCACGGTCGTCGCTAACTGCATTCTTACCAGCCTCGATAGCAGCAGCATCGGCAGCCTCAAGAAGTTCGGCAGTAGCAATAGCCTGATTGATACCATAGAGAAGGATCTCGGTGCAACCCTCAACATTGCCGAGCTTGTTCAAAGCAGCAGCGAGCTTGGGAGCGACCTCTGCCAACTCCTCGTTAGAAAGGGTAGCGGGGTTGGTCTCACCATACTTAGCGATAACCTCAGCGGTCTCAGCTACTACATCAACACCAGCATACTTGGTGCCCTCGAGAGCAGCGATACCATCCTTAACACCATCGATAGAGCTTACATAGGTATCGATGTTGGCCATACGAGTCTGGAGAGTCTCAATCATAGACTCCAACTTAGCGATCTCAGCATTTACCTCAGAAGGACCGTGGTATGTTGCGCCCTTAGTAGACTCAACCTCATTGTCGAGAGCGTTCAGAGTCTCACCACCATAAAGATCCTCATCGAGGAATGCCTCGTCAATAGCAACGGTTGCCTTCTCGCGAGCAGCAGCAAGCAGACCATTGTAGTAAGCAGCCTTAGAAGGCATGGTGATAACCTGTACATCAGCCAGCATGAACTCCTGCCAGGGAGCATCCTGAGCCTCAAACTTCAATACATAGTAACCCTCATTCTCAATGGTGAAGTCAACCTCAAGACTCAAAGTACCAGTCACCTTACCCTTACCACCATTCAGGTTGGGCTTAGCGGTGAAGTCGTTGAACTGAGCAATGATGTTGTCATCCTTGTCAACCAACTTGAAACGGAATACAGGAGTACCCTTCCATGCAGCCATCTTGAAGCTTACATTGTACTTACGGGGAGTGAGGTAGAGAGATACATCATTAACATCGATAGTGGGATAAGCCTCCTGGAATGCTGCCTCGTCGAGAGTACCATCCTCATTGAGGTAATCCATTACCATCTCACCGAATGATGCATAACCCTCATTGGTACCACGAGAACACCAGTACCAAGCCTTGGTGAAGTCACCAGTCCAACCATCGAAGATACGAGAACCAGTACCATAACCAGTAGGATTACCGTTGCCATCAACAGTGTACTCACGGAGACCGTCCTCGTTCTTTGACCACCAGCCCTTAGGCAAGGTGTTGGTAGGAGTACCAGCAAAGTCAGACTTGTAGATAGTCTCAACCTCGGTAGCCTCGGTATCGTTACCGAATGCATACTTCAGCTCGATGGGGTTCTCCATCTCAACGCCCATGATGTTAGCCACACCGTCAACGGTCAGCGTATAATCGTTGTTAGCTAAGTCAGAAGGAATAGCAATAACCAAAGTCATATCCTCATTTGCGAGTGACATGCCCTCGCTCAAGTCGATCTCATTGAAACCGAAGTTGTCGCTGTAGCTCAATACTGCAGAAGCAATATCAAGGCTCAATGACTTGTTGAAGGTAAGTTCGATGGTCTTGCAGATATCGGGAGTCAGGTTGAAGCTGTTGTTCTCGGGAGTTACGCTAACCAACTCGGGAGAGCTCCATGCTGCAGACCATGCATCGATAGACTCATCGAGGTAAGCGAGCTCGTTCTCGAAACCAAGAACTACATCAACACCGTCCATAGGACGCTTCTCACCATCGGTGTACTTCACGGGGCAATCCTCAGCGGGAGTGAAGCTGACGACAAGAGGTTCCTCGCTCTCAAGGTTGAACTCCATACCGTCCTCCAAGAAAGCATAGATGAAGCCATCGGTGTGACACTCTACAAACTGGGGAGTGTACTCGGTGTCGCCTTGCTTGATAGTTACACAAGAAGTGGGGAGCTGAAGCACACCACCGATCTCAGTAGCCAAAGCAGCGATGTTGGTGGGATAACCGAAATCGATCTTCACAACATCAGTGTTGAAGGTAACTTCCTTCACAGCTACATTCTCCTCGATAGTGATGTCGTCCAGGAAATACTCGCCCTCGCTGTTCAGGTTGAAGATAGCGAAGAACTTGTTGGGAAGATAACCCTCGTAGTGCTCCTTATAGGTCTGAACACCGTCGCCACCGAATGCCTCAGGATAAACAGCATTACCTACCCAGCTCTGACCGTCGATGACCGTCTTCAGAGCCTCGGGACCATGATAACGAGATACGAAAGTGACACGCTGCCACTCACCATTCAGAGTGATCTGGTCGCAACCATAGTTAGAACCGCCTGAAGTGGTGAACGACTTGTCGAAGTTCTCAATACCCTGAGAGAGCCAAGATGAGAGCTTGCCCTCAACGGGACCCTTTACCCAGAATGAAACACGATAAGGTACATTCTCCTTCAAGGGGAGGTTGGCTACCTTGAAACCACGGTCCCAAGAGTTTGCGCTACCCTCAGAGCCGTTCAATACCTGGAGACCATAAGAACCTGAGTGAGCTGCCTCTGCGCTCTGCTCAATCCATGTGTCACCCTGCTCGGTGTGTACATTGACCCAATCACCGAACTCGCTCAAACCAGGAGTAAGAGCCTCAGAGCAACTGTGCTCCTTGGTCTTCTCACCATCCTCAAAGCCGAGCGTGTAGATAGTCTGCGCCTGTGCTACCATGCTGGTAACGAGGGCAGCTGCAAGGAAGAAAAATTTCTTCATAAGCTTGATTGTTTTTGGTTGATTATAAAGTTAATAAAATAATAAATTTCGAAAATCGTGGCAAAGTTAATACATTGATATGAAATATGCAAATGATTGGTGTAACACATTTTTTCTCTTATGTAACATTTAACAAGCTTGTACACAAAAACATAAAATGTTGGTTTACACTATCAGTTACACAATTTTGCACTATCATTTACATAGAGATGGGCTATTCCAAAGGAAGATACCAGTTTTTCTTATCCTGCAGAAGGCCAAAGAGTTTCTCATCAAACTGCTCTGCACCCTGGCGTGATGCTACCTTGCGTGCCAGGAACGAGGGGTCGCCACGGTGGAGAGAGACGCGCATAAGGTCGTACCAACGAGAACCCTCAGAGGCCGTCTCAAGCGCCATCTCATCCACGATGAGGTCTTCCACAGCATTGATACTGTCGGTCAAAGTAGCACAGGCGGGGATGGCATAAGTCTTATCGGCATCAGCGCGACCACAACCGCGACTATGAATACCTACTGTGTTTTGTGAAGTAAAGGTGTACTGACTGAAGTTGATCAACTCACCACCACGCTCCCGCTCCCAGGAGGGGATGAGGTCAACCGTCTGACCTCCGATGTTGCGTATCAGATTGTCACGGCAGAGACCGTATTTCAGCACAGCGAAAGCCGTGTTAGGAAGACCCATACGATTCAGAGCCTCGGCATAACGCAGATAGACGGTCTGAAGTCGGTAAAGGGTGATGTATCGCCCTGTGGTGTATTTGTAATTGGTTTGACGCAGACTGCTTGTTGACGAAGAGCCGTCCTGCTCTGTGCGCAACTTGAAGATGCTCTGCTGACGCAGGTCGCCACGCAAAGATGCGGAAGCATATACCATAGAGTCGGGAGGGCAGATGGTGTCGGGGAGCTGTGTCACAGGATTGCGCAACACCATTGTGAAGCGTTGCTTCTGCGACAATTCGTCGTATGCCTTGCTATGAGTGGCCTGATAATAGAAATCGTTCTTCTCCGTACTGCCAAAGACCTCGGGAAGTGAGCTTACGATACCGTCATAGGGATGCTCGTTCATAGGAATGACCGTCAGCAGTTCCGAACCGCTTGTCTGGGCAAAGACGCTTGCATAGGCATCGTTCAAGTCCTGAAAATCCTGGTCAGTCCACTCTACACGGTTGATCTGTGTGGGATGAACCTCACCCATCTTCGTGAGGTAAGCGTGGTAATAGTTGGCCGATTCCTCGTATCTACCTGCCCATAAGCACAGATCGCCCAACATCACGCGCACAGGGATGAAAAACAGACGAGAGTCCAACTCGTTCATCGCGCCGTATTGAGGCAGAGGGGTGTCCACATAGGGGGCCAGGTCCTTGATGAAATAGTCGGCAATCTGATTCAGACTGTATGACTCAAAGTGTGAGGGGTCTGCCTCCATCTCCGTAAGAAGGGGCTCGGTGAAGAAGGGCACACTGCCATAGTTCAGCACCAACTGCAGATAAGCCCACGCACGGTAGGTACGCACAGCGGCGATCTCCTTGACGAAGATCTTCTCACCTCGTTTGGACAATGTGGAGTCTGCTCGAGAGAGGAAATAGTTGCAGTTCTGTATCACGGCATAGTAGTTGCGCGGATTGACATAGGGGTTGCTGGCAGAAGGGGTGAAATTGGCAATGGCCTGCAGATCGAGATGTGCATCTGATGTCAGCTGGGTCAGGTCTCCTCGCAACTCTCCCAACAAGATGGTGCGGTCTGCAACTGCCTGTATCTTATTGATGATGCCCAACAAGGAGTAAACCGTGTCGTTGGGAGAATGCAACTGGTTGTCGTCCACAAACTCCACCAAGGTAGAACCTGCTTCAACGCAAGAGGTCATTGCGCCTGTTCCACCCAGTATCACACACAGGCTCAATATCGTATGTCGTATTATTTTCTTCATTTTTTGCTATTATAATCTTGATTTCAACTGTAAATCACGACTTCGTCCTTAAAGATTGATCTTTGCACCGAGGCTGAAGGTACGGCCCGAACCGAGAAGACCGCGGTCGATGCCCTGTCCCAATACCGTGTTGCTCTGTGAGAACTCCGGATCACTACCCAGATAACGGGTGAGGGTCCAAAGGTTTCTGGCAGAAGCCCAGAGTGTGATGCCGTGAAGATAGACATTGCGTATGGGGAGTGTATAACTCAAAGTGATGTCTTTCAGTTTCAGATAACTGCCATCCTCTATCCAACGGTCTGAGAAACGGCTGTTGCCCATAGGGTCGAGGAAGGAAGAGCGGGGGATGTCCGTGGTTTGTCCCTCGTGAGTCCATCTGCGAAGGAGGGCTGATGTCTGGTTGTAGAAACGATTGCCACCTTCCAGTATGCTTCGCTGATAGTTATAGATATCGCCACCTACGACATAGTTGAAACCAACAGAGAGAGAGAGGTTCTTCCAAGAGAGTTGGGTTTGAAGATTGCCATATATATCAGGGTTGGGATTACCGATAATCTCACGGTCGGACTCGTCGATACAATGATTGTCATCCTTATCTACAAAACGCACATCACCAGCCTGGAACTGCTGACGCACACCTGTCGAGGTGTACTGATAAAGGTTGGCCTTCTCTGCCTCTTCGGAGGTGGTAAACACGCCAGCAGTACGGTAGCCATAGAAGACGCCAGCAGACTCGCCCACACGAGAGAGAATGGTTGCGCCATACAGGTCTGTGGTCATCTCCTCACGGCCTCGTGGCAGGGATGAGAGGCGGTTGGCATAATGACCCATACTCATACCCACACTCCACTTCCAGTCCTTGAGCGAAAGGAGTTTGGCATCCAGATGAATGTCCACACCATCGTTGCGCAGACTGCCATCGTTGGTCCAGTTGCTCTCAAGACCGGTCAGGTAGCTCAAAGAGGTCAGTGCCAAAAGGTTGTGTGTACGACTGCGGAAATAGTTGATCTGCGAACTCAAACGGTTGTTCAGTGCAGAGATCTGCAAACCTGCCGTGAAACGCTGTGTGGTCTCCCACTGAAGTGTGGTGTTACCGATATTGCCAATGGTCAGACCTGAAGTGTTGCCAAACATCTTGCCGGCTACGAAATAGGTGCGCGAGGCAATCGAAGAAAGGTCGTCGTTACCGCTCAGATCATAACCCAAACTCAAACGCAGATAGTTGAGCCCCTTCGTTGGACGGAACCAACGCTCGTTGGTCAGCACCCACGATGCCTCTACAGAGGGGAAGAAGCCGAAGGCATAATTGCCCATCTTCACACCCTCACGGGCATCCACGCCAAACTTACTACTACCATCCATTGAGACGCCAGCAGAGAGATAGTAGCGCTCAAGATAGTTGTAGTCGGCAGTAAGATAATAGGTCAGGTCGATGTCTCTGTCGTCAAAACCACTCGTCTTCTTATAGTTGAGGTTGGCCGACATATTGGGTGTCTTGTCATTACCTGTGTCATATCCCACTAAAATGTTCTGGCGGAAATTGTCGCGCAAATAGCGGAAACCACCCAGGACACTGAGCAGATGGCCACTGAAACGATGCTGATAGGCTATACGCGTGTCGCTCATCAGGGTGATCTGTCGACCTGCAAGTGCACTGGCCACATTGTTCACACTGCCAAGTCCTTCTACCTCATAGGCAGGAACACCGCTGGTGGGCAGATAATAGTTCTCGTCGGTATTCATCAACTGGAATGCGAAATGCTCGGACAAGGTCCAGTCACGGTTGATCTCCCAACGAGGTGTAACGCCCAGATTAACACTGCGATTGCCTTGGTAGTTCTTGCTCTTGCCCTCACCATTGCGCAGGATACTCAACGGATTGGCCAAGGCGATATTCGCACGGCTGGGGAATGCCACATCCGACAGATAGTCGTCGGCCTCTGCCAGATAGTTAGATGGCTTGCCGTATGAGTCAATGGCATAGGGCGAGAGGAAAGGTGACTTCGCCAGCGAGAGGAATGAAGGAGAGGAGAGGACTCCGTCTGCCACATTGTCCTTCACACCATCATCGCGCAGATTGCGTGTCACATCAGCATAACTTGCATCAAATCTCACAAACACATTGTCATTGAGCTTGATGTCGCTATTGAGACGGAGGTTGAAGCGATTGAGACTGTTGTCCTTGAGTGTGGCATTGCTACCTGCGTATCCTACTGACAGGTTGTAGTTGGCCACCTCATCACCACCCTGCACATTAATGCTGTAATTCTGGGTGAAAGCTTCGTGAGAAGTCTGACGGACCCAGTCGGTCTCATTGTGATACTTGTTATAATAATAATAGGTAGGATCGTTTTGTAGGAACTTGAAGGTATTGTTCTGCGTACCCGTAGAACCAATCAGTTCGCTGGCAAAGATACGATACTGGGACGCATCCATCATCTCGGGCTGGCGAGGCAGGAGTTCGTAACTGCCACCGATGCTCACATCGATCTTGGTGGCCATGCTCTTATTGCGCTTTGTCTCGATGATGAGTACACCGTTGGCACCCTTTGCACCATAGATGGCTGTTCCGTTGCGTAGCACGGTGACGCGCTCTATGTCCTCCACCATAATATTGGACAGGATGTTGTTGAAGAAACCATCGTGAAGTGGCGTACCGTCATACTGCATATTTTGGATGACGCCATCCACCACAACGAGAGGCTGTGCGTTGGCATTGAGCGAGTTGATACCGTTCATAAACATAACTACTCCCTGTCCAGGCATGGCACTGCGTTGCATGGTGCGCATTTCACCACCCAAGCGTGACTGCAATTGGGGGTCGATGCTGATATCGTTGTTCAGGTATCCCACCTGCGCAGTGCGTGAGGTCTTGGCACTCGTAGAGGTGGAATAGATGGGTGAGAACTGATCAGAATAGATGTAGATGTCGCCCATCGTACCAGATGCACCGATAGGTGCCTGGATCAAGCCATAGCCTGGTGCGGTGAAAAGGAGGGATGTGACATAGTCGGGAATCTGTATCACAAACTTACCCTCATCGTCCGACATAGAGGCAAACTGCTTATCATTGTAGGCTTGAACACTGATACCCGGTACGGGCTGACGCGTTGCGCCATCGATCACACGACCCGATATGGGGTGCGTGGGTACGGTCACACGAGGCTTTATCACGCGTGTCACCACCTGTGCTTCTTCAGTTTCTTCCTGCGCCCATACGCTCAAGGGGAGAGCGAAAAGCAATATACTATATAATATCGTCTTTTTCATGCTTCAATATTCATTATTCATTCCTATTCGACAACAGGCTCAAGATAGAGACAGTCGAGGAACATCTCGCGTGAATAAGTGGTTTGACGCGCACCAATGCTACACTTGATCTGTACACTTACCGTAGCATCGCTCTGGCGATAGTTGCATACGGGCAGTTGGATGCGTGCAATCTTGACCTTATCGACGGTGCGTCCGTTGTTGGTCAGTTCCGTGGTGTATGAGTCTGAATGTTTCTTGCCATTCTCATCCACATAGTTGACCACTGCGGTAAACTTATTAGACTTGGTGTCACGAGAGAAGATGTTGTAGACGGTCTTGGGCAGAATGACGGCATTGAGGTCGTAAGTTCCCGCCAGCGTGTTCTGCACCTCGAAGGTGACGGTCCAGTTGCTGGTTGAGGTCTTGGGGCTAATCACCATATATCCATTTCCACTCACGCTATCCGCCATCACAGTGCGATAATCCACAGTACAGTTGGTCGACTCGATAAGATTGGCCTCGCGCTCTGCCTGAATGGTGATGGGACGGTAGTAGAGCTGGTACTTGGTGAAAGGCCACTTGTTCAGGAAACGGAGATTACCATTGCTACACTGCATCGAACCACTAAACAAGGTAGGGTCGAGCAGACCACCTGATGTCTGGGGACGGTAGTAGATGTGGTAGGGGTACTCATCCTTCGTATAACTGGTCGTCACGAGCGAGTCGGCCAACGAGCGCTGTGTCTTGGTATTGTAGATGAGATCCTGCATCAACATCATATTCATCCAGTAGTTTTGGATGCTGTCGGCCTTTGCGATGCTACCAAAATTGAAGTAGGGACGAGCTTCCTCGAGAACGGTATTCCATATCGAAGCCGAGGGTACAAGCATCTCAAAGCAGGAGTCCTCCTCGTTGATGTAGTCGAAGGTACGGAAAAGTAGGTTCTCTTGTCGCATCACGCTGTCACTATACACCTTCTGTCCGTTCTCAATACTGGCCACCACACTATGTTCTTCGTCGAGCACGCTAGTCTCATAGCGCTTCAAGAACTGACCGAGGTGTGCATACTCTTCCATACTTGTGATACCCTCATAGATATTGAAGATATAGGCAACATCATCGCTGGCAACATGGAGCAAACCGTTGCGTGCAGGAAGGTTACGATCATCGGCCTTGATAGATGCATTGTGCAATGCCTGCGAGGTGAGTGTCATGGTCTTGCCATTGATCATCTTCACACGGGCATCAGTGCTCTTGTTCAGGTTGTACAGGTGATGAGCAATGTGATTGCCCACGAAATGCTGGCCCACGATAGAGTCACCTTGAGCAGTCTGGCACAGTTGGAGCATCTCCTCTACATCGAAACTCTTGTTGACCGGTGCCCAGACAGTAAGACTCTGGTCTGATGCCAACAACTCCGCATAGGTGATGGGAGTGGCATGCTGATTGTTGTAGAGATGTGTAGCGTGGAGTACACGGGCAAAGTCGCTCAAGTCGGGATTTTGCTCTATGAGTTGAAGCAGAGTGACATCACCCTCTCCTACTCCATCTGCTTGATAATGCTCATTCCAAGTGTCCGTGCACGACCACAACAGTGCACCGACAGCAAGGATGGATAGTAATATTTGTTTCATCTTATATTTTTCGTTTTGAAACTATTCGTTCAACGCGCAACATTCAACGCTCTGTACAATTCGACTAATGCGTATCTTCTGCCACAAGACCAGCATAGACTGACTTGGGACAAAGTTCAAAGTAGTTGATAGGGAACTCAGCCTCGGAGTTTTCCAGTACCAGCTTGATTCGCACCCAATACTCTTTCTCGGGCGACATCGTCTGTGTGCAGAGTATCTTACGAAGTTTTCCACTCTGCTCGCGGAGTATGTTGACACCACCTTGCCACCAAGAGTCCATATCCTTCATGTAGCCACGGTTATGCATAGCCTTGTCGATACCCTGATTGGCATCCTGGTCGCCTTCCACATCGGCTACCCATCCAATAGAGGGATCAGCACCCCACACACGCAGGTCGATGGGGATACCCATGGGTTGCATATTGTCCTTCGTACCAAAATAAACCTGTACCACACCACGCATCTCACCACATCCGTATGCAAAGCGCACTTCGTAGGTATTCTCGGGTACGGGAGGCAACTTGAAACTGATGTCGAACTGACCCTTCACATCCACACAGTCCTGATAGGTCTGCATCCACACACTACGCTGACGGAGGCAGATGGTGGGTGTATGTCCGTGGAAGTCCCAACCATCGATGATCTTGAAACCTGTCGCATTGTCCACATTGCCTCGTGCGCCACAGTTCATAAACTCCGGAGAGAGTGTTACGGCATCGATACGGATGCGGTCGTTGAAAACAACATCGCGCGTGAGGGTATTATAGGTAAGGATACCATCGATGTAGTGGTAGATACCGTTCTGTGCCTGCTGGTCAATGTCACCCACCTCTGAAGGTGAAAGCACCTTGATACCCTTCACCGTATAACGATCCTTCAGTCCGCGACGATTGATGTAGAGTCCTGCCTTCGATCCAGTAGGCGTAGACATCTTCATAATGGTGCCGGGCATCATCGTAGTGAACCAGTCCGTACAGTCGGCCAGATCGGTAAGTGCACAGGTCTCCTTGATCTCTCCATAAACGGTCCAATCGTTGTATCCTCCGTAGTAAGGCAACAGATGGTAGGACACGAAACGATTGAGGGGGTTACGACGATCGGTAGGGTCGTCATCGTATTTGTCGGCATCCTCGGGGTACATCACATCGTACACCTGCTTGGCGTAGGCCGTCAGATCGTCTATATTGTTGATACCGTTTTTCTCATATATCTCATTGGTCTCTACGAAGGCAGAGAAGCGTTTCATACGCTTGCCCACATACTTGCAGGCATACGACGAACCGCCCGTGAGAATGGTCATGCCCTTCACCACGGAGTCTTCTCCACAATGATAGTTCTCATCAATATAGGCATAGAGTGAGTCGGCCATACCGGTGATGGTCAGTGCCTCGCAGAAGAGACTGATCTCCGCGTTCTCGCGCATCAGTTCGGGCAGATAGGCGGTACTTGGCTGGATGACGCGGTTGAGCGTATGCACCACACCATTCTCCACAGAGTCATCGCGCACGATGAGCTGGCTCTGCTTGTTGATGAAGTAGATCACATTGTTGTCGCGAGTCTGATCGCTGTCGCAGGAGAAGGTGAGATAGCGGTCGTTCATATTGGCCGTAGGGATGTTTCCGTCGGTCAGGTCACTCGTGAAATATGCACTTCTGATGATGTGATTCCAAGCGAGGGTGTCGCATTCTGCCTCGGGGATATCAGCCACTGACTTCCATCCGTGCATGGTGAGATACTCATCCATAGCCTCGTTAGTGGGAGCCATACATGTATAGGTACCGTAGGTGGCCATCATACCATATATGCCCGTACGATGTAGCACCTCGGTAAACTTGCTGAATGTCTCTGGACGGCTATCCAGATAGTCACTCACCATCTGTCCTTTGAAGGTGTAGTAGTTTTCTTCCGTTGGCTCATCACTGCATGAGGCCAAGCCCACCATAGCAAAGAGGCCCGTCAGAAGACTTATGCGGAATAACTTTTTTATCATAGCTTTATATCGTTACTTCAGTTTTTCTCCATATTGTCGCCCGTTGAATAGGCGGGGTTCTGTACCAGATGACTGTTTTGCTTCAACTCCTCACGCAGATAGGGATAATAGAGCGCATCGGGAGAAGCGAGACGGATACGGATAGCTGTGGTGTTGTCCTTGAACTTGGGTATCACCTTATTTATCATACGCGTATTGCTACCCTCTCTACGACTCAAGCGAACGAGGTCATACCAGCGTTTGCCTTCAAACATAAGTTCGCGCTGACGCTCATCGTACACGAGGTCTTCCATAAGCATCCTGCTGGTACCGAAATCGTCAAACGAGAGTGTATCGGCCACTGCTGTACGCCTGTTGTTAGCACGCTTCCATACGGCCGACACGCAGGCAAAAGCACGACGGTAATGATCGGTCTGCTCCTCACTCAAGGTGCTTCCCTGCTCCACATCGCCCGCCAGTTCCACCTCTGCCTCTGCACGCATCAGCATCACATCGGTCAGACGGTAGATGATCCAGTTGGCAAAGTTGTTGCTACGCACGGTCTTGGTCACAGTGGGTGCTCCACCGGTAGAGGTTGTGGCACGGAAACTCAAGGTCTGCGCCACATATTTCTGTACATAGGATATGCTCGTACCTCCATTGATATTCTCCAGGTAGCGACAGTCTGACTTTCTGAAATACTCGCTTGTACCTGCATAGGGGCTCTCCGAAATGGGAGAGGACACGGCAAACTGACCAGCGCTGTTGGAACTGCTTCCATAATAGGTAGCCACAGCACTGTTGGTCACGGGTTGATTGTTGACGAAATTGAGTTCAAAGATGCTCTCAAAGGAGTTGCCCGTACCGAAAATTTCGTTGTAGGTATTGCCTGCATAGTTGGCATTTCCGCTATTCTCACTGATGAGAGGATACTTGCCATAAAGTTCCACGGAGAGCGTGGTGGGATTCTTCTCAAAGGCTTTCTCATAGTCCTTGATCTTCTGGTTGATCACGAGGTCACAGCAACGGATACAATTCTCATAATCACCCTTCCAGAGATACATATCGGCAAGCAGGGCATAGCAGGCCCATCGGGTGATACGACAGGTGTTTTCCACCGTCTCCTCACCATAGTTCTTCACGGCATTGGGCACCACGGCTTCCACATCGGCGATGAGTTGGTCCAGCACCTCATCGAACTTGCTCGGGGCTATGCGGTAGTTCTTCTCATCATCGATACTGGGCTCTGTGACATAGGGGACATCACGGAAGGTGCGGATCAGATAGAAATAGCACAGAGCACGAAGAGTATGAGCCTCTGCCAATGTGGCCGACAGCTCGTTGGCGGTGAAGTTGGGGTCTCTATCTGCCACCATTGGCGCATAGTGGATCACCGTGTTGCAACGGTTGATGCACTGATAGAAGCATTCCCACGAAGCCATCTGGTTGGTTTCCAGCAGATTTTCCTTTGTAATCTGCAGAAGGTCATTGCTGATATTCGAACCGCTTGTGAGGTTGTCCGAACGGAGTTCGCCCCACACCATCATTCTTCGCATACAGTCTTGACTCTCCAACTGAGCATAGCACGAGGTGAGAACACTGTTCACATCAGCCTCCTCCGTCCAATAGCGCTCCAAGACAATTTCATTGCTGGGTTCGATGTTGAGGAAATCGCCACAGCTCACCAGAAGTGCTGTGAGGGCCCACATCGATATCGTTTTTCTTATCTTCATATTTCTAATTTTCTTTTTCTTTTCGCTCAACTCTCCACGCTCAAAGCATTTAGAATGCTATTGATGCGCCAAAGGTGAACTGCTTGGCATTGGGTGTACGCGAACGGTCGGTTGAGACACCATACGAACCGTACGACACTTCGGGATCGGCACCGCTATAACCTGTGAGGCAGAAGAGGTTGCGTGCATCGATGTTGAAGTTCAACTGTGAGAGATGCCATTTCTTAAGTATCTTGGGATCGACCGAATAGCTCAACTGTATGTAGTTGAGACGCATATAGGAACCCGACTCTACGAAACGGTCGCTACCCAACCAGTTGTAACCTTCCTTGTACAGGGCACGGGGCACGAGAGCCTGGTCGCCCTCCACTCTCCAGCGCCAGTTAACGGCAGCACTCTGATTGTTGTTGCTGTACATGCTCTCGGCATTCATACGACCTTCGTTGATGATCTTGTTGCCTGCACGGAAGGTGAACTGCGTGTTGAGCGACCAACGGTCGTACATCAACTTGAAGCCCCAACCACCAGTAAACTTGGGCAGAGACGAACCGAGGTACACAATATCGAGTTCGTTGATATTACCATCGTGATTGATATCCTCATAAATGGCATCACCTCCCTTAAACTCATAGATGGAGGTGTTGTTTTCATTGTCGTAGCAGAATACCATAGGCACGGTGAAACCGTTCTTGTCCACAATGACATTGCCCCCTGCATCGTGCGCCACAGGAGCATTGGGACCGCTCACGCCAGGTATCTCCGTAGGACTGTATTTTGAGTATTGATACACGCCTTTGTAACGGAAACCGTAGATACTACCGAAAGCGTTGTAGAGCTGTACGCGGGTGAGGTACGAACCATTGTCGCGACTGAAATCCTTGTTGAGTGCAGAGAGCACGGTCTCGTCCATCTTGGTGATCTCGTTCTTGTTGTTTGAGAAGGTCACATTGACATCAGCAGAAAACTTACCCTTCTTCACCACACGCTGTCCTCGGAGGTTGAACTCCCAACCTATATTGCGCATGTCGCCTACATTCTGATAACTCAACGAGCGGAAGCCCGAGGAGGTGGGCAAACCCACATTCATCATGAGCAGATCGGAGGTGAGCTGACGATAGAGGTTGACATCACCGGTGATACGGTTGTCCCAGAAACCGAAGTCAAAACCTACATTGTAGGTCTCCTTGTTCTCCCACTTCAAGGTGCCGAGGCGTATGTTACCCGGATAAACAGAAGTGGCTCCGTTGTAGGCGCTTCCGTTGGCATAGCGTGAAAAATAGAGATATTCACCATTGGGTTGGTTGCCCACCATACCCCAACCGGGGCGTACGGAGAGCATACTGAGCCAGGACTTGGTGTTTTTCATCCAAGGCTCGTCTATAATGTTCCAGCGGAATGAGAGTGCGGGGAAGTTACCCCAGCGACTCTTGTCGCCAAACTTCGTGCTACCATCTCTACGCACACTGAAATCGGCTATGTAGCGACCCTTGTAGGCATAATGGGCAGAGAAGGTGAGGTAGATACTGCGCCACTGTCCGGCACTGGTGCCCAATGACTTGACGATACCATCGGCTGTGGTGCTGGTGATACCACCGTAGGGCAAACCATACATCGAACTGTTCGAGCCCTTGCTATTGCCGTCGGTCAACTGGAACTGTGCCATAGCCAGCAAACTGTGATCGGCGTTCTTGAATTTGGGTTCGAAAGTCAGGCGGTGAGTGGTAGTGATCGCCGTGCTCTTGTGAGCATTGGCCTGACTGAGATTACTGTTGTTGTTGCTCCACCCACTGTTTACCAGACTGCTGGGATAGAACGAATCGTTGTATTTGTTGAAGATGTTGAAGAGCACCTTGCCTTCGTAGTTCAACTGGGTCTTGCTGTTGTCTGTGCCCAGCAGTTTGTATTGCAACTGGAACTCAGGCTGAATCTGATAGGTTGACTCTTCATTGGTAGCCTCCTTGGCTACGGCTATGGGGTTGGTGTAGTTGTACTGGTCACCTCGCAGTTCGCTACTGCAAGTAGATAGCATATGATAGTAGTCGCTGAGATTGTAGCCCAGGGCATCCTGCTCGTACACGGAGAGGTTGGGCATCTTCAGTTGTGCTACAGCAAAGAGGTCGCGACCCAGTACCGAGGTATTGTTCTTGTGATTGTCGGTATAGGTCATATTGAAATTGGTCACAATCTTGATTCGGTCGCTCACAAAGTAGTCCAGCGCCACGCGTGTAGTGAATCGGTCCAACTTCTGATTGATCACCGTTCCCGTCTGGTGGTCGTAACCTCCGGCTATGCGGAACATAGCCTTCTCTCCGCCACCGGTCAGACTCACATAATGCTTCTGCAACAGACCGTTCTTCGTCACCTCCTTCTTCCAATCGGTGTTGTTGTTGTACATCTCATATTCCGAGAAACTGGGATCATAGTTCAGCTCACGGATATTCGAGCTGGCATCGCTCAGACTGGGATTGTAGTAGGCTTCCTTCATCAGCATCGTGTACTGGTCGCCATTGAGCAACTTCATACCCATAGGTTGATGGGTCAGCGTGGCACGATAAGAATACTGTACGCGCGTCTGACCCTTACTGCCTCGCTTGGTCTTGATCTCAATCACACCGTTGGCACCCTGCGAACCGTAGATGGCCGTACCTGCTGCATCCTTCAGCACTGTGATGCTCTGGATATCATCGGGATTGACATTGAGCAGTTCGGCAAACTGATCCTCGGTGGCCGAGGCGAAGTCGAAGTTGCTGTTGTAGTCGCTCTCAAACACATTGCCGTCCACTACGATGAGGGGCTGGCTGTTGCCATTGATTGAACTCACACCGCGGAGACGCATCGTTGAACCCGAACCCAGGTTACCGCTGTTGCTCACGATATCCAGACCTGCCACGCGACCTGCCAAAGCCTCGTCGATACTGGTGATACCCAGGCCCTCAAATTCTCTTGCGTCTATGGTCTGCGTTGCACCCGACAGTTCTCGCTCAGGAATGGCGAGTCCGGCTGTTTGCGCTATCTTCTTGCCCACTACTTCCAACTCTTTCTTCACAGCTGCGGCATCCTTCATCTTGATGCTGTAACTTGTGCCTTTGATGGCTATGATCTGCTGCTGCATACCCACGCACGAGAAGCGCAACTTGTTCTTGGGGTTGGTGATACGCAGTGAGAAGTTACCGTTCGCATCCGTTATAGCCTGTGCCACGATACGGTTAGTGGCATCGATCTCAACCACATTCACGCCGGGCATCTCGCCGAAGTCGTCCGACACCGTACCGTGTATCAGCGTGCCCGCCGTCTGTGCCTGCATCGTCACGGGGAGCAATGCCAGACCCAGGATAGCTATATATCTGTTGATTCTTTTCATCTTCTTCATCAAATGCTTATTCATGCATTTTGCCCTTTCATTTCTTCTTGTATCTCAACGCACCGTCTATCTGATGCACCACAGCATAACTTGAGGTGTAGATATTCTGTGCACGCGTAGCATCACTCGTATCATACTGATATTCACGCGCCATGCGGTTGTAGTTCTGAGGCTTTGCTGTCACCACCTTGTGTACATCACCGGCGTTGTCGCGAACCTCAAGCCCGTTGGCACCGTCAGAGGCTATCGATACCTTATAATATGATACATTCTTGTCAGCATCCACGCTATAAGCCGACGACTCATAACTGCCAGCCTCTATCTCCTGACCCACATAGAAACTGTTGTCCACGATGTGATACTTCAAGAAAAGCTCAATCTCGTTGCGCAAACTGTCGCGCTGTGCGGAGGTCTGTGCTTTCTCTACATCAGCCCATGTGGGCAGTTCACCGTTCTTCTGCATCTTGCGAATGCTGTCGTTGCTGGGCACGAAGATAGTGTAGCGGAAGGTATTGAAGAGGGAGATGTTCGAACTGGCGCATCCGTGCTCCTCTGTACCTATCACATGCTTGGTCTCCAAGTAGGGCGAACTCTGCAGGAGGGCGTAAAACTCGCTGAAATCGGGATTGGTAGCTAGTACATCGGCCACGCTTCGGCGTGCCGTCATCATAGGTTCGCCACTGAGGATGTAAGTCTTACCGTTACCTTCGCGCGACTCGTCGTAGATCTGTGTCACACTGACCTGCTTACCTTCCTCCAGCTGACCACCTCCTGCCACTTTCATACCATCGATTCCGGCAGAGGCATTGCGAACGCGTATCACGCTTCCACCCTTGGTTTGGTAATACTCATGGCCGTCTTCCACATTACCGATGATGATGTGGGTATTGAGAATGTCTTCAAGGCGATTCACAATCTGCTCGTATGATGCCTTGCCGATAGAGTCGGCCACCACCTTGTTTTCCATGTCGTAGTTCCATATGCTGGCCCACACCTTCTCACGGTCGGTCTGCGCATTGGCATCGTAGTGGAAACGGAACATCTGGGTTTGGTTCTTACCAAACGAACAGGGATCGATGTATTCGAGCAGTGCCTCGTTGGTAGGCACGAAGAGGCTGTAGTAGGAGTTCTGTGAATTGAGATACACATCGTAGCCCAACTGCTCTATACCCCAGTTCAGCACACTCATCGTGGAATTAACCAATGTGGGGAACGACACCGAGACATAAGCCACAGGGTTGAACACCTTGTTAGTAAGATAGATGGCACCGTTGCAGGTGATGAATACGCTGTCGATGTCGCTCTCCTTGATACCTAGTTCATCATTGGCATCGTTGAGTATGGTGTTGAACTTGCTGGGCACACTGTTCACAAAACTATTGAGCATATTGACATTGAGCATCTTGCTAATGACATTGTCGGGCACATTGTCCCATGAACCGTAGAAGTCCTTCAGCACCTTACCTGCGCCTTCTTCCCAATACCTACGGAGCGCCTCATTGGAGGGCACGAGCATCACACCCATATTGCGTTGCAATGCCACATCGGAGGAGATACTGCTACTGCCGAGGCTGTAGAATTCATTCCATCCTGGGTCAAACTTCAGTCGGCCATTCACAGGACCCTCTGCAGGGGTCAGCACCAAAGGCACACCGCCTTGGCTACGCTCACTGAAATATCGCTTCTGGAATACTGAGTCCACATTCTTGCCCGTCAGGCGGTTGTACTCGTTGGTGGCCTGGTCGCCAGCATAATAGGGAGCGCAGAAACGGTCGAGCAAATGTGAGAACACGCTCATGCTGTCATGCTGACCGATGTATTCAGCCATATTGGGCAGAGGTGTGATCACCTCCTGCATACGGTGGATGAAACCGTTGCTACACTTGATGTTCTGCTCCACCATCTTGATGCCGTTGATGTTAGCATCACCGGGCTGACGATGGTATGCATGGTTGAAGAGGAACTCGCAGTCGTTGTCCGTAATCAATTTGTCATTGAGAAAAGCCTCAATAAAGTGTACCATGGGGGCAGTACTCTTGTCCTCAAAACATACTATGCTCTTCTGCTCCCTGCGGTAATAGTCCCAATTGGAGTTGGCAGGCATATCTGCAGGGTGGAGTATGGGCACACTGTCGTAGATGCTGGCCGAGGTCAGTCGACGCATACAGTCACCCTCCGTTGGGCCCTCACTGCTACTCAGGTAGGCCACCTGGCACGAGTTGTTGATCATCGCACCATAGAGCAGCATCTTCTTCTGCGCATCCGTCAGGTCCTCATAGCGCTTCACTCCCCAGTCATTCTTCTGGAAGAAACGCTGGAAGGCGTCATCGTCGGCCACAAAGAGTGTCTTGCTACCCGTACGAGCGAGCACATCAGCATAGTTCAGGTCATCTATGAGCTTCACCATGTTCGTAAAGTGGCCCTCACGGTTCAGATAGTCATAAATGCTTGAACCCAACCATTCAGGCTCGCGCTCTGCCAGGTCATATCCCTCACACGACGATATCATCGGCGTGAGCGACACCAATGCAAGTGCCAGCACATAGGTTTTCTTTATAAATTTCTTGGCTCTGAAGTTCATTGCTATCGAAATAGGAGTTTGTTCAAAATTCGAAATAAGTGTATTTTTCAGGAATAAGTATGTTCAGGAAATCAATGAATTACTTGAAATGCTTGTTATATACTAAATTGCGGGCACAAAGATACAAAGAATAAACGACATCCACGCAATTATTATGTAACATTCATTTTACGCTATGTAACAAAACTGTGGCGCAACTGCCTTGTCATCCCCTTTCACCCCCAACAATTGGCTGATGATGCTTGCCATCCTCTTGCTCTTGGATTGTCAGCAGGGCCTCACCTCGTATCCGTAAAGTTTCAGCTGTTCCGGAATTTCTTCATTGTGATGTTTGTTAGCTAGCTAAATACATTTTGTAAATATAGTGTGTTTTTAGTAAGGTGCAAAATAATGGAAACAAAAAATGATGTGAAATGTGAAAAGGGAAGAGGTGAAGACGAATGGCTAGGGCCTACGAACGCGGGCTACGAAGGACGAGGAGGGGTATGGGCAAGGGGATGATATGTGGTCAAATGTTCAATATCAGGCCGGTGGAAAAAATATCGGACTGACCCTCGCGAGCCAATCTGGTTCCCACTATGAAACTATTAGATGTGTATCATTCCATTACAAATATAGATATGTTTGCTATTAACGCCATAAAATCAATGTAAGCATTTGAATATAGGTGCGTTTCGCAAATATTTAACACCATAAAAACACCACATTAACACCATTTTAATGCCACTAAAACACCATTTTAATGCCATTATCATGCCATTTTATGGTGTCATCATCATCACTCCCAATTCCAGACACCCATCCCTTCGGTCCGTCATGCCGGTGACTTCACCTACCAACGATATGACGGTAGGTGATGCCATGCGTATGGCACGGCCCAGGGATGCTTATGAATTGCTTTACCGCCAACTGACAGCAAAGCGGGTCATGGGTATGTAGAGAATAGGACACTCAGACGAAGAGACATGGGCTGCAACGCTCGCCATACCTATCATTCAACCTATAGCATGTAGGTGAATTTTTCACCTACATGATTTTGCATATTGATAATCAAGCGGTTAGCATACCGGTCATGTAGGTGAAATTTTGCCTACATATAATTAACGCACAGATTATCAGAGCGATAGCTCATAGACCATGTAGGTGAATGTAAATATCATAGGAAATTTTTTCGCATCTTTTGCACTTATTCTCTACTTTCGACCCGTAGACGAAAGTCATGTAGCCCGCTACACTCCTTCGAAATAAGCACAAAAATTACTGAAAAACAGAGTACATCTATTATAAAAATAATTTTGATCACTTACTTGGATTTGTGCTGCCAGCAGAGCAAAAAGAAGATTTTCAGCACATAAAAAAGCCATTTGTACTGAACTTAAGTACAATTTGCGTATATTTGCACTTGGCTCGCGAAAGTCCAAATGTCAAACTTCACAAATATCACCTACCATCATGAAACAAATGACCCAGAAAATTCATAAGACACCCCTGCTCGTCAGGATTATCATTGCCATTGCGGCAGGTACGCTCATCGGACTGGTTGCACCTATGGTGTTGGTACGCATCATGAACACCTTCTGCTCCGTATTCAGCCAACTGCTGGGCTTCATGATACCACTCATCATCGTGGGTTTGGTCACCCCTGCCATAGCCCGGGTGGGGAAAGGCGCAGGTAGGATGCTGGGCATCACGGCCTTGCTGGCCTACACCTTCACCGTGCTATCCGGACTGTTTGCCTATGGATTCAGCACGGCACTCTTCCCCTGGATGGTGGATGCCTCTGCCGTCAGTGCCCTGCAGACCGAGGGACAGGAATTTACGCCCTACTTCACTATCAAGATAGCACCCCTGATGGAGGTCATGACAGCCCTCGTGGCCAGTTTCATGCTAGGACTGGGCATCGCAGCCTTTGAGGCCAGACAGTTGCAAGGTATCTTCGAGGAGTTCGAGCAGATCGTCACCCGTACCATCTCCAAAGTCATCATTCCCCTTCTTCCCCCCTTCATCTTCGGTCTGTTCATGGATATGGCAGCCAGTGGCAAGGTGGGTCCCGTGCTGATGGCTTTCGTCAAGATCATTGCCGTCATCTTCATCATGACACTCGTTCTGCTCCTCCTGCAGTATGCTGTAGCTGGCATCGTGACTCGCCGTAACCCACTGAAATGCCTTGGCAAGATGTTGCCTGCCTACTTTACAGCCCTGGGTACCTCCTCTTCGGCTGCCACCATACCTGTCACCCTCAAGCAGGTGCAGGAGAATGGAGTGAGAGCCGAGATTGCAGGATTCGTGGTCCCTCTATGTGCCACCATCCATCTCTCCGGTAGCACCCTGAAGATAACGAGCTGTGCCATAGCCCTGCTGATGATGCAAGGCCTGCCTGTGGACTTCCTGCAGATGGTAGAATTCGTACTGATGCTGGGTGTGACGATGGTAGCCGCTCCTGGCGTACCGGGTGGTGCCATCATGGCTGCCCTCGGTCTGCTGGAGTCCCTCCTCGGCTTCGACGCCTCACAGCAGGCCATGATGATCACGCTCTACATTGCCATGGACTCCTTCGGTACGGCATGCAATGTCACGGGCGACGGTGCCATCGCACTCATCATGGACAAGATCAGCAAAGCGAAAGCACGATGATATTTCGTAGCAAGAGGATATTGCATATAGCAATAAAGGCGGGGCCGTGGGCCTCGCCTTTATTGTAATAGCTCTATATGAATAGGGAAAATGTGTTGTCAGGGGGGGGCATCACTGACTGACGAGTTGCTGCACAATCTCACGCAACTTAGGACCGCGGGCATTGGTAGAGATGATCTTGCCGTCCTTGTCGAGTAGGAACATGGCGGGGATGGCCGACACATTGTAGCGCTTGGCTACAGGACTCTTCCAACCCTGGAGATCGCTAACATGGAGCCACTGGAGCTGATGCTTCTTGATGGCATCAATCCACTTGTCGTGACTGTCGTCGATGGACACTGAGAGGACCTCGAAACCCTTGTCGTGATAGTCGGCATAGACCTCACGGATATTGGGTGCCTCACGCAGACAGGGACCGCACCAGCTGGCCCAGAAGTCGATGAGGAGGCACTTGTACTTGCCCTTGAGCGACGAGAGACTGAGCGAACCACCATCGGGGGTGGCTGCCGTGAAATCGGGAGCCAGAGCACCCTCGCCTATCGATTTCAACTGGTCGAGCTTGGCCAGAATATCCTTACCCAAGAGAGAACCCTTCACGCGAGGTGAGAGGCGGTCGTAGTAGGGTTGGAACTCCACAGCGGAGAGTTCCTTGGCATGCTGTTCCAATAAGATGAGAGCACTCACATAACTGTCGGTGAAGTGCTTGACCACACTGTCGTTGAAGGCAGTATGCTCCGCCTTGGCCTGTACATAGAGGTCTACCAAGGAGTCGCGTGCCAGACTGTCCTTCTCGCCCAGGAAGGCGATGGCCATCATCATCAGCATCTCGGCCGACTGTGTCTTGGTCATCTCTTTGAAGAGTTTCTGGTCCTGATCGCCAGTGACACTCACACGGGGCATGGTGATGACCTTCTCCCCTACCCTTGTGGTGTCGGCCTTCACATTGACGGTGACGGGCACCTCGCAGAGGAGGAACATCTCACGGCCCGTACCGATCTTCACCGTGGTGGGACCGATGCGTGTGAGAGGACCTTCCATGGTGAAAGTGCCCTGTACCACCGTGGCAGAGTCGAACGACACCTTCTGATCGTCGATGAGATACACCTTCTGTCCGTCGAGACCAGGTGCCTTACCATTGACCTTGTAGGTTTGGCTCCAAGCACTCTGTGATACCACCGAGAGCAAGGCTATCATGAGAAAAAAGAGCTTCTGTTTCATTGGGATATAGGTTTTTAGGAACCTTGCGAAGAAACGCAAGAAACGGGCTTACTTGAAGAGCTCAGCCATCTTCTCCTGCAACTTCTCGCCACGGAGATCCTGGGCAATGATCTTACCCTCCTTGTCGATGATGTACATGCGAGGAATGGCAGTGACATTGAAAGTCTTGGCCACGGGGCAGTCCCATCCCTGAAGCGACGAACCGTGATTCCAGCTCATACCACGATCCACGATCATCTTCTTCCAAAGTTCCTCGTCCTTCTTCTCATCGAGTGCCACACCAAGGATCTCCAGACCCTTGTCGTGATAGAGGTCGTAGAGCTTCTTCACATTGGGCATCTCACGCAAGCAAGGACCGCACCAGGTGGCCCAGAAGTCGAGCAATACGATGTGACCACGCAGAGAAGAGAGACTGATGGTCTTGCCATCGGGAGTGGGGAGGGTGAAGTCGGGAGCGATACCACCCACGCTCACGGTGCTGAGCTGTGCGAGAGCCGCCTCAAAACGCTTGCCAGGAGCACTGGCCTTGACCTTGGGAGTGGTCTTGGCATAGATGGCACGGAGCGTATCGACGGGATAGTCACTGAGCATGGTAGACGCCACGAAATAAGGCATAGCCATGGTGTGAGAGGCAGAGTCGATCTTGTTGCGCATAGAGATCTCCAACTCATCGGCCATGAACTGGAACTGACGCTGGAGAGAGTCGAGCATGGCAGGATTGTCCTTGTGCTGTGAGAGGGCAAGCATCATGGCCAACTTGGAGATGGTCTTGCTCATATACATGGTGGTGAGCTGGGTGAACACCTTCTGGTCGTCGCCACCCTGGATGTCGGCAGCGAGTTCCTCGCTCTCATTGCCCTTGCGGTCGGTGAACTTCCTCATGGCGATGCTCACAGTGATCTCAGGCTGGTCAGCAATGAAGAGATCGGAGGTGTGACCACCAAAGCTCAGCAATACGGGGCGGGGCTGATCAAGCTGTCCCTGAAGAGCAAAGGTACCATCCGCCTTGACCGTAGCAGAGTCGAAGCGAGCATGCTCCTTGGTCTCCTTGTCGGCCAAATAGACCTTCTGACCAGCACCTGCCGACCAGGTGCCCTTGATATTGTACTTCTGTGCACTCATGCTCAACACAGCCAGGAGTGCCATACTCATAGTTACTAATGTTCTTTTCATTTTTTATGGGTGTTTGATGATTGGCAAATATTACTTCTCCACATAGGTGAAGTCGGAGATGGAGAGGGGGTAGGCCTCGTTGGGGAACTTCTCGTTGTGACTCTTGATGAGATCCTCATCCATCACTTCCTTCCAGAACTTGATGAAGATAGACGCACGCTTGGCTATGCGCCAGTAGTTCTTGGTGTAGCTACGGATGTAGTCAGCATCGTTGCAGGTGAGGAAAGCCAGATAGTCAGCAAAATCGACCTGCTCGGTGGGTACCTGCACATAGGTGGGCAGATAGGCACGGATGTAACCGCAACAGTTGGCCTTGTGGTTCTTGTACACAGCCGAATTCTTGTCGGACGAGAGAGGCTTCACGCTGGTGAACTCACCTTCAATGGCCGAATTGGTAGGTACGGTGACCAAACTGTAGTTGCACGCCTCACGACTTTCTACGAAACTTGTGGGATACTTGGGCAACTTGTCGAAGAAGAAGAGAGCAAACGACTTGCTGAGCGCATTGCTGAGCGTCTGCTGGTCATAAGGCTCTCCCGAGCGTCCCTGATAAGCCACGATGATGGCATCCTGACCATTGGTGGTGGAGATGGTGTCCTTGTCGGAGAACGACGAGGCAGTAGGGTTGAGTTGCTTGCACATGAAGATGCGGAAGGGCAAGGTGCTCTCCAGACGCTCGATGGAATACTTCGACACAAAACCATCCTGAATGGTCTGTGCGAAACGGTCGAGACGAGCACGGTCGTCGGCATCCTCAGTGTCGAACTGGATGTACTGATCGCTGAAGGTGCTGGCCCAGAGCCAGTGGAACTCAATGTCGGAGAAATCATAGATGAAAGCAGAGTGGAACTGCTCATACCACTGCCAGATGAGAGCATCAGCGGTGCTGTTATCCTTGCGAGCCTCCAGGCGAGGTGCATACTCGTTGGAGGTATCGATCTGTGGGGTCAGGGCTTCTTCGTGGCATGCACTGAACAAGAGCAGACCAGCACAGAGTGGGAGAAGTGATTTTATGTAATTCATAATTTCTTGTACGGTTGTACGGTTATTCGATATTTCGAGGAGACCGAGGGTTCGTAAATTCGAGGGTTCGAGGGGCCGTAATTTCGAGAGGCTGAGGGACTCGGTCGTTTTTTTCGATAATTCAGTAATTCGATTGAGCGATTAAGCCATCCACTACTCTTCGGGCTTGATGACACGGCGGTCGAGAGGAGTAATCTCCGTGTTGTGGTTGAGTTCCGACTTGGGCAACTCAAGCGTGTAGTTGCGGTCGTTCTCTTGCAACACATATACCTCGGGAGCGGCCTTGGCCGTAGAGTAGAAACGGTGGACAATCTGAGGACAACCCTGGCGACGAAGATCCCACCAGCGGTGAGTCTCCTCAAAACAGAGTTCGCGACGACGCTCATTGCGTACCTCCTGGAGCACAGCCTCCTGCGTAGCAAAATCGGCAGTGGTGTACTCTACGAAACGAGAACGGCGGATGCGGTTCTTGCGCAAGCTATTGATGAGCGAGAGCGCCTCGTCGAGCATACCCTTCTGGGCATAAGCCTCGGCTACATTGAGCATGGCCTCGGGAGTGCGGAAGGCTTGCGAATAGTCCTCCCACGACCAATACTTGTAGGGGATGTTGCGATGACAGTTGTCGCCATCCTGCGAGAAGAAGGCATAGATACGGTTGTCGCCTTGCTGGAAGAGGTTGTAGAGATCATCGGAGCGGGTCTGCGACATGGCAAAGGCAGCACCGTCGATAAGCGTACCATTGTAGAAGAACGAATTGTAGCCCGTGGTGGAAGTTCGTCCGCCAAACATCCACACCGTCTCAGGACTGGTAGATGAGATGAAGTTGTACTCCGCATCGTGAGAGAGCTGCGCGTTGGTCATCGTAGAGATGGTGGCCAGCGAATACTTGTTGGTGGAGAGACGCTCGCCATAT
Organism: Bacteroidaceae bacterium; assembly: GCA_045629325.1. Classification (GTDB taxonomy): domain Bacteria; phylum Bacteroidota; class Bacteroidia; order Bacteroidales; family Bacteroidaceae; genus Physcousia. The sequence goes on along the minus strand of JAZQQX010000029.1, from coordinate 21,444 downwards.
TCGATGACATCGTCCCAACGACCCATGTAGAGCGCCACGCGACTCTTGAGCAACTCGGCAGCACGCTTGGAGAACTTATACACATTGTTGGACTTGGGCGACTCGTCGAAAAGGATCATGGCCGAGTCGAGGTCGTGGTTGATCTGACGATATACATCAGCCACCGAAGCACGCTCGGGATAGTCGCGTACCACACGACTGTCGAGACGGATGACCACACCCAGATCCTGCTCTGCCGTCTCCTCACGATAAGGCTGACCATACCAGTTGACGAGGCAGAAGTAAGAGTAAGCACGCAAGCCGTAAGCCTGTGCAGCAAGATAGTTGCGCTCTGCCTGGCTACCCTCTGCCGTCTGCCAGTTCTCAAGCGCAATGTTGCAAGCATTGATATTGGAGTAGGCATTGAGATAAGGACGACCATAGTTGGTGATGTAGTACTCAATGTCCTGTGCCCAGCAGAAGGGACCACGGCCAGATGAGAGATACACATCATCGTCGCCACGACTGTTCTGACAGGGGCGATGCACGGTGACGCTCACCTCAGAGTCGTCGGTCATGAGGTCCATCCACTGGATGTTGTCGGTGAAATTATTGGGATAGCCTTCTCCATAGAGCACTGAGGCAAACTCCTCCACCTTGACGGGGATGAGCAAGTCGCCAGAGTCTTCCTTCAGATATCCGCTACAACTGCTCAGCAGAAGGACGGCGAGGAGAGAGGGGAAAAATTTTATGTGATTCATTTGTTGTGAGGTTATGGGGTTGTTTGGTGATTCGAGATATCGATGATTCGATTTTTCGATATATCGGGGGGCGGTTTTGAGATTGCTCGATTAAAATAGAAGATTAGAAACCGATGTTGACACCCAGGTTGTAGCTGGGCATGATAGGCATATTGGCATAAGCCGTCTCAGGATCGAGGCCACCCCACTTCTTGGACTTCCAGATGGCAAGGTTGCTGGCTTGCAGACGCAGACTGCACTCCTTGATGTGAGCCTTGGAGAGCTTCTCACGAGGGATGCGGTAGGTCAGCGTGACATTGCGCAGACGGATGAAGTTGCTCTTTGCCACACGGAGGTCGCTGTTGTCATAACAGCTCACCATCTTCACATCGGCATACGAGCCCTCATCGTAGAGAGCCTTCAGTTCGTCGGGGAAGGAGTCGGCAATACGGGTGTCGTAGAGTGCGGGGATGTCGGTATGCAACTCATCACCGGGCTGACGCCAGCGGGTGGTGAAGATATCCGACACATTGCGAACGGGGTCGAAAGCATAGCTCACACCACTGTAGATGGAGGGCAGACGACGCACACCGCCGAGCTGATAGCTAAAGCCCATGCTCAGACTGAGATTCTTACGCCAGGTGAGACGGGTGTCGATACCACCCGTAAGGTCGGGATAGATGCTACCACAGGGCACAAGTTCCATAGCCTGATAGTCACCCTCGTGAACCAGGCGTCCGTCCTTGGCATAGAAGAGCGGATAACCATTTTCGCCACTCAGTCCGGCATACTTGTAGGAGAAGATGGTACCGAGAGGCTGACCCTCCACGGCGATATTGCCCGCAATCATCTTCTGTATGGTCTCAGCCTCGGTGAGGTTGGCTATGTAGCTGTACTCGATGCGATTGGTGTTGCGACTGAGGTTGAACGAGGTGTTCCAATCCCACTGTCGATTGCGGATGATGTCCACGCTGACAGCACCCTCTACACCCTTGTTGATGGCACGGCCCGCATTCATGTAGAGTTCGGTACGACCCGTAGTGGGCGACACGCTCATGTCGGTGATGAGGTCGGAGGTGTTCTTGCGATACACATCGAGGGTGAAGTTGACACGGCCACGCCACATAGACACATCGAGACCCACATTCCACGATGCTGTCTTCTCCCAGCGCAAGTCGGGGTTGGGCAGACGGTAGATGCTACCGGGACGCCAGTCGGTTCGGTCATCCCACTTGCTCATGTGTACGATAAGATTAGGTGTGGCACTGTCGATGATATTACCCTGCAAACCATAGCTGGCACGCAGAGAGAGATTGTCGAAGATGCCGAGCTTCTTGATGAAGGTCTCGTTGCTCAGTATCCACTTGCCAGCCACGCTCCAGGTGGGAAGCCAGCGATACTTGGGGTTGCTACCGAACTTATTTGAACCGTCGCTACGGATGTTGCCATTGAGCACATAACGGTCGGATACGGTGTAGCTGGCCGTGCCGAAGAACGAAGCCACCTGTGTGATCTTGTCGGTGACCTGGGGATCGAACGAGCCCCACTGCAGACGGTTGAGGTAGTTGTTGGTATAAACGGGTGCAAAGGTGTGGCCATAGGTGGGATCCCATCCATAGTCGAGCTTGCTGTAGCCGTCGTACTTCTCACTGCGGGCCTCCATACCGGCCATCACATTGAGTTCGTGGATGTCGGCCCAGCTGTTGATGTAGTTGAGCGTGTTGCGCACCGTGTAGCTGTGGCTCACCGTACTGCTGGCACGATAGGTACCGCCATAGGGGATAACACTTACATTCCACTTGTCCGAGCCACGCTCGTAGGCTCCATAGTTGTATCCACGGAGGCTGGCCACGCTGTTGGAGCGGTCGGTAGCCCAAGAATTGTTGTCGTTGTTGTTCCAGTTGTATGAGAAGGTGCCACGGTAGGTCAGACCACTGATGATGTGTGCATTGAGGTTGAACACTGCACCAAAACGGCGTGTGGTACTCTTCTGACCCGTGTTGGCCAACTCATTGAGCACATTGTAGTCGATGGGACTCGAGGTGGAGCCCGTGTTGTAATAATAGAGCTTACCCTCCTGGTCGTAGCAGGGGATGGCACGCGAGGTGTTGAAGGCATAGCTGAAGGGATTGACACCGCTATAACCCTCGTTCACCGAGTTGCTCATGTCGAGCTTCAGGTCGGCATCAAAGATGCGGTTGATCTTGACAAACATCTTGCCCAGACCCGTGAAACGGTCGCTCAACGAACCGCGGGCTATACCCGGGCTGTTATTGTAGCTCACGCTGGTGTAGTAACGCACCCTGTCCGTTCCGCCGTTCAGGCTCACGCTGTGGTTTTGGGTCACTGCGGGACGGAAAAGGAGGTCGAACCAGTCGGTGTTGAGTGTTTCGTAGTGGCGTACCATGTCGCTGAATTCGCTCTGGGTAATATCCTTGTTGAGGTAGAGTTGCATGGCACCCTCATAACTCTCCGTATTGGGCACACGAGGATAGCGCAGACGAGCGTCGTAGATGTCCTTAGAGAGCTGTACACGCTCCTGTGAATTCATGCGGTCGAGCATGCTGTAGCGTGGGTTGGTGTTGAAGTTGACATTAGCATCGTAGGTCACCTGGGGTGCCGACACGGTGCCGCGCTTGGTGGTGACAACAATGACACCGTTGGCAGCCTTCACACCATAGATGGCAGTAGCCGAGGCATCCTTGAGCACGGTGATGCTCTCAATGTCCTGGGGGCTGATGCCGGAGATGCTGTTACCGATAAGATAAGCCGCATCGGGCGAAGTGATGTCGCTGGCAGTGAAAGGCACCGTCTCACTCATGATGACACCATCGACCACCCACACGGGAGCCTTGTTGCCATTGATGGTGGAGTTACCGCGTATACGGATGGTGGCCGTAGCACTAGGCTCGCCACTGGTGAGCTGTACGCTCACACCGGGGAGCTTACCCTGGAGCATCTGGTCGAGGTTCATGGCCTCGGGGGTGAACACTTCCTCCATCTTCTTCGTCACTACGGCCGATGCGCTCTCGCGACGGTTGAGGGTCTGATAACCCGTGGTCACCACCTCCTTCAGGCTCTGGGCGCCATAGCCTAAGGTCACCTTGAGGGCAGTGCCACTCTTGAGGGTGCGCATGGCTGTGTCCATACCTACGAAGGTGAAACTGAGCGTGATAGACTGCTTCTTGTCGTCGGCAATGCGGAAGAGTCCATTCTCGTCCGTCACGGCAACGAGTTTCTTGGCCTGATCGGTAACGCGGACTCCGGGTAGCGGTTCGCCACTCTCATCCACCACAAGACCTGTGAAATATCCTTTCTCGCTCTTCTGGGCCATGACCATCGTCACACTGGCAAAGAGAGTGAGGAGGAATGTGAGAAAGTGTCTCATAAATTATATATATAATGCGTGGGTAAAAATAAATAAAAAAAGATGCCACTCACACCGGTCTTGGCGCGAGTGGCATCCACCAGTTATTTATCTGATAATAGTTTGCTTACAATGAGCAGAGGCATTACTTAACGAACTTCTTGCCGTCCATTACATAGATACCCTTGCGAACCTCGTTGACCTGCATACCATTGAGGTTGTACACCTTACCATCGGTAGCCTTGTCGAGCTCTACCTTGCTGATACCTACAGCCTCAGCAGCAGCCTTGCTCCAGTAAACGATCTCGGGAGCGCCCTCCATGGTGCACTTAGAGCTGTTGAGAACGAGCACCATAGACTTGGGAGCGAGCACAAAGTCCTTGGTGAGCTTGAAGCACTTGTTCTCAATGTCAGCATAGTAGAAATAGTTCTCAGTGCCGTCAGCGCACTCTACGAAGTCGGTGTCGAGACCCTCGTCGCCAGTCCAGCGAACCATGTTGTAAGAGTCGGTAACAGTAGAAGTAGAAACATCACCTACATTCAGCATCATAGCAGGACCGTTGATGGTGAGGAAGTGAGGTACATGACCGTACATACTATAATTAGATTCATCCATTGCCTTGAAGTAAGTAGCGCGGGCATCGGTGGGAGCCTTCTCGTCAACAAAACGAGAATTCATGAAACGCTCGCAAACGAGTGAGTTGTCCGAATCGTCATCGTATCCAGGCATACGGTAGGTGTCGTTGCTATACCAAAGGATGGTACCCTCGTCACCCTTGAAGTAAACAGCGTTGGGGCTGTCGAAGTGAGCATAATAAACGGTGCTCTCGGTAACCTTCACCTTCAGAGGATTCTCGGTAATCTTCTCACCATTCTCAGGATCACCCTTGGTCCAATAAGCGAAGGTAACGGTGCTATCCAAACCAGCAGCGGTAAGAGTGATCTCATCGCCAATCTCGTTGCAGGGATTGTCCAGACGAGCACGGCCCAGCAAAGCCATGTGACGACCCAAACCAGCAGCTACACGACCGAAGAGGGCCAGCACGATGGTGTCGGGTTGCTCGGGCATGTTGGCAATAGCATCGTCCTCAGTGTCGTAGTACTCACCATGAGTGGTGACATCGCGATAGGGATACTCGGTAGTAACGAACTCGATAGCGCCATCCTCGTTGGTAGCAGGAACGAGCTCGCCAGCCTCATTCATCACAGCGTAAGCCACACCAGTCCACTGATAACCTTCAGCAGCCTTACCATAGGTGTAGAGGGTGGTAGTAGACATGATACCTGTCTCGGTAGCCTCTACATAGTCCTTCCAAGCGTCAGCAGGGATGTCCTTCACATTCTGCTTGTCGAAAGAGCAGTAAACGGTACCTGCTGCCTTGGGATAAGCCTGAGCTGCACCCTTGAGTGCATAAGCACCATCACCAAATGCAAATGCCTGTGATGAAACGCACATAGCGACCATCAGCAAGACAGACTTGATAGTTGAAAGAGTAAAGATTTTCTTCATAAAAATTTGTTTTAAATTTAAATTAAACAACCTATTTACGGGACAAAGGTAAAAATTTCCTTTGACATAATGTTACATATCAGCAAAAAAATGAGAGAAAATGACAAAAAGTGTACCTTATGTCGCTATAGTAGCCCCTAATGAGCATAAAAATGTTGTGAATGAGCTTGAAACATACCTGCAAGCAGAAGCATAGGGAAACAGACAAAAGGCTGACAACCATGTAATAAAAAACAAAAACAAACTCGTGCAAAAAGGCGTAACAAGCCATAAAAAACTTACTATTTGTAACATTATTCCACATCGTATGGACTTTTTTTATAAAAATGTATGGCGATGTGCGTATAAAATGCTAACTTTGTGACCGTTTTTGTACAACACAAAATAAACAGCGATAGAACTGTCTAACAATCTGTAAGTTGCCAAAACAAAGAAATAGGAAAAGAATTTAAGGAAAAAGAACCTAAATACAAATAAGCTTATGATGAACAATTACATGAAGAAAGTCCTGATGGGACTGATGTTGCTGTGCGGTATGAACAATGCATACGCACAGAGTGTGAACGAGATTGCCGGCAAGTACAGCGACGGAGAGAACACCGTGACCGTACGCGTGAGCGATGCCGAGAACGGAGGTGTGATACTGAGCGGCCTGGTAGGCAAGCCCTGCACCGTGGCTGGCACCTATGCAGATGGTAAGATCACCATCGACCTGAGTAAAGGTGCATATGTGGACATGGGTATGACCGTTGAGGCTGGTGCTATGGCCGCTATGCAGATGCTACTGCTTGCTGGCGAGGATGGTAGCGTGAACATGATGACGGCTATGGGAAAGGCTGTGATCAACATGGCCGATGGCAAGATGAGTATCGATCAGCATCTCTGCACCGGCGTGCTCAACTTCTTCACTGGCAGCATCTCACCCGTAGCTTACATGGAGCCTTGCACCCTGAGTAAGGTGGAGGTTCCCGCTCTTACAGCTGAGCAGATCTGTGGCACCTACAACTTCACCGCCAATGCCAGCGAGGTATCAGAGACCTATGGCACCGTGATGGGTGAAAACTTCAACGCTGACAACTTCACCCTCACCATCACAGCTGCAGGTGAGGACAAGTATATGGTGAGTGGCCTCTGCGGCTACAGCACGCCTATCATGGCTGAGTACTGCGCGGCAACAGGTCAGCTGATCCTAAACACTGATCCCAACGCTGGCGGTATCGCCATCCTGGGTTTAGCAACCGATGGTGCATCGCTGATGGCCACTACCATGTTTACCGTGACTTATCTGAACATGACGGCCGAAGGTCTGACCACCGACAACACCATCGCCATCCAGTATGCAGAGACTGAAGAAAGCGAGTTTGGCAACGGCCTGGCTGCCATCGTACGCGGTGGCAAGGCAACCAAGGATGCTACTGCCATCAAGGAAATGGCAGAGGATACAGCCGAGGCTATCTACAACCTCAATGGTGTACGCGTGGCAAAGACTGCCAACATGCCCAAGGGTGCTTATATCATCAAGAGTGCCAAGGGTAGCAAGAAGGTAATGTTCTAACAGTTCAACTCATACAAAGGTGGGGGCAAGGTGCTCCCACCTTAAATTTATTAAATAGGTATAGATGAAAAAGATAAGTATGCTGATACTGGCCCTGGGAATGACGCTCGCTGTCTGTGCACAACAGAAGGCGGCACCTATAACCCTAAGCATGAAGAATGCCTCCTTGACGGCCATCATACAGCGTGTACAGGAGATGACAGACACCAAAGTGGTATATGACGATGCCACACGCGCCGTGCTAGACAGCATACACATGGATGTGGAGGAGAAGAACATCCCTCTCAACATCCTGTTGCAGAATATCTGTCTGCCCAACAGTTTGCTAAGCGAAATCAGCGGCAACACCATCACCATCAAGAAGGTGGACTTCCTCCAGAACGGGGAAAAGAAGACCCGAGTGCTAAGAGGTGTTGTGAAGGACGATGTGGGCGAACTGATGATGGGTGCTGCCGTTACTCTCAAAGGCACCCGCATTGCTACGATAACCAACTTCGACGGTGAGTTCAAGTTGGATATCCCCGAAATGGAAAATCCTACGCTCTCAGTATCCTTCATGGGTATGGAGCCTAAAACAATAAAAGTGGGCAATCGCAATGATATCGTTGTGGTGCTCAATCCCGACTCTCATACGATGAACGATGTCGTAGTGACGGGCTATCAGCGTATTCGCAAAGGCGAGATGGTGGGTTCGAACAGTGTCATCAAGGGTAAGGACCTGACCATAGTAGGTACCAACACCTTGGAGCAGATGTTGCAAGGCAAACTGGCCGGCGTGGTGGTAACCAACAGCAGTGGTGTGGTAGGCCAGCGCCAACGCACCCGTGTGCGTGGAACATCCACCTTGCTCGGCAGTCAGGAACCCGTTTGGGTGGTTGATGGAGTGATACAGACCGATCCCCTACCCTTCAAACAGCAGGAACTGAACTCGCTGGGCGACATCTCGCAGGACAACATGGATATGATACGCAACTTCGTGGGTAGCGCCATATCGTGGCTCGACCCCAACGATATAGAGACCATCACCGTACTCAAGGATGCATCGGCCACTGTGCTCTATGGTGTAAAGGCTGCCAACGGTGTCATCGTTATCACCACAAAGCGCGGACAGAAGGGCCGTATGTCGGTGGGCTACCACGGTGGAGTGTCGGTGGGTGAGCGTATCAACTACAACCGTCTCAACCTCATGAACTCACGCCAGCGCAATGATGTGAGCAGAGAAATCTATGAGCGCAGGCTCGTATCCTCACGCGACCTTGAACCTATCGGCTACGAGGGTTTGCTATCGCAGTATCTGGCTCAAAAGATTAGTTACGAGGAGTTTGACAAGGCCGCCAAGGTGCTTGACACCAACAACACCGACTGGTTTGACCTACTCTATCGCAATCCCTTTAGCCACAACCACAGCGTGAGTCTATCGGGTGGTAGTGACCAGGCCAGTTATCGCGGTTCGATATTCGCCAATAGTAACAATGGTACGCAGAGAGGCAACAACAGCATACAGTATGGAGGTTCGCTCCACCTGGATGCAAACTTGGGAAAGAAGGTTCAAGTAGGCATGAACCTGGCAGGAAGCTATGGCAAGACCAACAGCTACTCATCGTATGTCAACCCCTACTCTTACGCTTCCACCACCAGTCGTGTCATTCCCGCATTCAACGAGGACGGCTCGTACTTCTATTATCCCTACCACACCTTTGGTTACCTCTACAATGTGCTCAACGAGCAACAGCAGTCGGGCAACAGCAACGACACCCGAAGCATGAACCTCTCTGCACGCCTGCAGTGGGATGTGGTGAAGGGACTGCGCTTTGAGAGCACGCTAGGATTCCAGACGAGCAACACTTCGGGTGCCAACTATGCTACAGAGCGCAGTTACTCTATCACGCAGATGCGCGGCTATGAATACGGCACCTATACGCCTGCCGACGAGCAGTATCTCCGCAGTCGTCTGCCTCACGGCGGTCAGCTGAGTTCGGTGGACAACCGCTCTCTCTCCTATACCTGGACCAACCAGTTGAGCTACAACACCGTCATCGGAAAGGACCATCGCTTCAATGCCATGCTGGGACAGGAGGTGCGAAGCGAGAAATATGACGGTCACAACAGTATGCGCTATGGTTATCTGCCTGAACGAGGCAAGACCTTCATCATGCCACCACTGACCTATATCAGCTCAAACCAGACTTTTGAGAATAGTCTCTACAAGCAGATGACGGATCAGATCGTAGACCGTACGAGCAATTTCATCGGACTCTTTGCCAGCGCATCCTACTCATTCAAGGAGCGATATACAGCTACTGCCTCTATCCGCACAGATGCCTCCAACCGTTTCGGCCAGGACACGCGCAACCGTTTCCTCCCCGTGTGGAGTATGGGTGCCCGATGGAATATGATCAACGAGGGTTGGATGCAGAATCAAGACTGGATGAGCGATATGGCACTTCGTGTGTCGTACGGATGGCAAGGTAACGCCGTGGAGAACTACGGACCACAGCTTGTGGCAAGAATCCCCTCCAACCCCATCGACAACCGTACGGGAGAGTATATCCTCAACATTCGCTCACTGGCCTATCCCGATCTGCGCTGGGAACGCACCAGCACTTGGAACATTGGTCTGGACCTGGGCTTCTGGCACAACCGCATACAGGCCACGCTGGAGTACTATCACAAACTCACTACCGATATGCTGGTAGAGAAGCAGGTGCCCGCTGAGTATGGTGTACAGTCGACACCTGTCAATGGAGGATCGATGTCGAACAGCGGTGTGGAACTGAGCATCAGCACCACACTCCTCCAGACGAAGAAGATGAACTGGACGCTATCGCTCAACACAGCGAAAAACTTCAACCGCATAGAGTCCACTATCAATGAAAACAAGAATTGGCGCTCTGCCATCGCCGGTGCAATCAATAAGGAAGGTTACCCCGTAAGAAGTGTATGGGCATTCCAGTTTGCAGGTATCAATCAGGACAATGGCGATCCTACCTTCGTCATCCCCTCTGCCTCAGAGAACCCCGACGGTGTCAACGATGCCACAGCGTATATGCTCCATATGGGATCGCTCGACCCTGATTTCACGGGTGGTCTGAGCACCTCATTCCGCTATGGCAATGTGTCGCTCTCTGCTGGATTCAACCTCAACCTGGGTGGTGTGCGATTCCTGGCTCCCATGTTCAGCGACGATATCGTGGAGGATGTGCCCAGCGCCTACAACAACCTGCCACGCGACTTTGCTGAGCATTGGCGCCATCCAGGCGATGAGACGAATGTGCCCGGCATACCATCGCGCAGTCTGTTGTCGAGACGCGTACAGTTGCCCAACGAACTGACTGAATCGTCGTACCGCATGTACAACTATTCCGACCTTCGCATCGTGAGCGGTTCGTTCTTCCGCTGTACCAACTTGGGAGTCAACTACCTCCTCCCACGCACCCTCGTGTCAAGATGGGGGCTCAACAATATCTCTCTCTCATTCAATGTGAGCAATCCCTTCCTCATCAAGGCGAGCGGATACAAGGGACTGGATCCTGAGGTGGCAACAGGAGGACAGCCCATCACACGCAACTTCTCTTTCAATGTTAATATCTCGCTTTAGAATCACTGTTCTGACATGAAATACATCAAGATACTATCCATAGCAATAATGGCCATGACCCTTACTACGGGCTGTGGCGACTTTCTCAAGGAAGTGAGTCAAGACGAGGTGATTCCCTCTTCTGCCGACGATTTGCAACAACTGCTCATGGGCGAAGGCTACCAGACCTACCGACAACTTATGCCCTACCTCGATATGCTCACCGACGATGTGATGAGCAACTATACGGAGAGTAGCAACCAACAGGGCTATGTGGAAAAGGGCAAATCTCCCTTCTGCTGGGAGGTGGATATGATTGAGCGTATGAAGGAAACCGGCGTAGACGGCAACTCATGGGCAGGTTACTATTCGCTGATCAAGGGATGCAATGTAGTGCTCGACATGATCGACGGTGTGACAGGGTCGGAAGTGACCAAGGGTAATGTACGCGGACAGGCACTGGCCTTGCGTGGATACTACTACTTCATGCTGGCCAATCTGTATGCCAAACCCTACAATGCTCCCGGCATAGACCGCACCAAGGAACTGTGTGTGCCACTCGTCCTTACCTCTACCGTACGCGATGAGTTTCCCACACGCAACACAATGGCTGAGGTCTATGAGCAGATAGAAAAGGACCTGCTCGAGGCAATGCCCCTCATGGAAACATATGGGCAACGCAACATACGCGACAAGGTGACCGATCAGTTCGTACACCTCTTCCTCAGTCGCCTATACCTCTATGAGGAGCGTTGGGAAGAGAGCATACACCATGCTGACATCGTCCTTGCCAAACAACCTCAATTGCTCCAGATTGCGGGATATGCCTCACGCGACAATAGCGGATTCTACCGTATGCATGTGTATCATCCTCAAAGTCCCGAACTCATCTGGTGCTATGGTTCAAGTAGCGACAACTTTGACTTCGTAGGAACCGTCAACGGTAGCGACACTCCTGCTTTCCTCATCAGCAAGGAACTGAAGGGCCTCTATCAATACAACAAGAATATGAAGGGCAAGCGTGGAGATATCCGTGCGCTCTTCTTTTATAATTATTATAATGTGGGAAGCATGCAATTCGACCCTGTGACGGGTACCTTCCAACAAGCCACAGAGATGTACTGGGGCAACCACTGTTACAACTCGGGCGATGCAGGCAAGGGATTCCGCACAGCCGAAGCTTATCTCAACCGGGCAGAGGCCAAGTTGCAACTATGGCGCAACGGTGGAAGCGACAACCTGCGCGAAGAGGCTTTGGAAGATATCAACACCCTGCGTCAAAGCCGTTGGGAGGGTACATACAAACCTATCACACTCACGGATAAGGAAGAGTTGTGGCAGTTCTACAAGGACGAGCGACGACGCGAGTTTGCCTTCGATGATCACCGCTGGTTTGACCTCCGTCGCTGGGGCATGCCTCGACTCGTACATGTATTCACCCTGACCAAGAATGAACCTCAGGAGATCGTTCTGGAAGAGTGCGACTTGCGCTATGTGATGCAGATTCCCCAGGAGGTGCTCGACCGCAATCCCGAACTGAAGCAGAATCCACGAGCCTCTGTTGTAAAATAAGGAGGAAAAAAAGAAACTTGACAAAAACTTTTATAAGCAATGAAAAGATATATCATAGCCATTCTCTCATGCGCTACCATAATGTGGAGCTGTAGCGAGGAGGCACTCCTACCCTTCGACGGGCCCGAACCTGTAGTTAGTGGAGCCATCCTGCCCCAAGGTCAGCACGACTACGATGCAAGCATAATGGCCCTGTACGACCGTCTGGGCGTGATACCCATGTACCATTTCACCGACGAGGACTGGTGTTGGAGCGTCACAAGCGACATTCACATGAGCTATGACTACCAACGCGATTTGGACCATGGCGGTTATCTCCTCGTGGAGGCCGATGAGCGCTATGTGGGCGAACAGTTGGAACTTTTGCAAAGCACTGTGCTCAATATCTTTCCCGACACACTCCTTCGCGAACTGCTTCCCATGAAGTTGCTACTCGCAAGCGACATCATCCACAATACGGGTTCGCTCACAGGGCATCTTCCTGAAAGTGACTACCGACATGAAAATGCATTCTCCGGTTACGGCTATGTGGCTTTTGCTATGGGTAGCGAGAAGGTGAAGACACTTACAGATGTCGAACGGCAGGCTTTCAAAATTGACGGTCTGAAGATGCTCTTCAATAGGGGTATCGACAACGACATCATCCCCTACGACCCCGACTTTGCCCGCGTCACAGACTACACGCTGGCCTATGGTACCACCCTTGAAGCAAATCAGGCTGGTCTCATCAACGAATATTACCTCACTCCAAAGGGGGACTGGAAGATAATGGTACAGAATATCATCACCACACCCTACAGTACCCTGGCATCGCAATACCTCACCAAGTATCCTAATATCAAGAAGAAGTACGACATCCTAACGACCTACTTCATGGAGCACTACGGCATAGACCTTCAGGCTATCGGTGACGGTAAATAAGAGAACTGAAAATGAACTATAAGATCGACATGCGTAAGATACTACTGTTTTGCTTCTGCCTGGGATTCCACTCCATGATGGCTCAACAGATTGTACTGAAAGGCAAGGTGGGTGGTGACATCCGCGCCAAGGTGGCTCTGCTCACCCTATATGGCGATACACTTGCTACCACCGATATGGACAGAGGGGCATTTGAACTTACCTACAAGGGTGTGGCTTCTATGTACAAGGTGGCCATCGGCGGATGGGCAGAGAACTATTATCTGCCACAGGATACTATTCGCATCAGTGGCTATGTAGACCGCTCGGGCAATGAGAACGATGTGAAACTCAAGGGCATAGATGCACACCAGCGCGTGATGCAGGCCAAGGAAATTGCCAACAAGGCTAAACGCGAATATGACAAGTGGCTGGATGACTCTATAAAGAATTTTCCTGAACCGCAAAAGACCGAACTGCTCATCACGCTCTATAAGGGAAGAAGCGACAAGGCATCTGATGCCTTGAGGGAGTGGGTGAAGGGAGAGGCTGACCCCAGCGTAGCAGCAGCAGGAACTTTCGTAGGAGCCGGAGATATGCTCTACGAGGAGATGAAGGCTGTTGCCGATGCATTGCCACAAGAGGCATGGCAGACTGGCATGGGCACTCTCTTTGCCGATATGGTGAAGAATGCCTCACTCACAGCCAATGGCGTCGTGGCTCCCGATTTCACGGTGAAAGATGCTCAAGACAATGATATTCAGTTGTCATCCTTGCGTGGTAATATCGTGCTGATTGACTTCTGGGCCAGTTGGTGTGGACCCTGTCGCCAAGAGATGGTGTACCTGAAACAACTCTATAGCGAACTGAAAGACAAGAATGTACGCTTCATAAGTGTCTCTATGGACGACAATCGTGCTCAATGGGAGAAGGCAGCACAAGAGGAGCAGATACCCTGGCTCTCTGGTCTTGATCCTCAAGGATTTACCAACTCCAAGCTACGCCAACTCTACAACTTCCAGCAAATCCCTTTCTGCCTTGTACTTGACGATCAGGGTCGCGTGATCGGCAAGAATCTTCGCCGTACACAACTCAAGGAGGCTATCTTATCCAAGATGAAATAAAAAAACATACCATATGAAAATTAAATCCATCATCCTAACCTCAATCCTCGCACTCATGCCTGCCGTAATGCAAGCACAAGAGGCAGAGGAACCCTTCGAGCGCAGCGCAAGCGACACGCTCTACAATCCCAACTACAGGCTACTTCCTGGCATGGAGTGCCCCCAATTTAGCATCAAGGACCACAAAAACAAGGTGTGGACGCGCGATGACTTCAAGGGACGCATACTCGTGCTCGACTGTTGGGCTACCTGGTGCAGTGCATGCATCGCCAAACTGCCTGCATATGTGGAACTGGCCAAGAAGTATGAGGGTGACAAGCGTATTCAGTTCATCACCTTGTCTATCGACAAGCGCGACGCCTATAAAGCATGGCTCTACAAATTGCCCAAATTGGGCTTGCTTCCCTATGTCAACCTGCTGGCTCCCAGCAACGAAGACGGTTTTCCCAAGGATTTCCAGATCAACGGTGTACCCCGATACATCATCATTGGTCCCGACAGCAAGATCATCAACCACGATGCACCTTCTGCACACGATGGACTTGAGGAGATCATTGCAGAACTCCTAAAGAAATAGCAGACATCCTCTACAAGAGCCATATCCGTCGTCAGAATTAACTCTTTTAATATCCCTAAAATACAACTCCCTAAAATATGAAGAGAACAAATATCATAGCCATCCTTTTGATGATGGCTTCAAGCATGCTGGCACAGACTCCTCTTGACTGGCATCTTCAATCCCTTGGCCCCGACTCTATCTGGGGCGCAGGTATCAACAACGCCATCAAGCAAATGGAGGGCAAGAAGGCCGTTTACCGTCCTATCGTGGCTGTTATAAGTCGTGGTTTTGATTTTGAACACGAGGACCTCCAGGAAGCACTCTGGACCAACAAGAAGGAGATCCCCGGCAATGGTATCGACGATGACAAGAATGGCTATGTGGACGACATCCACGGATGGAACTTCCTGGCTGCCAAGGGTGGCAAGGATGTAGTATATACCAGCGAGGTGGGTCATCGTATGTTTGACGGTGTACGCAATCGTATGGAGGAGATTTACAACAAGGGTAAGGAGCGTACCGCTGAGGAGGCCGAAGAATATATGCGCCTCATGCGCACGGCTGCACGCAGCAAACTCGAAACACTCTACATGCAATATTTCATGCAACGCAAGATTGCACTCGGCATGGAGGACCTCGACCGCCAGCTTCGCGAAAAGTTCCCCGATAGCGAGGATTTCACTTTCGATCAGTTTATGTCACTGGCTCCCAGCGACGAAGAGGCTGCAGGCGACTCTATTGACAATATGGCATTCTATGTGACAAGCATGGTATGGGGCTTCTCACCTCAGGTACAGTGGAAAGCGCGATATGCGAAGCGCGATGATCAGTGGAAACAGTCGGAGAAAGCATACCAGGAGGCTCTTGCACGATATGTGGACGAGCGCGACTTTATCAAGGATGACCGCACAAAACTATCCGATTGCTACTATGGCAACAACAATCTCCTCCAAGGCAACTCAAGCGTAGGCACTGGTCTGTGTGGCGTGATAGGTGCTACCCGTGGCAACGACATCGGTATTGAGGGTATCTGCGACGCTGTACAACTCATGCTTCTTCGTGCCGTGCCCGAAGGTGACGAGTACGATAAGGATGTGGCAGTGGCTATCCAATATGCAGTAAACAACGGGGCCGATATCATACTCATCGCTGCTCACAAGGGTATCACCGAGGACAAGAATATCCTCTGGGAAGCTCTCGACATGGCTGAGCGTAAGGGTATCCTCGTGGTGCATGGTGTAGGCGAAGAACCTTCCAACATGGACACCGACCCTTCATGCCCTTCTGGTTTGAAGGCCAATGGCCAGCGCTATCCCAACTATATCAATGTGGGTGCCTCTACCGCAAACGGTTATCCTCAGACTCTGAGCAACTATGGTAAGAAGATGGTTGACCTCTTCGCACCAGGCTCGGGCATCTACTCGTGTGATGCAGGAGACAACTATTTCAAACTTACCGGCACCAATGCCTCCGCAGCAGTTGTGGCTGGTGTAGCTGCTCTCATCAAGAGCCGTCTCCCCAAGATTACCGCCACCGAGCTGAAGCGTTGCATCGTTGAAACGGCAACACTGGGAAAAGACCTGGAGGTGTACCGGCCTATGAACCCCGACGAAGGTGTCAACAATCTCCGCAAGGCATACTACCGTGATCTCTGTGTTTCTGGTGGTCTCTTTGACGCTGATGCAGCTGTCCGCATGGCTCTTTCCGGGGGCGTTCTCTCACTCGATAAAGCTCGCGCAGCTCAGAAAGCCAATGTGCTCGATGTACAGGCCAACCATAATCTTGTTCAGGCATTGCTTCAGCAGAAACCCGTGGACAAGGCCGAACTTCAGACTGCCAGCAACAATCTCGTACTCGTCAATACCTTCTATGCTGGTATGAAGATGGGCGCAAGCGAGGGAGGCCAGATGATGGAGTATTTTCAGGAGCCTCTCTCTGCATCCGACATCAAGGCGATGAAGCTCCCCCTCAATCAGCTTCGCCAGACCCAGCTCCTCTTCCTTGAGGCAAAAGAGAAAAACAACATGTCTGGCATGGTAAAGCAGGCTCGCAAACTGATCAACCTTCCCATGCCTACTGATAATATGTGCGACCCCGTCATTCTCAACTCACTGCTGATGTATGTCGTGGAGCATGGCACACTCCAGCAGACCAAGTCGTTTGTTGAGACACTGAAGAAAAGTATTGACAAGATTGCCGACGAGCGTGTGAAAGGTTATGTCAAGATGGTCATCGAAAACGCTGAGGGCTACATCATGCTTCAGGAATACGAGGAATAATAAAAAGTTCATCTTTATGAAGAGAATCTTCCTTACATTCATAACGACCGTATTGACACTTGCCGGTTTCGCCCAGGGTCACTACTACCTTGAGATGCCTTACGAGAATGTGAATGGCAAACTCATGGTAAGTGCCACTGTAGACGGGCAGAAGGGACGCTTCTGCTTCGACACGGGCGCTCCGCTATATATCAGTTCGGCATTGGCCATGAAGATTGGCACCGAGGCACAGCACAGTCAAGGCATCATCGATGCTGCAGGTCACAAGCTCACCGTAGGCAGTACCGTGGTAGGCAAACTTGTCCTGGGTGAAGGTGCCAACACCATCACCTTTCAGGGACCCAAAGCCAACATCATCCCCGATGGCAACATGATTGAGGGATTCGGCCTGGATGGTATCATCGGTTGTGACATTATGCCTCACAGCGTGGTGCGTTTTGACAGCAAGCGCCAAGTCATCATCATCACCAACGACGCCACGCCCTTCAACATCAGTCCACGCTGCCGCATGCAGATGGACATGAACAAACAAAACTGTCCCTTCGTACAGATCAATGTAGGCAATGGTGTCATCGAGGCACCTCTCTTCGACAGCGGTTCGCCTGCGCTCTACTCCATAGGTGAGGAGACTGCTCTACGCGCTATCGAGGCAGGGGCAGCAGAGGAATTGCAGAAAGGCATCTCCACCTCGGGCTTCGGACTTGGCGGAGAATCAACAGCATCGGAGAGTAGCAGAGTGAAACTCAATGACTTGCGCATTGGTATGGGTAAGTTGCGCAATGTAGTGAGCCAGACACACCCCGGGGGAACGCTCATTGGTACTGGCTTGCTCAAGTATGGTTATGTCACACTCGACTTTGAGCACAAGGCCTTCTATTTCGAACCCTTTGAGAGTACCCCTACCGACTGCTACGAGAAGCATTGGAACCTCGACATCACCTATCATGAGGGAAATATACTCGTGGCTGGTGCATGGGGCAATATGCGTTCGAAGGTAGAACTGGGTGAGGAGATCATCGCAGTAGATGGGAAACCACTCGCCAAGGTGTCGCTCGAAGAGGCACTGAAAGGCAACCTGCTTAAAATATCCAGCGAGAAGGCCACCCTGACGCTCCGTCGTAAAGATCAGACAGAGCATACCGTAGAAATCATTAAAGAATAAGGGAGAAATAATGTACAGACTCATTCTCACACTTTTGGCTTGTGTGACTTTTGCCACAAAACCCTATGCACAGACCACCGACGACATCGTACCATTGGACCCAAGCGTACGATATGGAAAATTGTCGAACGGGCTCACCTACTACATCCGCCACAATGATGTACAACCCCAGCGTGCCGACTTCTACATTGCACAGCGTGTGGGGTCCATTCTCGAGGAAGATCACCAGAGCGGACTGGCTCACTTCCTGGAGCACATGGCTTTTCACAACACGAAGAACTTTCCTGACAATAGCCTGATAGGTTATTTGGAAAACAATGGCGTACAGTTTGGTTCCAATCTCAATGCAAGCACTTCTGTGGACCAGACCGTCTACAACATTGCCAATGTGCCCGTCACTCGCAGTTCACTAGTGGACTCTTGTCTACTCGTCTTACACGATTGGTCGGGCTTCATCGAACTGGATGACAAGACCATCGACGAGGAGCGTCGCGTCATTCAGGAGGAGTGGCGTCAGCGCAATACTGCTGATCAGCGTCTGTTTATCGCCCAGCTTCCTCAAGTCTATCCTGAGGGGTGCCGTTATGCTGAACGCATACCTATCGGTTCGATGAATGTAGTGGCAAATTTCCCCTATCAGGCGCTTCGCGACTATTACCATCGTTGGTACCGTCCCGACCTTCAGGCCATCATCGTTGTAGGCGATGTTGATGTAGATTATGTGGAGAAGAAACTCACCGAGATGTGGGCCGATATTCCTACACCCGTCAATCCTGCAAAGCGCGAATATCTGCGCGTACCTGCACACAAGGGCGTTAAGATTGGTATCAGCAGTGACCCAGAAGCCACAAGCAACAGTGTGGAGATGCTCTTCAACCATGATCGTCGCGACCGTGAGAATAGTTCAAACCTCCGCGAGATGGCCGACGACTTCATCCATTCGCTCATCGCTCACATGATCAATAGCCGACTGCAGGAATATGTTCACACCGGTCGCTCCCCTTTCATCAACGCTTCTACGCTCGACGGTGATTTCCTGCTGACAGGTTCCACAGAGAGTTGGGGACTTGGTGCTGGCTTCACTTCTGGCAGTTGGCGCCCTGCCCTCACCGGATTGGTAGCCGAGGCCAAGCGTGTACGCGATTTGGGTTTTCTTGCGTCTGAGTTTGAGCGTGCCAAGTCGGTCATGGAGACTTCTCTGGAAGAGGGTAAGGCAGGTGTGACCAACACCCGAAATGGAAGTTATGTACAGAACTATCTCGGCCATTTCCTTCAAGGCAATTACTGTCCCTCTCCCCTGCAACGCTTCGAGCATTTCATGGCCATCTGCGACACGCTTTCCCTGCCTTATGTCAATGCTACAGCCCGCAAGCTATTCCGCGATGACAATCAGGTCATCATGCTCATGGGTATAGAGCAGGCTGGTGCCCCCATGCCATCTCACGAAGAGGTTAAGGGGGCTTATGCTGAGGCTTGGACACAAACAGTGGAGCAGTATGTGGACAGCATTGGCACACGCCCTCTCCTCACAGAGGACCGCCTCCCCCAACCTGGCACCATCGTCAAGGAAATACGCAATGAGGCTTTAGGCTATACCACATGGAAACTCTCCAATGGGGCGACGGTGGTGCTCAAGCATACCGACTTTGCCAAGAACAGCATCACCTTGCGTGCTGTCAGCCCGGGAGGCACCTCTCTCTATGAGGACCGTCTGGCTCCCACTTATGGCAGTATCAACTCGGTATGTGGACTGGGAGGTCTGGGCAGTCTCTCTGCCATTGAGCTTACCCGTCTGCTTGAGGGTAAGAATGCTCATGTAAGCTTTGGCGTAGAGACTACCAAGGAGAATCTCTACGGCTCTTGTTCGCCAACCTTCCTCACTACCATGATACAGATGACCCATCTCGTGTTCCAGGGTGCTCGCGAGGATATGGATGCGTTCCAGAAGTGGAAGACGCAAGTACGCCCCACGATGTACGCTCGCGATAACTCTGCCGAGGCACAGTTGCAGGACTCTATCAACCATCTTCTCTATCCCGGCAACATCCGTTATCAGGGTTTCAAGGCACCCATGCTCGACCGTGTCAACTATCGTAAGGCGCTCGAGATGTTTGCCCAGCGCTACTCCAACGCCAGCGACTTTACCTTCTTCATCATAGGCAACTATGACGAAGCTACTCTTCGCTCACTCGTATGCCAGTATATCGCCACGATACCCGGCACGGGCAAGAAGGAGAAAGCAAAGGATGTGATCCCCTATCTGCGCAAGGGTGAGTATGTGTGCCATTTCGAGCGCGAGATGGAGATACCACGCTCCACCGTGGCCCTTACCTGGGGCGGAAAGATGAAGTACACCTTGTACAATCGTATGTGCATGAACATCGTTCACCAGGTGCTCGACATGATCTACATGCAGACTCTCCGTGGAGAGGAAGGCGGTACCTATGGTGCACAGGCCAGCTACGACCTCACGCTTGAACCACGCGACCAGTATATGTTCAATGTCAATTTCCAGACCAATGCTGAGAAACTCGACATCATGCTCCAACGAGCCAAGGATGGACTCCGCCAGATAGCCGAGGAAGGCATTACAGAGGAACAGATGGACAAGGTGGTCACCTTCATGCATAAGCGACACAATGACCTCTTGCGCACCAATGCCTACTGGATGCAGATCATGCAGGAAAGTACACTTGATAAGATTGACAACTACACTCACTACGACCGTACACTCGATGCTCTGACTCGTTCCGACATTCAGCAATGTGCCCGTCAGCTCCTCTCCTCTCCCACCTACATCGAGGTGGTGATGAAAGGCAAAGGGAAAGGCCAATAGCCATGAACCACCCACTGTTCCTTATCCTTTTCCTCGGTCTGATATTTGGCTTCGGCCCTTTTCTCACCGACATGTACCTGCCGGCATTCCCCCAGCTCAAGGAGTGCTTTGACACGGATAGCTCGATGATACAGCTGAGTCTGTCATCTTGCATGCTCGGACTGGCTATAGGGCAGGTGGTGTGGGGACCGCTGAGCGACCGTCATGGCAGGCGTCCCGTCATGATGTTCTCGCTCTCCCTCTTCATAGCCTCGTGTGTGGGCTGTATCGTTGCTCCCAGCATG
>JAZQQX010000028.1:0-8651 GCA_045629325.1 Bacteroidaceae bacterium | reverse complement strand
CACGGAATCAGGATGCTCAACGAGAAGAGAGTCGAGATGGCAGAGTCTGTCTCTGAACTGATTTCCCCCACAAGCCATAAAGGCAAGAATGATGATGATGGATAGTATTCTGGCTGATAACCTCATATAGTTGGTATATTTTGTTTTGGCTTGCAAAAGTAAGCATTAAAATTTATATTGCAAAATATTTTGCTGTAAAATCATCGGCGGTTGTTATAGGGGGCACCAGGGGGATTGACGGTCGGCATGGATGCCTTGGTACTGGAGAATCTCCTGCTTGCAGGCGTCTTCACAGGGGCGCTCGAAATAACGACCTGAAGGATGGCGCATGTAATAGATATTGCCCGTGTGGCAGAGGTCTTGGTCGCGTACCTTCAGGACACTCACCTTGGTGTACGACGGGTTCATGCTACCTTGGTCGTTGTTCTCGCCACCGGGGAAGATGCGCTTCACGGAGATGAGGAAGTCGGCAAGGTTTGCCCAATGGGCTGAGCCCGACACCTTGTACGGGTCGATTTCCTCGAACTCCCCCTCCGGTCCGTTGTTGAGCATTCGCGGATGGGCTACCATACACACCCACACATTATTGTTCCTGCCCCATGTCTGGAGCGTGGTCAGCATGTCCTTGATGAGCTTTGTCTCGTTCTCCTTCGATGAACCCATGTCGACAAAGAGATACGGGTCGATGACCAGGAAACGCATATCAAAGCCATCGCGACGGATGTCGTCGGCATAGCGGATGATGTTATGGGTGGTGGGTGCACTCTGACGCATGTCAAGGTCGACCATCAGCGGATCGAGCCAGTCGATGACCTTGTCCATCTGTGCCTCGTCGTAGCAACAGGTCTGACGAGTGCCAAGAACTACCTCAAGGACATGACCTATATGCTTCTCTTTCTTCGGTTCCTCGAACGAGAGAAAGCAACAGCCTCGGCCGGTGGCCATGAGCTTTGCAAGCGTACAGCGAAGCCAGTCGGTCTTGCCGGAGTTCGGGCGACCGGTGACGATGATAAGACCGCCCTCGTCGGTGAGCCATAAGTGCTGATCGGTATATTCGCCATAGCCTACTGAATAACCATGGTCGTAGTGGCCTTTGAGGTAGTTCTTCACATGCTGACGGATGCTGCTCACGCGGATGATGTCGGAATTAGCAGGGAAGGGGGCGGTGTCGATGACACGGCGCACCTCATCCTGACCAAACCGGATATTGACATCGGCGATATCCTTGCATCCATTCGACATGGTGGCGATGGCAACGCGGATATGCAACTGTTCGAAGAACGCCTTCAGGTTGCACTTCATTACACGCCCAGCCTTATCCTGATCGCCACAGATGACGACACGCCGCACCTGCTGCAGCCAACTCATGAAGGGGGCAAAGCATGTCTCGGGCTTGTTGCCGGCACCATTAGGAATTGAGATGACATGCTCATAACCTGCGGCAAGGACAGTAAGACAGTCCTTCTCGCCCTCGGTGATTATGAGAAGACCCTCTCGGTCCCCTTTAAAGGGGGATGATTGGTTGCCTGCAGAGATGGGAATACCCGCTAAACCTTCAACCATAAACTCTAAACCTTCTACCCTCAAGGGGTTGAGACATTCTATGTTGAAAGGAGCCGACGGTGCATCCTTTGCCTTTTGAGCATCCTGCATGAAGAGTTTGGCATCAACGGCGCGATACTTCACATTGATGACTTTGCCATACAGACGATTGACATAGCAAAGGCAAGGGCGTTGCTTGTTGCTGAAAGTGTGAGTGGAAGCCATGCACCCTGCGGCTTGTGCCACCTCCAATGGGATATGGATGGAATCAAGATACTGCGCCACAGGCGTGCCTGGTTCGATGGGAACCAGCTGCTTGATGACGGAAGCATCTAGAGGCTCATAGTCCTCGGGGAGGAAGGCGTCATAAAGGTTTAGGGTTAAGGGTTGAGGGTTGAGGGAGCTGCCTTCCGGATGGTTTCCATTAACCATAAACTTTAAACCATCAACCTTCGACCGCTTCTTCAGGGCATTAAGATTGACATCGGTGTCGCAGTTGCGGATGCCGAGGACATTATGCTGATAGGGATAAGGTTTGAATTCATCAAGTTGTCCGTTGAAGTCGCAGTCGGGCGAGAAACAGTGATACAGCCCCGAATCCTTCGAGATGCTGAGATGTTTCTTTCCACAGTTCGGACAGGTAGCCGTCCAGTTCTTCCCCATGCCCTTACGGTCGGGGAAGTCGGCTAAGCGGTAGTAGGGTTTGAGAGGTTCCATGTTTATGGTTTAGGGGTTATGGTTTAGGGTTGAGGGAGGGCTTTTTATTCGTACCACACGAGGGAAACAAAGTTCCAGTGAGAGGTGGCAGAAGGACGGGGCGGAGCATCGGATGGTATCTCCACGACGCCATCGAGGGAGTCTTGATAATAACGGCGGTCGTTCTCTACCCACTCGTGTTCAGAGTAAGGCCTGTTGCTTCGGCGTTGCTGGAGGGCCGTCTGTTGCTCCTGGCGTTGCTTCCTGTTGCAGGTGCGCTTGTATTGCAGCTTTGCTTTGCCCAGAAGGCGTTTGCCATGACCGCTGAAGAGCAACGACTGCAACCATGCCACACGATTGGTGAACGACGGGGAACGGAAGAACCGCTCGGAGTCCATGAAGTAGTGCTTGATATGTACGAACATCAGGATGCGGAGTATCTCGCGGGCTTCGCTCTGGCTGAACTTCTCGGCATTGTCTATCGGCACACCGTCCTTCATCGGATTGGTAAGCATGGTGATGATGCTCTCGAACATCGGTTTGTGCATGTCGCTATGCCGCACCTCGTCAATAAACTGCAAGACAATCTGCTCGCGTACACCCTCGGGGAGCTTGCGCTTCTCCGCAGGTTTCGTTTCGGGACTTCCAACAGTCCCCGAAGCATCTTGTTGCTTTCTTCCTGAAAGGATAATATATTGTTTACCAGTATAATTTATTATACAATTTACCGGTCCAATTTTGGAGTCCAAATCTGGAGTTCCGGAGGCAGTGAAGAGGCCGCCAATCATCACCTCCTCGGTGAGCGTGGCAACAGGCGTGTCGGGGGTGTCGGCCTTGTCAATGAGGCGCGACAGTTCCTTCTCGTCGAGGAACAGCGGCGAGGCAAACCATGCTATCGGGTAGAAGTTACACTTGTCAGGAGGACATTCGCCCACGATGAACCACTCCGACATTCTGACCTGTTGTATCAGTTCTGTGGGTGACTTTATCTTCAGCACACTCGCCAACTGGTTGAAACTGCACTGCATATACACTCCCCACTCATTGAGCAGGGAATGAGAGTCGGTGCCAAGATATAGTTTCAGCAGGCGCATGATGGTGGTTGCAGTCATGCCTTTGCGCTCTGCCTGTTTTATCATTCGCCCCAATTCTGCAACGGGGATGGTTCGGTGGTGCATAAGTATGAGGGTTTATGGTTTATGGTTTATGGTTGAGGGTTTTACACGAAGTCAAGGAGGGCGTGCTGGTTGTTTTCCTTGATTCGGGTTTGCAGTCGTTCCTTTGCCTGAGCGTCCATAGCGGCGAGTTCTTCTGGCATGAGGGTGTCGTCGTAGGTGCGCTCCTGTATCTCATCGACTTGATTCTGCAGATCAATGACGGAATGGCGAGCCTTGAAGGATTTCACCGTGAGACCACTGCCCATGCTGACCATTCCCATGTCGATGAGAAACAGGTCAAACTCGGTCAGCAGGCGCTGAATTTTCTTGACACGTGCAGCTTTGCCTTCAGCCATAAGGATAATGCTGTCGAGGGGGTATTGGCCACCGCCGAGACGGATGCGTCTATACACCTCCCAGAACATTCCCATGCCCTCGAAGCCGAGCCTTGCCCTGAGGTTCTTTACTCTTTCGTCTTCTTCCAATCGGAAGGGGTGCTGGAAGAACAGTAGTTCTGTCCTGTCTCTGATTTTCTTTTTTGCCATAGTTTGTGGATGTTTGTATTTATGAGTATTTTGGATATATGCATGATGGTGGTTTCTGGTTTAGGGTTTAAGGTTCTTTCTCCTGGGCCGGTGGCACTGACGCTGTTCGTCAAGAAACTCCTCGCCGTGGGTATGGAAGTATGTGGTCATCACTTCAGAAAAAGTTCTCCCCAAGTCGGCATATTCATTAGCGGGCAGCCATTCCTGAACGGAACAGAGCACCCTGAGATAATGCGACATTTTGTCGGTCTCGCCCCGGAACACACTCCGCAAAGTAGGGTCGCTCATGCCAGTGTCGTCTCTGATGCAGGACATGAGCAACTTTGACCTGCCGTTTGAGAGACGGACCGTGTGGGAGCTTATGTAATCATATAGAACACCACCCAATTGCTGGTTGATGGTCAGGCGATGAACGGTCTCAAATACCCACTGTGTTTCGTTTCTGTATCTCATGCCGCAAATTTACACACAAAAGCGAAATGTGATTCTTTACTCATGAGTGAAGAAATTACCGACAAATTAACGCAGTTTAACAAAAAAGAAGCGTTTGGGGCATGTATAAAGAGATAGAATTTTTGTAATTTTGGAGGGGAAAATGAAAAACGTATGGCAAAGGAACTGAAAAAACGCTATCCGGGCAGGACTATACGGCACCAGGATATTATTTCATCACAATGAAAACGCGAGACAAGAAGATCGCCTTGCCGGACAAACATGGGAGACCACTCACGGTTCACCGAGGTAGAAGAAGATCTCTTCTACCATTTTTTTTGTCAGCACCTTCTGGTTCTTCTTGTAACCCATGCGCTGGAGCGACTGCACGAGTTCTGGATTGAGGCTTATCCAATAAACAAGTTTATTGACCGCCGCCCCAATGGTGATATCTGGCGAATAGGCAATCGCCAGTTCTTTCTTGCTATAAGACTTGATTTCCATACTACAAAGTTACTAAAAATAATTGACATATGCAAGTGGTTTTGGGGCCGAATCACATAGAATCACATACTATCACATAGCATCCCATAGAAACACATAAATCAAGGCGCGGAATGTTGTAATTTTGCAATCAGAAAAAGAGCTCTGATTGCTAGCAGTTAGTAACTTGAAACTTTAAACTTGAAACCAGAAACTTTATGCTTATGCACATACACATTCGCGACGGACCCTAAAAGGGGTTAAATGAACTCCTCATTTGGCTTAAATGACCACCTCATTTAACTTAAATATGCACGTCATTTCGGTTAAATGACAAGCTCATTTAAGCACTTTCATTTTCAATTAAAAACTAATCTAGACCCGACGCTCCTGTGGGTCCAAGATGAATGTGAATACAGGGTGATAATTGACTGTCCCCTATGGGGCTTGACTTGCTACACGCTCGGCATAGTTAAAATAAACTTTACTCTGCCCTCGCTTAATGCAAGTTCACTTTTTGTTTTTCACTTCATTTTGCTACGGGGAGCAAAATGACTTTATGGCAGTAAAATACAAACTCCGTCAGTGTACCAATCAGAAGTCTGAGGACTACGGCAGCTACTACGCACAGGCCGTGATGACAGGCGAGTGCAACCTCAACCAGCTCTCAGAGCGCGTACAGCGTAACTGTTCGATGAAGAAGTCGGATGTGCTTGCCGTACTCACTGAGATGGTGGAGGTGCTGAAGGACGAACTTCAGGCATCGCACAAGGTGGTGATCGAGGGCCTCGGCACTTTCAAGATCGGCATCAAGGGCACCTATGCCAAGACTGCGGCCGCTTACAACGCCTCGAAGAACATCTCGGGCTTCAAGGTGAACTTCCGTCCACAGTACAGCCTCGAGAAGACCGGTACCTACACCGATGAGGAAGGCAATGTAAAGGTGAAGAAGGCAGCCATCGCCGAGCTCACCCAGGGCATCCAGGTACAGGCATATTAATCACCGCCCGACGGGGCTGAGGGCAAAGCCCAACGCCCCCGAGGGCTGGGATTAATAAGTGAGAAGTGAAAAGTGAAAGAATTAAATCATGTCGAAGAATTCAAAGGAAACATGGAAGTACATCTTCCAGACAGTGATTGCAGTGCTGAGTGCCATTGCGGCATCGCTTGGTGTTCAGAGTTGCATTAATATCTAACAGAAAACGCCGTTATCTCCTCCACGGTATACAAGACGCCTCCCTTTAAGGGAGGTTGGGAGGGTCTTCTTATGCGCACGATAACACTTATCATCGTCCACTGCTCTGCGACTCCCGAGGGTAAGGACTTTAAACTGGAAGACATAGATCGCTGGCATCGTCAGCGTGGTTGGAAAGGCTGCGGCTACCACTATGTCGTTGAATTAGACGGGACTGTACGCACTGGCCGTGACGAGAGTGTTATCGGCGCTCATTGCAAGAACCACAACAAGCATAGCATCGGGGTGTGCTATGTAGGAGGGAATGAAGCCTCACCCCGGCCCTGCATTTCGCCCGACGGCAAAAGCCCAAAAGGAGAGGGAGCTATAACCTCCTCAAAGGCAAAAGATACGCGGACGGAGGCGCAGAAGGAGGCGTTGCGGAAACTCATTGCAGACCTGAAGCGGCGATATCCAAAGGTGTTGGTCCTAGGGCATCGGGATTTGGATCCAACTAAGGATTGTCCGTGCTATAATGCCGTGAATGAATATCGCGACTTGTAGCCTGCATGCCTAATTTTACATCAATCACGCTCGGATTTCCGGGCGTGATTTGTTTTATGGGAAAATCAGCGCAAGTGAAAAAAATACAGATAATAATGTGATAATACCCCAAAATATTTCCATGTGTGTGTTTTTGTGTGTGTTTTTTATATACATGTTTTCTTGCAAATGACAAACAAAAGGTTTATATTTGCAGAAGATTTATCGTAATTCCACATTAATGAGGAACGGGAAATGCATTTTTTATGAATGGAAAGCATTGAAGGATATTGAAAAAGAAACCAAAGAATAAAGAACATGAGAAAAGCAACAACTTTAGAAACCGGAAAGATTATCGCAATGATAATCCTTCTCATGAGCACATGCATATCAGCATCTGCTCAAAGTCCTTATGCTATGTTCGGGGATAATTCAAAGATGCTTGAGGCAAAGAGCGAACCAGTGCCAAGTATATACCGTGTAGAAATACAATCTGTTAATGGCATAAACTTTTATGCAGACTTTGATTTGAACAAAGGCTTGGCAACATTGTATGATGCAGGAGCTAACATACTCCGACAAGACAGCATCAGTGAGAATGCGAAGGCGATGTTCACATCAATCGATCCTCACGCAGAGAGTTATTATCGTTTGAGTCCGTATTCATATTGTGGTGGTAATCCTGTTAATAGGACTGATCCAGATGGAAGGGATTACTGGTCAACAAATGATTATGAACAAATAGTTCAATTCTTGAATGCTTTGGGGGCAGGAAACAATCAATTTGACTTCTCGGGATGGGATCATGCAACAGATGCCGAGTTCTGTTCAAATCTTGTATATAACGATGAGACTCATAAATTTTACACCAGTTATGCAGAGGTTACTAATGGAGAGATTGTTGTTACTTCAAAATCGTTTGATGCAAATATTACACCAGTATCTACCACGGGGATGGGCTATCCTGGCGCATTTGTTTATGAACCGGTAAATGGTTTTTGGGAGAATGTAAATTATTATCTAAATGGATTGACTTACAATGATGGTTTTACTAATTGGAATGTTAATAGAAACGGAAGAATTACTGGAGTTGCACCAATCTTAGGAATAGCAGATTTCGGAGGTAAAAGTAAAGCCTCATACGTAAAATCCATGCTTCCAAAAGGATTTAAATTAGCACGTGAATTTATGAGCCATAATGAGAAAGTCTATGAATATAACGGGAAATACTATTCCTTTGACAATACATCACACAATGGTGGCGTTTGGAAGGTCTTCATAAAAAAAGGTGGTAAGCTTCATAGAATAGGAACCGCTGATAAGAATTTAAATATTTTCAAGAAATAATATGAAATGCAAGACACTTGACTATAGTTTCGTACAGAAAGTTATATACAGAAAAGTACGGAAGAATATCGCATGGGCAGAGTATGACCAACAGTGGTTACCCTTTAACAAAAAGATTGATTTTGCACTTAACAGGCTGAAACAAATTCCTTTCTCAAGACTAAAGGTTATATTATTGTTTTGGGAAGAATACGAAGTTGTGCAAAGAAATTTTAACAGGAATCATATTTGCAACTATTCACTTATCAGGGATTATAAAGTGGGGTGTAGAACTCCTGGCATAATAGAACTCCATTTTGATGAATGCTTTGATGAGGAACTTATTTGCACTTTGATAAAGAAACACTATGGTTATGAATTGGGCAAAGAAAATAGCCTTAGCCTTGATCTGATTTTTATTTTTGAAAAAGATGGAGCAGTAACCATTTACCATCTATATGACGACAGAGGCTTCCAGGTTTTCTACCTTGGCCAGAATTATGTGTTGCCTTCGACAATCATATACAGGAAACCTTAAATATGAAACAGGAGTTATTAGAAAGTTGCTTAAGACTTGAGAATGGAATTGTAACCTATTCTCGAGCCGGAGGAGGTGCTGGTAGCATATTATTGGTTGCTATCAATACTAATGTTTCTCTTTGGATATGGTGCTATTGGGAAATAAAAAAAGCAGGTACTATATTGGCCAACGCTGACGATGACACAACTGCCATAGCAGGGAAAATAGCTGTT